>CAZFYX010000016.1:0-50933 GCA_964523885.1 uncultured Burkholderiales bacterium | reverse complement strand
ACTGGTTGGAGTCGCCCCCGACGAAACCGTAGAAGTACTCGAAGCCCATCCCGGTCGGCCACTGGTCGAACGGCCCGACCTGGCTGGCGGCGAAGGCTGGGGTGTTGTGGTCCTTGCCGAACCAGGCCGTCGAGTAGCCGTTGTCGAGCAGGATCCGGCCGATGGTGGCCTTGCTCTTGGGGATGATGCTGTTGTAGCCGGGGAAGCCGGTGGATTGCTCGGAGATCACGCCGAAGCCCACCGAATGGTGGTTGCGGCCGGTGATCAGGGCGGCGCGGGTCGGCGAGCACAGCGCGGTGGAGAACACGCGGTTGTAGCGCAGGCCCTCGCGCGCGATCCGGTCCATGGTCGGGGTCGGGATGACGCCGCCGAAGGTGCTCGGCACGCCGAAGCCGGCGTCGTCGGTGATGATCAACAGGACGTTGGGCGCCCCCTGCGGCGGGACGATGCGCGGCGGCCACCAGTACTTCGACTGCAGGGCGTCGTTCTTGATCACCCCGCCGAACTTCGGATCGGGCGCCGGCAGTTGCTCGTTGCTGATGGTGGTGGTGGCACTGGGCGAGCCCAGTGCCCCGGTGACCTGCTGCGCGGCGCTGGCTGCGGTCAGCCACGTGAAGCCGAAAGCCAACGCTGCAGTCGCCAGGACCTGCTTGACCCTACTCATAGAAGGCACTCCCTAGTGATGTCTTCTTGTCTGCCGCGGTGTCATGCCAAAGCATGCCGCAGGATTTCCTGCTGGGGTGCATCATACTGAAGCTCGTTCCGCTGCGAAACTGGACTCTGGTCCGAGTCGGGCTGGATGGCAGTCTGTCCGCGCGAAGGCCGTCCAGCATGACGGGCACGCCTTGGTTCGGCATTGATCTGATTCAACTGGCGTTGCAGTCCGCACCGGGAGTGAACTAGGCCGCGTAGACCCCGCCGTTCACGTCCAGCGTGGCCCCGGTAATGAAACCGTCGTATTCGCTGGCCAGGAACACCGCCGCCCGGGCCACGTCGTCTGCGTTGCCGCCTCGGCCCAGCGGAATGCCGGCGACCGTCGCCCGGGCCGACTCTTCGCTGGTATGCGTGTTGTGGAAACTGGTGCCGAGAATCATCCCGGGCGCGAGCGCGTTCACCCGCACCCCCTGCGGACCGAGTTCCGTGGCCAGGGCACGATTGAAGGTCAGGATGGCGCCCTTGGCGGTCGAGTAGACCAGCGAGCCCGGATGCCCGCCCTTGCGGCCCGCCAGTGAAGAGAGGTTGACGATGCTGGCCCCGCCGCCGGTCTTCGCCGCCGCAATGAGATGCGGCGCAGCCGCCCGGGTGACCCGCCGCGTGCTGCCCAGGTTGAGCGACATCACCTCGGCCCAGAAGGCGTCGTCCGCATCGCCCAGCGTCCTGCGTGCCACCAGCGAGCCGGCGTTGTTGACCAGCACGTCGAGCCCGCCGAGAAAGCGGACCGCCTCCGTCACGATGCGGTCACATTCGGCTGGCTGGGTCAGATCGGCCGCACCATGAGCGTAGCGGCGGCCGTGCACGCGTGCATCGGACTCGAGCGCCTTCGCCTCGGCCGCGCTGCTGCGGAAATGAACGAAGACATCGCAGCCGGCGGCCAGGAGCTGGCGGCTGATGGCGAGACCGATTCCCTGGGCGCCGGCGGTGACCAGTGCGCGCTTGCCTCGGAGCTTGTGCATGGGTGGGCGGTGAGGGCGAATGAGGCTGCCATTCTAGCCGTGAGTGTCGCCATGCTCGAGCGTCGGACCGATTGCCACAGGGATCGCCCTCACCAGGACATCGAAGGCCTGGCGCCGATCAGCCGCCCGACTCGGTACAGACACAGGCTCTTGACGCTTCACAACTAGCGCGCCGCCCTGGCCTCCCCCAACAGCAAGCTGCGGATATCGCCCTTTACCCTGATGCTGGTGAAGAGCAGATAGGCACTCAGGAACAACGCTCCCCCGAAAACCGCAACCAGACCAAGCACCAGGCCGCCCGCGGAGAACTGATGTCGCCAACCGACCCAGAGACCAGCGAGCAGCAGCATGCACATGAAGTCGAGATTGAACTGTCCCGGCCATTGCATCGCTGCCATGTCACCGAAGAACACGGGAAGCAGATTCATCCCGTGATTCGAGGCGACCACGAGTGTGTAGCCGGCGATAACCACGAACATCGCGATCAGGAATCCGCGAAAGGCAATCACTTGGTTCTCCCTTTGAGTTCTTCTTCACAGACATGAGCCGGACGGCAAGAGACTCGGGCCGCGCTGACGCCCAACCGTTGGACAGCGGGGCCGGCTGCAAGGCTCCGCCCGGTGGAGGGGCTGGCCATCACGCTGCACCCAGCCCTTGAATCCGCTGCAACACCAGCAACTTGCGGTGGACATGCAGCAGTATTGCCGGGTGGATTGCAACCGCGGTGATGGGACCGACAGCGTGACCAGGCCTCACGGACGTAGCGAGGCGTCCGAGAATGTTGCCGGTGCGAAGAAGGTGGGTTTGGAAACGAACTCCTCGTTCGCATCGGGCAGCCGCCTCGCCAGTCAGCTCTCGGGGTCGTACCCGAACTCGCGGAGTTCCTGCGAGCAGCGGCAGGCTTTGGCGATCTTCGCGGCCCATTGGACGGCGGCTTCGCGCGACGGGAGCTCCAGCACACAGAAGCCGCCGTCGAACTCCTTCGTCTGCGGGTAGGTGTCGTTCGTGACGGTGCCGTCGGCGGCCACCATCAGCGGCGCGACGTCCGCGTTGATCCCACCGCCGAACACATAGACGCCTGCATCCTTGGCCTCGCGAATGACCGCGTGTGCCGCCTCGCCGACCGCAGCCATGTCTGCGTCGGAGACGTCCATCGCCGACCCGGGGAAGGAGATAAGGTACTTCGTCATCGCCCGGTCCTCCGGGTGTGAGGTTGGGAATTGGGCGTGAGGCCCAACGCTGGGGTTCAGTGGCGCAGGCGAGCGGCAACGCCGCTTGCCTGCGTCCACTGCAACCCCTTGTTGGGCCCCTACTTGACCTGAGCGACATGCTTCTTAGATACCCCTACTCTGGCAACCTTGCCCTCACGCATGAGTAAACCGAGAAGACTGTAGGAGAGGTAGTCCTTCGACCCGCCGCCGTAGTCGCTCCGCAGACCTAAGAGGCTGGCAGTGTCCGAATTGGTCACCCCCTTCGGATTTGCCTTGGCGAATTCCAGTACGGCTTGCTTCAAAAGCGCCAACCCGACCTGAGCCTTTTCCTTAACACCGTGGGGAACCACCAGGTCAGGACGTGACTTCTTGGCTAGCCCCGTTGGGACTACGGTATTGGTGAGTATGCCGCCAGTGTCCTTCGTCCCAAATGCGGAGATCAACTCGGCTTCAAGCTTGATGGCTTGAATCTCTGTGACGTCTTCGACGAGAGTAGTTACCAAGACTTGGTGGCCAGTCGAGTGGATGGCCTTTATCAGTGCACCTTTCGGAGTGTCGTCGGGTCGGACAAGATGATCGTAGGCACGAGTGCCGGTGCCCTTTCCGATGTAAAAGGGCATCGCTGGGGACGACCGCGGATCCTTCAGGGCGTATACGTAGTACGAGCCTTCCACTCACTTGCCTCCAACATCTGAAGGGGCCCAACGCCGGCGGTCAGCGGCGCGCCGCTTTGCGGCGCGTCCGCTGCACCGCCTTGTTGGGCGCCGACTTCTTAACGGGCAATCTCTCTAAACGCTTCGAGGCAAAGATGTAGGCGTGCTTAATGGCGAGCCCGAAAAAGTTGCTGCTTTGAACTTCGATCGTCGCATGGTGCGCATCAAAGGCGCGATTGATGGCATCGACAGCTGGGGAAGCGGGTTCAACGAGAACGATCCTGGAGATGGCGAACAGCTCAGGAAGCTTAAGATGCTGTCGAACGGAGTCCGAAATCACCCTAAGCGCCTTCTCTTTATTTACTTCAATCCATGGTGCCGAAGCAATCAAGTCCCACTTCTCAGGAGCATCTTCCCGCAAGAACAGCGCGAAGAGTGAGAAGGCGCCCTGGTGCTCGGATAGGGCTTTCTCAACCTCTAAGACCCTTTCGACCAGTACGTTCATAGAACCTTCAGCAGAGCGACGGCCGATTTCACGAGAAGCTCTGCATCAGTTTTGTTCGCAGAGCCCGGTACTTTGTACCGGGCTTCGGGATCCCATGTTGCTACGGCTGACCACTCTGCAAGATGCTGAGTCTTGACCTTCTGCTCCCGGCCGGAGAGGAATAGAAGGATGTCCAGATCGTGTGTCTTAAAGCTGGCAAGGGATTGAAACTCCTTTCTAGTTTCCGGAAACCCAGACCAGTGCAATGCTCGGCAGATTCTTGCCTTGAGCGCAATCTCAACCACGTAGCCGCCCAGATAGACAGCGCCATCGTATCTCTTCGCACGAAGCAGGGCTTGCGCATCAGTTAGCCGAGCGCGAGCAAGCTTCCGAAGATTAGTCGATGTGATCATTCAAGCCGCGATGCTAGGCGCCCAGCGCCGCGCATAACCTGCCGGCGGAAGCGGGCGAAGCCCGCTGCAGTCGGTCAGGCGCATGCGCATCTTATGCGGCTCTCCGTGATCGCGCCCTGAGTGCCCGGATTTCTGGAACAAGATATGGAAGGCTTCTCATATGAGCAATCCGATGACACGTTGGACAAAGGGAGACTAGGTCGTCGATGGTAGTCATGCAATCACCGACCAACGCGAGAGGATCGACGTGGTGCACCTCGATGACAAACCGACCGCCCACTTCGAGCCGAAACTTACAGGCTTGGCAAGTATAGTTGTCGCGTTCCCTTCGGGCCTGCGCGATCGCGGAGTTACGCGCTCGGGACAAGATCTTGCGATCTACCTCGTACCCTTCGCGAGCTTCCGGGCTGTCGAGCTCGAAGAATGCCGTCCGGCGGAAGACCACCCATTCCCCCGAGAGATTCAGATCAGCTCTCTCCCACCCCTCTCGTATCCACTGATGCGCCCACGTGTGGGAATCCGCCGTCCTGGAGTTTGCCCACCAAGCAACATACGCTCGCGCACTTTGGGGGAGCACATCATTAATGATCTCCTCAATCCTATTAAAGGAGAGGCGGACTCTGTCGCGTTTCTGCCGCTTTAGGTAGTCAGCGAGCGGTGCGTACTTGCTCATGCTTCGTGCGTGGACGCCCAACGCTCCGCATCACCTGCCGGCGGAAGCGGGCAAAGCCCGCTGTAGCCGGTCAGGTGCATGCGGTTGTTGGACCGCTTGCTTGATCGGGGGTGATGTCGGAGACGTGTAGCCCTAGCGCGGACGAGAAGCACCTATTGCTCCCATAGCTCAGCCGCCACGAGAAGGTCTTCCCGACACGACCACCGCTCGCATAGTTCAGCCCGTGTGTCCACAATGTGCCTGAGAAGATGTACTACTGCCCGCCTTTGCTCTGGGGATGCGGCGACGAGAATTCTATTCCTCTTGTCTTCGTAGGTAAGGTGGAAATGCAGTTGCGGGACATACCAATCCAGGTTGCCCGTTGGCTCCTGGAGGGCAATGCGACCGAGCGCGGGCAGGTAGTAGAGAAGGCCTTCGGCAGAAGTGAAACACAAAGGATCCCAACCTGGGTTTCCAACATCCTCGATCCGCAGGGTGCCGCGATCGCGGGAGCGCAGCAACTCATCATGCTCCGCGCATTCACAACAATGCTTGAAGTTAGTGAAGTGCTCCGGGCGTTCACAGTTCGCGAACGCGGCATTGAGCATTGAGAGCACTTCCGGGTCAGTCACCTAGCGGTCCAACTAGAAGTAGACCTCATGATAAACCTCGGCCCTCCCAGGAAAGCATCTACCCGTGTAAGCCGACCGTCTCCCCTTCGGACGTCCCCTGCCGTACCGGCATAGACCCTGTTTCCGGATCGTTTATGCCAGTATAAGCAAGTGCCCACCGATGTAAACGGCATAACCAGGCGGGAACTTGACAACCGTAGCAGGAGCCGGGGAGCGATCGAACATCGGCTCACCGTGCTCCGCACGGCACCGCCACGACGCGGGCCTCCAATCGCAGGCGCCTCGCGACCTGCAGGGTCATCAGCCAAACCTTGCCCTCCGGATCCCATCGTGCACCGGCCGCTTTCGCGCCGCGCAGATCAGCCGTTCGCCGTACCGCTCGACCAGCCGCTTGGTTCCTTTGCTGCCAGGGCGCAGGGTCACGCGTGTCTCCACGTTGCCTCCGGAGTGTGCGACGTAGTGGGTGGCTGACAGGATCAGCCGGCGAGGGTCCATGCGCACGACTTTTAGCAGCGTGGGCGCTCATGACGTGAGCCTTCGGCACGCACGTCGTGGACGGACTTCTGCGCCCCTATGTTGCCAGGACCCGCTCGATCGATGCGCAAGCAGCCCGGACCCCGTCCTCGCCCTTCAGCACCCGCTCAACCTTCGCACAGGCCTCGGCGCGCGCAGAGTCGCCCAGTAACCGTCCCAGTGCCTTGCTGGCGTTGCCAGCGGTGTAGCGGCTCCTCGACAGTACCTCCGCAATGCCGTGCCGCTGCGCCCGCGCCGCGTTGTCCGGCTGGTCGTGTGCAAATGGCACGATCAGCATCGGGCGCCCCGAGCGCATCGCCTGGGCCAGCGTCCCGATGCCGCCCTGATGCACGATCGCCGCAGCCTGCGGAAAGATGCATCCATACGGTGCGTATTCGATGGCGAGCACACCCGCATCATGCGCGGGAAGGTTGCGGTTCCCTTCAACAGCCCCGGTCAGCAGCACCGCGCGGCGGCCCAGGCGCTGCGCGATCTCCACGCTGCGCGTGTAGAAGTCCCTCGCGGCGTAGATGGCGGAAGACCCGAGGGTGAAAACGATGGGCGGATCGCCGGCTTCCAGGAAGGCATTCAGTCGCTCGCGCAGCTCCGCCGCAACCGGCTCGTCGTCGCGCATCGCGAACCCGGTGACCTGGGTCTGCGGCGGCCAGTCCGGCTGCGGCGCCGCGAGCACCGGCGAGAACATCGCCAGCGTGCCGTACGGCGAGTACTGCCCCTCGAACAGCGGGTCGAGTTCCGGCTTCGGCAGACCCCTCGAGCGGGCCAGCTCCCGCACCGGGTCGGCCCACGAGCGGGTCATCCGGCGCAGCGCGAAGAACACAGCCCGGTACAACCCCGGACTGATCCCCGATAACGGCTTGAGCCAGGGTGCAGGCGGCAGCACCGGCGGGTCGTATACGGAGAGGAACACCATCGGTGAGAGCACCGTCGACAGCCAGCGCAGGCCCAGACTGCGCGCCAGCAGTTGGGCGGAGAAGCTCAACGGATGCGTGAGGAGGAGATCCGCCTGCCGTGCTGCCGGCAGCAGGTCGTCATACGTGTCGGCAAGCCGTGGCATGACGAGTTCGCGGACGATGTACTCCATGCCGGTGCGGCACTCGTAGATCCTGCGCGCGACGTCAGAGAAGGGGCCGAAGTCCTCCAGGTCCGGGCGGACGGGATGGAAGCCGACGCCCGCCTGCTCGAGGATCTGGCGATACGCGGGCGACGTGGCGATGATGGCGGTATGACCGCGCGCGATCAGGCCGTGAGAGAGGGCGACATAGGGGTGGAGGTCGCCGAGCGAGCCGAAGGTGTGGATGAGGATGCGCGCCACGGCGGGGATTATCGCAGTGGTGGCGATCGTTGGTTGTGAGAGCAGTGCTCACCCTCACCCCGACCCTCTCCCGTCTAGGGAGAGGGTGATCATTTCGGCGGGGGAAGTTGTGCGGTTCTGCCAGGCAGCAGCCCAGGCTGGAGATGGGTCGAGAGTCCTGCGGCGAGAGAGTTCCGAGACGCGTGGCATTGGTGCAGTTCACCCTCTCCCTTGCGGGAGAGGGCTGAGGTGAGGGGTGGAAGAGATGTGCTTGTCACGTTGCGTTCACGCGGCTCACTCTCTCCCCAACGCTCTCCGGTCGAGGAAAAGGGGCCAGTGTGGAGGCAACTGCGGGTGGGGCTCTCGCTTGAAGATGCCTGCTGAGGGTGCACGAGTTCTCACCCTCACCCCGGCCCGCTCCCGTCAAGGGAGAGGGGGAACTGCGGTCGGGAACTGCCGGTGGCGCTGTCGCTTGAAGCTACCTGCGCATCTTTCGCGGATCTCTCACTCTCACCTCCGCGCTGTCCCGTCGAGGGAGTGGGGGAACTGCTCGGTCACGGACGCGCTTCGGCGCAGTCCCGGATGCGTGCCTTCGGTGCCCTCTCCCCTTGCGGGAGAGAGACAGGTTGAGGGGTAGGCATCGACCGCATGCCGGCTCAATGCGCGCTGTGCGCCACCCTCACCCACCGCTCCTGTCGAGAGAGAGGGAGAACTCCATGGCTCTCAGCTCTGGCTGACCTTGGTCCGCGCGCGCAGCATGCGCACGGCCTCCGACAGCTGGCAGTCCGGCTCGGGTTCGGCGTGATCGCTGTCGGCCTGCGCTGCGCCGCCTGTGCGCAGCAGCGGAGCGCAGGCGTTCGTCGCGCTCTTTTCTGTCGCTTGCGCGACCTGGCCATCCATCGAAACGTTCTGCGGGCCATCCGCCTTCGCCAGCGCAGGCGGCTCGCGCTCGACCACGACGTCGGGCGTCACCCCATTGCCCTGCACCTTGTGCCCGCCGGGCGTGTAGTAGTACGACGTGGTGATCTTGAGCCCGGATCCGTCCTGCTGCGGGTACATGCGCTGGATCGAACCCTTGCCGAAGGTCTTCACGCCGATGACGGTGGCCCGCTTGTTGTCCTGGAACGCACCCGCCACGATCTCGGACGACGACGCGGAGTTCTTGTTCACCAGCACCACCAGCGGCAGCGTCTTGACTTCGGGCGGCAGGCCCGAGAGATAATCGACTGCATCGCTGGTCTTGAGGTAGTCGCCCTTCGCGGCATACAGCCGGATCCTGGAAGTCTGCCCCGCGCCGTCGGCGTACACCACCGGCGCGTTCACCGGCAGGAAGGTTGCCGACACCGCCACGGCAGCGGTCAGCAGCCCGCCGGGGTTGTCGCGCAGGTCGAGGACGATCCCCTGCATCGGGCCGTCGTGGTCGTGCCAGAGCTTCGCGATGGCTCCGGCGAGCATCTCGCCGGTGTGCTCCTGGAAGTTGGTGATGCGCAGGTACGCGATGCCCGGCTCGATCAGGCTGCCGCGCACGCTCTGCCAGCGCACGATGGCGCGCTTGATCTTCAGCGACTCGGTGTCCGTCCTGCCCTTGCGCACCACGCTCAGCGTGATCTCGGTGTCGGGCTTGCCGCGCATGCGCTCGGTCACCTGTTCCAGGGTCATTCCCTCCAGGCTGGTGTCGTCGATGCGCGTGACCAGGTCGCCGGGCTTGAGGCCCGCGCGCTGCGCCGGCGCGTCGTCGAACGTCGAGTTCACCCGCGCACCGCTCTGCTCCATCCGCACTTCCAGGCCCAGCCCGCCGTACTCGCCGCGGTTCTGGTTCTGCAGCTGCTCGTAGGCCTCGGGGTTCATGTACTTCGAGTACGGGTCCAGGCCCTTGAGCACGCCGTTGAGCGCATCGGCCACCAGCTTGTCGTCGTCGATCGGCTCGACGTAGCGCGCACGGATCTGCTCGAGCATGGTGGAGATGCGCTCGATCGCCGAGGCTCGCGGCACGGGGTTTGCAGGCGGCAGATCGCGCCCTGCCCAGCCCTGCGGCAGCACGCACAGGGATGCGGCGACTACCGCACCGAAGAAGGCTTTGCGTGCCCGCGGCCACGCACCGCGCCCGGCCGCGCCCACTGACTGCCCCTGCGCGGCACCGTCCGCACTGAAATCCGGCACCGCCTGCTGCTGCCTCGTGCTCGAGCTCAATTGGGACCTCGCTGATTTCCCGGACTGTTCTTATGTGCAGTGCCGGAGCGGCCTGCACGGGGCGCCATGGACGCAAAAATTGTGCAAATTCTAAGGCAGCGGGCAATGAAGTAAACCCTTCCTGCCGAATTGCGAGCTTTGCTGTTGCGCGGTGAGGCGGCCGCGGTCGGCCAGGAGGTCGGCGCACGCGGGCAGGCGTGGGCCGCAGCCTGGGTTGAAGCACTCGGCCGGGTGACGCGGGGAGCCCGCGCGACCCGGCCGGTCCGCTCAGTGGGCGAGCGGCTTGTAGCGGATGCGCCTGGGCCGGGCGGCCTCCTCGCCGAGACGCTTCTTCTTGTCGGCTTCGTACTCCTGGTAGTTGCCGTTGAAGAAGACCACGCGCGAGTCGCCCTCGAAGGCGAGGATATGGCTGGCGATGCGGTCGAGGAACCAGCGGTCGTGCGAGATCACCAGCACGCAGCCGGCGAACTCCAGCAGCGCCTCTTCCAGTGCACGCAGGGTCTCGACGTCGAGGTCGTTGGACGGCTCGTCGAGCAGCAGCACGTTGGCGCCGGTGATCAGGGTCTTGGCCAGGTGCAGGCGGCCGCGCTCGCCGCCGGAGAGGTTGCCCACCGGCTTCTGCTGGTCCGAGCCCTTGAAGTTGAAGCGCCCGATGTACGCGCGCGAGGGCATCTCGAACTTGCCGACGTTGAGAATGTCCAGCCCGCCGGAGATGAACTCCCAGACCGACTTGTTGCCCTCGAGGGCGTCGCGCGACTGGTCGACGTAGGCCATCTTGACGGTCGGCCCGATCACGATCTCGCCGCTGTCGGGCTTCTCCTTGCCGGTGATCATGCGGAACAGCGTCGACTTGCCCGCGCCGTTCGGGCCGATGATGCCGACGATGGCACCGGCAGGAATCTGGAAGCTCAGGTTGTCGATGAGCAGGCGGTCGCCGAAGCCCTTGGACACGTTCTTGAACTCGATCACGCTGTCGCCCAGCCGGTCGGCCACCGGGATGAAGATCTCCTGGGTCTCGTTGCGCTTCTGGTGCTCCTGCGAGGACAGCTCCTCGAAGCGCGCGATCCGCGCCTTGCTCTTCGCCTGCCTTGCCTTCGGGCTCGAGCGCACCCACTCCAGTTCCTGCTTCATGGTCTTGACCCGCGCGGCTTCCTGCTTGGCCTCGACCTCCAGACGCTGCTCCTTCTGCTCCAGCCACGAGCTGTAGTTGCCCTTCCAGGGGATGCCGTGGCCGCGGTCGAGCTCGAGGATCCACTCGGCGGCGTTGTCCAGGAAGTAGCGGTCGTGCGTGACCGCCACGACGGTACCCGGGAAGCGCTGGAGGAACTGCTCGAGCCAGTCCACGCTCTCGGCGTCGAGGTGGTTGGTGGGCTCGTCCAGCAACAGCATGTCCGGCTTGGACAGCAGCAGCTTGCACAGCGCCACGCGGCGCTTCTCGCCGCCGGAGAGATTGGCGATCTTCGCGTCCCAGGGGGGCAGACGCAGCGAATCGGCGGCGATCTCCAGCTGGTGCTCGGTGTCGCTGCCTGCGGTGGCGAGGATGGCCTCGTACTTGGCCTGCTCGGCGGCGAGCTGGTCGAAATCGGCGTCAGGCTCGGCGTAGGCGGCGTAAATCGCGTCGAGCTTCTGCTTGGCCTCCATGACCTCGCCCAGGCCGGACTCGACCTCCTCGCGCACGGTCTTCTCGGGGTCGAGCTGGGGCTCCTGCTGCAGGAAGCCGATGCGGATGCCGGGCATGGGCACCGCCTCGCCCTCGATCTCGGTGTCCACCCCGGCCATGATGCGCAGCAGGCTGGACTTGCCCGAGCCGTTCAGGCCGAGCACGCCGATCTTGGCGCCGGGGAAGAAGGAAAGGGAGATGTCCTTGAGGATCTGACGCTTGGGCGGGACGATCTTGCCCACCCGCATCATCGTGTAGACGTATTGGGCCATGGGACGGACGCGGAAAAGGGGGTTGGAACCGGAGGAAACGCGGCATTATGCGGGAAACGCGTGCCGCCCGGCGTTGCCGCGGCAGGTATCATTGCGCCCTTACACGACGAGGAGATTGCCCATGCCCTACGCCATCCAGACCCAGGACAAGCCCAACAGCGCCGAATTGCGCGCCAAGGTGCGCGCGGAGCACCTCGACTACCTCACGAAGAACAAGCACCTGCTGCTGGCCGCAGGGGCGGTGATCAACGACGATGGCACCGGCGGGCACGGCGGCATCCTGATCGTGGACACCGATGACCGCGCCGAAGCCGAGCGCTTCATCAACGAGGATCCCTTCACCAAGGCGGGGCTGTTCCAGTCCGTCTCGGTCACCCGCTGGCGCAAGGCCTTCTTCAACAAGGAGCGTTTGGTTTGATCGGCTTGCGGCTCGTCCGGCCGATCACCCGCGCCGCGCCTGCCCGGCGGCGGCTGCTGGCGCTGGGACTGTCCGCCGCCGTCGCCCCGGCCGCTCTGGCAGCACGGGACTGCGACGTCTGCGGGGTCGAGGCGGATCCCACCCAATTCGAGTTCCTCCAGCCGAGCAGCCCCACACCCCGCGCCTTCATGCAGATCGCGTTCGAGGCCAGGGCGTTCGCCGAGAAGCGCGGGGACCCGGGGTCTGGAGCGGTGGTGGTGATCAACAACATGGTCGCCGGCGCTGCCCCGAACCGCACCGTCTCGGGGCGCGACCCGACGGCGTTCGCCGAGATCGAGGCCATTCGCGACGCCTGCAGACGCTTGGCGGCCGGCAAGCTCGACGGGGCCACGCTCTATGCCACGGCCAAGCCCGACCGGATGTGCGAGTTGGCCTGCTACCATGCCGGCATCAGTCGGATCGTGTACGGCGCCGGTCTCACGGACGGCGGCGCCCCCCGGAACGAAGCGTGCTAGGCCGCGATCACCCACTGCCCTGAATCGGTCCATGTCCAGGTCCTCGCCATCACGCCGCAGCTTCCTGGCGGCCCTCGGCACCGCGCCGTTGACCCTGGCGCTGCCGCGGCTGGGGATGGGGGCTGGCACACCGCGGACGCTGTCGTTCCACCACCTGCACACCGACGAGCAGCTCGAGGTGACCTACTTCGAGCGCGGTGAGTACGTCAGCGATGCGCTGGTGCAGATCAACCAGCTGCTGCGCGACTTCCGCACCGGGGAGGCGGCGCCCATCGACCCGCGCCTGCTCGACCTGCTTCACGCCACCGCGCGCGTCTGCGAGCGCGACCGTTTCGAGATCATCTCGGGCTACCGCTCGCCGGCCACCAACGCCACCCTGGCCGAGAAGTCCGGCGGCGTGGCGCGCAACAGCCTGCACATGGAAGGCCGCGCGATCGATGTGCGCATGACCGGGCTCGACACCTGGAGCCTGCGCAATGCGGGTGTGGCACTGGCGCTGGGCGGGGTGGGCTACTACCCGGAGTCGAACTTCGTGCACCTAGACACCGGCCGCTTCCGCATCTGGGGCCCGGCCGCCGGATAGGGAATCTTCAGGGAAGTTGACTCAACGCTGCGGTGCGACGCTGCAGGAATGCCTGACCGGTCGCGCAGGACCTTGCCGCGACGGAAAAAACCAACAAACTCCACTGTGCGGTGGAGGCGAACCTGCGCCTCGCACCGCCCGTTATGCTCAGCCTGCCCCCCGAATCAGCCCAGGGGCGGGACCATCCTCAAGCGCTGCCGAACTGTCGTGAGCGCAGCATCAGGTAGATGCTGTCCTTCAGGGCGAGGCGGCGTTTCTTCATTTCCTCGAACTCGAAGTCCTGGAACGGCTTGTCGTTCTCCTCGATGTCCACGATCGCGCGGTTGATGCGCTCGTACTCGTCGAACAGGTGCGCGGCGCCGCCGTCGCGTACCTTCAAGTCGTGGATCAGTGGGGAGTATTCCGGGAACTCATGGTCGAGGTCGTGAGGCAGGATGTGCATCGGTACCTCCTCTGCATGAGCGGCGAATGCCGCGAGGACAGCATACGCCTGCCCGCGCCGCGGATTCAAGCCTGCGGGAATACTGAGGGTGGCCATGCTTTCGCCCGACTCCGTCCCCGGGGATGGCACGAGTGGACGAACTGTTCCCTCCCCGTCAGGGGGAGGGCCAGGGTGGGGATGGGTTTCAGATCAACCATTGCAGAACCCATCCCCCCGCCGACGGACCTCCCCTTGAAGGAAGGAGGAGCGACGCTCCCGAGCGTCAGCGGATCACCGCTCCCCCTGCCAGGTCTCCAGCTCGCTGGTGCGATCCTCGTACGCGCGCAGCAGGCACGGCACGTCGTTGCACGCGTCGCGCACGGTCTTGCGCCAGCGCTCCTGGTCGGCGATCAGTTCCTCGCGCCGGTCGGTGCGATTGAAGGCGTCGCGGAACGCAATCGCCATCAGCTGATCGGCCGCGGCCAGGCGGTCGCTCGAACACAGCAGCCGGTCGATGCTGGTCTGCGCGCGGCTGCAATCCGTGGCGGCGAAGAGCGGCGTGCCGCCCAGCAGCACCAGGATCAACGCAAGGCGAAGGCCGAGGTTCATGCGACGCTCCGGACGATCGGACAAGCGGCGAGCAAGGCGTGCACCGGGCAACTCGTCAACGTGCCGGAGGACCGGGCGGCTGCCCCCTGGGCCGGCCATCGCGCAGCCAGGTGACGAGTCCCCCCACTACCAGCGCAACGGCGACGACGTTCAGGGCAAACGCGAACACGCCGGCCAGCCCGGGCCCGAGCCCCGGCCGCTCGAACACGCGGGCCAGCACGAGGTAGACCGCCAGCGGGACGGTCGCGACCAGCCACACGATCATGCCCACCATCACCAGCTTGAGCCCGCGCGGCAGGCGCTTGAAGAGCGAGTTCGCCATGCGCGTGCTCAGCCGTTGAAGGCGCGGATCGCAGCGGCGATGCGGGCCGGCTGCTCATGCACCACCCAGTGCGAGCCTTCGGGGATGCGCAGCACCTGCAGTGCGTCGACGTGCTGGTCGAGCCCGTCGAGGTTGCCCGGCAGCAGCGCCTCGTCGCGCTCACCCCACACGACCAGCGTCGGCACGCGCACGCGGAACGCTGCCGGATCCGGCAACGCCAGTGCGGGCTCGCCCGGTGCGCGCGGATGGAACGGCGAGGCGCGGTAGTAGTTCAGCGAACCCGTCAGCGCCCCAGGCTGCGACCATGCCTCGAGATAGGCCTTGCGATCGGCAGCCGTCGCCGTCCCGCCGTTGGCCACCCACGCATCGATCGTCATCCGGAACAGCCGTGCATACCCGTCTTCGGCGAGCACGCGTTCGGCCTTGTCGCTGCGGAACAGGTTCATGTACGCGCTGGCCTGCTGCTGCGCGGGGCTGTCGCGGAGCTCGCGCGCGAAGGTCACCGGGTGCGGCGCGTTGATGATCACCAGGCGGTCGAGCCGCTCGGGGTGTGCCGCCGCGAAGTTCCATGCGATCGCCCCGCCCCAGTCGTGGGCCACCATCGTGCAGCGCTCGTGCCGCAGGTGGTCCAGCAACAGGCGCAGGTCCTCGACCAGCAGGCGCGGGCGATAGTCGCGCACCTCGGGTGGCTTGCTCGACAGGTTGAAGCCACGCATGTCGGGTGCCACGGCCCGGTGGTCGCGGCCGAACTCGGCGAGCAGGTCCTTCCATTCGTACCAGAACTCGGGGAACCCGTGCACGAAGACGATCGGCTTCCCCTGCCCCGCGCTCGCGCAGTGCAGCGTGATCCCGTTTGCGAGCGCGGCGAAGTGGTGCTCGAAGGTCACGCGAGCATCACCGGGGCGAGACGGCCGTCGATCAGCTTCGGCACCACGTCCATCGCGCTCAGGCGGGCGGCGAACCGCACCTCGTCGGTAAGGCCGCGCTCCTCCATCATCTTGCCGACGCGGCAGCGCATCAGCAGCGACTCCGGCGCTTCGCTGCGGAACAGCGCGCGCGCCGCCCAGGACGAATCGGACAGATCGCGCGCGCCCATCTCGTCCGCGATCAGATCCACGAAGTACCCGGCCCCATACATGTCCTCCAGGTTGGGGTTGCCCATCGAACCGGAGCAGACGATCAGGATGGTGCCTTCCGGGTGGTGCTTCGCGATGTGCGAGACGACCGCCCTGGCGTTGAGCAGCGCGCCGGCGTACACATGCGCGGCACCAGCCGACTCGTGCAGCGCGACCGTGCCATTGGTCGTCGCGTATATCAGCGTGCGCCCGCGCAGGTCGTGCCGCATGAGTGCCTGCGGCGTGGGCGGCAGGAACCCCGCGATGGTGTCCGCGTAGAGCTCGCCCGCCAGCGCGTAGGAGCCCTCCGGCAGCGTCTTCGCCCGCTCACGCGCGTGCTCCTCGTTGAGGGTGGGGATCACGTCGGCGGCACCGTCGGCCAGCGCGGCGATCATGGTCGAGGTCGCGAACAGGATGTCGAGCACGATCACGATCTTGCCTTCCAGCTTGACCATGTCCAGGTCCTGCCGGCGGAACAGCACGTGGACCTTGTGATTGAGGCGGACGAGCATCAGGCTGCCCCTCCGGGGTTGCGGCGGCGGAACATCCCGATCCCTTCCATGGTCATCACCAGCTCGCCCTTCTGGTTGTGCACGTCCCAGCGCGACTTGACGATGCCGATGTCCGGCTTGCTCGACGAGGCGCGCGTCTCCAGCACGTGGCGGGTGGCGCGGATGGTGTCGCCCGGGCGCACGGGCTTGAGCCAGCGCACGTTGTCCACGCCGGGGGAGCCCAGGCTGGCCGACTTGTTCAGGTACGAGTCACACATCATCCGCATCACCATCCCGCAGGTGTGCCAGCCGCTGGCGATCAGTCCGCCGAAGAAAGACCTGCGCGCCGCCTCCTCGTCGATGTGGAACGGCTGCGGGTCGTAGGCTGTGGCGAAGGCGATCACCTCAGCCTTGTCGACGAGCTTCTCGCCCATCAGCTCGGTGTCGCCCACCTTGAAATCTTCCCAGTAGATCTCGGGTTGCATGCGGGGTCTGGTCCAGTCGCGAAAGGCGTGATCTTACCCGGAGTCGCCGGAGCCCGGCGGTGCGTCGCAATCCGGCAACGCGAGCGTGCAAACGCGCGTACGCAGTCGCGCAGTTGCGTCACTGCTCACGTTGCCGCGCGGAGACGATGCGAAAAATTTCTGCGTCACCGCGCGATTCTTCGTTCGTATCGCGGGTCCGATACGCTACAATCGCGCGCATCTTCCGATGCTGGATCCAATTCCAGTGTCCACCTTCCGCACCATCCCTTCGCCCGTCACGGAGTCCGTTTGAAAGCGACACGCCGAATCGCGCCCGCATCGATCCGCTTGCGCGGGACGACGGTGCCGGTGATCGCGGTGATGTTGCGCGACACCGACCCGGCACGGCTCGAGCCCGACCTGCAGCAGAAGATCGCCGAAGCCGCAGGCAGTCTCGCCGGCGGGATGGGCGTGATCGATGTGTCGGCGGCGGGCAGCCAGGAGATCGACCTCGCCGTGCTCTCGGCGATGGTGCGTCGCCTCGGCCTGCACCCGGTCGCAGTGCAGGGCATCGACGCGGCGAACGAGAGCCAGGCGCAGACGCTCGGTCTCGCGGTACTTCCGGCCGAGTCGGCGAGCGCGCGCGTGAAGCCGCTGCGGCAGGTAAACGAGCCCGCCGTCACGCCGCCGGACCCAGCACTCACACCGTCGTCCGAACCGACAGCCCAGACCACCCAGGCCGCGGCAGCGGAGCCGCGCAGCGCGATGGTGATCAGCACGCCGCTGCGCTCCGGCCAGCGCGTCTACGCGCGCGGCCGCGACCTGGTGCTGCTGTCCAGCTCCAGCCCGGGCTCGGAGCTGATCGCGGACGGACACATCCATTGCTACGGCCCGCTGCGCGGACGCGCTGTGGCGGGCGCCTCGGGCGACACCAGCGCACAGGTGTTCGCCCTCGATTTCCAGGCCGAGCTGGTTTCCATCGCGGGCATCTACAAGGCGTTCGAAGCGCTGCCCGAGGAATTCAGCGGCCGGCCAGTGCGCATCAGTCTGCGTCCGGACGGCGAGCATCCGCACCTCGACCTCGCCCCGCTCGCGCAGGACTGACGCGCCCAACAGTACAAGGGGACCTTCGATGAACAACAACACCAGGACCGTGGTGGTGACCTCCGGCAAGGGCGGCGTGGGCAAGACCACCACCAGCGCGAGCTTCGCCAGCGGACTCGCGCTGCGCGGCCACAAGACCGTCGTGATCGACTTCGACGTCGGCCTGCGCAACCTCGACCTCATCATGGGCTGCGAACGCCGGGTCGTGTACGACTTCGTCAATGTGATCCACGGCGAGGCCACCCTCAACCAGGCCCTCATCCGCGACAAGCACAGCGAGAACCTGTACGTGCTGCCGGCTTCGCAGACGCGCGACAAGGACGCGCTGAGCGAGGAAGGCGTCGAGCGCGTGCTGGGCGAGCTGCGCGAGATGGGCTTCGAGTACATCATCTGCGACTCGCCGGCGGGCATCGAGCACGGGGCGCTGATGGCGCTGACCTTCGCCGACGAGGCGATCGTGGTGACCAATCCCGAAGTCAGCTCGGTGCGCGACTCCGACCGCATCCTCGGCATCCTGCAGGCGAAGTCGCGGCGCGCGAAGGAAGGCCGCGAGCCGGTGCGCGAGCACCTGCTGGTGACGCGTTATGCGCCCAAGCGGGTGGAGACGGGCGAGATGCTGTCGCACGCCGACATCCAGGACCTGCTGCGCATCCCGCTGCTGGGGATCATCCCCGAGTCGGAGACGGTGCTGCAGGCGTCGAACCAGGGCACGCCGGCGATCCACCTGAAGGGGGAATCGGTGTCGGAGGCCTATCGCGACGTGGTCGCGCGCTTCCTCGGGGAGCAGGTGCCGATGCGGTTCGACGTGGCGCCGCGGCGCGGGTTCATGCAGCGTCTGTTCGGAGCCCGCTGATGTCGCTGTTCAGTGCAATCTTCGGCTCGCGGCCGAAGTCGGCGTCGGTCGCGAAGGACCGGCTGCAGCTGATCATCGCCCGGGAGCGCAGCGAACGCGGCGGGGTGGACTGGCTGCCGCGGCTGCAGCAGGACATTCTGGAGGTGATCGCGCGCTACGTGCAGGTGGAGCCCGGCGCGGTGAAGGTGCAGATGGAGCGCGGCGAGAACCTGGATCTGGTGGAGATCAGCATCTCGCTCCCAGAGCGGGCGCGCACGCCGGCGCGGTGAGCAATCTGCGGTGCGCATGCGCGCCGCGTCACCCTCACCCCAACCCTCTGCAGACCCTTCAGTGCGATATGTGGGTGAGACGGTGCAGCACATGACACCACCGCCGCGCCGTTCCCCCTCTCCCCTTGCGGGAGAGGGCCGGGGTGAGGGGTAGACCGGACAGGCGCTACTTCTTCTCGTACCTGTACCACCCCCGCCCCGCACGCTTGCCGTTGTACCCCGCCTGCACCATCTGCTTGAGCAGCGGCCGCGGCTGGAAGCGCTCGCCGTAGGCGGCGTGCATGATGCCCTGCGCCTGCAGGGACAGGCTGTTCTGGGTGACGTCCATCAGTTCGAACGGACCGATCGGATGGCCGAGCCCGAGCTTGCAGGCGAGGTCTAGCTCCTCGGGCGTCGCCACGCCCTCCTCCACCAGCCGCACCGCCTCGATCATGAACGCGTGCAGCATCCGGTTCACCGCGAAGCCGACCACGTCCTTGACCCGGATCGGCGTCTTGCCGGCGTCGCGGCAGGCTTGCATCACCGCCTCGAAGGTGGCGCCGCTGGTGTCCAGCGCGGGGATCACCTCCACCAGCTTCATCCGCGACACGGGCGAGAAGAAGTGCGTGCCGATGAAGCGGTCGCGCCGCTCGGCCTTCACGTACGAGGACAGCACGGTGATCGAGATGGTCGAGGTGTTGCTGGCGATGAAGCAATCCTCGGCCAGGATCACGTCGAGCTTGCGGAAGGTCTCGGCCTTCACCTTCTCGTCCTCGAATACCGCCTCGATCACCAGCTGGCGGTCGGCATAGCGCGCCAGATCTGGCGTGGTGCGGATGCGCGCCAGCGCGGCCGCCTTCTGCTCGGCCTGGTAGAAACCGCGCTGGATGCCCTTGTCGAGCACCCTGCCGAGGTTGTCCAGCGCGCGCGCCAGATGCTCCTCGCTCACGTCGTTGAGCAACACGTCCTTGCCTGCCAGCGCGAACACCAGCGCGATCTCCGCGCCCATCAGCCCGGCCCCGACCACCCCCACCTTCTCGATTGCCCCCATCTTTGCGTTGCGTCCTTTGTCCTGGTGTTCAACAGTCGCCGCGGCCGCCGGCCGAGACGATCAGTTCGGCGGCCTGCCCGTAGCCGTGTGCCTTCGCGTAGCAGGCGGGTGCGCTGCCGTCTGGCATGGTGACGGCGGGATCCGCACCGGCGGCGAGCAACGCGCGCACCACCTCGGGATCGCCCTTGCGCGTTGCCTCGGTGAGCGGAGTCGCACCACCTGCCTGCACGTTGGGGTTCGCACCGCTGCGGACGAGCAGATCGACCATCGCGGGCGGACCGTTGAGCGCGGCCACCATGAGCGGCGTCACCGCGCCGCGGTCGGCGCCGTAGTTGGCGTTGGCGCCCTTCCCGATCAGTTTGCCCGCAATGTCGACGTAGCCGAAGGTCGCCGCATGGAACAGCGCGGGCCGCCCCTCGAAGCCCTTCACCTGGTCGGCGTTCGGGTTCGCGCCAGCCGCGAGCAGGCGATCGACCTCGTCCGGCTGGTTCCTGCGGGTCGCGACGATGAGCTGCTCGTCGGGCGACTTCCGGCTGCAGGCGGGCAGCAGCGTGGCGAGCGCCAGCGCCGCCACGATCACACGAGCTGCTTCCACTTCTTCGCGGGCTTGCGCACGGGCTCCTCGGGCACGGCCGAGACCGCATCCCAGAACCGGTCGAGGTGCAGGTCGCCGTCGCCGAACGTGGTCTCGATCGCCTGCAGTCGCTTGACGTAGTGCCCCACCGGCAGTTCGTCGGTCATGCCCATGCCGCCGTGCAGCTGGATCGACTGCTGCCCGACGTAGCGGGCCGCACGGCCGATGAACTCCTTGGCCGCCGACAGCGCCCGCCGCCGCTCCGCCGCATCGGGCGAATCGACCTTCACCGCCGCCAGCAGCGCCATCGAGCGCGCCTGCTCGCACTGCATGGCGATGTCCACCATCCGGTGCTGCAACACCTGGAACTTGCCGATCGGCACGCCGAACTGCTGGCGCGTCTTGAGGTATTCGAGGGTGGCGTCCTGCAGCGCGCTCATGCAGCCGACCGCCTCCGCGCATAGCGCCGCGATGCCGCGATCGACCACCGCCTCGAGCAACGCGTAGCCGTTGTCGAGCACGCCGATCACGGACTCGGGGCTGATGGTCACGTTGTCGAAGGTGACCTCGGCGGCGCGCATGCCGTCGTAGGTCGGGTACTCGCGCCCCGCGACACCCTGCTCACCGGGGTTGACGAAGAACAGGGTGATGCCGTGCCGGCTGTCCGCCGCACCGCTGGTGCGCGCGGTGATGATCAGCAGGTCGGCCACGGCACCGTGCGTCACCACCGACTTCGCGCCGTTGATCACCCACATCCCGCCCTCCTGGCGGGCAGTGGTGGTGACGCGGTTGAGCTCCCAGCGCGTGCCGGGCTCGGTGTGCGCGAAGGCGAACTTCATCGACCCGTCGACGATGCGCGGCAGCAGGATCTGGCGCTGCGCATCGCTGCCGCCCAGTGCGATGGTGCTGCCGGCCAGCACGACCGTGGGCAGGTAGGGCTCGACCAGCAGCGCGCGGCCGAAGGCTTCCATGACCAGCGCGATGTCGACGCCATTGCCGCCGAAGCCGCCGAACTCTTCGGGGATCGGCACGCCCAGCAGGCCCAGCGAGGTGAGCCCTTCCCACACGGTCGGGCTCATGCCCTGGCGGCCGGCGATGATCTGGCGCCGCTGCTCGAAGGCGTAGTTCTTGTCGAGGTACTTCTCGACCGAGTCCTTGAGCAGCTGCTGCTCTTCGGTGTAGTTGAAGTCCATGTCAGGCTCCGGACGCGTTTACTGCAACCACAGAGGCGCGGAGGCGCAGAGGATCGCAGAGGAAAGGCGGGACGAAAACAGCGGCGTGCCCCGAAATACGGCGCGAAGCATCAGGCAACGCTCTCATGTTCCTCTCTGCGCAACTCCGCGCCTCCGCGCCTCTGCGGTTGCTTTCAATGGTTGCATCTCAAAGACCGAGAATGTGTTGCGAGATGATGTTGCGCTGGATCTCGTTGGACCCGCCGTAGATCGTGACCTTGCGGTAGTTGAAGTACCGCGCGGCCAGCGGCGCGGCGTACTCCGGTCCCACGCGCTCGCCCAGCCAGTGGTCGCCCCACTGCTGCGGCAGGTGCGGCAACGCGTACGGTCCGACCGCCTCCATCATCAGTTCGGTGAGCGCCTGCTGGATCTCGGTGCCCTTGATCTTGAGGATCGACGCCTGGGGTCCCGGCGCACGGCCCTCGCGCTCCGCGGCGAGCATGCGCAGGTTGCTGATCTCCAGCGCCATCAGGTCGATCTCGACGCGTGCGATGCGGTCGCGGAAGCGCGGGTCCTCGATCAGCGGCTTGCCGTTGCGCTGCTCCTGCGAGGCGATGTACTTGAGCCCGCGCAGCTCGCGCTTGGACGCGCCCACGCCGGCGATGCCGGTCCGCTCGTGCGAGAGCAGGAACTTGGCGTAGGTCCAGCCGCGCCCTTCCTCGCCGACCAGGTTCTGCACCGGCACCTTCACGTCCTCGAACCAGACCTCGTTCACCTCGTGCTCGCCGTCGAGCGTGATGATCGGGCGCACCGTGATGCCGGGGCTGCGCATGTCGATGAGCAGGAACGAGATGCCTTCCTGGCGCTTGCCGGTGCTGGCCGTGCGCACCAGGCAGAAGATCATGTCCGCGTGCTGCGCGAGCGTGGTCCAGGTCTTCTGGCCGTTGACGATGTAGTGGTCGCCCTGGCGCTCGGCGCGTGTCTTCAGCGATGCGAGGTCGGAGCCCGCCCCCGGCTCGGAGTAGCCCTGGCACCACCAGTCCTCGTTGGAGAGGATGCGCGGCAGGTAGTGCTGCTTCTGCCACGGGCTGCCGAAGGCGATGATGACCGGGCCCACCATGGTCACGCCGAACGGGATGATGCGCGGCGCGCCGGCCTCGCCGCACTCCTCGTCGAAGATGTGCTGCTGCACGGCGTTCCAACCGGTGCCACCGTGCTCGACCGGCCAGCCCGGCGCCATCCAGCCCTGCTCGGACAGGATCTTCTGCCAGCGCAGGTGGTCTTCCTTGTTGAGGCGCTTGTGCTCCAGCACCTTGCGCGAGATCTCGTGCGGCAGGCGCGCTTGCAGGAAGGCGCGCACCTCGTCGCGGAACTCGAGCTCTTCCGGGGTGTAGTTGAGGTCCATGGCGGGTCCGCAGGGCTTGCGCCGGCGTCGATCGCGCCGGTGCGTGGATGCGCGCAAGCATACGGGAACCACCCGCACGGCGCCAGCGCCTGCCCCGCGCCCGGCATGGCGGCCGCAGGGGTACGCGTCTATAATTCAGGGTCTTATCTCGCCGCGCGACGTTGCGCTGCACCACGCCACCGCCTTCCAGGAGAACGAATGGGCACCCGCGAACAGGAACTGCTGGCGCAACTGAACCTCGAGCCGCTGTGGATGCCGTTCACGGCCAACCGCCAGTTCAAGGCCAATCCGCGCCTGCTGGTCTCGGCCAAGGACATGCACTACACCTCGCACGACGGGCGCCAGATCCTGGACGGCATCGCGGGCCTCTGGGCGGTGAACGCCGGCCACTGCCGCGCGCCGATCGTCGAGGCGATCAAGAAGCAGGCCGAGAGCCTCGACTACGCCACCGGGTTCCAGCTGCACAGCCCCGCGCCGTTCCAGGCCGCCGAGCGCCTGGTGCAGATCACGCCCAAGGGCATGGACCACGTGTTCTTCGTGAACTCGGGCTCCGAGGCAGTGGACACCGCGCTCAAGATGGCCATCGCCTACCACCGCCTGCGCGGCGAGGGCACCCGCACCCGGCTCATCGGCCGCGAGCGCGGCTACCACGGCGTGGGCTTCGGCGGCATCTCGGTCGGCGGCATGACCGCCAACCGCAAGACCTTCAGCGGCTGCCTGCTGCCCAACGCCGATCACCTGCCCCACACCTACAACCTGGAGAAGCAGGCCTTCTCCCGCGGCCAGCCGGAGTGGGGGGGCCATCTGGCCGACGACCTCGAGCGGCTGGTGGCGCTGCACGATGCCTCGAACATCGCTGCGGTCATCGTCGAGCCGGTGGCCGGCTCCACCGGCGTGCTGATCCCGCCGAAGGGCTATCTGCAGCGGCTGCGCCAGATCTGCGACAAGTACGGCATCCTGCTGATCTTCGACGAAGTCATCACCGGCTTCGGCCGCACCGGCAATGCGTTCGCCGCGCAGACCTACGGCGTGACGCCGGACCTGATGACGATCGCCAAGGGCCTCACCAACGCAGCGGTGCCGATGGGCGGTGTGGTCGTGAAGAAGGAGATCTACGAGGCCTTCATGAACGGCCCGGATGGCATCGAGTTCTATCACGGCTACACCTACTCGGGCCATCCGCTCGCCGCGGCCGCCGCCGTCGCCACCCTGGACCTGTTCAAGTCCGAAGGCCTGTTCCAGCGTGCCGCGGAGCTCGCGCCGTACTGGGAACAGTGCGCACATTCGCTGCGCGGCCTGCCGCACGTCATCGACATCCGCAACGTCGGACTGGTGGTCGGGATCGAGCTCGAGTCGATCCCCGGCAAGCCCACGGCACGCGCGTTCGAAGCCTTCCTGCGCGCCTACCAGAAGGGCGTGCTGATCCGCACCACCGGCGACACCATCGCGATGTCGCCGCCGCTGATCATCGAAAAGGCGCAGATCGACCAGCTGTTCGATACGGTGCGCGAGATCCTCACCACCTTGCCCTGAGCTCAAACACCGCATTAACCGCAGAGGCCGCAGAGGGACGCAGAGGAGAAGCGATGGTTTTGGTTCCCTCTGCGATCCTCTGCGTCCTCTGCGGTGAACGCCCTTCGCAATTCCCCTGAAAGAGACCACCATGCGCATCGTCATCGCGCAAATGCAGCACGAGACCAACACCTTCTCCCCGGTGCCCACGCCGTGGGAGGCGTTCGGCAACGACGGTCCCTTCCTCGGCAAGGCGGCCTACGACGCGATGAAGGGGACGCGGCTGCCGATGGCCGCGTTCATCGACCTGGCCGAAGGCGCGGGCGCCGAACTGGTCACGCCGGTCGCGGCGTGGGCCAATCCCAGCGGGCCGGTCGACGGCCAGGCCTACGACCGCATCTGCGACCTCGTCTGCGAGGCGGTCGCGAAGGGCTGCGACGCGGTCTTCCTGGACCTGCACGGCGCCATGGTCGTGGCGGAGCGCACCGACGACGGCGAGGGCACGCTGCTGGAAAAGGTCCGCGCGGTCGCGGCGAAGACGCCCATCGCGGTGTCGCTCGACCTGCACGCCAACGTGACCGACCGGATGGTGCGCAACTGCAACGTGCTGACCGGGTACAAGACCTACCCGCACGTGGACCAGTACGAGTCCGGCAACCTCGCCGGGAGCATCCTGCTGCGTGCGGTGAAAGGCGAGGTGAAGCCGGTGATGGCCTGGGGCAACCGACCGCTGCTGGCGCACACGCTGTGCGAGAACACCGGCGAGCGGCCGATGAAGGACTTCGTGGACGCCGCCCGCAAGGCCGAGTCCGAGGGGCTGCTCGCCGCCACCGCATTCGGGGGCTTCCAGCAGGCCGACATTGCCGAGGCGGGCATCAGCGTGGTGACGGTCGCCGACGGCGACCGCGAGCGGGCGCAGCAGGCATGCGACGCCATCCTCGACACCGCATGGCAGCAGAAGGAAACCTTCATCTACCAGGGCGAGCCGCTCGAGCGGGCGCTGCTGCGCGCGAAGAAGCTGGCCGACGAGACCGGCGGCCCGATCCTGCTGCTCGATCACGCCGACAATTGCGCCTCGGGTGCCACGCAGGACACGATGTACGTGCTGCGCGACGCGCTGCGCCAGGGACTGACCGGCATCGCCGTTGGTCCGGTGCGAGATCCGGACGCGGTCGCGCAGCTGGTGAATGCCGGCGTCGGCGCGAAGGTCACGCTGAAGGTCGGCGGGAAGATGGACATGCCGGCGATCAAGCGCCGGGGCGAGCCGCTGGAGCTCACTGGCATCGTTCGCGCGATCACGGACGGCGAGTACACCATCACCGGCCCGCAGTTCCAGGGCATGCGCTGCTACATGGGCCGCACCGTGGTGCTGGACACCGGCGCAGCCGAGGTGGTGATCACCGAGAAGAACCAGGAGCCGTGGGACCGCGGCGTGTTCACCAGCGTGGGCATCGACCCTAGCCGCAAGCGCTTCCTGCTGCTCAAGTCGCGCATGTACTTCCGGCCGGTGTTCCTGCCCATCGCCAAGGGCCACGTGTTCTGCGACAGCATCGGCGTGGGCTCGTCGGACTGGACCCAGTTCGAGTACCGCAAGCTGCGCCGGCCGATCTACCCGCTGGACGAGTTTCCGGCGCACCGTTGAGACGCCACTACAACCGCAGAGGCGTAGAGGCACAGAGGTCCACAGAGGAAAGCGATAGACATCGAGAGGCGCGTCTGGCAGGGCAGTTCCATTCGCAGCTTCTCCTCTGCGTCACTCTGCGCCTCCGCGCCTCTTCGGTTCCGCTTTAGGGGGTACACATGAACAAACCACTCGATCTGCACGTCAAGGACATTCACCACTGGGTCGACGGCCGCGAAGTCGCCGGCACCAGCGGGCGCTACGGCGACGTCTACAACCCGGCGCTGGGCAGCGTCTCCGGTCGCGTGGGCTTCGCCTCCACCGCCGAGGTCGGCAAGGCGGTCGCGTCCGCCCAGGCCGCCTTTGCCGGCTGGGCTGCCACGCCGCCGCTGCGGCGCGCGCGCGTGATGTTCAAGTTCAAGGAGCTCATCGAGCAGAATCTCGACGCGCTCGCGCGGCTCATCTCCAGCGAGCACGGCAAGGTCGTGTCCGACGCGCGCGGCGAGGTCACCCGCGGCCTGGAGGTGGTCGAGTTCGCGTGCGGCATCCCGCACCTGCTCAAGGGCGAGTACTCCGAGCAGGTCGGCACCGGCGTGGACAGCTTTTCGGTGCGCCAGCCGCTGGGCGTGTGCGCCGGCATCACGCCGTTCAACTTCCCGGCGATGGTGCCCATGTGGATGTTCCCGGTGGCCCTGGCCTGCGGCAACAGCTTCGTGCTGAAGCCCTCGGAGCGCGACCCGTCGGCGAGCCTGTTCGTCGCCAAGCTGCTCAAGGAAGCCGGCCTGCCCGACGGCGTGTTCAACGTCGTGCACGGCGACAAGGAAGCCGTCGACGCGCTGCTGAACGATCCGCGCATCGCGGCGATCAGTTTCGTGGGTTCGACCCCGATCGCCGAGTACATCTATCGCACCGGCACCGCGACCGGCAAGCGCGTGCAGGCGCTGGGCGGAGCGAAGAACCACCTCGTCGTGATGCCCGATGCCGACCTCGAGCAGGCCGTGGACGCCCTCATCGGCGCCGCATACGGCTCGGCCGGCGAGCGCTGCATGGCCATATCGGTCGCGGTCGCGGTGGGCAAGGTCGCCGATCCGCTGATCGAGAAGCTGGCCGAGCGCGCGCGCAGCCTGAAGATCAATGCCGGCACCGACGAGGCCGCCGAGATGGGCCCGCTGGTGACCCGCCAGCACCTCGACAAGGTGACCGGCTACGTCGCGAAAGGCGTGCAGGAAGGCGCGAGGCTGGTGGTGGACGGCCGCGGGCTCAAGGTGCCGGGCCACGAGAACGGCTTCTTCCTCGGCGGCTGCCTGTTCGACGGCGTGAGGCCGGAGATGACCATCTACAAGGAAGAGATCTTCGGCCCCGTGCTGGCGGTGGTGCGGGTGCCGGACTTCGACAGCGCCGTGGATCTGATCAACCAGCACGAGTACGGCAACGGCGTGTCGATCTTCACCCGCGACGGCGATGCCGCGCGCGAGTTCAGCCTGCGCGCGCAGATCGGCATGGTGGGCGTGAACGTGCCGATTCCGGTGCCGATGGCCTTCCACAGCTTCGGCGGCTGGAAGCGCTCGCTGTTCGGCGACCACTACGTGCACGGCCCCGAAGGCGTGCGCTTCTACACCCACCTGAAGACCGTCACCACGCGCTGGCCGACCGGCATCCGCAAGGGCGCCGAGTTCGTCATGCCGACCATGAAGTAGCGCTGCCATCGGGCGCCATCCCGGGATGGCGGGGCGGCCGGTCGTTCAAGCCCCCTCACCCCGGCCGCTCTCCCGCAAGGCGAGAGGGGGAACTGCACGTTCGCGTAAGTCGAGCCTCGCTGCACCGCCCTCTCCCGCATCCATGGCGAGAGCACTCCCGTCGCTGCAGCATGGCTGCAGCGCCTGTCGTCGCACGCCATTGTGTTCCCCCTCTCCCTCGACGGGAGAGGGTTGGGGAGGGTGCAACGACGCGACATGCCGCTGCGCTCGCAGTTCCTGCCGCGCCGTCGCGCAAACGGCATGCTGCCTCCGCGCCAGCCGGCCTCGCATGCCTGCCGCCGACGCCTCCTGTCTGTAGTCGGCGACAAAAGCCTAAAGCTTCGCAGTACCATGCCGATTGCCTATGGCCGAGTCGGCTGCTGGAGACCACCGTGCTGCTTCGATATCTCGCCATCCTGTTGCTCGTCCTGGCCGCTGCGCCCGCTGCGCTCGCCGATACCACCTGGGCCCGCAATGCCAGCTGGATCGAGGAGCAGATCGACGAATGCGCCGAGGGCAGCAAGCCGGCCGCCTGCCGCAACTTCCCGGCGCGCGCCCTCGACCGCCTGTTCGGCCTCCCCGACCTGTGCTCCGAGGCCAGTTGCATCAGCGTCGGGCAGCTGGCGCAGGCCATCACCCGGGGACAGGGCTGGGCGGTGGTCGGCCCGGCGACCGAGCAGACCGCGCTCACGCAGGCCCAGCAGATGGCGGTGGGCGGCATGCCCGTCGTGGCGGTGAACGAGTCCACCGGCTGGGTGGTGCTGGTGATGCCCGGCAAGCTCTACCCCTCCGAGCGCTGGCGGCGCAACGTGCCCACGGCCGTCGGCACCCGCCTCGACCAGCCCGACGCATCGGTCTACGGCAAGGGCCTCAACTTCCTGTTCTCCGACCCCTCCAAGGTGATGCTCTACGTGCACCGGTAGCCGCGCTGCATCGGGGGCGCCGCCGCCCTCGGTCCGCGTGGCATGGTTCTCGCTGCCGCACCGCTGCGTTCCCTCCGCGATCCGCGCATCCCGCTTGCATGGCTGAACTGCACGAGCTACTCGAACGCGCCGAAACCGGCGATGCGGACGCGCAGTACGCCGTGGGCAACGCCTATCACATGGGCATCGGCGGGGTCTCTCGCAGCCTGCCCACGGCCATGCGCTGGTACCTCAAGGCCGCCAGCCAGGGCCACGTCGACGCCCAGGTCAACCTCGGCGTCATCTACATCCACGACCTCGCCCAGGCCGGGGTCGGCAAGAACATCAAGCAGGCGCGCCACTGGTTCAAGCGCGCGGCCGAGCTGGGCGACACCCAGGCGATGTACTTCCTCGCCCGCATCTGCCTCGACCCGGAGCACGGCAGGCCCGATCCCCATGCGGCGATGCAGTGGCTGGTGCAGGCCGGCGAAGCCGGCCACGCGCCCGCCTACAACGACCTGGGGTTGATGTACTCGAAGGGCGAGGGCGTGCACCAGGACATCGTGCGGGCGGTGCAGTACTTCGACCGCGGCGCCCGGCTGGGCGACTCGCGCGCCCAGTTCAATCTCGCCAACTGCTATCTCACCGGCGAAGGGCTCGAAGCGGACCGCGAGCTGGCCGCTCAGTGGTACCGGGCAGCGTCGGACCAGGGCCTGGGCGACGCGCAGTACAACCTCTCGGTGCTGCTGCTCGCCGGCGATGGCGTGGAGGCGGACAAGCAACAGGGCCTGACCTGGCTTGCCAAGGCCGCGGACAACGGCGTGGCGCAGGCCCAGTTCGAACTGGCGCGGCGGCTGCGCACCGGCGACGGCGTGCCGCGCGACCTGCTGCAGTCGATGCACTACTACCACGAAGCTGCCGACCAGGGGCACGTCGAAGCCGCATTCAGCCTCGGGTTGATGCTCGAAGCGGGTGCCGGGCTCGACCGGCCCTATCCCGAGCAGGCGGCCAGCTGGTACGAGAAGCTGGCGCTCGCGCAGGTGCATGCCGGCGCGGCGCACAACCTGGGCATCCTGTACGCCCAGGGCCGCGGCGTGCCCAGGGACTCGAAGAAGGCGAAGGATCTGTTCGAGCTCGCCATCGCGATGAGCGGTGACGAGGCGATGGCGAGCCTGTCACTGTTGCTGCTGCGCGGTGACGACGGCGTGCCGCGCGACCTGGTGGGCGCGGCCATGTGGGCCATGCTGTCGATCCAGCATGAATCCGAGGGATTGGGCGAGCAGCTTCTCGCCACCGTGTCGCCGCACCTGGACCCCGCGCAGCTCAACGAGGCCAATCAGCGGGCCTCGGCATGGAAGCGCACGACGAAGATCCTCGACTGGGATGTCGCTGCGGTGACAGATCAGGCGTGACGAAAATGCGTAACAGGAAGGCGTGACGGAGCGCAAAGAACAAACACCTCGTCACGCGTTTCTGTTACGCCGTTCCTGTCACTGCCTCTCGCCCGTCACGCTTCTCCTGTCACTGCAGCCTCATGCGTGCAGTTCCATCACATGCCGTCGCGCGGCATCGATCCACGGCCGCTCGCTGTCCATGTTCACGCGGAAGCGCCGTGCGTGCTCGAGCATCTCGGTGAACACCGAGGCGGCTTGCAGGCTGAAGCCGAGCTGCTTGAGCAGCATCGCATAGCGGCACTTCGCCTCCAGGCCGACGTACACCGGCGCCAGCGCCTCGTACTCCGCGAGCGCCTGCTGGCTCTCGCCCAGCCCCTCCAGCGTGCGCGCATACAGCAGCTGCGCTTCGTCCGGACGGTAGCGGTGATCGGTGTTGCGCAGCTGCTGCAGCACGCCACGCGCCTCCGCGAACGTGCCGTTGTTCACGTGCGCGCGGGCCAGCCCCAGCAGCAGGCCGGGATCGTCGCTGTGCGGGCCCACGAGCGTCTCCTGGTACAGGCGCACGGCCTCGCCGAACACGCCGCAGCGCATGAACTCGTCCGCCGCCGCGATGCGATTGGAAACGCTCGGGCAAACCGCGAGTGCTTCGAGCCGGCGCTGCAGCTCACCACTCGGATTGAACGCACGCGCCACCTGGATCGCGGCACGTCGGGCCGAGCGGTGCTCGCTCGAGTTCGGGAACACCACCACTGCGTAGTACAACATGCAGCCCACGAGCGGCAGCGTGAGGATGACCACTGCCCACCAGTACGCCCGGCCGGTGCGGTAGACGTGGTAGACGAACAGTGCCTGGATGACGGCGGTAAGGGCGAGCAACAGCGGCATGGCGAATTCCTCAAGCATTGACCATGTGTTGGCATATGCCAACGCAAAGCCCATGCCGTCGCCGGCGCACGCACCGCAAAAACACGCGGAATCAGGACTTAGGTCGCGTCATCCGCCCAGCAGGGGATGCCGGCTGGCGAGCCGGAATGGCGCGCCTGGGCCGTCCTGCACGAACAGGCAGATGTCGTCCAACGTCAGCGGGACTCGCACGGCATCGGAGAAATACCGGGACAGCCAGGGATGCAGCGCGGCCAGTTCCTGCGCCGTCAGGCGATCTGTCAACGTGATGTGAAACCGGAACTGGTCGAGCACGTAGGGATAGCCGTACCGCGCCAGGAGCGCCTCCTGTCGCGCGTTCAGGCCGCTCGCACGCCGGCGCGCGAGCTCCGCTTCTTCCGCGGGACGGCGAAACGGATCGAAGTGGATCACGCACTCGTCCGCGAGCCGCATCAGGGCGGGACTCGCCGCAGTGAGCTGCAACGCGAGGAAGTCCGACAGCGGCCTCACCTGCACGCCCAGGTCGCGAATCGGCGCGCGTGCGGCAGCGAATGCACTCAAAGCGCGCTCGAGGGCGGACACACTGCATCCGTCGGCCAGCCGCAAGGGCGGCTTGAGCGTGGCATGCAGGCCATACATGCGCGCGGATGCAGTCAGGCGTCGCACAGCGTCGGGCGTGAAACCCGGCACGGACGGCTGGTCCATCTCCACGCCGGTCGCCGCGTCGCGGCCCAGCCATCGGCAGCCTGCCTGCCAGGACGGGGCGCCCGGCGCAGGGGCATAGTAGATCGCGTAACGCGTGCTCATCGCGGGAGTTCGGCCCTCGTCATCCGCATTATTCTAGGGAAGCCACGAACCAAGGACTCCGCCGGACCCCGCGAACCGACGACAAGGCGATGGCGGCGGGCATCAAGTACCTGGGACATCACAGCGCCTGGCGAGGCGCAATCCGGGCCGATCCTCACAGCGTCCCTGAAGCCAAACGGGGTAACATCCGCCTGCCGCGCCCGGCCGGGCGCGGCCCGTCGCAGGAGGAAGCCTTGTTCCACCGCACCAGAAGACGCGCCGCCGGGCTGCTGCTGAGCCTGTGCACGCTGGCACTCGCCGGCACCGCGAGCGCCCAGGCCGTGCTCAACTTCGGCCTGGTCCCCTCGGAAGACTCGCGCATCGTCGTCAGCAACAACAAGCCGCTGATCGACCACCTGAGCAGATCGCTGGGCATGGAGGTCAAGCCCTTCGTCGCCACCGACTACAACGGCGTGATCGAGGCGATGCGGGCGAAGAAGCTCGACGTCGCCATGCTCGGCCCGTTCTCCTACGTGCTGGCTGCCAGTGTCGCCGACGCGGAGGCATTCGCGCTGCCCGACACCGACCGCCAGGGCCCGACCTACCACTCGCTCATCATCGCGCGCAAGGCGGAGAACCTGCACGGGCTGAAGGATCTGGCCGGCAAGACCTTCGCCTTCGTCGATCCCAGCTCGACCTCCGGCTTCCTGTTTCCCAAGGCTGCGCTGATCCGCGCGGGCTACAACCCGGACACCTTCTTCTCGCGCGTGATCTTTTCCGGCGGTCACGACGCCAGCGCGATCGCGGTGCAGAACGGCAAGGTGGACGCCGCGGCGATCGCCGATGCCCTGCTCGACAACGCGATCCAGCGCGGCGTGGTCAAGCAGCAGGACGTCGAGGTCGTGTGGACCTCCGATCCGATCCCGGGCGCACCCGTGGCGTACCGGCGCGACCTCCCCGAGGACCTGAAGGCGAAGCTGCGGGCCGCGTTCGCGCAGGTCAAGGACATGCCGTGGGGCCCGCAGGCCACGGTCAAGCGCTGGGTCCCCACCAACGACGCCGCCTACAACGTGGTCCGCGACACCGCGAAGGTACTCAACCTCGACCTGAAGAAGCTGAAATGATCGAGGTGCGCGGGCTCTCCAAGCGGTATGGCGGGCTGACCGCGCTTGCGGAAGTCGATCTCGACGTCAAGGCGGGCGAGATGCTGGTGGTGCTCGGACCCTCGGGCGCCGGCAAGTCGACCCTGCTCCGCTGCATCAACCGGCTGGTGGTGCCGACCGGCGGCTCGGTACGCGTGGCCGGTGAGCTGGTACCGGGCGGGGGTGCGGCGCTGCGCCGGGTGCGCTCCCAGATCGGCATGATCTTCCAGGACCACAACCTCGTGCCGCGCCTGTCGGTGCTCAAGAACGTGCTCACCGGGCGTCTCGCGCGCATGTCTGCCCCGATGTCGCTGCTGCAGTTGTTCCGCGACGTGGACGTGCGCATCGCGCTCGATTGCCTGGCGCGCGTCGAGCTCGCCGACCGGGCCTGGAGCCGCGCCGACCGTCTTTCCGGCGGCCAGCAGCAGCGCGTGGGCATCGCACGCGCACTCGCGCAGCAGCCGCGCGCAATCCTGGCCGACGAGCCCGTCGCCAGCCTCGACCCGAAGACCGCCCGGGTCGTGCTCAATGACCTGCGGCGCGCCTCGCGCGAGCTGGGCATTGCCGTGCTGTGCAACCTGCACCAGGTGGGCTACGCGCGCGAGTTCGCCGACCGCGTGATCGGCATTCACGCCGGGCGCGTGGTGTTCGAGGGCCGCCCCGACGCCCTCGACCCGCAGGCGCTGGCCCGCATCTATCCAGGCCTCGAGGAGCGTAGCGGCGCAGAAGCCGATGCCGTCGCGCGCGTCTCGGTGAGTCCAATCGACGCATGAGTACCCCCGGCCTGCAGTTCATCCTCGGACGGCCCTGGGGGCGCAGCCTCTGGGTGCGCTGGGGCGCCGTGCTCGCCGCGGTTGCGGCCGCGCTCGCGTGGAGCGCGCACGACCTGAATCTCTCCATCACCGAGCTGATCAAGGGGCTGCCCTGGATCGGCGATTTCCTCGCGCGCATGGTCCCGCCCAACTGGGGCTTCATGAGCCAGCTGGCCAGGCCGGTGTTCGAGACCGTACAGCTGGCCGTGTGGGGCACGCTGTTCGCGATCGTGCTGGCACTGCCGCTGTGCTTCCTTGCCGCGCGCAACCTGAGCCCCCACCCGGCGGTGTTCCACTTCATGCGCCAGGTGTTCAACGCGGCGCGCGGCATCAACGAGATCATCTTCGCGCTGATCTTCGTCGCTGCGGTGGGCCTGGGTCCGTTCGCCGGCGTGCTGGCGCTGTCGATCCACGGCGCCGGGATGCTGGGCAAGTTCTTCGCCGAGGCGATCGAGGAAGCCGACCCTGGACCGGTCGAGGCGCTGCGCGCCACCGGCGCCAGCCCGCTGCAGGTGATCGTGTTCGCCGTGCTGCCGCAGGCGCTGCCGGCCTGGATCGCCGCCACCCTGTACCGGCTGGAGGTGAACCTGCGCGCGGCCACGATCCTCGGCATGGTGGGCGCCGGCGGCATCGGGTTCGAGCTGTACAGCAGCCTGAAGCTGTTCCAGTACCAGGACACCGCGACCTGCGTGCTCGTCATCCTCGCCATGGTGATGACCGCCGACTACCTGTCCTCACGTCTGAGGGCGAAGATCCTCGCACGCTAGGCACACACGCCTCGGCACCCGCGAGAGCCGTGCCGACGCGATGCGAGCTGCCTGTGTTCGGTCCCCTCCTCCTGGCGGGAGAGCGAAGTAGCCCGAGCCACCGCAACCATGCAGTGCTCCCTCTCCCCGTGCGGGAGAGAGCGGGGGTGAGGGGTACAGTCAGAACGCCTCTCCGTTCGGGCTGCGCGCGCCACCCTCACCCCTGCCTCTCCCCTCGGGTGAGAGGAAGAAGCTCGGGCTGCCGTGAACGCACAGTCCACCCGCTCCCACCGAGTTGGTGGAAGAAGCCCGAGCCACCGCAACCTGCAGTGCTCCCTCTCCCCTTGCGGGAGAGGGTTGGGGTGAGGGGTACGGCGACCACAGGCCGTTCGCATCCGCTGCCGCTCTCATCCATGCCCCGACCCCCGCGAATGGCATGCCTGTTGCATCGATGCATCCCTTTCCTGGTCGGGAGCGCTCGATGCGATTCCTGGGCTTGATCGCGGGACTGTTGATCGGTGCAGCGCTCGACGACTTCGAGGGCGCACTCTGGGGCGCCGCGTTCGGGTTGCTCATCGGCCATGTCCTGCACATGCGCCAGGGCAAGGGCGTCGAGGCCCGCCTGCAGGAACTGGAAGCCGAAGTGCGGACGCTGCGCGCCGCGGTGGACGCGATGCGGCCGCCACCGGCGAACGCAACTGCTGCGGTGCCGTCCGCGCAAGTCCCGGTCGAGCTTGCGTCCCGAACCGGGCTGGAATCCATACCCCAGCCGGGGGCGCCGATTCCCGAACCCATCGCACGCCCTGCAGAAGCCGCTCCGCCTCGGCCGCAGCCGACGGTTGCACGCCCCGCCGCGCCCCAGGAGCGTCCCGCGTGGCTCGCCTGGCTGCTCGGCGGCAATACCGTCGTGCGGGTCGGCGTAGTCATCCTGTTCTTCGGCGTCGCCTTCCTGCTCAAGTACGCCTACGACCACACCAACCTGCCGATCGAGGCGCGCTTGAGCGGCGTGGCGCTCGGGGCGATCGGGATGCTGGTGGTCGGCTGGCGCCTGCGCCAGCGCATGCCGGGCTATGCGCTGGCGGTGCAGGGCGGCGCCGTGGGCGTGCTCTATCTCACCGTGTTCGCTTCCTTCCGCCTGTTCGGCCTGCTCCCGCCGGGCGCGGCGCTGGCGCTGCTGTTCCTGATCGGCGCGCTGTCGGCTGCGCTCGCAGTGCTGCAGAACGCCCAGTCGCTGGCGATCCTGGGTGCGGGCGGCGGCTTCCTCGCGCCGATCCTCGCATCCACCGGCAGCGGCAGCCACGTCATGCTGTTCGGCTATTACGCAATGCTCAACGCCGGCATCCTCGCGATCGCGTGGTTCCGTGCGTGGCGGCCGCTCAACCTGGTCGGCTTCGCATTCACCTTCGGCATCGGCGCGCTCTGGGGTGCGGACCACTACCGGCCCGACCTGTTCGCCAGCACCGAGCCGTTCCTCGTGCTGTTCTTCCTCATGTACCTCGCCATCCCGGTGCTGTTCGCCGGACGGGAAGCGACGCGCAACGGCCGCTACCTCGACACGACGCTGGTGTTCGGCGTGCCGATCATCGCGTTCGGGATGCAGCTGCGCCTGGTGCGTGGCATCGAATACGGCGCGGCGTGGAGCGCGCTGGCGCTGGGCATGGTCTATCTCGTCCTGGCCCGGGTGCTGTTCCAGCGCAGCGCGGCGCAGCTGCGCATGCTGATCGAGTCGTTCCTCGCCCTGGGCGTGGTGTTCGCCACGCTGGCGATTCCCCTCGCGTTCGACGGTCGCTGGACCTCTGCTGCCTGGGCGCTCGAGGGCGCGGCGGTGATCTGGATCGGGGTGCGCCAGCAGCGCGCGCTCGCGCGCGCGTTCGGGATGCTGTTGCAGCTCCTCGCCGGCATCGCCTTCGTGTCGGCTGGCGGCGCGCACGGCGACGTGCCGGTGCTCAACAGCTTCCACCTCGGCTGCCTGCTCATCGCGCTGGCCGGCCTGTTCGCCAACTGGTGGCTGGAGCGCAACCGTGCCGCGCTCAAGCGGTGGGAGCCGGCACTCGCCGTGGTGCTGTTCGCGTGGGGCATGCTGTGGTGGCTCGCGGCCGGATTGATCGAGATCGACCGGTACGTGAAGGGGCCCCCGGCCAGCGACGCGTCGCTGCTGTTCTTTGCCGGTACCGCGCTGGCGTTCGGGTTCCTGCATGCGCGCGTCGCCTGGCGCCTCGCCAGGTACCCGGCGCTCGCACTGCTGCCCGTTGCCGCACTGGTCGCGGTGCTCGTCGCCGGCGCAGCGGTGAAGCCGCATCCGCTCGCCGGGCTCGGCTGGCTGGCATGGCCCGCCGTGTTCGCCGTGCACCTGTGGGTGATCCGCCGCTTCGAGGGGACCGGTGCGCCTGCCATCGAGGTGCTGCACGCCGCGGGGCTGTGGCTGCTCGCCGCCCTCGGCGCGTGGGAGCTGGCCTGGTGGATCGACCACGCGGTGCAGGGCGAAGGCGTATGGCCGCTGATCGCCTGGGTGATCGTGCCCGGCGTGCTCCTGATGCTGCTCGCGCTGCGCGCCGGGCGCCTGCCCTGGCCGGTGCGTTCCCACCTGGCCACCTTCCTGCTGACCGGCGCGGCACCGCTCGCCGGGTTCCTCTGGCTCTGGGTGCTGTACGCCAACGTCGGCAACGACGGCGACCCGGCACCGCTGCCCTACGTCCCGCTGCTCAACCCGCTCGACCTGGCGCAGGTCGGCGCGCTGCTGGTGATCGCCTGGTGGATGCGCACGGTACGCAGGCTCGCGCTGGTCGAGGTGAATCAGGAGGCGCTGGGGATCGCGGCCGGGATCGTCGGCGCCGGTGCGTTCGTGGCCGCCAACGGCGCGCTGCTGCGGGCCCTGCACCACTACGCCGAGATTCCCTACCAGCTCGTGCCGCTGTGGCATTCGATGCTCGTACAGGCGGCGCTGGCGATCTTCTGGAGCCTGCTGGCGCTGGCCACGATGGTCATCGCCACGCGCGTGCGGATGCGCTCGCTGTGGATCACCGGGGCCGCCCTGATGGGTGTCGTCGTGGCCAAGCTGTTCCTGGTCGACCTCTCCAGCGTGAGCGGCGTCGAGCGCATCGTGTCGTTCATCGGCGTGGGCCTGCTGATGCTGGTCATCGGCTACCTGTCGCCCGTGCCGCCGCGCAATGTTGAGGGCGCGCGATGAGGGCGGCATGCGCGGCAGCGCTGCTCACCTTGGCGCTCGACGCGGTCGCGGCCGATCGGCTCGACGCGTTCGCCTACGCCGTCCCCGTACAGGTGGGCGCGGGCGAGGCACTGCAGCGGCTGGAGCTTCCGGAGGCGGTGTACGACGGTTCGGTGCGGCCGCAGCTGGCCGACCTGCGCGTCTTCAACTCCGGGGGCGAGGTGGTGCCGTTCGCATTCGTGCCGCGCACGCCACCGGAGGAGACGAGTGCGCCGCCCGCGGCGCTGCCCTACTTCCCGCTGCAGGGTACCAGCGGCAGCGCAGGACACGACCTCGAGATCCGTGCGGAGCGAACGGCGAACGGTTCCGTGATCCGGGTGCGCGCGACCGATGCCGCGCACGATCGGCAGGCGGTGCTCGCCTACCTCGTGGACACCAGCGAGCGCAAGACCGCATTGCGCAGCCTCGACCTGGACTGGAAGCCGGTCCCCGGCGGCTTCTCAGGCCGCCTGCGCGTGGACTGCAGCGACGACCTCGAACGCTGGAGCACGCTGGTTGCCGCTGCGCCGTTGCTGAGCCTCGAGTACGGCGGCCAGCGGCTGGAGCGCCGGCAGGTGGAGCTGCCGGGTATTCGCTGCAAGTACCTGCGCCTGTCCTGGCCTGCTGCACAGGCACCGCTCATCCTCACCGGACTGGAAGGCCGCGCCGCGCCGGCAGTGGTGGAGCCGGCACGACGCTGGAAGCCCCTCACCGTGACGGCAGGGAAGCAGCCGGGCGAGTACGAGTTCGTACTCGCTGCCTCCCTCCCGCTTGACCGCCTGCGCATCGACCTGCCGGAACCCAACACCCTCGTGGACGTGGAACTGCTGACGCGCGAGCGCGAGCAGGATGCGTGGCGCAGCGCGGGCCGGGCCGTGGTCTATCGGCTGATGCGCGATGGCGTCGAGGTGACCAGTCCGCCCGTCGTCGTGCATGGCGGTGCACGACACTGGCTCCTGCGCGTGGACCAGAAGGGCGGCGGCATCGGCGGAGGGCAGCCGGGCATCCAGGCGGGATGGATTCCGCAGGAGCTCGTGTTCATCGCGCGCGGCGCGCCGCCCTTCCAGCTCGCCTATGGCAACGCGCAGGCACAGCCGGCCGCGTATGCGATCGAGACCATCGTGCCGGGCTGGCGCACCGACGAGCCGCTGACGGCAGCGCCCGCGGGCACCGGCGCGCCGAGCGAGGTCGCGGGGCGTGCCGCGTTGCGCGAACGCGCGGACTACAAGACCTGGATGTTGTGGGCTGTGCTCGCCGCCGGCGTGGCGGTCCTGGGCTGGATGGCGTGGCAGCTCGCGCGGCAGATGAAGGGTGGCGGCAGCGCCTGATCCCCGGACACCACGCGCGGCCGGACTGCCAGGCGGCGGGGTGTATGATCGCTGCGGCAGTTCCCCGCGCAATGTCGAGGGAGAACGATGCAGTGTCCAGGCTGTAGTTTCGACAATCCCGCTGAGAACCGCTTCTGCGAGCAGTGTGGCACGCGTCTCGAGGCCCGCTGCAGGCAGTGCGCTGCGACACTGAGCCCCGGCGCACGGTTCTGCGGGGCGTGTGGCGCGCCGGCAGACAGCGCGAGCGCCCGCGGCAACCGGACGCCGCCAGACACCATCCGCCCGGACGAGGCGCCGCGAGCGACCGTGCGCCGCGGCGCCTCGCCCTACACCCCCAGGCACCTGGCCGAAAAGATCCTCAATGCGCGCTCCGCTCTGCAGGGCGAGCGTCGCCAAGTCACCGTGCTGTTCGCCGATCTCGCCGGTTTCACCACTGTCGCGGCCAGTCGCGACCCGGAGGACGTGCATGCGATCATCGACCGCTGCTTCGAGGCGATGACCGGCGAGGTGCACCGCTACGAGGGCACGGTCAACCAGTACACCGGCGACGGCATCATGGCGCTGTTCGGTGCGCCGATCGCACACGAGGACAGCGCCAGCCGCGCCGTGCATGCGGCTCTCGCTATTCAGTCGCGCATGGAAACGCTCAGCCGCGCGCTGCAGGTCGAGCATGATGTGACGCTCGAGCTGCGCATCGGCCTGAACACCGGGCCGGTAGTGGTCGGCCGCATCGGCGACGACTTGCGCATGGACTACACCGCCGTCGGCGACACCACGAACCTCGCCGCGCGGATGCAGCAGGCGGCCCGTCCTGGCACAGTCGTCATCACCGATGCTACCCATGCGGCCACGCGTGGCCAGTTCGAGATCCTCGACCTCGGCGAGCACGACGTGAAGGGACGCGCGCGGGCTCACGCCTACCAGGTCGTGCGCGCGCTGGGTCACCGGCCCCGGTTCGAGCTGGCGGCGGAACGCGGGCTGACCCCGCTGGTGGGCCGCCAACGCGAGCTGTCGATGCTGCGCGACTTGTTCGATCAGGTCCGTACCGGGCGCGGCCAGGTGGCGCTGATCGCCGGCGAGGCCGGCATCGGCAAGTCGCGGCTGCTCTACGAGTTCCGGCGCAGCCTGGCGAGCGCCGGAACCGAGTTCGCCTGGGTCGAGAACCGGTGCATCTCGTACGGCAGTTCGGTCGCGCTCGGCCCGCTGCTGGAGCAGTTGCGGCGCAGCTTCGCGATCGGCGATCGCGACGATGCGGCGTCGATCGGGGCCAAGATCGACCAGGGTGCCGAGAGCCTGGGACTGAAGGCGCAGGTACCGATCCTGCGCTACCTGCTCTCCCTCGATCCCGGTGACCCGACGGTGGCAGTCATGGATGCACCGACCCGCCGCGCCCGCATCTTCGAAGTCATGCGCGCCCTCACCGTGGCAGCAGCGAGCGAGCTTCCCCTGGTGCTCGTGTTCGAGGACCTGCACTGGGTCGACAACGCGACCGAGGAATACCTGAAATGGCTGCTCGACTCGCTGGCCGCGCTGCGCATCCTGCTGGTTGCCACCCACCGGCTCGACTACACCTCGCCGCTGGGGTCCCGCTCCTTCCTGTCCACGCTGCCACTGGGCACCCTGGATACCGACGAGGCGCTGGAAGTGGCGAGCCGCGCGCTGGGCGCCGGGGACCTGCCGGATGAGCTCAAGCGGGTCGTGCTCGACAAGGCGGGGGGCGTACCGCTTTTCGTCGAGGAGTTGACGCACACGCTGCTGAACCTGGGGGTCGTCGAGCGCATCGGCACCGGACTGCGCATGACCACCCCGCTGCACTCCGTTGCGGTCCCCGACACCATCCAGGGGATCATCATGGCCCGCATCGACCGACTGGGCGATGAAGGCAAGCGCGTGGTGCAGCACGCATCCGTAATCGGGCGACAGTTCGTGCAACGCCTGCTCGAACGCGTCACACCGATCGATCGCGTGGAGCACGTGCTGCGCGAGCTGAACGCGCTGGAGATCGTCCACCAACAGACCCAGTCGCCGGAACCGGCTTACATCTTCCGGCACGCCCTGATCCAGGACGTGGTCTACAACAGTCTGCTCCGCGAGCACCGGCGCGAGCTGCACCGCGAAGTCGGCGAGGCGATCGAGGAGCTGTACCGGGACCGCATCGCCGAGCGGCTGGAGGAGCTGGCGCACCACTTCGTGAACGCCGAGGCGTGGGACAAGGCCTTCGACTACCTGGTGCGCTCTGGCGACCGGGCCAAGGAGGCGTACGCCAGCCGGGCGGCGCTGGACTTCTACCAGCGCGCCCTGGAGGTCACGGGCCACATGTCACCGCCACCTCCACCCTCCCGCATCATCGCCGTCTACCAGCGGCGCGGGGTGGCGTGGCGGATCTCGAGCGGCTATGCGCACGCCATCGCGGAGTTCGAGCGCATGCTCGAGCTGGCGCGCGCCGCGGGCGACGTAGTCGCGGAGGGCGAAGCGCTGGTGGAGCTCGCCCTGGTCCACTGGCTCACAGCCTCTTCCGATCATATGCCGGCGGCCACCGACTGTGCCCGTGCCGCGTTGGCGATCGCCGAGCAGACCCGCGACCAGCGCATCCTCGCCCGCGCCCTGTGCTATCTCGGACTCGTGGATCAGGTGAACGGGGATCTGCACGACGGCGACCGCAAGTTCGGGCGCTCGTTGGAGATCTCGGAACGGCGCGGCTACCAGGACATGGTGTCGCAGAACCTCACCTGGCTCTCGCTGCATGCCAACTGGCGCGGCGACTTCGGCGCGGCCGCGCCCCTGTGCCGCCGCTCCCGGGAGGCAGCCACGGCCATCCATGACGGCTTCCACGAGATGATGGCGCTCTCCAACCTGGCCTTCCCTCTCGTCGGCATAGGCGACTATGCGGGTGCCGGCGCGGTGATGGACGAGGCAGTCCGACTCGCGCGCGAGCGCGACAACAGATTCATGGTCGCGCGAGTGCTGAACACACGTGGGTGGATGTGCCAGGAGCTGGGCGACTTTCGTCGCTCATCGGAGCTGAACCAGGAAGCATTGCAGGCGGCAAGCGTCAGCCCGAACGCCGAGATCAGCACGCTGATCAACGTCGCATACGACTACCTCAACGGCGGCAACCCGTCCGCAGCACTGGAACTCCTCGAACAGACGCTCGAACGGGTCGAGAAGCAGGCGTTTGGCGCTCACCGCTGGCGGTGGACCATCCATCTCCACCAGTACATCGGCGAGGCACTGCTCGCGGACGGCGATCCGGAAGGCGCGCTCGCCATGGCCAGCCGCGCCCTGGCGCGGGCGACCCAGACCGGCTCCCTGAAGTACGTCGGCAAGGCCCACGCACTGCGCGGGGCGGTGGCGCTGCAGCAGTCTGCCGCAGACCAGGCTGCGCTGGCGCTGGCCGAAGCCGTCGCGATCGCCGAACGCATCGACTACGCTCCGCTGACCTGGCAGGCGGGCCACCTGCTGCTGCGCGCCCAGATGGAGAGCGGGCAGGTGGAAGCCGCGAACGCCACCGCGAAGCGGGTCAACAGCGCGATCAACCGCTTGGCGGCCGCGGCGCCGGAGCCGTCACAACGGCACGCCTTCCTGGGATGGGCGCGAGTGCAAGCGGCGATGGAGGACGCGCACCGCCAGTTGCGCTGACGCGGGAGGGTCGCCAGCGCCGCCGGTCTCCAGCCGGAATTCGATTCACCCGCCCAGCGTCGCACTCTCCTCGCCCTTGATCGCCGCCTCCAGCGTGTGCCACGCCAGCACCGCGCAGTTCCCGCGCGAGGGCGACGCACGGACCACCGAGAGCACGGCCTGGCGCCCGGTGTCGAGCCCTGTGCCTTCGGCCCGCTTGCGCACCAGCTCGCGGAACTCCTGCACCAGCTGCCCCGCCTCCTCCAGGGTGCGGTCGCGCACCAGCTCCGTCATCACGGATGCAGAGGCCATGGAAATGCCGCAGCACTCGCACTGGAACGCGGCTTCGCGGATGCGGCCGCCCTCCACCTTCAGGTACACCGTGAAGGTATCGCCACACAGGGGGTTGATGCCCTCCGCCTTCCGATCCGCGTCGGGCACCGGGCGGTAGTTGCGGGCGTTCCTGACGTGATCGAGGATCACGTCGTCGTAGATGCTCTCGGCCATGCTCTTCCGGTTGCGGCGCGGGCACCCGGCCCGCGCAGGCAAACAGCGATGATATCGCATGCCCCGGCGCCCCCGCTGCGCAAAGATCCCCGCAGCCCGCGGCGTATACTCGGCTCCAGCCGCGTCCGCCGGGGCCTCACCCCGCCAGCAATCCCACTACAAGGGCCGGCATCCGAGGGAGGAGCAGGTCGATGGACAGGCAACGGCTCGAAGCGATCTACCGCACCATGCTGCGCATCCGCCGCTTCGACGAGGGCGTCACGGCACTGTTCCTGGAGGGACTGGTCAAGGGAACGGCGCACAGCTATGTCGGGCAGGAGGCGGTCGCCGCCGGCGCGTGCGCCGCGCTGACCCGCGACGACTTCGTCGTGAGCCACCATCGCGGCCATGGCCACTGCATCGCCAAGGGCGCGTCGCTCGACCGCATGATGGCCGAGCTGATGGGGCGTGTCACCGGCTACTGCAAGGGGCTGGGCGGCTCCATGCACATCGCCGCGCTCGACCTCAACATCCTCGGGGCCAACGGCATCGTCGGCGCGGGGATCGGCATCGGCACCGGTGCCGCACTGTCCAACAAGCTGCGCGGCAACGGCGCCGTGGGCGTGGTGTTCTTCGGCGACGGCGCCACCAACGAGGGCATCTTCCACGAGTGCCTCAACATCGGCTCGCTGTGGAAGCTGCCGGTGGTCTACCTGTGCGAGAACAACCAGTACGGGCTGTCCACGTCGTTCAGGGACTCGACCTCTGTCGACCGCGTGTCGAAGCGGGCGGCAGCCTATGGCCTGCCGGGCGCAACCATCGACGGCAATGACGTGCTCGCCGTGCACGCAGCCGTGCAGGAAGCGGTGGACCGCGCCCGCAGCGGTGGCGGACCGACGCTGATCGAGGCACTCACCTACCGCTGGGGCGACCATTCGATGCGCGCCAACCTCCCGCGCTACCGCACGGACGAGGAAGTCGTCGAATGGCGCAAGCTCGACGCGGTCGCACGCTTCGAGCACGTGCTCGAGACCACGCACGGCTTCGCTCGCGCTGCGCTGGAGCAGATCCAGGCTGAAGTCGACGCGGAGCTCGCCGCGGCGAAGCAGTTCGCCGTCGCCAGCCCAGAGCCCACGCTGGCCGACCTCGAGGACGCCGTGTATGCGCCGCACTACACGCCGTCCGAGCCGCGTCCGGCCGGGCCGGCACGCGAGCTCAGCTTCGCCGAGGCCGTGAAGGAGGCGCTGGCACAGGAGATGGAGCGCGACCCGCGCGTCTTCGTGCTGGGCGAGGACGTGGGCAGGATCGGCGGCATCTTCGCCGCCACGCGCGGGCTGATCGACAAGTTCGGTGCTGACCGGCTTCGCGACACGCCGATCTCCGAAGCCGGGATCGCCGCCTGCGCGGTGGGTGCCGCGATCACCGGCCTGCGCCCGGTGGCCGAGGTGCAGATCTTCGACTTCATCACCCACATGATGGACATGATCGTGAACCAGTCGGCCAAGTTCCGCTTCATGCTGGGCGGCAAGCCGACGGTCCCCCTGGTCATCCGCGGTCCGCAGGGCGGCGGCATCCGCCTGGCCGCGCAGCATTCGCAGAGCCTGGAGGCGTGGTTCACGCACGTGCCCGGGCTGGTGGTGCTGGCGCCCTCCTCGCCCTACGAGGCGAAGGGGCTGCTGGCGAGCGCCATCCGCGAGGACAACCCGGTCATCTTCCTCGAGCACAAGCTGCTCTACGTCGGCAAGAAGGGGCTGGTGCCGGAGGAGTCCTATGCGATTCCCATCGGCAAGGCCGTGGTGAAGCGCCCGGGACAGGACGTCACGCTGGTGGCCACGCTCGCGATGGTGGAGTCGGCCCTGCAGGCGGCCACGCGGCTGGAGGCCGAGGGCATCGACGTCGAGGTGATCGATCCGCGCACCCTGCGGCCGCTCGACGAGGAGGCGATCCTGCGCTCGGTGCGCAAGACCAGCCGTCTGGTGATCGCTCATGAAGGCTGGAAGCGCTGGGGCTTCGGCGCAGAGGTGGCAGCGATGGTGGCGGAACACGCCATCGACTGGCTCGACGCGCCGATCGTGCGCGTCGGCGCCCGCGACGCACCCATGCCCTACAACGACAAGCTCGAGCGACTGGTGATCCCCTCGGTGGAGGACATCGAGGACGCCGTGCGCGCGGTGGTGCTGCGGGACCAGGTGCGGGCGCCAGCGTAGCGGTTCCGCTGGTGCCGGCGTTGCGGGGCTAGACTTTCACCACCAGCTTGCCCGCGTTGGAACCGTCGAACAGCTTGTTCACCGCCACCGGGGCATTCTCGAGGCCCTCGACAACGTCGAGGCGATACTTCAGCCTGCCCTGCGCGTGCCATTCGAGCAGGCGCGGGATCGCCTCCGGAGCGCGCTGGCGGTAGTCCATGAGCATGAAGCCCAGCACGTGCAGCCGCCGGATGAGGACACGCTCGAAGTTGACCGGTCCGGGCACGGGACCACGCGCGTTGTACTGCGAGATCAGGCCGCAGATCACGATGCGGGCATGCAGGTTCGCCCGGGCGAGGATCGCGTCGAGAATGGCCCCGCCCACGTTCTCGAAGTCGACGTCGATGCCGTCGGGGCACGCGTGCGCCAGCGCCGCGTCGAGATCTTCAGTGCGGTAGTTGATCGCCGCATCGAACCCCAATTCGCTCGTGAGCCAGCGGCACTTCTCGTCGGTGCCTGCGATGCCCACCACGCGGCAGCCGTGCAGCTTCGCGATCTGGCCGGCGAGCGATCCCACCGCGCCTGCCGCGCCGGTCACCACCACCGTCTCGCCCGGCTGCGGATGCCCGAGATCCAGGAGCGCGAAATAGGCGGTCAGGCCGATGTGGCCGAGCAGGCCCAGCTGCATCAGCGGATCGACCCCGGCCGGCAGCGCGACGAGGTCGCGTCCGTCCGAAACCACGTGGCTCTGCCAGCCGAGCCGTCCGCTCACCCGCGTGCCGACGCTCCAGCGCGGATTGCTGGAGGCCTCCACGATGCCCACGCCCATCCCGCGCATGACCTCGCCCAGTGCAACCGGCGGCAGGTAGCTCTCCTGCCCGTTGGCCCAGATGCGATTGGTCGGATCGAGCGAGAGGTACTCCACCCGCACCAGCACCTCGCCGTCGCACAGCGACGGCAGCGGCTCCTCATGCCAGCGGAAGTCGCCGGGCTTGATGAGGCCGTCGGGATGCGCCGCGAGGCGCCACTGGCGGTTGACGGCGGACATCGGTCTGCTATCAGTTGCAGGGCGCCGGGAAGCGGATGTTGTTCTCCTCGATGCGGACGAGGCTCGTGGCGATCGGCTTGCCCGCGATGTACGGCACCTGGGTCGGCAGCTTCGCCTGCACCGCGGCCAGGTTGTCGCGGACGAACAGGCTCGCGATGCACAGCCCCGGGGCCGCCTGGCCCGACTGCACGGTGAACTCGCCCACGTAGACGATCTCGCCGGGCTTGACGGTGAAGGTCGCATACTTGCTGGTGGCTTTCTGCCCCAGGCCGCTGATCGCGGCAAAGTCCACCGCGTAGAAGTTGTCGAGCAGGATGTTGCGCAGCTGGTACTGGCCCGGCTTGACCAGGGCGACGTCATAGGAGGTGCGCCAGTCCACCTCGAGCCGCGGGCGGTTCTCGAAGCCGAAGCCGGGCACGTCGACGTTGTCCCACTGCGCCGTGGTCCCGCTGATGATGACCACGGCGTCGTCGGGCGAGCGTGCGGCCCAGGCCTCAGCAGTCAGCATGTGGTCGTAGCCCGGCCGATACATCTGGGCTGGCTTGACCTGGCAGCCCGCTGCGGCGATCAGCGCGCAGGTCACGAGCGTGATGCGGATGATGCGGGCGAGCGGGAAAACGCTGGTGTTCGGATGCATGGTGGTGCCTGCGATGATTGATCGGATGGTGGAGATGGCGCGCGGCCTTGCGCACCTGCGCGATCATAACCCGCTGGCATCGCGAAGCGCATCCCTGGGGGCCGGTTGCGGGCGGCGGGAGGGGCGCCCTATACTGCCGCTGCCTTTCCCGGGCGACCCTGCCGTCCCCCACTCCGAACCATCCAAGAACAAGGAGTTGTAACGATGAAGAAGTCCCTCCTCACCGCCGCCTTCCTGCTCCTGTGCGCACCGCTGTTCGCCTCGGCACAGGTGACCTACCTCAACGTGTACCAGACCGTGGACATCAACCTGCCGGCGACCCAGGTGTGGGATCTGGTGAAGGGGTGGAACAACCTGCACGGCTGGCACCCGGCGTTCATCAGCACGGAGCTGGTCAGCGGCGAGACCAACACCCCGAGCTCGGTGCGCAAGATCACGCTCAAGGACGGCCCCAGCTTCGACGAGGAGCTGCTGCAGTTCAACAACCAGATGATGATGATGCAGTACCGGATCATCGGCGAGAACGCCCTGCCGATCCAGGACTACAACGCCATGATCGGCGTCACGCCGCTCGGCCTGAACCAGTCCATGGTGGTGTGGCGTGCGATGTACCGCTCCAAGCCGGGCCAGAACGACGACGCAAACCTGAAGCTGGTCAACGGCCTGTTCCGTGCCGGGCTGGACGCGCTGAAGGCCAAGGCCGAAGGCAAGTAGGGCCGGCATGGCGGTGCCCGGGGGTCGTGGCAGGCGCCCAGGCACCGCGGCGCAGCCGGTCCGGCCACGCAGCCGTGTCGGCGTGCGCATCACCCGATGAGCGCTGCCCATCCTGAGGACGACGAACGCGACGGCCTGGTCGGCCTCGCGCTCGCGTCGTTCGCGATCGGGGCCTGCGCCGGGCTGGTGGGGGCGCTGTTCCGCCTCACCCTCGCATGGGTCGATCGGTTGCGGGGCGAGGCGATCGGCTTCGCTCACTCGATGCCCGCAGTCGGGTTCCTGCTGGTGGTGGCGGGTGCAGCGGCGTGCGCCGGGGTGGCCGCGTGGCTCGTTCACCGCTTCGCGAAGAACGCCGCCGGCAGCGGCATCCCGCAGGTCGAGGCGATCATCGCCACCGGCGAACTGCCGCGCGGCCCGCTTCGGCTCATCCTGGTCAAGTTCTTCGGCGGCACGCTGGCCATCGGCGGCGGGCTCGCGCTGGGCCGCGAAGGGCCCAGCGTCCAGATGGGCGCCTCGATTGCGCACGTGCTGGGCCGCCTGTTCCAGCGCAACGCCCGCGACATCCGCGTCCTCGTCGCTGCGGGCGCCGGTGCCGGACTCGCCACCGCGTTCAACGCACCGATCGCCGGGGCCGTGTTCGTCCTGGAGGAACTGGTGCGCCGCTTCGAGCCGCGCATCGCGATCGCCGCGCTCGGCGCATCGGCCCTGGCGATCGCGGTCGCACGCATGCTGCTGGGGCAGGAGCCCGACTTCCACGTGCCGGCGCAGCCCTATCCGGGCTTCGGCACCGTGCCCGTGCACCTCGCCCTGGGTCTGCTGGCCGGCGCTGCCGGCGCGCTCTACTGCCGGCTCGTGCTGGGCCTGCTGCGCGCCGGCGACCGGCTGGGCGGCTGGCACCCGGCGCTGCGCGCGGCGCTCATCGGTGCGCTGGTCGGCGCGCTCGCCTGGTTCTCGCCGGGCCTCGCGGGCGGCGGCGACCCGCTGACCCAGCGCACGCTGGACGTGGTCGACCCCCTGAGCACGATCTGCCTGGTGTTCGCGCTGCGCTTCCTGCTCGGCCCGCTGTCCTACATGGCACCGACCCCAGGCGGGCTGTTCGCGCCGATGCTGGTGCTCGGCGCCCAGATCGGGGTGGCGTTCGCGCTGGTGCTCGGGCCGATCTTCCCCTCGGCGCCTGCGCCGGCTGCCATGGGAATCGTCGCGATGGCCGCCTTCTTCACCGCGGTGGTGCGCGCGCCGCTCACCGGCATCGTGCTGGTGACCGAGCTGACCGGCAGCTTCACGCTGCTGCTGCCCATGCTCGCCGCCTGTTTCGCGGCGATGGCCGTGCCCGCCCTGGTGGGTGTGCGGCCCCTGTACGACGCGCTGCGCGATCGTCTGCTCGAACGCGAGGCGCGCAGCCCGGCGCCCTAGGGCTGGAGGCCGCCTCTTGCGCGGTGCGGCGCGCATCCATTAGGCTGGCGGCATGCGTCATGCTGGCAGCCTCGTCGATGCCAGGTCATGCGAGACGTGCCCGCAACAGCACCAGACCAGGAGCGATTCCCATGTCCATTCCCCACCCCACCATCGCCATCAGGAACGTCCTCGCCATCGTCGTCGCCGCCGCATTGGCAACGGGTTGCGCCAGCAACGGCGGCAGCTCGAGCAGCGGCCTGTTCAGCACCGATACCGGCGCGGGTCTGGGAATCGGCGCTGCCAGCGGTGCCGCCCTGGGGGCGATCATCGACCATGGCGATCCCTGGGCCGGCGTGCTGATCGGCGCGGCCGGCGGCGCGCTGGCCGGCATGGGGATCGGCCACTACATGGACCAGCGCAAGCAGGATCTGGCGAAAGTGCTGGAGCCGCAGGTGAACGCCGGCAATGCCACCGTGGAGATGCTCCCCGGCAAGGCCATCCAGATCGACATGACCGGGCAGAGCGCGTTCGCGCCGGGCTCGGCGGTCGTCAACACCAATTTCCTCGGCACGCTGCAGCCGGTCGCGAACGTGCTGCGCACCTACGGAAAGATGATGATCTCGATCATCGGCCATCCGGACGCGGGCGGCACCCAGGCCGAGCGTCTCGCCCTGGCCAGCCAGCGCGCCGAGGCCGTGCGCAGCCAGCTGATCGCCCTGGGCGTGCCCCTCGCGCTGATCAGCTCGTCGGGCACCGCCACCAGCGACTACAACGACGGCCGCGCGGTCCTGATCCTGCGGCCCATCGTCACCGGCGGCCTGGCGTCGCCGCCGGGCGTCTGACGACTCCACGGCCATGCCGTCCTGCTGAACCAAGGTCCAGCAGGACGCGCAGCCGGGACTTGCTACCCTTGGGCGAATGCTCGAAACTCCCCTCCGGCCGCCTGCTCCAGGCGCGCAGGAGTGTCATATTCCGTCCGGGCGTGCTGCCCGGCGCGCAGCAACGAGGGATCTGTCAATGAAACGCAAGCTCTTTGCAACGTCCCGGCACCGGACCCTGGTCACCCTGGCAGCCCTGCCGGTTGGCGCGCTCGCCAGCGCAGCGGCGTCGGCCGGGGGCCTCATGCTCTACGAGGTCGGCACTGCCGACGTGGGCCTGGCGTCCGCCGGCTACGGCGCGCGCGCGCAGGATGCATCGACCGTCTTCACCAATCCGGCGGGCATGACCCGGTTGGAGGGCACCCAGGTGCTGGTGGGGGCACAGGCGCTGTACTCGAACACCGAATTCTCGGTCGACTCGGGCACCTCTCCTCAACTCGGCAGCGGCGACGGCGGCAAGGCGATCGGCTCCAACGGCTGGTTCCCTGGCGGCGGCCTGTTCGTCAGCAGCAGCGTCTCCCCGGATGTTTCCATCGGCTTCGCCATGACGGGCAACTTCGGCGCCGCCGTGAAGTACGACAACGACTGGGTCGGCCGCTATTACGGCCAGGAGGGCGTGCTGGTCGGCATCTCGTTCATCCCCTCGGTGGCCTACAAGGTCAACGAGCACTTCTCGATCGGCGCGGGCCTCAACGCCATGTACGGCCACATGAAGCAGGTCGTGGCGATCAACAACCCCCTGAGCGCGTCTGATGGTCAGCTGAAGCTGGAGGACAATGCCTGGGGCTACGGTGCCAACGTCGGCCTGATGTACCAGGTCAACGAAGGTACCCGCTTCGGCCTGACCTGGACCTCGCAGGTCGACCTGGACTTCAAGGCGCCAGCCGAGTTCTCC
>CAZFYX010000015.1:0-105285 GCA_964523885.1 uncultured Burkholderiales bacterium | reverse complement strand
CTCTGCAGCGCGGCGTCCGTGACCGCGCACGAACCTGTCCAGAGCACTGCGCTGAGCGTCGCCTGCCCCTCGCCGAACACGGCGGCCTGGCCGACCGCCGCCTCGCTGCGCAGTGCGGTCTCGACCCACTCCGGCGAGATGTTGCGGCCGAATGCCGTGATCAGGATGTTCTTGCGGCGCCCACGCACATGCAGGAATCCGTCGGCGTCGAGTTCGCCCAGATCGCCGGTTCGCAGCCACTCCGCGCGGCGCCCGCGCTCGCCGAGGTAGCCCAGATGGAGCGGACCGCCGATCTCGATCTCCCCGTCCGCTGCGATGCGCACCCGCGCGTGCGGCAACGCGCGGCCTGCGCTGCCCGGGCGGTCGGCGGACGGCAGGTTCAGGGTCTGCACCGACGCACCCTCCGATAGCCCATAACCCTCGCACGCAGGAAGGCCGACCGCGCGGGCCTGCAGGACCAGCCGCTCGCCTACCGCGGCGCCCCCGACGGCGACCAGGCGCAACGTGCCGGGCCCTCGCAGCTGGTTCGCATGCAGCCAGCCGACCCACGCGCGCAGCATCTGCGGAAGCAGGATCACGCTCTGTGCAGCGTGCTGCTCGATCGCTGCGTGCAGCCGCTCCGGGTCGAAGCTGGAGGACCCGGTCAGGCCGACCGTGCCCATGGGCAGCACGATGCAGGTGCCGCCGCGCAGGAGCGGCGCGAGTACGCCGGCGACGTTCTCCAGGAGCACCGCGAATGGCAGTGCGCACAGGTGCCGGGTGATGCCGAGGGGCAGGGTGGCCTCGATCACGCCCGCAGCCACTGTCAGCATCGCGCCGGCGTCCAGGCATACGCCCTTCGGCGTGCCGGTGGTGCCTGAGGTGAAGGTCACCTTCGCAGTCCCTTCCGGGAGCCCCGCGGGGGAGATGTCCCGGCGCAGCAGCTGCAGACCGTCGCGTGCCGCCGCTTCGGATGCGACTGGCGTGAACCCGAGCGGGGTCACTGCCGCTGCCGCAGTCAGAGGCGCCAGCAGTGCATCCGCTCCTGCAGCCGACAATGCATGGGCGTGCTGTGCAGGGGTGAAGAATGCGGGCAGCGGGACATGGACGACACCGGCGCGCAGCGCGGCGAGGTCGGCAGCGATCCACGCGGGCACGTTGTCGGTCAGCGTCGCGAGCACCCGGATTTGCAGCGTTCGCAACTGTTCCGCGAAACGCTCGCACTCGTCCCCGAGCCGGGCGTAGCTCCACGACCCGAGGTGGGTCACGACGGCTGGCGGGTCGCCGCCGGCGCGCGAGCGGGCCAGGCTCTCGAACAGCGAGGCGGCGGTCATGGCTGGCCCTCGCGCTCGAGCAGGCCAGGCGCGATGCGTGACATCCCCACCACGATGCTGCCGGCCACGACCTGCGGATGATGGTCGTAGTACGTGCCCCATTGGGCCGCATCGGCACCGAGTACCCGGGGGTCGGCGGTGCCCAGGACCAGCGGCTCCAGGCCCATGCGGCCGAACAGCGTGCGCAGCTCCGTGGTGGCGGTCGACACGACCCATTCGAAGCCGCGTCCGGCGAGATGCACACCGAGCAGCGGCATCAGCATCCGACCTGCGCCGGGCCGCGTCGCTGCGAGGTGGCCGACTTCCACGATGCGCGCACGGGCCGGGGCCTCGGGCGTCAGCGCGCGCAAGCGCGCCTCGACCGGCGCATCGAGATAGCGTTCGAGGAACAGTGGCTGCAGCGCCGGCCGGTACCCGGCAGCGGCGAGGATCCGGCCCTCGCTCATCAGCGCGACCAGGACGGTCGCGAAGCTGGTCACGCAAGCGTCATAGCGGCGTGCATAGACGTCGCGGATGAACCCCTCGACCATCTCGCGCCGAGGCTCGCCCGGTGGATAGACGAACAGGCGCGCAGCGTGCGTGTGGCGGCGGCGCTGCTCGGGATGGGCACCCTCCGCGGGTGCGGATGGCGAGGCCTCGGCGGTGATCGGTTCGAGCAACATGCGGGCTCCTGTTCCAGGATGCCCGCAACCCTAAGGGCCGAAGCTTAAGTCGACATTAACCCGCGGTGAAAAAGCTCGCGCGTCGTTGCGCGCCGACGCTGGAGAATGAGAACGATTCGCTCAGCCCCGCGCGCGCGGCGCGCGCACGAGCGCCGCAGGCACCTCCACTGCGCAGTCGCCGAGCAACAAGAATGAGAGCGCCTTGCCGTGCCCGTCGAGGCACAGGCTCGCGTTCACGCCCCCCTCCAGCGCGTCGTCGATGACGAAGTTCATCGCCGGCAGCTTCGGCAGCACGTAACGCTTCACTGCGGTAGCGCCCTTGTGCGCGAAGATCGCAAGGACTCGCGCTTCGGTGACCTGTTCCACCAGATGCGGAAACACCTCCGGTGCGTAGGGAACCACGCTGATGTTGGAGCGGTTGCCCTTGTCGCCCGCGCGCGCATGGGCGACCGCGTGCAGCGGCACGGTGACGAGCTTCATTGCGCCTCCACGACGGTGACCTGCGGCCGGACGCGAGCGCGATCGACCAGGATCGAAGCGGTGCTGATCTGCGCCGTGACGTGCTGGCGAACCCCGGCACCGCCGGCAGGCCCCGAGCAGTACAGGCTCAGCACTTCGTCGGACACCCGCTGCGCGACACTGCGGCTGGCGCTCCGGACTGCTGCGCGGACGCGATACTCGCCGTCCGGCGGCGGTGACAGCCGCGGACGGCGGCCGCTTGCATCGCCATCGAGGATCGCCTGCGTACCGAGCACCTCGACCCGCACGCGCTCGGTGATCCCGATGCTCGTGCAACGTGCGCGAACGACCGCTGCCGCCAGCTCGGCCCGCGCCAGCGCATTCGGGCCCGCGTAGGAGATCTCGCCCTCGCCGAGCCAGCCGGCCTCGACGCTCACCGTGGCCTTGAGCGTCGCGGGCGGCGGCTTGCCGCGCGCGCCCTGCACGCGGACCCGGTCGGGACCCACCTCGTCCACGCTGACCTCGCCCAGATCCAGGGTCACGTCAGGGGTCAGGTAGTTGTGCGGATCGTGCACCTCGTAGAGGAGCTGCTCGATCACGGTGGCCCGGTTGACGCGGCCGCCGGTGGCGGCAGCCTTGGTGATGACCAGCCCGCCGTCCGGGCCGACCTCGGCGATCGGGAAGCCGACGTTGGCGAGGTCGGGCACGTCCTTGAACCCCGGGTCCGGGAAGTAGGCGCCCGTGACCTGTGCGCCGCACTCGAGGAGGTGACCGCAGACGGTCCCCTGCGCGAGGCGATCCAGCTCGTCGTTGCGCCAGCCGTACACGTGCAGCAGCGGGCCCAGCGACAGGGCCGCGTCGGTGGTGCGTCCCACCAGCACGACGTGCGCACCGGTGGCCAGCGCATCGGCGACCGGCTGGGCACCCAGATAGGCATTCGCCGCAACGATCGGGCGGCCGCCGAGCTCGATGCTCTCCAGCACCGGCTGCGCCCGCACTTCCGCCTCGGACATCGCTGCGAGCAGGTCGTCGCCGGTCACCGCCGCCACCCGCAGGCCCTTGATCCCCAGCTCTCCCGCGAGTGCGTGCACGCGCTTCGCCGCACCGATCGGGTTGGCTGCGCCCATGTTGGTGACGATGCGGATGCCGTGACGATGGCAGTCGCGCAGCACCAGCGGGAGATAGGCGTCGAGGAATGGCGAGTAGCCGAGCTGGGGATTCTCGCGGCGCAGCTTCTGCGCGAGGGCCAGGGTGCGCTCCGCCAGCACCTCGTAGGTGAGGAAACGCTCGCCGGGCAAGGTCGCCAGCGTGGCGACGATCGGGACGGCGGCGTCGTAGCGGTCGCCGGCGAAGCCGGCGCCGCAGCCGATGTAGACGGTCATCGTGCGTCCATGGGATCGTACGCGGACGATAGCACGCCACCAAAACGGAACGGGCCGCAGCGCGGCCCGTTTCGAGAGGGCTGGGCCCGGTCAGGCGGCCGCGGCGATGCTGGTCTTCTTCTGCTGCGCGGCCTTCGCGTGCAGCTGCGCGTAGGCGTGGTGGGCGGCGGCTTCCGCTTCGCCGACGTGGATCGGCAGGCCCATGTCGGAGAGCACCGAGCCCAGCGCGGACAGGCACAGCATCACGTTCTCGGGCTTGCAGCTGTAGCCCATGATGCCGATGCGCCAGATCTTGCCGGCCAGCGGCCCCAGGCCGGCGCCGATCTCGAGGTTGAACTCGGTCAGCAGCGTCTTGCGCACCTCCGCTTCGCGATCGCGGATCGCCTCGGGGATGTGCACGGCGTTCATCTGCGGCAGGCGCGCGCCTTCCTTCACCAGGTACTGCAGGCCCATGGCCTCGAGGCCGGCCTTGAGCGCCAGGTGATGGCGATGATGGCGCGCCCAGGAGTTCTCGATGCCTTCTTCCTTCAGGATCAGCAGCGCCTCGTGCAGCGCGTACAGGCTGTTGGTGGGGGCGGTATGGTGATAGGTGCGGGTGGTCGCGCCCCAGTAGCCCAGCAGCAGGTTCATGTCCATGAACCAGCTGTGGATCTTGTCCTTGCGCGACTTGACGTAATCGACCACGCGGTCGCTGAACGACACGGGCGAGAGGCCCGGGGTGCAGGACAGGCACTTCTGGCTGGCCGAATACACCGCGTCCACGTTCCACTCGTCGATCAGCACGGGCGAGCCGGCCAGCGAGGTGACCGCGTCCATGATGGTGAGTGCGTCGTGGCGGTGGGCGACCTCGACCAGCGTCTTGGCGTCGGACTGCACGCCCGTGGAGGTTTCGGCGTGCACAAACGCGACGACGCGCGCGTCGGGGTTGGCCTTGAGCGCATCCTCGAGCTTCTGCGGGTCGACCTGCTCGCCCCAGGCATCCTCGACGATGACGGCAACGCCGCCGGCGCGCTGCACGTTCTCGATCATGCGACCGCCGAACACGCCGTTGCGGCACACGATGACCTTGTCGCCCGGGGCGACCATGTTCACGAAGCAGTACTCCATCCCGACCGAGCCCGGGCCGGACACCGGAAAGGTGAGCGCGTGCTTGGTCTGGAACGTATAGCGCAGCAGGCCCTTGAGCTCCTCCATCATGTCGACGAAGACCGGGTCGAGATAGCCGATCGCCGGCAGGCTCATCGCTGCCATGACGCGCGGGTTGATCTCGGATGGTCCCGGGCCCAGGAGCGTGCGCTGCGGGGGATGGAACGACTGGATGCGTTTCGCCGGAGCGAATGGGTTCATGGTGTCACTCCCTGCCAGAGATGGTCCGAAAAGGCTGTCTTCTTCGCCGCGCGACTTGACCCGGATCGGCTTGCGCGAGTTGGCCTCGTTGAGTACCTCGACGGCCAGGATCCTGCCGTCGGTGGCGTTCTCGACTTCCATCGCCCACCGCGACGGGACATAGCCGGACTTCACCCAGTTGCTGACCAGGGCGCGGTCGATGCGGAAGCGGCGGGCAACTTCTGCCTGGCTGCCGAAGATTGCCACCAGGCGTTCAGCGCAGTTCATGGGTCGGGTCGAGGTTAAGGCTCGGCCCGAAGTCTCTCATGGGCCAAAGCAGCTTGTCAAACTGAACTTGACAAGCGCGACTGCCGAGATTTATGAGCGAGCGCTCACCCTTCCGAAACCGCCAGCTAGGCGGCGTCCTCGGCGCGGATGGGGATGACGGGGACCGGCAACTCTTCGCGATCGAACACCGTATCGCCCGCCTCGTTGGGCTCGCCCGTCGCCTGCAGCCCGACGAAATCGAACAGCCGCTGGTCGGCCAGATGCGAGGGAACGATGTGCTGCATTGCCCGGAACATGCTCTCGGTGCGCCCCGGGAAGCGCTTCTCCCACTCGCGCATCATCGCCTTCACCTGCTTGCGCTGGAGTGTGTCCTGCGACCCGCACAGGTCGCACGGGATGATCGGGAACTGCTTCACCTCGGCGTAGCGCTCGAGATCGCGCTCGCTCACGTAGGCGAGCGGCCGGATCACCACGTGGTTGCCGTCGTCGCTGACCAGCTTGGGCGGCATCGCCTTGAGGCGCGCGGCGAAGAACAGGTTCAGGAAGAACGTCTCCAGGATGTCGTCGCGGTGGTGACCGAGTGCGATGCGCGTGGCGCCGATCTCCTTCGCCACCCGGTAGATCACGCCCCGGCGCAGGCGCGAGCACAGCCCGCACATGGTCTTGCCCTCGGGCAGCACGCGCTTGACCACGCTGTAGGTGTCCTGCTCGACGATGCGGTGGGGCACGCCGATCGACTCGAAGTACGCCGGCAGCACGTGCGCCGGATAGCCCGGGTGGCGCTGGTCGAGGTTGAACGCGATCACCTCGAAGTCGATCGGCGCGTGCGCCTTCAGGCTGAGTAGGACGTCGAGCAGCGCATAGCTGTCCTTCCCGCCGGACACGCACACCATCACGCGGTCGCCCGGGCCGATCATGTTGAAGTCGGCGATGGCCTGCCCGGCCAGCCGGCGCAGGCGCTTCTGCAGCTTGTTGGCCTCGTAGGCCTGCTTCTGCGGATCCATGTCGTTCAGAGGTTGATGCTGCGCCCGCCGTCGACGGGAATGATCTGGCCGGTGACGTAGGGCGCATCGAACACGAGGAAGCCCACGGTGCGGGCGATGTCGTCCGGATCGCCCACGCGCTTGAGCAGCGTGGTCTGGACCAGGCGCTGCCGGGCGACCTCGTCGGCCCAGCGCTCGTCCTCGGGCCACATGATGATGCCGGGCGACACGCCGTTCACGCGCACCTCCGGTCCCAGTTCGACGGCAAGCGAGCGCGTGAGGGCGAGCAGCCCGCCCTTCGCGGCGCTGTAGACGACGTAGTTGCGCATGGGCCGGTCGGCGTGGATGTCGACGATGTTCACGATGCAGCCGTGGTTGCGCCGCAGCTGCGGCGCCGCGGCCTGCGAGAGGAACAGCGGGGTCTTGAGGTTGGTGCCGACCAGGTCGTCCCATTCCCGCTCGGTGATCTCGCCGATCGGGCTGGGGAAGAAGCTGGAGGCGTTGTTGATCAGGATGTCGAGGCGGCCGAAGCGGCGCACGGTCTCGGCCACCATCTCCGGCAGCGCGGGCATGTGCAGCAGATCGGCCTGCACCAGTGCGACCGAGTCCGGCCTCACGGCGTTCAGCTCCGCCTGCAGCGCCCGCGCGGCCTCCACCGACGTGCGGTAATGGACCATGAGGTCCACCCCGCCGGCATGCAGGCGCCGGCAGATCGCCGCGCCGACCCGGCGCGCGCCGCCGGTGATCAGCGCAACCCTGTCCGCCATTGGAGCCCTCGTGCTGAAGTGCCGGTCATTCTAGCAGGGCGCCCCTGCGCCCACCGCCGGTACCTTTTGCAATACGCTATGCGGCGATCCTCACCCGCAGCCCTCCGTTGACCCGCTCCGATCCCGGACTGCCCGCGCCCGAGCCCGACGCGCTGGCCCACAGCCAGGCCCTCGCCGCCCACATCGCCGGAGCCATCGCGGCCGCGGGAGGCTGGCTGAGCTTCGCCCGGTACATGGAACTGGCGCTCTACGCGCCCGGGCTGGGCTACTACACCGGCGGCAGCACCAAGCTCGGCGGCGCCGGCGACTTCGTCACCGCGCCGGAGCTTTCGCCGCTCTTCGCGCGCACCCTGGCGCGCCAGGTCGCAGAAATTCTCGGCACCGTCGGAGGCGGCGTGCTCGAGCTGGGCGCCGGCTCGGGCCGCATGGCGGCCGATCTCCTGCTGGAACTCGACCGGCTGGAGCGGCGGCCCGGGCGCTATGCGATCCTGGAGCCCAGCCCCGAGTTGCGCGCGCGGCAGCAGGAGCGCGTGTCGGCGCTCCCCGCACACCTGTCGGCGCGGGTGGAGTGGCTGCACTCCCTGCCCCCTGTTTGGACCGGGTGCGTGGTAGCGAACGAAGTGCTCGATGCCCTTCCCGTGCACCTGGTGGCCTGGAGCGAGCATGGCCTGCTCGAGCGCGGCGTCATGGCCTCGGATCACGGGTTTGCGCACGCAGACCGGCCGTTGGGGTCCGGGCCGCTGCGGGAAGCCGCCACGCGCATCCACGTGCCTGCCGGTTATATCAGCGAGATCTGCCTGGCCGCTCCCGCCCTCGTCGACGCTCTCGCGGTCATGCTGCAAGACGGCGCACTGCTGTTCATCGACTACGGCTTCGGACGCGCCGAGTACTACCATCCGCAGCGCAGCCGCGGGACGTTGATGTGCCACTATCGCCACCGCGCGCACGACGATCCCTTCTTCCTGCCGGGGCTGCAGGACATCACGGCGCACGTCGACTTCACCGCGGTGGCGGAGGCGGGCGTGCAGCGCGGGCTGGCGCTCGCCGGCTACACCTCGCAGGCGCACTTCCTGGTCAACCTCGGCATCACCGAGCTGCTGGCGCAGGTGCCGCCTGACCAGCCCGGGTATCTGCAGCATGCGGCTGCCGCACAACGGTTGTTGAGCCCGGCGGAGATGGGCGAGCTGTTCAAGGTCACCGCGCTCACCCGCGGCGCGCTGCCGCTCGCCGGCTTCGCCCGCGGGGACCTGCGGCGCCTGCTGTAGAATCGCGGCGGCCATCCGCCTCCCGGAACAACCATGAGCGAAGTCCTGCGCACACCCGATGGCGCGTTCGAGTCGCTTGCCGGCTTTCCCTTCTCGCCGCACTACGTGGAGAGCCTGTCCGGCTATGCCGGGCTGCGCATGCACTACGTCGACGAAGGGCCGCGCGACGCGCAGACGACGTTTCTGTGCCTGCATGGCGAGCCCACCTGGGCCTACCTCTTTCGGCGCATGCTGCCGGTGTTCACGCAGGCCGGCCATCGCGCGGTCGCGCCGGACCTGTTCGGTTTCGGCCGGTCCGACAAGCCGGTGGAGGACGCGGTCTACACCTTCGACTTCCACCGCAAGGCACTGATCGCGTTCATCGAGGCGCTCGACCTGCGCGACGTGTGCCTGGTGGTGCAGGACTGGGGCGGGCTGCTCGGCCTCACGCTGCCGATGGACATGCCGGAGCGCATTACACGGCTGCTGGTGATGAACACGACCCTGGGCACGGGCGACGAGCCGTTGAGCGACGGCTTCGTGGCCTGGCGCGCGTGGGTGGCGAACAACCCCGACCTCTCGCCCGGCAAGCTGCTCGGCCGCAGCTGCCCCCATCTGACCGAGTCCGAACGGGCCGCTTACGACGCGCCGTTCCCCGACGTGCGCCACAAGGCCGGGGTGCGGCGGTTTCCGATGCTGGTGCCGGACCGGCCCGATGCGCCGGGCGCCGAGCTGTCGCGCCGCGCGCGGGAATTCCTGTCGACCGAATGGCGCGGCGCGAGCTTCATGGCGATCGGCATGCGGGACCCGGTGCTCGGTCCCCCGGTCATGCGCGCGCTGCATCGGCACATCCGTGGATGCGCAGCGCCGATGGAGGTCGCCGACGGTGGTCACTTCGTGCAGGAATGGGGCGGGCGCATCGCCGCCAACGCACTGGCGCACTTCTTCAACTACCAGTGAAGGGTTAAGGCGTGAAGGGTGAAGGGTAAGCGCGCGTCTGTCCCATTGTGGTAAAGGAATTCACCCGGCTGCCGTTTAGCACCTGACGGTGCCGCTTTTGCCCTTCACGCCTTCACCCCTCATCCACCCTTCACGCCTTCACCAGCCACCCGCCCTTCGCGCCTTCACTCGAAAAAATGCACATCCACATCCTCGGCATCTGCGGCACGTTCATGGGCGGGATCGCAGTCATCGCGCAGCAGGCCGGCCACAAGGTGACCGGCTGCGATGCCAACGTCTATCCGCCGATGAGCACGCAGCTGGAGGCGCAGGGCATCACCCTGATCGAGGGCTGGGACCCGGCCCAGGTCGGGCTGAAGCCGGACCTGTTCGTCATCGGCAACGTCGGCTCGCGCGGCAACCCGCTGATCGAGGCGATCCTCGCCGGCAACCTGGCGTACACCTCGGGACCGCAGTGGCTGTACGAGAACGTGCTGCGCGAGAAGTGGGTGCTCGCGGTGGCGGGCACGCACGGCAAGACCACGACCACGTCGATGCTCGCCTGGGTGCTGGAGCACGCCGGCCTGCAGCCCGGCTTCCTGATCGGCGGCGTGCCGATGAACTTCGGGCTGTCGGCGCGGGTGACCGGTTCGCCATTCTTCGTGATCGAAGCCGACGAGTACGACACCGCGTTCTTCGACAAGCGCTCGAAGTTCGTGCACTACCGGCCGCGCACCGCGATCCTGAACAACCTCGAATTCGATCACGCCGACATCTTTCCCGACCTGAGCGCCATCGAAACGCAGTTCCACCACCTGGTGCGCACTGTGCCGGGCAATGGGCTGATCGTGGCGAATGGCCGCGAGGCGAGCATGGATCGGGTGCTGGCGCGCGGCTGCTGGACCCCGGTCGAGCGCTTCGGCGTGGAGACCGGATGGAGCGCCGGCCAGCCTGCCAGCGACGGCAGCTTCGCCGTGGAGCTCGAGGGCAAGTCGCAGGGAACGGTGCGCTGGGACCTGCTGGGCGAGCACAACCGCAGCAACGCGCTCGCCACCCTGGCCGCCGCGCGCCACGCCGGCGTCCCCGTGGCCGCGGGGATCGAGGGTCTGGCGGGATTCCGCAATGTGCGGCGGCGCCTGGAGGTCCGCGGTACCGCGGGCGGCGTCACCGTGTACGACGATTTCGCGCACCATCCGACGGCGATCGAGACCACCGTCGCGGGCTTGCGCAGCAAGGTCGGCAGCGCGCGCATCCTCGCCGTGCTCGAGCCGCGCTCCAACACGATGAAGCTGGGGGTGATGAAGGACAGCCTGGGGCCGAGCCTGACCGGCGCCGACCTGGTGTTCTGCTACACCGGCGGGATCGGCTGGGATGCGCGCACGGCCCTGGCATCACTCGGGAACAAGGCGGTGTGCGACGAGGACCTGGAGCGCCTCGCGGCTGCCATCGTCTCGGCGAGCCGCAGCGGCGATCATGTCCTGGTGATGAGCAACGGCGGCTTCGGCGGCATCCACCAGAAGCTGCTCGACGCGCTCGCGCGCAAGGCTTAGGGCTTTGCCGGCGCCGTCAGGGGCTGCCCGACCAGGACCCGCGTGCGGTCCTGGTAGATCACCCGCATCGGCACGCCCATGCGCACCGCATCCCGGTAGGCGTCCGGCCGCATGATGGCCATCGCGTCGGGCGTGACCCGCCACGCCTCCGCGAACTCCGGGAGCGACTCCAGCACCCGCTCCGGATCGCGCTTGGCGCCGGGCCGCAGCTGCCCGCCCGGCTCCACCAGCACCGTGGTGCGCCCGAGGTAGACCGCTACCGTGTAGTCCGCGCGCTGCACGCTGAACACCACGGTTTGCGGCGTTCCGTTGCGCTTGATCTCCTCGGCCACGATGTAGCCCGAGTTCAGCGGCGACAGCGACTCGAAGCCGAGCAGCGTGACCAGGCCCGCCGCAAGCGCGGTGGCTGCAGCCGTGGTGACCAGGCGCATTGCGCTGCGCTGCGCGCGCCACGCCAGGGCCGCGCCGAGCGCCAGCACGCCCCCGGCGGCCCACAGCCAGCGGGCATAGGCCTCATAGAGGCCCGCGTGCGCATCCCCGCGGTGCGCATGCAGCATCACGAAGCTGCCGCCGACGACCACGGCCAGCATGACCAGCAGCGCGGGCACCACCCGCCGCCGCAACCGCACCGGGTCGAGCTGGAGCATGCGTGCGGCCGCCAGCAGCGCGAAGGGCGGCACCGCCGGCAGCACGTACGCCAGCATCTTGGCGCGCGAGAGGCTGAAGAACAGCGTCACGCACAGCCCCCACAGCGCGAGGAACAGCAGCGGCCGGAACGGCGCAGGCTCATCCAGCCGCCGCCGGAAGGCGTTGCGCACACCCTCGATGATCAGCCAGGTCCAGGGCAGCGTTCCCACCAGCAGGATGACGAAGAAGAACGGAAACGGCTGCGAGCGCTTGTGCACCCGCGTGGCGAAGCGCTGGAAGTGCTCGCGGATGAAGAAGTACTCGAGGAAATCCGGGTTGCGCGTCGAGACCACCACGAACCACGGCACCGTGATCGCCAGCAGCAGGACGATGCCCGGCAGCAGGTGCAGGCGGAGCAGGATGCGGAAGCGGCGATCGAGCAGCAGGTAGACGGTGAGCACCAGGCCCGGGATCGCCACCGCGATCAGGCCCTTGGTCAGCACGCCGCATCCCATCGCCGCGTAGCCCAGCAGCATCCAGCCGCGCTCCTCGGCTGACTTCTCCGGAGCGAGCAGACCGAGCATCAGCGAACCGAGCGCGACGGTGATGCACAGCGTCAGGCTCATGTCCACCGTGAGGAACTGCGAGAACAGGAGGTAGTACAGGCCGCTCCCCAGCATGGCTGCGGCCGCGAGGCCACCGGCCACCCCGAACAGCCGCGCACCGAGGTGGCCGACGAACATCAGGCCGAGGAAGCCTGCGACCGCGGGCACCAGGCGGGCGGTCCACTCGTGCACGCCGAACGCGGCGAACGCGCCGGCCGTGAGCCAGTACTGGAACGGCGGCTTGTCGTAGTGACGCAGGCCGTTCAGCCGCGGGGTCACGAAATCGCCGCTGGCAACCATCGCCCGGGGCATCTCGGAGAAGCGCCCCTCGTCGGGGTCGTACAGCTTGCGGTAGTCGAGCGTGCCGAACCATGCGAGCGCGAGCACGACGACGCAGAGGATCACCCGCCAGTCGGCGAGGCGGATCTGCGTGCCGCCGGCCGCGGCCAGATCCTTGTAGGCGGGAATCGACATGCGCTGTCCTGGATGCGGGAGCAATGCGCACCTTGCCGGATGCGGGCAGCGGCGCGGACCAAGCGGAGGATGCCGCCGAGGCGGTCGCGGCGGGCATCATCGGAGCCGGCTCAGCCGGTCCGGGACGGGATTGTAAACGTTGTGGAAGCGGAGAAGGCCGCCGGCAGGGGGCCGGCGGCCGGGCGCGCCCGGAAGGGGTGAGGCGCCTACTTCTGGGGGGCGGCGGCGGGGGCGTCGCCGTTGCTCTTGGTGTGCTTCTTCTTGCTGGCGTGCTTCTTGGGTGCCGGGGCGGTGCCGGTCGCATCGGACGATGCGGCCGGGGCGTTCGACGTGGCGGGCTTCTGGTCGGCGGCGAAGCCGGCGCCGGCGGACGCGGTCAGGGCGAGCACGCTGGCCAGGGCGATGACTTTCTTGAGTTCCATGTCGTTCCTCGAGGGGTGGATTGGTGGGTGGCGCAATCGCCACGACTGCACTCTAGCGGGGCGACACTTAAGACTCGCTTAAGTGCCTCCGCCCTGCGCCGGCCAATCCAGCTCGGGGGGGCGGGTCGCCACAGTCCTTCGGCGCGATGGCTCGAATCTCGCGGGGGGCAGGCCCCCCTGCGCGGCATCGGGCAGAATGGGCGTGCCCGTCGTCTCCTTCGCCGCCGCATGCCCGACTACGCGTTTCGCCTGGTCAACGTGTTCGCCGAGTCCGCGCTCTCCGGCAATGCGCTGTGCGTGTTCGAGGACGCGCGCGGCATGAGCGATGCGACCATGCAGGCGCTCGCCCGCCAGTTCAACCTGTCCGAGACCACCTTCGTGCTGCCCTCCGCGGTGGCCAGTGCGCGCGTGCGCATCTTTTCGCCAGCAGCCGAGTTCCCGTTCGCGGGACATCCGACGCTGGGGACTGCCGCCGTCGTTCGCGACCTGCGCGGGCTCGGTGACACGCTCACACTGGAGATGCATGCAGGCCTGATCCCGGTCGCATGCAGCGGCAGTGTCTATACGCTGCAGGCGGGCCGCGGATCGACCGCGGCGCCTGCGGCAACCCGTGACGCGCTCGCGCGGGCGCTCGGCCTGGATGTCGATGCGCTGGCCGATCCGCCCCTGCTGGTCGATACGGGCATGGAGCAACTGGTCGTGCCGCTGCGCTCGGTCGATGCGGTGATGCGCTGCCACCCCGATCCGGCGCTCGCCGCCGCGCTGGCGAACCCCCAGGGCCTGGTGAAGATCTACGTCTGGGCCGCCGCAGCCCAGGAGCGTGTCGTCGCGCGCTTCTTCTTCGGGGAGCCCGGCAGCGCGCTGCGCGAGGATCCCGGGACGGGGTCGGCGTGCGCGAACCTCGGCGCATGGATGGTGGCCACCGGCCGCTCGCTGCCGCTCACGCTTACCGTGGAGCAGGGCGATCACCTGCACCGCGCCTGCCGCCTGCGGCTGCGCGTGGATGCGGGGGGCGGCATCTTCGTCGCCGGACGCGTGGTGGAGGTCGGTCGCGGCGTCGTTGCGGTGTAGCCGATGCGGTAGGATGCGGCCATGATCCTCTACGTGCATGGCTTCAACAGTTCGCCCGCTTCCACCAAGGCGCGCCAGCTCCAGGCGTACCTGGCTGCGCGCGGGCGCGGCGCCGAGTTTGCCTGTCCCGCGCTGCCTCACCGGCCTGCCCAGGCGATCGAGCTGCTCGAGCGCGAACTGGCGAAGGCCGGCACGGCCAGCGCGACGCTCGTGGGCAGCTCGCTCGGCGGGTACTACTCGACCTGGCTGGCCGAGAAGCACGGAATCAAGGCGGTGCTCGTGAATCCGGGACTCGACGCCCACGAAGGACTGCGCGCCTACCTCGGGCCGCAGCAGAACCTGTACACCGGCGAGCCCTACGAGCTGACCGTGCAGCACCTGGACGAGCTGCGCGCGCTGCAGGTCGAGCGCCCCACGCGCATGGAGCGCTACTACCTGATGGTCACCACCGGCGACGAGGTGCTCGACTACCGCAAGGCGGTGGCGCGGTATCCGGGCGCCAAGCAGCTGGTGGTCCGCGGCAGCGATCACGGGTTCGCCGAGTTCGAGCAGTACCTCGACAGCGTCGTCGCCTTCGCGGACGGCCGTTCGCTATAATGCGCCGCTCTTTCCGCGGGCGGCCGCCCGGCCGCCGCTGCGGCGCCTGCGTCCCTCCATGCTGCCACCCAACCGACGGTACCGGGCCTCGCTCGAGGCGCCGCTGAGATGAACGTCTTTTACGAAGAGGAAGGCACTTTCCGCGTCGGCGCGGTGCTGGCCGACCAGGGCACTTCCCTGCAGGTCGAGGCACCGCACGGCAAGCGCAGCAAGATCAAGGCGGCCAACGTGCTGCTGCGCTTCGAGGGCCCGCTCGCCAGCTTCATGGACGAGGCGCAGCGCCTGTCCGAGACCCTCGACATCGACTTCCTGTGGGAGTGCTCGCCGCAGGAAGAGTTCTCCTTCCAGGACCTGGGGCGCGACTACTTCGGGCACCCGCCCACCGCGGTCGAGTCGGCCGCGCTGCTGCTGCGCCTGCACGGCGCACCGATGTACTTCTACCGCAAGGGCAAGGGCCACTACCGTCCCGCGCCCGCCGATGCACTGAAGGCCGCGCTCGCGGGACTGGAACGCAAGCGCCAGCAGGCGCTGCTGCAGGCCCGCTACATGGAGCAGCTCGGCCGCTCGGAACTGCCGGAGGAGTTCCGCCCGCGCTTGAGCGAGCTGCTGTACCACCCGGATCGCAATACCATCGAGGTCAAGGCACTCGAGCAGGCGGCGAGCGAGGCCGGCCTGTCGACTGCGCATCTGCTGGAGCGCTGCGGCGCCATTCCCTCGTCGCACGACTACCACCTCAACCGCTTCCTGCTGGAGAACTTCCCGCACGGGCTGGAGGCGCCCGGGCCGCACGACCTCACCCCGCTGCCCGACCTGCCGCTCGCCGCGACCGCTGCCTTCAGCATCGACGACGTGACCACCACCGAGATCGACGACGCGTTCTCGGTTCGCGACCTGCCCGAAGGAGGCTGGGAGATCGGCGTGCACATCGCCGCGCCAGCGCTGGGCATCGCGCCCGGCTCCAACCTCGACGAGGAGGCGGGACAGCGCCTCTCCACGGTGTACATGCCCGGCAGCAAGATCACCATGCTGCCGCAAGCCGTGGTCGAGGCCTTCACCCTCGCCGAGGGCCGCACGGTGCCCGCCGTGTCGCTCTACCTGGACGTGGCGGCCGACCTGCGCCTGCGCGGCACGCGCACGGCGGTGGAGCGCGTGCGGATCGCCGCGAACCTGCGCCACGACTCGCTCGAGCGGCTGTTCAACGAGGACTCGATCGCCGAGTCGCGGCAGGATTTTCCGTACGGCGTCCAGCTCAAGCTGCTCTACGACCTGGCCACGGTGCTCGAGGGCGGGCGCGGGCGCCAGGACGTGACGCGCGGCGTGAACATGGACTACAGCTTCTACGTCGAGAACGACCGCGTGCGGATCACCCAGCGCAGGCGCGGCGCGCCGATCGACAAGGTGGTCTCCGAGCTGATGATCTTCGTCAACTCGGAGTGGGGCCGGCAGCTCGCCGAGGCCGGCGTCGCCGCGATCTACCGCGCGCAGGGCAACGGCAAGGTGCGGATGTCCACCGTCCCGTCCGGGCACCAGGGGCTGGGGGTGGCGTACTACACCTGGACCAGTTCGCCCCTGAGGCGTTACGTGGACCTGATCAACCAGCGCCAGCTGGTGGCATGTGCGCGCGGTGAGGCGCCGCCGTATGCTGCGAAGAGCGAGCGGCTGCTCACCGCGATGCGCGACTTCGAGCAGGCCTACGAAGGCTACAACGAGTTCCAGCGCATGATGGAGCGCTACTGGTGCCTGCGCTGGCTGCTGCAGGAGAACGTCACCGCCACCACGGCCGAGGTGATGCGCGAGAACGTGGCCAAGATCGGCGACCTGCCGCTGATCGGGCGCATCCACGGGCTGCCGCCGATCGACCCGGGGGCCGTGGTGGAGGTCGAGATCTCGGGCATCGACCTGCTGGCAATCGACTTCCGCGCGCAGTACAAGGCGACCGTGAGCGGCTAGGCGCGCCAGCCGCCGCGCCTGCACGCGCCCGTCGTTCGAGCTTCTGCGTCCTTCCATGACAGTGGCCCGCGCCTTGCATACAATGCGGCAACGCGTCGCACCCCTGAGTTGAGTTGCCCGCCACCGCCTTCCGACCGAGCGCCGCCCTCCGGGCCGACCTGCCCGAGGACCTCCTGTCCCCGGCATTCCCCCCCGGCAACAACGGACCGTTGTGGGTGGCACTCGGTGTGTCGCTGGTCCTGCACGCAGTCGCCCTGCTGATCTACTTCAAGTTTCCCGACGCCAGCCTGGCGCGCAGCGTGTCCCAGCCGCTTGAGGTGGTGCTGGTCAACAGCAAGTCCGCGCAGCGGCCGACCAAGCCCACTGCGCTGGCGCAGGCCGACCTCGACGGCGGCGGCAACACCGAGCAGGCGCGGCGCGCGAAGACCAACCTGCCGGCGCTTCCCGACATGCCCGCCGACGCGCAGCTGCAGCTTTCGGCCCGGCGGGTGCAGCAGCTCGAGCAGGAAGCGCGGCGGCTGATGGCGAAGATCGAGGCCGAGGGCAGCGCGGTGAGTCCGAACTCCGCCTCGACCGACAAGCTGATGCAGAAGGACCTGGAGAAGCTCACCGAGGTGGGTTCGGACCAGACCCGGATCGCGCGACTGGAAGCCGAGATCGCGCGGGAGTGGCACGCGTACCAGGAGTTGCCCAAGCGCCGCTTCATCGGCGCGCGCACCGTGGGGGTGGTCTACGCGGAGTACGTCGACGAATGGCGCCAGAGGATTGAGCGGGTGGGCACGACCAACTTCCCGCCGGAGGCGCGCGAGCGCGGCGTCTTCGGCAACGTGCTAGTGACGGTCGCGATCCGGGCCGATGGGACGGTGGAACGGGTCGAGATCGACCGCTCGTCGGGATCGCCCGTGCTCGACGCCGCGGTCGAGCAGATCGTGCGCCTGGCCTCGCCGTTCAAGCCGTTCCCGGCCAAGGTGAGCAAGGACACCGACATCCTGCACATCACCCGCAACTGGTCCTTCACCCGCAGCGATCTGCAGCTCCAGTGACATGACCGACCGCTACGCCGTCGTCGGCAACCCGGTGGCGCACAGCAAGTCGCCGCTCATCCACGCCGCCTTCGCCCGCCAGACCGGGCAGGACATCGCGTACGACCGGCTGCTCGCGCCGCTCGACGGCTTCCGCGACACCGTGGTCGAGTTCCGGCGGGCGGGCGGCAAGGGCCTGAATGTCACCGTACCGTTCAAGCTGGAGGCATTCGCGCTGGCCGATGCGCGCACGGCCCGTGCGCAGGATGCCGAGGCGGTGAACACGCTGAAGTTCGAGGCCGATGCGATCCTGGGCGACAACACCGATGGCGTGGGGTTGATGCGGGATATCGAGGCCAATCTCGGCTTCCCGATTGCGGGACGGCGCATCCTGCTGATGGGGGCGGGCGGCGCCGCACAGGGGGTCGCCGGACCGCTGCTCGCCGGTCGTCCCGCGCAAGTGGTCATCGCCAACCGGACCGTCGACAAGGCGCTGCAGCTGGCGCAACGGATCGCTGCGCGTGCGGGTGGTCGCGCGCCGGGTGCCTGCGGTTTCGCGGACCTCGCGGGTCGATCGTTCGACCTCGTCATCAACGCCACCTCGGCCAGCCTGCAGGACGCGGTACCCGACCTGCCGCAGGGCCTGTTCGCGAACGGTGCGCTGGCCTACGACATGATGTACGGCAAGGGGCTGACGCCGTTCCTCGAGCGCGCGCGGGAGCAGGGCGCGGCGCTGCTTGCCGATGGCATTGGCATGCTGGTCGAGCAGGCCGCGGAGTCGTTCCACGTCTGGCGTGGTGTCCGTCCGGACACCGCGCCGGTCATCGCGCAGCTGAAGCAGCAGTGAAGAAGCTGTGGCGCTGGGGCGGGCGGGCGGCGCTGCTGCTGATCGGGCTCATCCTGACCTACCAGCTGTGGATCTTCGCCCATGTGGTGTGGTGGAACTTCTACAACCCCTCCACCAGCGCCTTCATGGAGGACCGCCTCGAGGTGCTCCAGGAGAAGAATCCCGACGCCAACCTGCGCCACAAGTGGGTGCCGTACAAGAAGATCTCGATGAACCTCAAGCGTGCGCTGGTGGCCTCCGAGGACGCCAACTTCCTCGAGCACGAGGGCTTCGACTGGGAGGCGATGCAGAAGGCCTACGAGAAGAACCTCAAGAAGGGCAAGGTGGTGGCAGGCGGCTCGACCATCAGCCAGCAGCTGGCCAAGAACCTGTTCCTGTCCGGTCAGCGCAGCGTCTTCCGCAAGCTCGAGGAGGCGATCATCACGGTGATGATCGAGGCCGTCATGGACAAGCGGCGCATCTTCGAGATCTACCTCAACATCATCGAATGGGGCAACGGCGTGTTCGGTGCGGAGGCCGCCTCGCGCTATTACTTCAGGAAGAGCGCCTCGGAGCTCGACGCGTGGGAGGCCGCGAAGCTGGCCGCCATGGTGCCCAACCCCCGCTTCTACGACCGCCACCGCGACACCGCCTACCTGCAGCGGCGCACCAGCCTGATCCTGGCGCGCATGCCTTCCTCGGAAGTTCCGTGACACTTGCTGCGTGACCGAAGGGCGTGACGCCCCGTCGACCCCCGCGCCGTCCCGTCACGCCGTTCCTGTTACGCTTTTTCTGTCACATCCTTGCGTCACCGCCCTTCACATGCCGGAGCTCCCTGACGTCGTGGTCTACATCGAGGCGCTCGAGCAGCGCATCGTCGGTGACGTGCTCGAACGCGTGCAGGTCGTGAGCCCGTTCCTCCTGCGCACCGCGGTGCCGCCGCTGGAGTCCGCGCACGGCCGCAGGGTGGAGCGGGTGCGCCGCATCGGCAAGCGCATCGTGCTGGGCCTGGAAGGCAATCTCCACCTGGTGCTGCACCTCATGATCGCCGGGCGCCTGCGCTGGCTCGGTCCACGCGACAAGCCGCCGGGCCGCATCACGCTCGCCGTGTTCGAGCTCTCCAGCGGGCGGGTGGCTTTCACCGAGGCCGGAACGAAGCGGCGCGCCTCGCTGCATGTGGTCGAGGGCGAGGACGCGCTGGCGCGCTTCGACGCCGGCGGGCTCGAGGTGCTGCAGGTCGACCTTGCCGCCTTCCGGGAACGCCTTCGCGCCGAGCGGCACACGCTGAAGCGCGCACTGGCCGATCCGCACCTGTTCAGCGGGATCGGCAATGCCTACTCGGACGAGATCCTGCATCGCGCCCAGCTCTCGCCGGTCGCACTGACCTCGTCGCTGACCGAAGCGGAGATCGAGCGCCTGTACCGGGCCACCCGTGCGACGCTGGAGGAGTGGACCGAGCGGCTGAGGCGGGAAGCCGGTGTGGGGTTCCCCGAGAAGGTCACCGCGTTTCGCGAAGGGATGGCGGTGCACGGGCGCCACGGTCAGCCGTGCCCGGTCTGCGGCAGTCCGGTGCAGCGCATCGTGTACGCGGAGAACGAGACGAACTACTGCGCGCGCTGCCAGACCGGCGGCCGGGTGCTGGCCGATCGTGCGCTCTCGCGCCTGCTCAAGAGCAGTTGGCCGCGCAACATCGACGAGCTGGAATAGCGGCCGCGCGCCGGTCAGCCGATTTCTTGGATCAGGAAGCGGGCGATCTCGAAGTCCTCGCCGCGCTCGACGATCGCCACCGGGTCGAGCCGGTAGCGCCGGTCGTAGGCGTGCATCTCCAGCGGCTTGCGCGGATCGAACATGTCGGGGCGCAGCAGCAGCAGCGTCTCGCCGCTGCGCGTGGTCGTCGACGGCAGCAGGATGCACAACTCGCCTTCGGGTTCGTCGTCGTCGGCTGCGATCGGCCTGCCATACGTAAACACGGTGACCGCGGCGCCGCCGGTGGCGAGCATCTGGATGCCGGCGTAGCGGTTGCCCTGGTCGTCGCCGCTGACGCGCCGGACGATGCCCACGCCCCACGCCACCCCTTCCTCGCGGCGCACGCCGACCAGGCTGCCGACGCGCAGCCAGGCCCCCACGGCCTTCGGCACCTTCGCGCCGAAGCCGCCGTCGCTCTCGTTCTCGACGATCCACTCCTCGTCGTTGCTCACGAACGGTGAATCGAAGAACAGGCCGCCGGCGTTGGCGACGACTTCGCCGAACTCGTGCACCACCGTGACCGTCTCGGTGCGCCGCCGCCGGGCCTCGCGGCGCTCGGGCAGGCGCGCGGCCCAGTAACGGGACAGGTGCTGCAGCGTATCCAGCACGACCGCGGGCTGCACCTCGAGCCCCAGGTTCATCTCCTGCGGCACGTTGCCCCGATCCTCGATCTGCTCGATGTACGCGGCGATGCGCCCGGCCGCCTCGCCGGGCCCGAAGAAGCGGGCCTGCGGGCTCACGGTGAGGTTGGGCGAGATGCGCCCGGGCGGGAACGGGGTGGTCAGGTCGGTGAGATAGTGTAGTCCCTCGCCCGGCCGGGGCGAGAGCACGAAGGCGTCGCTGCACTGCGCGATGAGGCGGTCGGCGATCTCGACCTGGATCGGCAGCAGGCCGTCGGGCGCGGACACCGCCAGCATGAGCGGGCGCAGGAACTCGCGCTCGGTCGAGGTATCCCGGCGCTCGCCGCGGTAGAGCGTGAGCAGCCACGGCGCGAATCCGAGCGCCTCGGCTGCGGTGTACAGCCGGGCGAGCTGTTCCCACACGCTCTGCTCGACCGGCCCGTAGCGCAGCAGCGACCACTTCAGCTGGCCGGCATAGGCGCGCACGGCGCGTCCGGCGATCTTCGGCAGCGATGGCTTGAGCGCCGCCGCGCCGACGGCCCCGACTTCGAAGCGCGCGAGGCAGAAGCGGTACCCCTCTCCCAGCTGGGTGAGGAAGGTGTGCGCGGAGTACCAGAGGCGGTGCTGCTGGAAGCGCGTGAGCCTGGCGTCGGCAGTCACGTACTCCTGGTTCAGCTTGCGCAGGAAGGGCCGCGAGGTGCGGTCGAGCATCTCGACGATCTCGAACGCGCGCACCGGCTTGAGCCCTTCGGCGGTCTTGATCGAGTCGAGGAAGGCGGACAGCTCCTCGAGTGCGCGAAACGGCCCCTTCTCGGCCAGGCCGCCCAGAAGCAGCTTCGCGTCGTCCTTGTCTTCGAGCGGGTGGTCCGATGTACCCCGCATCCAGCGCAGCATGTGCCACCTCCCGGAGGGTCAGCCCGGGCGCAAGTTCCATGCCATTGGCGCGGGATGGAGCCGGTGTCTGCGCCGGTGCCACCCGGGGCTCCCGTATAATCCGGGGCTTCCCGCGCCGAGCAGACTCCATGCTGGTTCACCCGGAATTCGACCCTGTCGCGATCCACCTCGGCCCCATCGCCGTGCGCTGGTACGGGCTCATGTACCTGATCGGCTTCGCGGCCGTGCTGGTCCTCGGCCGCCTGCGCGCGTCCCGCCACGGCTTCAGCGCGCGCGATCTCGACGACCTGCTGTTCTACGGCGTGCTCGGCACCATCCTCGGCGGGCGGTTCGGCTACGTGCTGTTCTACAAGCTCGACGAGTACCTCTACGACCCGGTCAAGATCTTCTACCTGTGGGAGGGCGGCATGTCCTTCCACGGCGGATTCCTTGGCGTGATCTTCGCGATGCTGTGGTTCGCGTACCGCAAGCACCGGCACTGGTTCGAGGTCACCGACTTCATCGCCCCGCTGGTGCCGGTCGGACTGGGCGCCGGGCGCATCGGCAACTTCATCAATGGCGAGCTGTGGGGCCGTCCCACCGACGCGCCATGGGCGATGATCTTCCCTTCGGTCGATCCGCAGCCGCGCCACCCGTCGCAGCTGTACGAGTTCGCGCTGGAAGGCCTCGCGCTGTTCCTGATCCTCTGGCTGTTCTCGCGCAAGCCGCGTCCGATGGGCGCCGTTTCGGGCCTGTTCCTGGTCTGTTACGGGACGTTCCGCTTCCTCGTGGAGTTCACCCGCGAGCCGGACGCTTTCCTCGGCCTGCTGGCGATGGGGATGAGCATGGGGCAATGGCTCAGCCTGCCGATGGTGATCGGGGGCATCGTCATGCTGGTGTGGGCGTACCGGCGCAAGCCGCCGTCGCCGGCCGCGCAGGGCTCCCCGGGCTGATTCGACCGCCGGAGGGTTTGGTGTACAATGCGCGCCTTCTCCCGGGTCACCGGGACGGATCCGGCACGGGGTGGTAGCTCAGCTGGGAGAGCGTCGCGTTCGCAATGCGAAGGTCGAGGGTTCGATCCCCTTCCACTCCACCAAGCGCATCCGCATAGGGCCCCTTCACCAGGGGCCTTGTTGTTTCAGATCCCGCCAAGTTGTCCCAGGTCCCGACAAGTCCCAGCGCGCCCGGCTGATCCCGATTGCTGCTCCGCGCGCCGAGCCGCGTTGATGCCGTTCATGCCGGGCACCGTGCTTGCAGGCAACGGCGTGGTCTACATGGCGGCTGACGGACGACAGAAGATGACTCGCGACGACGAGCGCGGCCTCGCGCGGAGTTGCGGCGGCGGCGAACACAATGGGGACGGGCACCGGCCTCCGGAATACGCTGAGCCGGACTTCTTCGCCCTGCTCGACCAGGAGATCGACGAAGCCTGCGTCCGCGAGATCGCAGTGCGCGCAGAGCCGCTGGATCTCGGGCGCTGGCTCCCGCGCACCGGCGCGTGCAAGGACAGCCAGGCAGCCCCCCTTGCGCCCGTCGGGGCCCGCCGCCAACGCTGCAGCTGATCCCGCGCGATCGGCATTCCTGCCCCCGGTCCGGGGTACGCTCCGGTACCTGAACATTGCTGGCACACCTGGTGCATCCGGCAACCCGCGGTTGCCTGCCCGCCATTCACGCACCTGAAAGAAGCAGCGCGCACGCGCGCCACCGGCGCACTTCCGCCCAGCGGTGCGTCATGCAACGGGCTGCGTGCCGCATGCTATTCTTGCGCGCCACTGCGGTGCAGATCAGACGCGCGAGGAGCGCGCGACCGGGGGACGCTTGGCTGCTGCTGCGAGGCGGCGGAGGTTCAGGGAGAAGATCGATGGCCAGACAGCTCAACATCATCTACTACGCTGATCGGGACATGCTGGGGCTCGTCACGGACGAGGACTACGAGCAGTTCAAGGACATCCTGCTGGAGGCGCTGCACAAGGAGTGGCCCAAGGCCACCCTCGCGATCGAGGATGGCGAGCACGCGAGCATCGAGGTCGCGTTCGCCAACGGCGACTTTCCCAGCGCCAAGGCCGAGCAGGATGCCAGATCCGACGTCGAGTCGCGCGTGCACGAGATCGCCAACGACGTGATCGAAGAGCGCGAGTGGGCCACCGAGGAAGAGTACGAGGGCTACGACGACGACTACGACGAGGAGCTGGAAGAGCGGCGCGGCCGCGACGAGAACGAGGACTACTGATCCCCGCCGGGCTCGCCGGTCGCCCCCGGAGGGCAGGGGAACTTCCACTGGAACGCGCGCAGCGCAACCACCGCGCCCATCTTCTCCAGGCCGTCCGGGTTGCGCACCAGCCACTGGTCGATGGCTTCGGCAAAATCCACGATGCGGGCATTCGCCGGCGGACAGAAGCGCCCGGCCGTGCCGGCGACGTCGCGGGCGGCGAAGCCGCTGACGAACCCCACGATGTAGCCCAGGCAGTAACCGTGGTCGCGTTCCATTCCGGTCGCCTCGCGCTCCTCGAGCTGGTGACAGCGCTCCAGCAGGTCGAGGCCGCGCGGGTCCGCATCGCCGGCAGCGCGCGCCGGGCCACACAGCGCCGTACCCGCGAGCACCAGCGCACTCAGCATGAGACGTGTCATCGAGCTGCCTTCTCCAGGCGGCGCGCAAACACCTGCATCTCCTTCGCCGTCTGCTTGTCGCCGCGCGCTTCCGCCACGGTGATTCCCTCCCGGTAGGCCGCAAGCGCTTCCGCGGCCTGGCCCATCTCGGTCAGCGCCTGGCCGAGCAGCTTCCACGCCGCCGAGTAGCCGTGATCGAGCTCGAGTGCCCGGCGCAGGTGCGCGACGGCCATTCCCGCATCGCGGGCCTTGAGGTACTCGGAGCCCAGCCCGAAGCGCAGCAGCGCGCTGTCCTTGCCGGCGGCCAGCAGCTTTTCCAGGTTGGTGATGGCAGTGCTCGACATGGCCCGCTTCCCGTGTCCGGTGCCTGCCGCACAGTCTACAGCTCGACGCGGGTGCCGAGCTCGACGACGCGGTTGGCCGGAATCTTGAAGAACACGGTGGCGCTCGAGGCGTTGCGCGACATCGCCGCGAACAGCCGTTCGCGCCACATCGCCATCCCCGGCTCCGGGGTGGGCACCAGCGTCTGCCGCGACAGGAAGAACGAGGTTTCGAGCAGGCTGAACTCCATGCCGTGCGGGGCGGCCAGCTCGAGCGCGGCGGGCAGGTCCGGCTCGTCCTTGAACCCGTAGTGCACGGTCAGGCGGTAGAACTCGTTGCCCAGCGCCTTGACCTCGACCCGCTGCTCGTCCGGAACGTGCGGGATGTCCTCGGCGCGCACCGTGAGCAGCACCACGCGCTCGTGCAGGACCTTGTTGTGGTTGAGGTTGTGCAGCAGCGCATGCGGCACGCCCTCCTGCGTAGCGGTGAGGAACACCGCCGTCCCGGGCACGCGGGTGGGCGGATGCACGCTGATGCTGCGGATGAACGGGTCGAGCGCGATCGCCCCGGGGCGCAGCCGCTCGAACAGGATCTCCCGGCCGCGCTTCCAGGTCGACAGCACGATGAACACGATGATGCCGACGATCACCGGGAACCACCCGCCGTTGAAGATCTTGAGCAGGTTCGCACTGAAGAACGACAGGTCGATGGCGAGGAACAGGCCCGACACCGGCAGCGCGAGCACGATCGGCCAGTGCCACAGCTTGCGCATGACGAAGAAGATCAGGATCGAGTCGATCCCCATGGTGGCCGTCACCGCGATGCCGTAGGCCCCGGCGAGGTCGCTGGAGGTGCCGAAGCCGAGGACCAGCCCGACCACCGCGACGTAGAGGCCCCAGTTGATCCACGGCAGGTAGACCTGGCCGATCTCGCGCTCGGAGGTGTGCTCGATCATCAGCCGCGGGCAGTAGCCGAGCTGGATCGCCTGGCGGGTGACCGAATAGGCGCCCGAGATCACGGCCTGCGAGGCGATCACCGTGGCGAGCGTGGCCAGCACCACCATCGGCAACAGCGCCCAGTCCGGCGCGAGGTGGAAGAACGGGTGCTGCGCGGCCGCCGGCTCGCGCAGCAGCAGCGCGCCCTGGCCGAAGTAGTTGAGCAGCAGCGCAGGGAACACGAACCACAGCCACGCCAGGCTGATCGGACGCTTGCCGAAGTGGCCCATGTCCGCGTAGAGGGCTTCGGCCCCGGTCACCGCGAGCACCACCGAGCCCAGCACCAGGAAACCGAGCTTGCCGTTGGTGGCGAAGAACTTCACCCCCCAGTAGGGGTTGAGCGCCTCCAGCACGCTGGGGTACTGGACGATGCTCACCAGGCCGAGCAGGCCGAGCACCACGAACCACACGGTCATCACCGGACCGAAGAAGGCGCCGACCCTGCCGGTGCCGGTCTGCTGGACCAGGAACAGCCCGGTGATCACGATCAGCGTGATCGGGATGACGTAGGGCGTGAGCACCGGCGTGACCACTTCCAGGCCCTCGACCGCGGAGAGCACGGAGATCGCCGGGGTGATCATGGCATCGCCGTAGAACAGGGCGGCGCCGAACATGCCCAGGGTCAGCAGAAAGTTGCGCAAACGCGGGTCGCCGTCGAAGGAGCGCCGCACCAGCGCCATCAGCGCCATGATGCCGCCCTCGCCGCGGTTGTCCGCGCGCATGATCAGCAGCACGTACTTGAGGGTGACGATGATGAACAGCGCCCAGGCCATCAACGAGAGCACGCCGACCACGTTGTCGTGCACGACCGGCAGACCGTGCGACCCGCCCAGCGACTCCTTGATCGCGTAGAGCGGGCTGGTGCCGATGTCGCCGTAGACGACGCCGATGGCACCGATCGCGAGCGCCACCAGACTCTGGCGTGCGGGCGATGGCGGGTGGACGCCCTGGGCGGCAGGGCTGCTGGTCGAGTCCAAATCCGGGGCTGGTTCGCTGCGGCGCGGCATCATAGCATGGCTGGCTCGGCCAGCACCCCCGGTGCCGAGCGGGTGGGCGCTATTGTTGCTGCGGGGCTTTCGGCATACCATCGGCGCACATCCCCGGAGTCCAACCATGCCCAAGCAGCCCATCCACACGCCCGATGCGCCGCAGCCGATCGGCATCTACTCGCAGGCGGTGCGCAGCGGCGACACGCTGTACCTCTCCGGCCAGATCGGCCTCGACCCGCGCACCATGCAGCTGGTCGACGGCATCGACGCTCAGATCCACCAGGTGTTCCTCAACCTCCGCGCGGTGGCGGGCGCCGCCGGCGCCACGCTGGACGACGCTGTCAAGTTCGTGGTGTTCCTCACCGACATGGGCAACTTCGCCCGCGTGAACGAGATCATGGCCGGGTACGTGAACAAGCCCTATGCCGCGCGCTCCGCCGTGGCCGTGGCCGCCCTTCCGCGCGATGCGCTGGTGGAGATCGAGGCGGTGCTGGTGCGCCCCGCTTGAGCGGGGACCGGCGGCCGCATCCCGGCACTCCTGCGCGACGCCGCACCGCCGCCGGCTTCGCGCCTGAACGCACCACCGGGTAAGTCGGTGAAGCGCGATGCGCCCGCAGCGCTGCCCGAGCCGGTGCGCAAGCAGCTCGAGCGGTTGGAACTGCGCACGCCGTTCGACCTGGTCCTGCACTTGCCGCTGCGCTACGAGGACGAGACCCACCTCACGCCGGTGCGCGACGCGCAGGCGGGCGCCACCGTCCAGGTCGAAGTGGAGGTGGTGTCCACCGACGTGCAGTATCGCCCGCGCCGGGTCCTGGTGTGCCGCACCCGGGACGGCAACGAAGAACTGACCCTGCGCTTCTTCAACTTTTACCCCAGCCAGGTGAAGCAGCTGGCCGCCGGGCGCCGGCTGCGGGTGATGGGCGAGCTGCGGCACAGCTTCTTCGGCGCCGAGATGGTCCATCCGCGCTATCGCGTGGTGCGCGCGGGCGAGCCGCTGCCGGCCGCGCTCACTCCGGTGTATCCGACCACCGCAGGGCTCGCCCAGCAGACGCTGCGGCGCCTGATCGCACGCGAGCTGGAGGGCCAGGATCTGCGCGACACCGTGCCGTCCTCACTGCTGCAGGCGCACGGCTTCGCCGCCTTCGAGCACAGCGTGCACACCCTGCACAACCCGCCCCCCGACATCGCGCAGGAAGCGCTGCAGGCGCGCACCCACCCGGCCTGGCGGCGGATCAAGTTCGACGAGCTGCTGGCGCAGCAATTGTCGATGCGCCTGCACCAGCGCCGCCGCCAGCAGGCGCGGGCACCGGCGCTGGCGGCGCCGCGGACCCTGCCCGATGCGTTGCGTGCGGCGCTGCCGTTCGCTCTGACCGTCGCGCAGGAGCGCGCACTCGCCCAGATCCGTGCCGACCTGGAGCGGGCGCATCCGATGCAGCGGCTGCTGCAGGGTGACGTGGGCAGCGGCAAGACGATCGTCGCCGCGCTGGCTGCGCTGCAGGCAGTGGAATCGGGCTGGCAGGTGGCGGTGATGGCACCGACGGAAATCCTCGCCGAGCAGCACTTCGCCAAGTTCTCCGCCTGGCTCGCGCCGCTCGGCGTGAGCGTGTCCTGGCTGGCTGGCAGCCTGCCGCGCAAGGACAAGCGCGAAGCCGCAGCACGGATCGAATCCGGCGAGGCGCAGGTGGCGGTGGGGACCCATGCGCTGTTCCAGGACCAGGTGGGGTTCCGGCGGCTGGCCCTGGCGATCGTCGATGAGCAGCACCGCTTCGGCGTGCAGCAGCGCCTGGCGCTGCGCCTGAAGGGCACCGACGAGACCGCGCAGTTGCAGCCGCACCAGCTGATGATGAGCGCAACCCCGATCCCGCGAACACTGGCGATGACCTACTACGCCGACCTCGAGGTGTCGGTGATCGACGAGCTGCCGCCCGGGCGCACGCCGGTGGTGACCAAGCTGGTGTCCGAAGCGCGGCGCGACGAGGTGATCGGGCGGGTGCGCGACGCGTGCCTGGAGGGCCGCCAGGCCTACTGGGTGTGCCCGCTGATCGAGGAGTCCGAGGCGCTCCAGCTGCAGACGGCGATGGAGACCTGCGAGGTGCTGCGCAGCGCGTTCCCCGAGCTGCAGGTGGGCCTGGTGCATGGCCGGCTGCCGACTGCCGAGAAGGCCGCGGTGATGGCCGACTTCAAGGCGGGTCGCATCCAGCTGCTCGTGGCCACGACGGTGATCGAAGTGGGGGTGGACGTGCCCAACGCGTCGCTCATGGTCATCGAGCACGCCGAGCGGATGGGGCTGTCGCAGCTGCACCAGCTGCGCGGCCGCGTCGGCCGCGGCGCCGCGGCGAGCGTGTGCATCCTCCTCTACCAGCAGCCGCTGTCGGAGAACGCGCGCGAGCGCCTGCGCATCATGTACGAACACACCGACGGCTTCGAGATCGCGCGCCACGATCTGCGCCTGCGCGGTCCGGGCGAGCTGCTGGGGGCACGACAGAGCGGCGTGCCGCTGCTGCGCTTCGCGGATCTCGAGGCCGACGCCGACCTCATCGACCTCGCCCGCGACGCCGCGGCCGAGCTGCTGCGCAGCGACCCGCACGCCGCCCAGGCCCACCTGGAGCGCTGGCTCGGCTCGCGCCAGGAGTTCCTGCGCGTCTGAGCCGGCCCGGTCGCATGCCGGGATCAGGGTCATTTCGACGCAGCCGCCGGGGGGGCGTATGATGCAGTTCGCGCCTGCCGGCCGCTGTATCCGTCCGGCAACGGCCGCATGCGTGCCTGCGGCGGCCGGATAAGAAGAACATTCCCGCAAGACGCTCGCCCCGTGCCGCTGCTGCCTCTCATCCTCGTCGTCCCGCTCGCGTGGATCGCGCTGGGCGTGATCGGGCTGGCTGCCCCCGTGCAGCAGCGCGCGGCCTACGCGCGCATCGTCTTCCCCATCGGAGCAGCAGGCGGGCTGCTGCTCACTGTCCTGGGCTACCTGGCGCTGGGCAACTGGCCCGAGACGCTGGTGCTGCCGCTGGGCCTGCCCGACCTGCCGTTCCACCTGCGCCTGGATCCGCTGTCGGGCTTCTTCCTGCTGCTGCTGGGTGCAGCGAGCGCGGGGATCGGCCTGTTCGGCGCCGGCTATTTCCAGACCGGCGGCGGCGGGGACCTCCGCCTGGTCGGCCTGCAGTACCACGTGTTCCTCGCCGCCATGGTGCTGGTGCTGATCGCCGACGACGCCTACGCCTTCATGGTGGCGTGGGAGACCATGGCGCTGTCATCGTACTTCCTGGTCACCACCGATCATCGCATCGCCGAGATCCGGCGCGCGGGACTGCTCTACCTGGTCGTCGCGCACATCGGCGCCATCGCCATCCTGCTGTCGTTCGGGGTCCTCCAGCTGGGACAGTGGACCTACACCTTCGCGGCCATGCGCGAAAACGCGCTCACCCCCGGCTGGGCCGCGGTCGCGTTCCTGCTGGCGCTGTTCGGATTCGGCGCCAAGGCCGGTTTCGTGCCGTTGCACGTGTGGCTGCCCGAAGCCCATCCCGCCGCACCCTCGCCGGTGTCTGCACTGATGAGCGGCGTGATGCTCAAGACCGCCATCTACGGCTTGCTGCGGGTCACCTTCGATCTGCTCGACACCCAGGCGTGGTGGTGGGGCGTCACGGCGCTGGGCGTGGGACTGGGCAGTGCGTTCTACGGCGTGGCCTTCGCCGCGGTGCAGACCGACATGAAGCGCCTGCTCGCCTATTCGTCGATCGAGAACCTCGGCGTGCTGCTTGCGGGCATCGGCCTGGCGATCGTGTTCCGTGCCTACCACATGCCCGTGCTCGCGGCGCTCGCGCTGATCGCCGCCCTGTATCACTGCCTCAACCACGCGCTGTTCAAGAGCCTGCTGTTCCTGGCCACCGGCTCGGTGATGCACGCCACCCACCAGCGCAGCCTGGGCAAGCTCGGCGGCCTGCTGCGCCGGATGCCGTGGGTGGCCGGGCTGGCGCTCATCGGCACGCTGGCCCTGGCCGGACTGCCTCCGCTCAACGGCTTCGCGTCCGAGTGGATGCTGTTCCAGGCCTTCCTGCTCACGCCGGCCCTGCCCAACTCGTACCTCAACATGTTCATCCCGGTGGGCACGGCGGCGCTCGCGCTGGCCGTGGCGCTCGCGGGTTACGTGATGGTCAAGTTCTACGGCGTGGTGTTCCTGGGGCAGCCGCGCGAGGACAGCCTGCAGCAGGCGCACGACTGCGGCCCGCATGAGCGCATCGGGCTGCTATGGCTCGCGGCCTGGTGCGTGATCCTCGGCGTGCTGCCGGTGCTGGTGGTGCGTTCGCTCGACCCGATCGCGCAGTCGCTGGTGGGTGCAATGCTGAGCCCGAGCCTGCAGGGCGCCGGCTTCCTGTTCCTCACCGCGGGCTCGCCCGAGCGCGCCAGCTACGGCCCGCTGATCTTCCTGCTCGTGATCGTGGGCGTGGTGGCGGCCACGTTCCTGCTGGTGCGGCGCTTCTACCACGGCCGGCTGCGGCGCGCGCCGGCGTGGGACTGCGGCTTCCCGGGGCTCAACGCCCGCATGCAGGACACCGCCGAGGGGTACGGCCAGCCGATCAAGCAGATCTTCGAGCCGTTCTTCCGGCTCGAGCGCCACCACCCGAGCCCGTTCGACACCCAGCCGCAATACCGCTCGCGCTTCGAGGACCGGCTGTGGTACTGGCTGTACCTGCCGATCGTGCGCGCGGTCGCGCGCATCTCCGAGCTGGTCGGGGTGCTGCAGCAGGGCCGCATCGCGCTGTACCTGGTGTACAGCTTCCTCACCCTGCTCATCCTGCTCCTGATCCGATGAGCTTCGGCGCCCTGTTCTCGCAGCTGTTCCAGACGCTGCTCGCCATCGGCCTGGCACCGCTCGCGCTCGGCTGGGTGAACCAGTGCCGCGCGTGGCTGCAGAACCGCAGCGGGCCGGGCCTGCTGCAGCCCTACCGGCTGCTGGCCAAGCTGCTGCTCAAGGACGCGGTCCTCGCGCACCAGGCGACCTGGCTGTTCCGGCTCACGCCATACGTCGTGTTCGGCTGCATGGTGCTGGCCGCGAGCATCGTGCCGCTGGTCGCCACCGACCTGCCGTTCTCGCAGGCCGCCGACGTGATCGCCCTGGTGGGGCTATTCGCGCTGGCACGCGTGTTCATGGCGCTCGCGGCGATGGACATCGGCACGGCGTTCGGCTCGCTCGGATCGCGCCGGGAGATGCTGATCGCCGCGCTGGCCGAGCCGGCCCTGCTGATGGTCTTCTTCACCCCGGCGCTGATCGGGCAGTCCACCGCACTCACCGTGATCGTGGAGCACATGGGGCACGGGCCCCTGCACCTGTACCCCAGCATGGCCTTCGCCGGCGTGGCCTTCCTGATGGTGCTGCTGGCCGAGAACGCCCGCATCCCGGTGGACAACCCGGCGACCCACCTCGAGCTCACCATGGTGCACGAGGCGCTGATCCTGGAGTACTCGGCCCGCCACCTCGCGCTGATGGAGTGGGCCCACGCGCTCAAGCTGCTCACCTACATGGCCATCGGGGTGGCGCTGTTCGTGCCCTGGGGCATCGCCGAGGCCGGCGACTGGGTGATGATGCCGGTCGCCATCCTCGTGCAGGGCGGCAAGCTGGCCGCGCTGGGCGCCGGGCTCGCGGTGCTGGAGACCATCTCGGCCAAGATGCGGATCTTCCGCGTGCCGGAATTCCTCGGCATGGCGTTCATGCTCGCCGTGCTCGGCATGCTGATCCACTTCCTGCTGGAGGCGCGGTGAGCACCGGCCTGGTCACCCAGCTGATCAACCTGATGGCCGCGCTGCTGCTGCTGATCGCCTTTGCCATGCTGGCGCAGCGCCGCCTGCTGCGCCTGATCCACCTGTTCGCACTGCAGGGCGCGGTGCTCACCGCCAACACGCTGCTGGTCGCCGCGGCCCTGCACCAGCCGCACCTCTACTTCTCGGCGCTGCTGACGGTGGCGCTCAAGGTCGGGGTGCTGCCGTGGATCCTGCACCGGCTGGTCGAGCGGCTCAACCTGCGCGCCGACGTCGAGACGCTGATCAACATCCCCACCACCATGCTCATCGGGATCGTGCTGGTGATCGTCTCCTTCAACGTGGCGCTGCCGATCTCGGAGCTTGCCGGCACCATCACCCGCGGCACCCTGGGCATCGCCATGGCGAGCGTGCTGGTCTCGTTCCTGATGATGATCACGCGGCGCAAGGCGGTGGCGCAGGTGATCGGCTTCCTGGCCATGGAGAACGGCCTGTTCTTCGCCGCCACCAGCGCCACCTACGGCATGCCGATGGTGGTCGAGCTGGGCATCGCGCTCGACGTGCTGGTGGGCACCTTCATCTTCGGCATCTTCTTCTTCCAGATCCGCGAGACCTTCGACAGCCTCGACCTGCAGCACCTCGAACACCTCAAGGAGCGCCGGTGACCGAGCTGCTGCTGGTGCTGGCGTTGCCGCTGGCCGGGGCGCTGATCCTGGGCACCTGGGGCCACCGGCCGTGGGCGGCCGAGGCCAACGCCGCGATGAGCCTGCTCACCCTGCTGGCCGCCGCCGCGCTCACCGCGCACATCATCTCGTTCGGGCCGGTCACCGCGCTGGACGAGCTGTTCTTCGTCGATCCGTTCAACGTGTTCCTGGTCGCCCTGACCGCGTTCGTGGGCTGCACGACCGCACTGTTCAGCCGCGTCTACATGCGTGTGGAGCAGGAGCGCGGCAAGCTCTCGGCGCCGCGACTGCGCCTCTATCACGGCATGTACCAGATGTTCATGTTCACGATGCTGGTGGCACTCCTCACCAACAACGTGGGCATCCTCTGGGTGGCGATGGAGGCGGCCACGCTGGCCACCGTGCTGCTGGTGAGCCTGTACCGCACTCCGGAGAGCGTGGAGGCAGCGTGGAAGTACTTCATCCTGTGCGGGGTGGGGATCGCGCAGGCGCTGTTCGGCACCATCCTGCTCTACCTGGCGGCCGAGCGCGTCCTCGGCGCCGGCGGCACCGCCTTGCTCTGGACCCACCTCAACGAGGTGAAGGACCAGCTCGAGCCCACCGTGGTGGGCATCGCTTTCGTGTTCCTGCTGGTCGGCTACGGCACCAAGGTCGGCCTCGCGCCGCTGCACAACTGGCTGCCCGACGCGCACGCCGAGGGCCCCACGCCGATCTCTGCGGTGCTGTCCGGCCTGCTGCTCAACGTGGCCCTGTACGCGGTGCTGCGCAACAAGGTCCTCGCCGACGCGGCGCTGGGCGGGCACTCCGCCGGCTACCTCATGATGGGGTTCGGACTGCTCTCGGTGATCGTGGCGGCGTTCTTCCTGTCCCGCCAGCGCGACGTGAAGCGGCTGTTCGCCTACTCGTCGATCGAGCACATGGGCATCGCCACCTTCGCCTTCGGCATGGGCGGGCCGGTGGCCTCGTTCGCGGGTCTGCTGCACATGACCGCGCACTCGCTCACCAAGTCGGCCATCTTCTTCGCCGTGGGACACGCCGCGCAGAAGACCCACAGCCAGAACATCGAGGACATCCGCGGCCTGGTCCAGGCCAGCCCGGCGGTGGGCTGGGCCCTGATGATCGGCACGCTCGCGATCCTCGGGCTGCCGCCCTTCGGCGTGTTCGCCAGCGAGTTCCTGATCCTCACCACCGCGATGCGCGACCACCCATGGGCGACGCCGGTGCTGCTGCTCGGGCTCGGGGTGGCGTTCGCCGCCATCTTCGTGCGGGTGCAGGGCATGGTGTTCGGCGAGACCACCGCCAGGCGCCTGCCTCATCCGCCCTCCGCGCTGCCCGTGTTCGTGCACCTCGCGCTGGTGCTGCTGCTGGGGCTGTACATTCCGCCGTACCTGGCGAACTGGTATCGCCAGGCGGCAGCGATGCTGGGGTGAGGCGATGGCAAAGGTCGGCGACCTGATGGTGAGCTTCGATCCGCTGCCCGGCGCCGCCCGCGTGTGGCACGCGTTCGTCGACGGCGCCTCCTGGCGCCTCACCGCGCACCAGGTCTGGGAGAAGGGCGGGCGCCTGATCGCGCTGTGGGGTGCGGACGACGGCCGGACGCTGGCGGTCCACGCCGCGCTCGGACTGCCCGAGGGGCTGTTCTGGATCACCCTGCCGCTGTCCGTGCAGTCGCCGGAGTATCCCGATCTGGGCGATCTGTTCGCGCCGGCGAACCGCATGCAGCGCGCCGCCTTCGACCTGGTCGGTGTGCGCGCGCGTGGCGCGGAGGACACGCGGCGCTGGCTGCGGCACACGGCCTGGCCGGCCGGCGAATTCCCGCTGCGCAAGTCGGTGGACGCAGGGAAGGCATTCGAGCCGGTGCCCGACGAGTACCCGTTCGTCCCGGTGCAGGGCGAGGGCGTGCATGAGATCCCGGTGGGGCCCGTGCACGCGGGCATCATCGAGCCGGGGCACTTCCGCTTCTCCGTGGTGGGCGAGCGCGTGCTGCGGCTGGAGGAGCGCCTGGGCTATGTCCACAAGGGCATCGAGAAGCGCTTCGAGGCCCTCGGGGTTCACGAGGGTGCGCGGCTGGCCGGGCGGGTGAGCGGCGACTCCACCGTCGCCTTCGCCTGGGCCTACGCGATGGCGGCCGAGTCCGCCGCCGCCGTCACCGTGCCGGCACGCGCCGTGTGGTTGCGTGCCCTGTTCCTCGAGCGCGAGCGCATTGCCAACCATCTCGGCGACCTCGGCTATCTTGCCAACGACTCCGGCCTGGCGTTCGGCCTGGTGCAGATGTCGCGGCTGAAGGAGGATTGCCTGCGCACCAACGCGGCGCTGTTCGGACATCGTTACCTGATGGACCGGGTGGTGCCGGGGGGCGTCGGCGCGGATCTGTCGCCGGACGGCGTGGACGCGCTGCACGCGCAGATCGATGTGGTGCGTGCCGAGGTCAGCCGTCTGCGCGCCATCTTCGACGAGCATTCCGGCCTGCAGGACCGTCTGACCGGGACCGGGCGCGTCACGACCGAGCTCGCCCAGCGCCTCGGACTCACCGGGCTGGCGGGGCGGGCGAGCGGCATCGCGCTGGACGTGCGCGCACAGCTGCGCCCCGCGCCCTACGACGAGCTGGGGGTCAACATGGTGACCCAGACCGCGGGAGACGTGGCAGCGCGGGTCGCGGTGCGCTTCGAGGAGGTGCTCGAGTCGCTGGAGTTGTGCCGCCGCATCGTCAAGCGCCTGCCCGAGGGGCCGGTCGCTGCGCTGTTCCCGACCCCGCCGGAGAACAGCCGCGGCGTGGGCTGGGTGGAAGGCTGGCGCGGCGAGGTGATGGTGGCCATCGAGTGCGGCGCCAACGGCGCGCTGCGGCGCGTTCACCCGCACGATCCGTCGTGGCAGAACTGGCCCGTGCTCGAGCACGCAGTGATCGGGAACATCGTTCCCGACTTTCCCCTGATCAACAAGTCGTTCAACCTGAGCTACAGCGGGCAGGACCTATAGATGCTGCGGATCCTCAAGCAGATCGCCCGTACCGGCGTGCTGACCGAGCCGCCACCGGCCGCCGACGAGAGGTTGCGGGTCACGGCACAGCGCCTGCAGGAGCAGGTGCTGCGCCGCTTCGCCGGAGCCCTGACCATCCGCCAGATCGACGCGGGATCGTGCAACGGCTGCGAGCTGGAGATCCACGCGACCAACAACGCGTACTACAACCTCGAAGGGCTCGGCATCCGTTTCGTGGCCAGCCCGCGCCACGCCGACCTGCTGCTGGTGACCGGCCCGGTGTCGCGCAACATGGAGACCGCGTTGCGCCGCACCTACGATGCCACGCCGGAACCGCGCCTGGTGGTGGCGGTAGGCGACTGCGGGTGCACCGGCGGCATCTTCGGCGAGAGCTACGCGACCCGCGGGCGGGTGTCGAACGTGATCCCGGTGGATGTGGCAGTGCCGGGCTGCCCCCCGACGCCGCTGCAGATCATGCAGGGCATCCTAACCGCGATCGAACCGCGCAGGGTCTAGTCGCGCCGATCTCGAGAACGCATCGACCGCAGAGGACGCAGAGGCCGCAAAGGAATGCCTTTGGGTGTGAACGCAAAGCCGGCGAACGGGCCCGCGCCGATCAGAGCAGTTGAAGTGCAGGCAGCCGAGGACTTCCTCTGCGTTCCTCTGCGTCGTCTGCGGTAAACGCGGTGATTGCCAATGCGTGACACGCCCGCAAGCCTCGGCATCGCCAACCGCATCGGGCTCTACGCGAAGCTCATGCGCCTCGACAAGCCCATCGGCACGCTGCTGCTGCTGTGGCCCACGCTCTGGGCGCTGTGGCTCGCGGCAGGCGGACTGCCGGACCTGAAGGTGCTCGCGATCTTCATGGCGGGCACGCTGCTCATGCGCTCGGCCGGCTGCGTGGTCAACGACTTCGCCGATCGCGACTTCGACCCGCATGTCGAGCGCACCCGCGAGCGCCCCCTGGCCGCGCGCCACATCGGTGTCATCGAGGCGCTCCTGCTGGCGGGCGCGCTCGCCTTGGTCGCCTTCCTGCTGGTGCTGCAGCTCGACACGCTCACCGTCCTGCTCTCGTTCCTCGCGCTGTTCCTCGCCGTCACCTATCCCTTCACCAAGCGCTTCTTCGCGATGCCGCAGGCGTACCTGGGCATCGCGTTCGGCTTCGGCATCCCGATGGGCTACGCGGCCGTGCTCGGCACGGTGCCCGCGGAGGGCTGGTGGCTGCTGCTGGCCAACATCGTGTGGACCGTCGGCTACGACACCGAGTACGCGATGGTGGACCGGGCCGACGACCTGAAGATCGGCATCCGCACCTCCGCGATCCTGTTCGGGCGCTTCGACGTGGCGGCGGTGCTCGCCTGCCAGGCGGTGTTCCTCGCCATGATGGTCGGGCTCGGGATGCACTGCGCCCTGCGCTGGCCCTATTACGCAGGGCTGGCCGCGGCGGCCGCCCTCGTGGCCTACCAGTACGTGCTCATCCGCGAGCGCCTGCCGCCGCGCTGCTTCCAGGCCTTCCTCAACAACAACTGGGTGGGCGCGGCGATCTTCGCCGGGATCGCCGGCGCCCTCCTGTAGCCGCACCCCGCGGCCCTGCTATAGTCGGGCCACCCAACGGAGGCAGCATGGATCTCGAGCTCGAAGGCAGGAACGTCCTCATCACCGGCGGCAGCAAGGGCATCGGCCTTGCATGCGCCGAAGCATTCCTCGCCGAAGGGGCGCGTGTCGCGCTGGTCTCGCGCGATGCCGCCAACCTCGACCAGGCGCGCACAAGGCTGAACGCCGGCGATCGCGTGCAGACCGTCGCGGCGGATCTGCGCCAGGCGGCCTCCGCGCAGGAGGCTGCCACGCGCGCAGAGGCCGCGCTCGGCCCCATCCACATCCTGGTCAACTCCGCCGGCGCGGCGAAGCGCTACCTGCCCGACGAGCTCAACGCCAGCTCGTGGCACGATGCCATGGACGCCAAGTACTTCACCTACGTGCACATGCTCGACGCGCTGCTGCCGAGGATGGCGGCGCGGGGCGGGGGCGTGGTGGTGAACATCATCGGCATGGGCGGCAAGGTCGCCACGCCGATCCACTTGCCCGGCGGCTCGGCCAATGCAGCCCTGATGCTCGCCACGGTGGGCCTGGCGAACGTCTATGGCCCGAAAGGCATCCGCATCAATGCGATCAACCCCGCGGCCACCATGACCGAGCGCGTGCAGGAGGCGCTGCGGCTGGAGGCGAAGTCGCGCGGCGTCACCGAGGCCGAGGTGCTGGCGCAGGGCGAGGCGAAGGTGCCGCTGCGCCGCTACGCCTCGGCGCGCGACGTGGCCGAGCTCACCGTGTTCCTCGCCTCCGCGCGCGCCGGCTACATCACCGGCGCGATCGTTCCCATGGACGGCGGCGCCAACCCGGTTCTGTGATGCGCCACGGCTGATGCGCTACGACGACCTGCGCGACTTTCTCGCGCAACTCGAGAAACAGGGCGAGCTTCGGCGCATCGGCGTCGAGGTGTCTCCGCGGCTCGAGATGACCGAGATCTGCGACCGCGTGCTCAAGGCGGGCGGACCGGCCATCCTGTTCGAGAAGCCCGCCGGGCACACCATCCCGGTGCTGGGCAACCTGTTCGGCACGCCCCGGCGCGTGGCGCTGGGCATGGGCGAGGACTCGGTCGAGGCGCTGCGGGAGGTGGGCAAGCTGCTCGCGTACCTCAAGGAGCCGGATCCCCCGCGCGGCCTGAAGGACGCCTGGGACAAGCTGCCCGTGCTCAAGAAGGTGCTCGACATGGCGCCGAAGGAGCGCTCCTCCGCCCCGTGTCAGGAGGTGGTTTGGGAAGGCAGCGACGTGGACCTCGCGCGGCTGCCGATCCAGACCTGCTGGCCGGGCGACGCCGCGCCGCTGATCACCTGGGGGCTGACGGTGACGCGCGGGCCGCACAAGAAGCGGCAGAACCTGGGCATCTATCGCCAGCAGGTCATCGGGCGCAATCGCCTCATCATGCGCTGGCTGGCCCATCGCGGCGGCGCGCTCGACTATCGCGACCACTGCCAGTCGAGCCCGGACCAGCCGTTCCCGGTGGCCGTCGCACTGGGAGCCGATCCGGCCACCATCCTGGGGGCGGTCACGCCGGTGCCCGATACCCTGTCCGAGTACCAGTTCGCCGGGTTGCTGCGCGGTGCTCGCACCGAGCTGGTGAAGTGCATCGGCAGCGACCTGCAGGTGCCCGCCAGCGCCGAGATCGTGCTCGAAGGCACCATCCAGCCCGGTGATCTGGCGCTCGAAGGCCCGTTCGGCGATCACACCGGTTACTACAACGAGCAGGAGCGCTTCCCGGTCTTCACGGTCGATCGCATCACCACGCGCCGCGACCCCATCTACCACAGCACCTACACCGGCAAGCCGCCGGACGAGCCCGCGGTGCTCGGCGTCGCGCTCAACGAGGTGTTCGTGCCGCTGCTCACAAAGCAGTTCCCGGAGATCGCCGATTTCTACCTCCCGCCCGAGGGCTGCAGCTACCGCCTCGCGGTGGTGAGCATGCGCAAGCAGTACCCGGGACACGCCAAGCGCGTGATGTTCGGGATCTGGTCGTTCCTGCGCCAGTTCATGTACACGAAACTGATCCTGGTGGTCGACGACGACGTGCAGATCCGCGACTGGAAGGAGGTGGTCTGGGCGCTCACCACGCGCGTGGACCCGGCTCGCGACACGCTCATCGTGGAGAACACCCCGATCGACTACCTGGACTTCGCCAGCCCGGTGTCCGGGCTGGGCTCGAAGATGGGCATCGACGCCACCAACAAGTGGCCGGGCGAGACCAGCCGTGCGTGGGGCACGCCGATCGCCATGGACCCCGACGTGAAGCAGCGTATCGACGAGATCTGGCCGGGGCTCGGCCTGTAGCCGCGCCACTCGACGGGAGTGCGGCGGTTGCCGCCGTGTCCCACCCCGGCCTCCTGTCCGGAGCAATCATGCCCAACCGACTCGCCCGGGAGACCAGCCCCTACCTGCAGCAGCACGCCGGCAATCCCGTCGACTGGTACCCATGGGGGCCGGAGGCGCTCGCCCGCGCCCGCGCGGAGAACCGGCCGATCCTCCTGTCGATCGGCTATTCGGCGTGCCACTGGTGCCACGTCATGGCGCACGAATCCTTCGAGGATGCAGGGATCGCGGCAATCATGAACGAGCACTACGTGTGCATAAAGGTCGACCGCGAGGAGCGCCCCGACCTCGACCAGATCTACCAGACTGCGCACCAGCTGCTCACCCGGCGTGCCGGCGGCTGGCCGCTCACGATGTTCCTCGCGCCGGACCAGCGGCCGTTCTTCGGCGGGACCTACTTCCCCAGCACGCCGCGCTACCACCTGCCCGGATTCGGGGAGTTGCTGCTGCGCGTGGCGGAGGTCTATCGCGAGCAGGGCGCTGCGGTCACGGAGCAGAGCGAAGAGCTGGCGGCGGTCCTGCAGCGCACGCTTCCCGCACCGGCGGCCGGCGTCGTGCTGCACAGCGCACCGCGGACGCTGGCGATCCAGGCGCTGCAGTCCCAGTTCGATCGCGAGTACGGGGGCCTGGGCTCGGCGCCGAAGTTCCCCCATCCGTTCGAACTGGAGTTGTGCCTGCGCGAAGGCGCGGTGCGACAGGACGGTGCAGTGCTGGAGGTGGCGCTGCAGACGCTGGACGCGATGGCCAGGGGCGGCATCTACGACCAGCTCGGCGGCGGCTTCTGCCGCTACAGCGTCGATCGGTTCTGGGCCATCCCGCACTTCGAGAAGATGCTCTATGACAACGCCGCGTTGCTGCGCCTGTATGCGGACGCATGGCTGGTCAGCGGCAACCCGCGCTTCGCGCAGGTGTGCGAGGAGACCGCTGCCTGGGTGATGCGCGAGATGCAGGCGCCGGAGGGCGGGTACTACTCGAGCCTGGACGCTGACAGCGAGCATGAGGAGGGCCGCTTCTACGTCTGGTCGAGCGAGGAGGTCGCGGCGCTGCTGGACGGGGATGAGTTCGCCGTCGTGGAGCAGGCACTCGGCTTGTCGGGGCCGCCCAATTTCGAGGACCGGCACTGGCACTTGCGCGTCGCCCGGACCGGCGCCGAGGTCGCGACCCGGGTGGGCCTGCCCGAGGCCGAGGTGGACCGGCTGCTGGCGTCGGCGCGCGCGAAGCTGTTCACCCGGCGCGAGCAGCGCGTGCGTCCGGGCCGGGACGAGAAGATCCTCACCGCGTGGAACGCGCTCATGATCCACGGCATGGCGCACGCCGCCCGCATCTTCGACCGGGCGGACTGGCTCCGGTCGGCGCATGGCGCGCTGGCCTTCCTGCGCCAGGCGATGTGGCGCGACGGCGCGCTGCAGGCGACGTACAAGGACGGCCGGGCGCACCTGAACGCCTACCTGGACGATCACGCGTTCCTGCTCGCCGCACTGGTGGAGCTGTTGCAGGCCGACTTCCGCCGCGAGGACCTGGACCTGGCGGTCCAGCTTGCCGACCTGCTGCTCCAGCGCTTCGAGGACGCCGCGGCAGGCGGCTTCTTCTTCACCAGCCACGACCACGAGTCGCTGATCCTGCGCCCCAAGCCGGGACACGACAATGCCACGCCCTCGGGCAACGGCGTGGCGGCCATGGCGCTGCAGCGCCTGGGCCACCTGCTGGGGGAGCGGCGCTACCTGGATGCGGCCGAGCGCGCCCTGCGCCTGTTCTTCCCGCAGCTGGAGGAACGTGCCGCGAGCTGCCCGACGCTGGTGCAGGCGCTTGACGAGCACATCGAGCCGCCCACCGTGGTGATCGTGCGCGGCAGTGCGGCGGCGGCGCTGCCATGGCTGCGTACGCTCAACAGCGTGTACGCGCCACGCCGGCTCGATCTGCTGGTGGACGACCGGCAGGCCGGGCTCCCGGCTGCGCTGGAAAAGCCGCTGCGAAGTGGCGTCAACGCATGGGTCTGCCAGGGCGTTAGTTGCCTGCCCCCGATCGACGAGCCGGGCCGGCTGCTGGACACCCTGGGCTCCCGCCCCGGCGCATCCGGCCGACGCTACCCAAATCACCGGGAAAGGCTATAAAATCGGCGCGCTTTGACCATCAACCAGAAGAGGTTTCCGGAGATGAAGAAGGTTCTGTTCGCGCTGCTCGCCCTCGCGGGCGTGGCCGCCAGTGTCCCGGCGCAGGCGCAAGACCCGCAGCAGCTGTTGCAGAAGTACAACTGCCTCGCCTGTCACTCGGTCGACAAGAAGCTGGTCGGCCCGGCCTACAAGGACGTGGCCAAGAAGTACAAGGGCGATGCCGGCGCGGCCGCCAAGCTCGATGCCAAGGTGAAGGCCGGCGGCGGTGGCGTGTGGGGCAGCATCCCGATGCCGCCCAACAACGTGCCGGAAGCCGACATCAAGGTCATGGTCAAGTACATCTTGTCGCTGAACTGAGCGTCGTTCCAGCGCAATCGGGAAAGCCGGCCCCTGGCCGGCTTTTTCTTTGTCCGCCGGTGCGGCGCAAGTCGATGAATCCCTCGCGCTTTTGACTTTCGCATGGCGACGGACAATAATCCGCGCGATCGACGGCAGGGGCCGTCCATGGGAGAGCGCATGAGAGCAGACCTGGGGGTTGGGATGAAGGGCCTGTCCGCCGCACTGGCAGCCGTTGCCGTGCTGGGCCTTGCCGCCTGCGGCAGCAAGGAAGAGGGCGCCACCAAGATCGGGCATGCCGGCCCGCTCACGGGCTCGATCGCCCACCTTGGCAAGGACAACGAGAACGGCGTCCGGCTGGCGCTGGACGAAGCCAACGCCGCGGGAGTCGAGATCGGCGGCAAGAAGGCCAAGTTCGAGCTGTTGTCCGAGGACGACCAGGCTGATCCCAAGCAGGGCACGATCGTGGCGCAGAAGCTGGTCGATGCCAAGGTGGCCGGCGTGATCGGCCACCTGAACTCCGGCACGACCATCCCGGCCTCCAAGCTCTACCATGACGCCAACATCCCGCAGATCTCGCCCTCTGCGACCAACGTCACCTACACCAACCAGGGCTTCAAGACCGCCTTCCGCGTCATGGCCAACGACGCCCAGCAGGGCAAGGTCCTGGGCGAGTTCGCGGTGAACAAGCTGGGCGCCAAGAACATCGCCATCATCGATGATCGCTCTGCCTACGGGCAGGGCCTGGCCGACGAGTTCGAGAAGGCGGCCAAGGCGGCCGGGGCGACCATCGTCACCCGCGAGTTCACCGACACCACCAAGACCGACTTCACCGCGATCCTGACCAGCATCAAGGGCAAGAACCCCGACCTGATCTTCTACGGCGGCATGGACGCCCAAGCCGGGCCGATGATGAAGCAGATCAAGAACCTGGGGCTGACCGCCAAGTACCTGTCCGGCGACGGCACGCAGACCGCGGAGTTCCTGAAGCTCGCCGCCGATGCGGCCGAAGGCGCCTACGCGTCATCGCCGGGCGTGCCGCTGGACAAGATGCCCGGCGGCACCGCCTTCGCCGACAAGTACAAGGCGAAGTTCAACCAGGAGATACAGCTGTACGCCCCGTACGCCTATGACGCCGCCAACGTCATGATCGAGGCGATGAAGAAGGCCGGCTCCACCGACCCTGCCAAGTACCTCCCGGTGCTCGCCGGCATCGCCTACCAGGGTGTCACCGGCAACATCGCCTTCGACGACAAGGGTGACATCAAGGGTGGCAGCATCAGCCTGTACCAGGTGAAGAGCGGCAAATGGGAGTACATCGAGACCATCGGCGGCTGACCCCGCCGGCCGCTCTCCCGGCACGCTACACTTGGAGATGAGCCGCAGCTGACGCAAAACGGCGCCTCGGGCGCCGTTTTTTATGGACATCTTCCTACAGCAGATCCTCAACGGGCTGGTCCTGGGCAGCGTGTACGCCCTGGTGGCGCTTGGCTACACCATGGTCTACGGCATCCTGGGCCTGATCAACTTCGCCCATGGCGACGTCGTCATGGTCGGCGCGCTCACGGCGCTCTCCGTCATGACCGGGATCGCCGCCGCCGGGCTGGGCCTGCCCGGGCCGCTGGTGGTGCTGCTGGCGCTGGTGGTGGCGATGGGCGTGTGCATGCTGCTCGGGTTCTCCATCGAGCGGGTCGCCTATCGTCCGCTGCGGCGTGCGCCACGGCTGGCGCCGCTGATCACCGCCATCGGCGTGTCGATCCTGCTCCAGAACATCGCGATGCTGGTGTGGGGCCGGCGCTACCACACCTTTCCCCAGCTGATCACGCCTACGCCGCATAACGTGTTCGGCGCCACGATCACCGACGTGCAGATCCTGATCATCGTGGTGTCGGCGCTGATCATGGCCGGGCTGCTCGCGCTGGTGCACTTCACGCGGCTTGGCCGCGCGATGCGCGCCACCGCCGAGAACCAGGTGGTGGCGGGTCTGATGGGCGTGAACATCAACCGCATCATCTCCGCGACCTTCGTCATCGGCTCCGCCCTCGCCGCCATCGCCGGCGTGCTGGTCAGCGCCAACTACAGCATCGCGCACTACTACATGGGGTTCATCCTCGGGCTGAAGGCGTTCACCGCCGCGGTGCTCGGAGGCATCGGCAATCTCGGCGGGGCCATGCTCGGCGGACTGCTGCTCGGACTGATCGAGAGCATCGGTGCGGGCTACATCGGCGACCTGACCGGCGGGTTCCTGGGCAGCCACTACCAGGACGTGTTCGCCTTCGTCGTGCTGATCGCGGTGCTCGTGTTCCGCCCGACCGGTTTGCTGGGCGAGCGGGTGGCGGAGCGGGCGTGAGCGCAAGGCTAGAGGCTAGAGGCGAGAGGCTAGAGGTCCGGAGCACAGGCCTGGCTATGCTTCAAATGGGCGGTTGTCCCGTCGTGTTGACACCTCGACCCGCCACTGGCTCTCTCGCCTCTCGCCTCTCGCCTCTCGCCCGATGAACGCCCTGCAACGTCTCAAGCACCACCCGCAGGCCCGCTGGATCGGCCTGGCGCTGGTGGGCATCGCGCTGCTGGTGCTGCCGTTCGTGCTCGAGGCGTCGCTGTCGCGCACCTGGGTGCGCATCGTCGACTTCGCGCTGCTCTACGCGATGCTCGCGATGGGGCTCAACATCGTGGTGGGGTTCGCCGGGCTGCTCGACCTCGGCTACATCGCCTTCTATGCGGTGGGCGCCTACACCTATGCGCTGCTGGCCTCGCCGCACTTCGGCCTGCACCTGCCGTTCTGGGTGCTGCTCCCGCTGGGTGCCGGGGTCGCGGCCCTGTTCGGGGTCCTGCTCGGGGCGCCCACGCTGCGCCTGCGCGGCGACTATCTCGCGATCGTGACGCTCGGCTTCGGCGAGATCATCCGCATCTTCCTGAACAACCTCAACGCGCCGCTCAACATCACCAACGGGCCGCAGGGCGTGAACCGGATCGACCCGATCGCGGTGGCGGGGATGGAGTTCACCCGCCAGCACGAGCTGTTCGGCATCACCGTGCCCGGTACCCACCTGCACTACTACCTGTTCCTCGGCCTCGCCCTGCTGGTGATGTTCATCTGCCTGCGCCTGCAGGATTCACGCATCGGTCGCGCGTGGATCGCCATCCGCGAGGACGAGATCGCTGCGCAGGCGATGGGGATCAACACCCGCAACGTGAAGCTGCTGGCCTTCGCCATGGGCGCGACCTTCGGCGGGGTCGCCGGCGGGTTGTTCGCCGCCGTGCAGGGCTTCGTCAGCCCGGAGAGCTTCGGTCTGCTCGAATCGATCATGGTGCTGTGCATGGTGGTCCTCGGCGGGATGGGTCACGTGGCCGGCGTGGTGCTGGGGGCGGTCCTGCTGTCCACGCTGCCCGAGGTGCTCCGGCACACCGCCTCGCCCGTGCAGCAGCAGCTGTTCGGCAAGGTGATCCTCGATCCCGAGAGCCTGCGCATGCTGCTGTTCGGGCTCGCCCTGATCCTGGTCATGCTGCTGCGCCCGGCTGGCCTGTGGCCTTCGCCCATCCGGCAGCGGGAGTTCGCCGCGGCCGAGAGCGCGCCCGAGAAGACCTGATCCCGGCATGGCCCTGCTCGAAGCCCGGTCGCTCAGCAAGTCCTTCGGTGGCGTCCACGCGCTGACCGAGGTCTCGATTGCCATCGAGCGGGGCGTGATCTACGGCCTGATCGGGCCGAACGGCGCGGGCAAGACCACGCTGTTCAACCTGCTCACCGGGCTGTACAAGCCCGACAACGGGCGCGTCCTGGTCGACGGCACCGACGTCACCGGCCGCAAGCCGCACGTCATCGTCGACGCGGGCGTGGCGCGCACGTTCCAGAACATCCGCCTGTTCGCACACATGACGGCACTGGAGAACGTGATGGTCGGGCGGCACCTGCGCACGCACGCCGGACCGATCGGCGCCATCCTGCGCGATGCCCGGACCCGCGCGGAGGAGGCTGGCATCCGCAAGCGGGCACGCGAGCTGCTCGACTATGTCGGCGTCGGGCGGCATGCGCACGCGCAGGCGAAGAACCTGTCCTATGGCGACCAGCGTCGGCTCGAGATCGCCCGTGCACTGGCCACCGATCCGAAGCTGCTCGCGCTCGACGAGCCGGCCGCCGGCATGAATGCCACCGAAACCACGGGGCTGCGCGGGCTGCTCGAGCAGATCCGCGGCGACGGCGTCACCATCCTGCTGATCGAGCACGACGTGAAGCTGGTGATGGGCCTGTGCGACCGCGTCGCCGTGCTCGACTACGGCAAGCGCATTGCCGAAGGCGAGCCTGCGCAGGTGCAGAAGGACCCGGCGGTGATTGAGGCGTATCTCGGGGGTGCGCTGCCGTGAGCCTGCTCGAGATCAAGGGCCTGCGCATCTCCTACGGTGGCATCAACGCCGTGAAGGGCATCGACCTGCGCGTGGAGCAAGGCGAATTGGTGGCGCTCATCGGTGCGAATGGCGCGGGGAAGACCACGACGCTGAAGGCGATCTGCGGCTTGTTGCAGCCCGCGGCAGGATCGATCCACTACCGCGGGGCGGATGTCACGGGTGCGCCGTCGTTCAACCTCGTGGAGCAGGGCCTCGCGCTGGTGCCGGAGGGGCGCGGCGTGTTCGGTCGCCTGACGGTGGAGGAGAACCTCGAGATGGGGGCCTACATCCGCCGCGACCGTGCCGCGATCAAACGCGACATCGCCCATTCCTACGAGCTGTTCCCGCGCCTGCAGGAGCGGCGGCGACAGACTGCCGGCACGTTGTCGGGCGGCGAGCAGCAGATGCTCGCGATCGCCCGCGCACTGATGAGCCAGCCCAAACTGCTGCTGCTCGATGAGCCGAGCATGGGCCTGGCGCCGCTGATGGTCCAGCGCATCTTCGACACCGTGCGGCGGGTGGCTGCCGAGGGCGTGACGGTACTGCTGGTCGAGCAGAACGCGAAGCTGGCGCTGGAACTGAGCAATCGCGGCTACGTGATGGAGAGCGGAAGCATCACGCTCACTGATACGGCGAATGCGCTGCTGGACAACCCGCAGGTGCGACGCGCCTATCTCGGCGAGTAGCCGCCTCGCCCCCACTTCTACTGCTTACCGCCCTTGACACAGAGGGCGCAGAGAACTTCCTCCGTGAACCTCTGTGCCCTCTGTGTCCAATGCGCTTTCGAAGTGCTATTTCCGAGCGGCAAGGCTACAGGCTTGCCCAGTCGCGCGGCACCAGGAAGACCTCGTACAGCTTCGCTTCCGGCGAACCCGGTGCGGGGCGCCAGTCGTAACGCCACTTCACGATGGGCGGCAAGGACATCAGGATCGACTCGGTGCGCCCGCCCGATTGCAGGCCGAACAGCGTGCCGCGGTCGAACACCAGGTTGAATTCCACATAGCGGCCGCGCCGGTAGGCCTGGAAGTCGCGCTCGCGCTCGCCATAGGCGAGCTGCCGCCGGCGCTCCGCGATGGGTGCGTAGGCATCGAGGAAGGCGTCGCCGACGCTGCGCATCATCGCGAAGCTGCTGTCGAAACCCGGCTCGGACAGGTCATCGAAGAAGACGCCGCCCACGCCGCGCGGCTCGCCGCGGTGCTTGAGGAAGAAGTACTCGTCGCACCACTGCTTGAAGCGCGGATGCCAATCGGCACCGAAGGGCGTCAGCGCTGCGCGGCAGGTGCGATGAAAGTGGACCGCGTCCTCCTCGAAGCCGTAATAGGGCGTCAGATCCATCCCGCCGCCGAACCACCACACCGGTTGCGCCCCGGCCTGCTCCGCGACGAAGAAGCGCACGTTCATGTGCACCGTCGGCACATAGGGGTTGCGCGGATGCAGCACCAGCGAAACCCCCATCGCCTGGAAGCTGCGACCGGCGAGCTCGGGCCGGCCGGCGCTCGCGGAGGGCGGCAGGCGCTCGCCCATGACATGCGAGAAGTTGACGCCGCCGCGCTCGAATAGATGACCGTTCTCGATCACGCAGCTGGTCCCGCCGCCACCCGCGTCGCGCTGCCAGCTGTCACGGTGGAAGTCGAGCCCGTCCAGCCCGGTCAGCCGGGCGACGATGTGGTTCTGCAGGTCGGTGAGGTAGGTGCGGACGGCTTCGGCATTCATGTGTGCAAGGCCTCGAGGCAACCGCAGAGGCGCGGAGGCGCAGAGTTTCGCAGAGAATGGCACCCCGACATTACCACACCGGGGTTGCGGCCGAGCTCGAGATCGCAGTTCTCACAGGGCACTCCTCTGCACTCCTCCGCGCCTCTGTGTCTCTGCGGTTCGGGTTCAGAGCGGACTGCGGCGAGCGTCGATCGCGCGATAGCCGATGTCGCGGCGCATCTGTGCGCCAGCGAACTGGATCCGCTCGGCCACTTCGTACGCGCGGCGCTGGGCGAAGCGGACCGTATCGCCCAGAGCGGTCACGCACAGCACCCGCCCGCCATTGGTCAGCACCCGCCCGTCCGACAGCGAGGTGCCGGCGTGGAACACGCGCACGTCGTCCTCGGGCTTGGCCAGCCCGGTGATCTCGTCGCCCTTGCGCGGGTTCTCGGGATACCCGGCCGCTGCGATCACCACCCCCAATGCGACGCGCCGGTCCCACTCGGCCTCCACGCGGTCGAGCTGCCCGTTCACGGCGTGCTCGACCAGCGTGAACAGGTCGCTCTTCAGCCGCATCATGATCGGCTGGGTCTCGGGGTCGCCCAGGCGGCAGTTGAATTCCAGCACCTTGAGCTGCTGGTCGCGCGTGATCATCAACCCCGCATACAGGAAGCCGGTGTAGGGCTCGCCCTTCGCTTCCATGCCCGCGACCACCGGCGCGATCACGTCGCGCATGGCACGGCCGTGCAGCGCCGGCGTGAGCACCGGTGCGGGCGAGTAGGCGCCCATGCCGCCGGTGTTCGGGCCGCGGTCGCCGTCGAGCAGGCGCTTGTGGTCCTGGCTCGTTGCCAGCGCCAGCACGTTGCGCCCGTCGACCATGACGATGAAGCTGGCCTCCTCGCCCTCGACGAACTCCTCCACCACCACGCGCGCGCCGGCGTCGCCCATGCGGTTGCCGACCAGCATGTCGTCCACCGCGGCATGGGCCTCGGCCAGCGTCATGGCCACCACCACGCCCTTGCCCGCTGCCAGCCCGTCGGCCTTGATCACGATCGGTGCGCCCTGGGCGTCGATGTAGGCGTGTGCCGCCGCGGCCTCCGAGAAGGTCTGGTGGCGGGCGGTCGGGATGCCGTGCTCGACCATGAAGGTCTTGGCGAAGTCCTTCGAGCTCTCCAGCCGTGCCGCGCGCTGCGTGGGGCCGAAGATCTTCAGGCCCGCGGCGCGGAACGCGTCGACGATGCCGGCGGCCAGTGGCGCCTCGGGTCCCACCACGGTCAACAGCACGCCTTCCTTGCGCGCGAACTGGACCAGGTCGCCGATGTCGGTGATCGGCACGTTGAACAGGCCGTCTTCCTTCGCGGTGCCCGCGTTGCCCGGCGCGACGTAGACGCGCCCGACCCGCTTGGATTGCGCGAGCCGCCACGCGATCGCGTGCTCGCGGCCACCCGAGCCGATGACCAGGAGATTCAAGCGTCACCCCCGAATGCAACCGCAGAGACGCGGAGGCGCAGAGCGACGCGGAGCAAGGCACTGGCGGAGCCAGCGCTCGAAGTGGGGCGGACCTGGATTCGGGTCATCTCTCGGCGAAACTCCGCGCCTCTGCGGTTGTTCTTGTGAGTTCTAGTGCCGGAAGTGCCGCACCCCGGTGAACACCATCGCGATGCCGTGCTCGTTCGCCGCCGCGATCACTTCCTCGTCGCGCATGCTGCCGCCCGGCTGGATCACCGCGCGCGCGCCGGCGGCCACCACCACGTCCAGGCCGTCGCGGAAGGGGAAGAACGCGTCCGACGCGACCACCGAACCGGCCAGCGTCAGGTTGGCATTCTGCGCCTTGATGGAAGCGATGCGGGCGGAGTCGATCCGGCTCATCTGGCCGGCGCCCACGCCCACCGTCATGCCGTCCTTGCAGAACACGATGGCGTTCGACTTGACGAACTTCGCCACGCGCCAGGCGAACAGCAGATCGGCCATCTGCTTCGGGTCAGGCTGCACTCGCGTGACCACCTTCAGCTCGGACGGCGCCACGTTGCGCTGGTCCGGGGTCTGCACCAGCAGGCCGCCGCCGATGCGCTTGAGGTCGAAGCGGTTCTCGCCGGGCTCGAGCGGCACCAGCAGTACGCGTGCGTTCTGCTTGCCCTGCAGGACCCTGCGTGCATCCTCCGAGACCGAGGGAGCGATGATGACCTCGACGAACTGCTGTGTGACCGCTGCCGCCGCCTCGGCGTCGACCTCGCGGTTGAAGGCGATGATGCCGCCGAAGGCCGAGGTGGGGTCGGTCGAGAATGCACGCTTGTAGGCGGCCAGCGCGCTGGTGCCGATCGCCACGCCGCACGGGTTGGCGTGCTTCACGATCACGCACGCCGGCGCATCGAAGGTCTTCACGCACTCCCACGCGGCATCGGCATCGGCGATGTTGTTGTAGGACAGCTCCTTGCCCTGCAGCTGACGGAACGAGGCCAGCGCTCCCGGCACCGGCTGCAGCTCTGCGTAGAATGCGGCGTGCTGGTGCGGGTTCTCGCCGTAGCGCAGGTCCTGCACCTTCTTCAGGCTGAGGTTGATCTGCGCCGGGAACTCCCCGCGTTCACCCGTCGTCCCGATGGCGGTGAGGTAGTTGCTGATCGCCCCGTCGTAGGCCGCGGTATGCGAGAAGGCCTTGCAGGCGAGCTGGAAGCGCATCTGCCCGCTCACCGCACCGCGGTCGCGCAGCTCCTGCAGCACTGCGGCGTAGTCGCCGGGATCGGTGACGATCGCCACGTGGGCGTGGTTCTTGGCTGCCGCGCGCACCATGGTGGGACCGCCGATGTCGATGTTCTCGATCGCCTCTTCCAGGGTGCAGCCGGGGCGGGCCACGGTCTGCACGAAGGGGTAGAGGTTGACCACCACCAGGTCGATGGTCGGCAGCCCGGCCTGCGTCATCGCCTGCATGTGCGCCGGATTGTCCCGCCGGGCCAGGATGCCGGCATGCACCTTCGGATGCAGCGTCTTCACCCGGCCGTCGAGCATCTCCGGGAAGCCGGTGTAGCGGCCCACCTCGGTCACGGCGATGGCGGAATCTGCCAGCAGCCGCGCCGTGCCGCCGGTGGAGAGGATGGCGTAGCCGAGCGCCGCGAGGCCGCGGGCGAGATCGACCACCCCGGTCTTGTCGGAAACGCTGATGAGGGCCTGGCGGGTTGCAGTCATCGCGATTACTTGATGCCGTAGGCGCGGATCTTCTTGCGCAGCGTGTTGCGGTTCATGCCGAGCAGCTCGGCGGCCTGGGTCTGGTTGCCGCCCACGCGGTGCAGGACCACCTCGATGAGCGGTTTCTCGACGCAGCCGATGACCATGTCGTAGATGCCGGCCGGACGCTCGCCGTCCAGGTCGCGGAAGTAGCCGTCGAGCGTGCGGCGTACGCAGCGCGCGATCTCGTTCTCGTTGATCATGCGGCCAGCGCCTCCTCGATTTCGCCTGCCGTTGCGTGCGTCCGGGCGAGCCGGGCGAAGTAGCGTTCCACCTCGGCCAGCTGCGCCTGCCCGGACTCGAGCTGGTTGAAGCAGGCCCGGAACGGGCCCGACTGCGGCAACAGCCTGGTGTACCAGCCGATGTGCTTGCGCGCGATGCGCACGCCAGCCGCCTCGCCGTAGAAGCCGTGCAGGTCGAGCAGGTGCCCGCGCACGATGCCGGCCATCTCGTCCAGCGAGGGCGCGGGCAGGGGCTCGCCGGTGCGCAGGTAGTGGTCGATCTCGCGGAAGATCCACGGGCGGCCCTGGGCCGCGCGGCCGATCATGATGGCGTCGGCGCCGGTGGCTGCCAGCACCTGCCGCGCCTGTTCGGGCGTGGTGATGTCGCCGTTGGCGACCACCGGCAGCGGACAGCTGGCCTTCACCGCGGCGATCGTTTCGTACTCCGCCGTGCCGGTGAAGCCGCATGCCCTTGTCCTGCCATGCACGGCAAGCGCCTGGATGCCGCTGTCGCAGGCGATCTGCGCGACCCGGATGGCGTTGCGATGGGCCGGGTCCCACCCGGTGCGGATCTTCAGGGTGACCGGCACGGGGACGGCTGCGACCACCGCATCGAGGATGCGCCCGACCAGCGCCTCGTCGCGCAGCAGCGCCGAGCCGGCCATGACGTTGCACACCTTCTTGGCCGGGCAACCCATGTTGATGTCGATGATCTGTGCGCCGCGTTCGACGTTGAAGCGGGCCGCCTCGGCCATCATCAGCGGGTCCGCCCCAGCGATCTGCACGCTGATCGGCTCGACCTCGCCGGCGTGGTCCGCGCGGCGCAGGCTCTTCGGCGTCTGCAGCAGCTCGGGACGGCTGCCGATCATCTCGGACACCGCCATTCCCGCACCGAGCCGCTTGCACAGCTGCCTGAAAGGCCGGTCGGTGACCCCTGCCATCGGCGCGACGATCAGATTGTTCTTGAGCTGAAAGCGGCCGATGTGCATGGTTGGATGAGGTGGCCCGGCGTCCGGCGGGAACGCGGGGAGGGAATTGTATCCCAATCGCTTCGCGCGCCGGTCGGAAAAGCTCCCGCTGTTGCGTGCGCGCCGCACCGCGCGCAGCCGTGGGGCGGGGCCTAGCCGCCGAAGGTCATCCGGCTGATGAACGCGCGCTTCGCAGGCGCGAGCAGATCGAGGAGAGTGAGTCCGAACCCGCGCGCCCAGCGCAGCGGACCCAGGTCGTTGGAGAAGGTGCCGACCAGCAGGTCGGTCAGCGCGATGGTGCTGGCGCGGTCGGGCTGGCGCGCGCGGCGGTAGCGCTCCAGGAACGCTGTGGTCCCGATCGAACCTCTCTCCCGCGCGGCCAGCTGCGCCAGCTGCCAGGCGTCGCGCAGGCCCAGGTTGAGCCCCTGCCCGGCGACCGGATGCAGTGTCTGCGCAGCGTTGCCGAGCAGCGCGACGTGCGGCTGGCGCGGCGTCCCGGAGACGCGCAGCGCCAGTGGATAGGCGGCACGCGCGCTGCACTCGACGAAATGCCCGGCGCGTCCGCCGAACGCAGCCTGGAGTGCGTGCAGGAACGCCGCGTCGTCCAGGTCGAGCAGTTCCGTCGCCCGTTCCGGAGTGGTGGTCCACACCAGTGCGAAGCGGTCGCCGCTCGGCAGCAGTGCCATGGGTCCGGCCGGCGTGAAGCGCTCGTACGCCCGGTTGCCGTGCGTGCGGCCGCTCCGCACCTCGGCGACCACTGCCGACTGCGAATAGGCGCGCTCCCTGTGGGCCGCCGCGGCGCGGGCGAGGCTGCCGCCGTCGGCGAGCACTGCGAGCGCGGCGCGGGCCTGCCACTCGCGTCCCTCGCTGCGGCAGACGACCGTCACGCCGGCCGCGTCGGGGCGCAGGTCGATGACCTCGCTGCCGGGCCTGACCTCCACTGCGCCGCAGTGCGCCAGCCCGGCCGTCAGCGCGGCGTGCAGCGTCGCGTAGGGGACGACGTAGCCCAGGGCGGGCAGGCCCGCTTCCCCGGCGTGCAGCAGCGCTCGTCCGAACCCGGCGCGCTGCGAGACATGGATCGACTCGATCGGCGTGGCGTCCTGCAGCCGGGGCCACACCCCCAGCCGCTCGAGAACCAGGCGGCTGCCGTAGGACAGCGCGATGCTGCGCCGGTCCGTGGAGGGGCCGGTGCGCGCCTCGACCAGCAGCACGCGCACCCCTGCCTCACGCAGGGCGATGGCGAAGGCCGAGCCGACCGGGCCGCCGCCGATCACGATCACGTCATGGGAGCGTGGCGGGGCCGCCGCGCCGGGATCGGTCTGCGCGGTCACGGCCTCAGCCCTGCATGAGACGCTCGATGTCCGCGACCGTCTTGGGCACCTCGGCGGTGATGATCTCGCAGCCCGTGGCGGTGACCACCGCATCGTCCTCGATGCGGATGCCGATGTTCCAGAACCGCTCCGGCACGCCCTCGCCGGGCCGCACGTAGCAGCCCGGCTCGACCGTCAGCACCATGCCGGGCGCGAGCGCACGCCACTGGCCGTCGCGCTTGTAGTCGCCGCAGTCGTGCACGTCCATGCCGAGCCAGTGCCCGGTGCGGTGCATGTAGAAGCGCCTGTAGTCGCCCGACTCGAGCACCCCGTCGACGCTGCCCTGGCACAGGCCCAGGTCGACGAAGCCCTGCACCAGCACCTTCACCGCCGCATCGTGGGGATCCTGCCACACGCGGCCGGGACGCACCTCCCCGATGGCGGCGGCCTGCGCCGCGAGCACCAGCTCGTAGAGCTCGCGCTGGGGCCCGCTGAAGCGACCGCCGACCGGAAACGTGCGGGTGATGTCGGAGGCATAGCCATCCAGCTCGCAGCCGGCGTCGATGAGCAGCAGGTCGCCGTCGCGCAGCTGCGCGTCGTTGGCGACGTAGTGCAGCACGCACGCGTTCGCGCCGCCCGCCACGATCGACGTATAGGCCGGGGCCTGTGCGCCGCGGCTGCGGAACTCGTGCAGCAGCTCGGCCTCGATCTCGTACTCGAAGCGCCCGCCGCGGGCGGCCTGCATCGCGCGCCGGTGTGCGGCGGCCGAGATGCTGGCTGCGCGACGCATGGTCGCGAGCTCGGTTTCGTCCTTGATCAGGCGCATCTCGTCGAGCAGCTTGCGCACGTCGCGGATCTCGCCCGGCGCCGAGATGCCGGTGCGCACCTGGGCGCGGACGGCGTTGAGCCAGCCGATGATGCGCGCGTCCCATTCGCTGTTCTCGCCCACGTCGCAGAACAGCGCGGGCTGGTCGGCGAGCAGCCGCGGAATCATCTCGTCGAGCTTCGAGTACGAGTGCGCTTCATCGAACCCGAAGGTCTCGCGGGCCGCCTCCGGTCCATGGCGGAAGCCGTCCCAGATCTCGCGCTCGAGGTCCTTGTCGCGGCAGAACAGCAGGCTCTTCGGGGTGTCCTCGCCGGCCACCACGACCACGACCGCCTCGGGCTCGGGAAAGCCGGTCAGGTAGTGGAAGTAGCTGTCGAAGCGGAAGGGGAAGTGCGCGTCGCGGTTGCGCAGGCGCTCGGGCGCGGTCGACACCACGGCGATGCCGCGGCCCATGCTGCGCGCCAGCGCGTGCCTGCGCCTGCGGTGAACCTCGGGGTCTGCCATGTGCGTTGCCTGGGGTGACTATGGAATGGATTATAGGTCTCCCCGGTCACGCATGAGGGTGACCGGGCCCGTGCGGGGCCGGCGCGCGGCTAGCGCGGGACGCCGTCGCGCCGCAGGCTGGCGTCGAGGTCGGCCAGCCGGTCGGCCGTGCCCACGTCGATCCACCGCCCCCGGTAGTGCGACCCGGTGACGCGACCGTGCTGCATGGCTTCGCGCAGCAGGGGGGCGAGGGCAGCCCGCGTGCCGGGCGCGATGCCGGCGAAGAGCGCGGGGTCATAGATGCCGATCCCGGCGAAGGTGAGCCGCGGTGAGCCCTCGACGCTCACCGCGCCGTGCCGCAGTGCGAAGTCCCCGCGTGGGTTGTGCGCGGGGTTGTCGATGAGTACCAGATGCGCCAGCGCATCGCCCAGCGCGTGCCCGGCCAGGGCGGCGAAATCGAGATCCGTGAATACGTCGCCGTTCACGACCAGGAACGCATCCCGCCCCAGCAGATGCAGGGCCTGCGCGATGCCGCCGGCGGTCTCCAGCGCGGTGCCCTCTCGCGAATAGGTGATCGACGCGCCGAAGGCCCGCCCGTCACCCAGCGCGGCCTCGATCTGCTCGCCCAGCCAGGCGTGATTGATCACGATCTCGCGCACCCCGGCGCGTACCAGCCTGTCGATGTGCCAGGCGATCAGCGGCCTGCCGCCCACCTCGAGGAGCGGCTTGGGCGTCGTGTCGGTCAGCGGACGCATGCGCTCGCCGCGGCCGGCAGCCAGGATCATGGCGCGCATGGGCGGCGGGCTCAGAAGGTGTAGCCGGCGCGGGCGGGCTGCGGCTCGAGCTGGTCGAGCAGGCGCAGCAGCGGGTGCAGCGCGTCGTAGCGCTGGCACGCCTTGCGCAGGTAGCGCATCACCAGCGGCATGTCGTCGAGGTAGCCGCTCTTGCCGTCGCGATGGAACAGGCGCGCGAAGATGCCGAGCACCTTGATGTGCCGTTGCACGCCCATCCACTCGAAATCCCGGTAGAAGGCGTGAAAGTCGTGGTCGAGCGGCAGCCCGGCCTTGCGCGCCTTCTGCCAGTAGCGCACGGTCCAGTCGAGGACGAGCTCCTCCTCCCAGCTCACGTAGGCGTCCTTGAACAACGACACCAGGTCGTAGGTGATCGGGCCGTACACCGCATCCTGGAAGTCCAGGATGCCGGGGCCGGGGTGCGCGACCATGAGATTGCGCGAGTGGTAGTCGCGGTGCACGTACACCCTGGGCTGGGCCAGGTTGTTCTGCAGGATCGCCTCGAAGCTGCGGTCGAGGACCTCACGCTGCGCGGGCGTGAGCTCCACCCTCAGGTGCCGGGCGATGTACCAGTCGGGGAACAGGCGCAGCTCCCGCAGCAGCAGCTCGCGGTCGTAGGGCGGCAGCACGCCCTCCTGCGAGGCGGACTGGATGCGCACCAGCGCGTCCGTCGCCTCCCCGTACAGCGCCGCGGCGTTGCCCGGGTCGATGGCCTGCAGGTAGGTGGTGCTGCCCAGGTCGGAGAGCAGCAGGTAGCCGTTGTCGAGATCCTCGGCCAGGACCTCCGGGACGTGCACCCCGGTGGCCGCGAACAGACGCGCGACCTTGACGAAGGGCCTGCAGTCCTCGTGCTCCGGGGGTGCGTCCATGACGATGAGCGGCGCGCAGCCGGGCCGCTCGACGCGGAAGTAGCGACGGAAGCTCGCATCCGCGGATGCCGGCGCGTAGGTGAAGGCTTGGTCGGCGAAGTGGCGCGCGAGCCAGGCATCGAGCGTGACGGTGCGGGTCAAGTGTTCCGTTGCCTCAGCGGTGCTTTTGTGCGATTTTATCGCGCAAACAAATCTTCGACCATGTTCCAGCGGCGCCGCACCTTTAGCTCGTCCTGCACAGCGTGGCGCCTGCAGGCGCCTGGCTCGCGCTTTGCCGCGGGGAGACACCTCCCGCGCGCGCGGCGGCACGCTTCCACCCTGGCCGGTCTGATTGCCGTTGCCCCCTGACTTCCCGCTGGCACCGTTGCGTCCCAGGCTGCTGGCGCTCGCGCTCTGCGCCCAGGTCGCCGCCTGCGCGCACCAGGGCGCGGGTGCGCCGGCCTTGCCGGTGGAGCGCCAGTCCACCCAGTCCGGCAACGCCGGCACCCCGGGCAGCTCCGGCAGACTCGCCGAGGCGCCGGCCGAGGACGCAGGGCCTGGCGGCCCTGGCGGCCCTCCGCTGCCCAGTGGCAGCGGGTCCGGAAACGAGCCCTTCGCGTTCGATGACGCGGAGCCCGATGCCTCCCGGCGGCGGCGCGAGCCGGCGGCGGAGCGTCCCGCCCCGGCGGCCCCGGCCGTGCTGAATCCCGCCGCGGGCGGGCTGGGGCTCAAGCTCGATGTGGAGATGGTGGCGCCCGAATCGTCCGGCGCGGACGAGGACCTGCCGCTGTATCTCGACGCCGATCGCATCGAGGGGGTCCAGGGCAAGCAGGTGGACGCGATCGGCGATGTGGTCGTGCGCAGGCGCGGCCTGCGCCTGTCTGCCGACCAGCTGACCTACCTCATCCCCGAGAACTCGGTCGTCGCGACCGGCAACGTCCGCTTCCGCCGAACCACCGACGTGATGACCGGCGAGCGTGCCACGTACAACCTGGGCAAGGACACCGGCACGGTGGACAACGCCGGCTACAAGTTCGGCGAGTTCGGTGCCCGGGGCCGCGCCAATCGCATGGTCATGCGCGATCGCGACCGCTACCGCGCCGACCGCGCGACCTACACCAACTGCGACGTCGGCGACGACGACTGGTTCCTGCGCGTGGACCGGCTCGACCTCGATCGCCTGACCGACACCGGCGAAGCGCACAGCGCGACCCTCTACTTCAAGGGTGCGCCCGTGCTGTACACGCCCTGGATCGACTTCCCGCTCAGCAACCGGCGCAAGAGCGGCTTCCTCGCTCCGGCGATCGGCACGACCAACAAGAGCGGCTTCGAGTTCACCCTGCCCTACTACTGGAACATCGCGCCGAACCTGGACTACACCCTGTCCACCCGCGTCATGGCGGCCCGCGGGGTGCAGTTCGGCAACGAGTTCCGCTATCTCGAGCCGCACTCCAGCGGCACCATCCGCGCCGAGATCCTGCCCGACGACAAGAAGGACAACGGCGACACCCGCTGGGGCTACCTGATCAAGCACGACCAGCAGTTCACCCCGCGGCTCACCGGGAACCTGAACGTCGCGGGCGTGTCGGACGACAAGTACTTCGTCGACCTGTCCGACAAGATCGCCGCCACGTCCATCACCAACCTGCCCCGCGAGGGCTCGCTGAACTACAACGGCGACGCGTGGACGGTGTACGGGCGCATCCAGACCTTCCAGACCCTGCAGGATCCGCAGAACCCGGTCACCCCACCGTACAAGCGGGTGCCGCAGGTCGTGTTCCGCGCCGCCGAGCAGAACGTCCGGGGGTTCGACGTGAACATGTACGGCGAGGTGGTCGACTTCGAGCAGGACAACCAGGTGAGCGCCGTGCGGCAGGTCTACTACCCGACCGCGTCCTATCGCTTCGGCGACGGCTTCTACTACTTCGTGCCCCAGGCCGGCGTGAACTACACCGCCTACAGCTACACCAACGACGGGTCGGGGACTGTGAGCCGGACCCTGCCGGTGGTCACCCTCGACAGCGGGCTGAACTTCTCCCGCCAGACCTCCGCCTTCGGACAGAACTATACCCAGACGCTGGAGCCGCGCGTCTACTACGTGTACATCCCCTACAAGAACCAGAACGACCTGCCGGTGTTCGACACCGCGGTGGCCGACTTCAACCTCGCCCAGATCTTCACCTGGAACCGGTTCAGCGGGTATGACCGCATCAACAACGCCAACCAGATCACGCTCGGGGCGACCACCCGGTTTCTCGACGACCGCACCGGCACGCAGCGGCTGACCGCGACGCTGGCGCAGCGCTACTACTTCACCGACCAGCAGGTCGACCTCGGCACCGACGACAACCGCGCCTCGAACTCCTCCGACATCCTGTTCGGCCTGACCGGATACGTGACCCACCACTGGTGGCTGGACCTCAGCCAGCAGTTCAACCAGGACGACGGCAACTTCCAGAAGTTCGACGTGGGCATGCGCTACCGGCCGCAGCCCGGCAAGGTCTTCAACATGGCCTATCGCTACACCCGGGACCAGCTCGAGAACATCGACATGGCGGGGCAGTGGCCGCTGGCGCGCAACTGGAGCGGGCTGGGACGGGTCAGCTACTCGATCCAGGACGGCAGCCTCGTGGAGGGGCTGGCCGGGCTGGAGTACACTTCCGGCTGCTGGGCGGCGCGCTTCGTCGCCCACAGCTTCGTGACCTCCGCCCAGCGCTCCCAGGCCTTCTTCGCGCAGATCGAGCTGCGCGGGCTGTCGAGCGTCGGCCTCAACCCCCTCAAGCTCCTGTCGCAGAGCATCTACGGCTACGAGCGCGCCGCGCCGGGCGAGTCGGCCTCGGAAGATTACTTCCCCGGAATGGACAACGAGTAGCAGCACAACCGATGATCGAGAACGCCCGGATTCCCTGGCTGCGTATGCTGGCCGCCTTCCTGCTGGCCGCCACGCTGGCGGTGCCCGCCGGGCGCGCGCAGGACCTGGTCGACCGCGTGGTGGCGGTGGTCAACAACGACGTGATCACGCACAAGGAGCTCGAACGAGAGCGCCGCATCGCCGTCGCCACGCTGCGCAAGCAGGGCACGCAGCTGCCGCCCACCGACGTGCTCGACAAGCAGGTCCTCGAGCGCATGATCACCAAGAGCCTGCTGCTGCAGCAGGCCAAGCAGACCGGCATCCGCGCCTCCGATGCCGACGTCGAGAACGCGCTCAAGCGCATCGCCGCCGAGAACAAGATGGACGTGGCCCAGCTGCGCACAGCGGTGGAGCAGAGCGGCGTGAGCTTCGACCGCTTCCGCGAGGACATCCGGTCCGAGATCGTGATCTCGCGCCTGCGCGACCGCGAGGTCGATTCGCGGGTCAATGTCACCGACGCCGAGATCCAGAACTTCGTGCGCAACCAGCAGGAGAACCCCGGCGACAGGGCCGACGAGTACAAGCTGTCGCACATCCTGGTGCAGGTGCCAGAGCAGGCCAGGCCCGAGGAGCTCCAGCTGCGCAAGGGGCGGGCGGAGGCGGCGCTCAAGGCGCTGCAGGAGGGCACCGACTTCCGCCAGGTGGCCGCGAGCTATTCCGATGCGGCCGATGCCCTGCAGGGCGGCGAGATGGGCTGGCGCCCGGCGGGCCGGCTGCCCAGCATCTTCCTGCAGGCGCTCAAGGGCATGAAGGTGGGAGGGGTGTCGGGCGTCCTGCGCAGCCCGGCCGGCTTCCACATCATCCGGCTGGATGACAAGCGCGGAAACGACACGCCGGTCGTGGTCACGCAGACGCATGCGCGCCACATCCTGATCCGGCTCAACGAGGTGGTGTCCGAGAACGACGCGAGGAAGCGGCTGGGCGACCTGCGGGAGCGGGTGGAGAACGGCGGCGACTTCGCCGAGCTGGCCCGCCTGCACTCCGACGACACCAGCGCATCCCGTGGCGGCGACCTGGGCTGGATCGCACCGGGCGACACGGTGCCGGAGTTCGAGCGCGCGATGACCGCGCTCAAGCCGGGCGAGGTGAGCCAGCCGTTCAAGACGGCCTTCGGCTGGCACATCGTGCAGGTCCTGGAGCGGCGCGAGCAGGACATGTCGCAGGATCGCCAGCGCATCGCCGCGCGCCAGGCGATCCGCGCCCGCAAGGCCGACGAGCAGTGGCAGGAGTACATCCGCCAGTTGCGCGACAAGGCCTACATCGAGTACAAGCTCGAGGACAAGTAGGCCGCAGCGCGTGGCCCCGCCCACCCACGTCCCGCGCAAGCGCTTCGGGCAGAACTTCCTCGTCAGCGCCGGCATCGTCGCCCGGATCATCGATGCCATCGCGCCTGCACCGGGAGATCGCCTGGTGGAGATCGGGCCGGGGCAGGGTGCACTCACCCAGCCGCTGCTGGAGCGCGTGCCGGTTCTGGACGTGGTGGAGATCGACCGCGATCTCGCGGCGGCGTTGCGCGTGCGCTTCGCGCCGGAGCGGCTGCGCGTTCACGAGGGCGATGCGCTCGCCTTCGACTTCTGCAGCCTGGGCCCGGATCTCCGGGTCGTGGGCAACCTGCCCTACAACATCTCGTCCCCGCTGCTGTTCCATCTCGCCGCGCAGAGCGCGTGCCTGCGCGACTGCCACTTCATGCTCCAGCGCGAGGTGGTCGAGCGCATGGCGGCGCAGCCGGGCAGCCGCACCTACGGGCGCTTGTCGGTGATGCTGCAGTACCGCTTCGGCGTGGAGAAGCTGCTGCGCGTGCCGCCCGGCGCGTTCCTGCCGGTGCCGCAGGTGGAATCGGCGTTCGCGCGGCTGGTGCCGCATCGGCCCCTGCCTCACCCGGCACAGGACGAAAGGTGCTTCGCGACGCTCGTAGCGCAGGCCTTCAGCCAGCGGCGCAAGACCTTGCGCAACGCCTTGCGCGACCTGCTCTCGCAAGAGCAGATCCGCGCCGCCGGGATCGAGCCGTCGCTGCGGCCGGAGATGCTGTCAGTCGGGGAGTTCGTGCGGCTCGCCGATCTCTCCGCCGGGGGGCCGGGGAATCCTCTCGCCGCGAAGCCCGCAAAGGCCGGCGAGGAAGAGCGGGGAGTCGGTCATCCGGGTGACCGCCAGTAGTTGCCCTGCACTGTGCCGCGCTACTGCCCGGCCGGCCGCTGGATGAACTCGATCTTGTAGCCGTCCGGATCCTCAACGAAGGCGATCACGGTGGTGCCATGCTTCATCGGCCCGGCCTCGCGCGTGACCTTGCCGCCCCGCTTGCGCACCTCCTCGCAGGCGCGATAGGCATCGTCGACCTGCAGTGCGATGTGGCCGTAGGCGTTGCCGAGCTCGTACTTCTCGACCCCCCAGTTGTGGGTCAGCTCGATCACTGCGGTCTTGTCCTCTTCGTCGTAGCCGACAAAAGCGAGGGTGAACTTGCCGTCGGGATAGTCCTTGCGGCGCAGGACGCGCATGCCGAGGACCTCGGTGTAGAACTTGAGCGACCGCTCCAGATCGCCGACGCGGAGCATGGTGTGGAGGATGCGCATAAAGGTGATTCCTTGGTCAGCTCTTGCGGGAAAAGGCCGGAGCCATCTGCAGGCACCGGCTGAACGTGCGGCGGACTGGTGGCATCATTCCCCTGCCGAGCGCTGGACCGACGTCGGGTTCCGCCCGGTCCAGCGCCGTTGCGGGGGTGCGCCGCGATGAACCTCGTGCTGCAGGCACCGGCTGCACGGGCGGTGGGTTGCCGGCAATACTTCCGTCCTGACCGTTGGACCAATGTTCGGGCCCGCTCAGTCGGAGATCATTGCGTGGGTGCGCCACGATGAACCCGAGGCGCTGCCGCGTGGTGCTTCGATAGCCGGCTACACCTCCACCAACTCGAAATCCTCCTTCCGCGCACCGCATTCGGGGCACACCCAGTTCACCGGCACGTCCTCCCAGCGGGTGCCGGCCGGGATGCCTTCTTCCGGCAGGCCGGCGGCTTCATCGTAGATGAAGCCGCAGATGAGGCACATGTAGGTACGAAACGCAGCTTCGGCGGGGGCCATCGTGATCCTGTTGGTCTTGTCGTTTGGAGTAAGATTCAATTCTATCAAATCCCCTCTGCAATCCCTCCCCGCATGTCCGAATCCCCGCCGATCGTGCTGGCGTTCTCGGCGTCCGACCCCAGTGGCGGCGCCGGTGTCCAGGCCGATCTCCTCACGCTCGCGAGCCTCGGCTGCCATCCGCTCTCGGTGATCACGGCGATCACGGTGCAGGACACCGTGGGCGTCGAGGAAGTGATGCCGCTCGATGCGGAGTGGATCGCCGACCAGGCCCGCTGCGTCCTCGAGGACATGCCGGTGAGCGTGTTCAAGATCGGATTGCTGGGCAGCGTGGAGATCATCGCTGCGATCGCGGAAGTGGTGTCCGACTATCCCGAGGTGCCGCTGGTGCTGGATCCCGTGCTCGCCTCGGGCCGCGGTGACGAGCTCGCCACCGAGGAGATCATCGCGGCGATGCGCGAGCTGCTGATTCCCCAGACCACGGTGCTGACGCCGAACAGCATGGAGGCCCGCAGGCTGGCGCAGGAGGAAGCCGACGAGAGCGATTACCCGTCGCTGGATGAGTCGGCCCGGCGCCTGCTCGACCTCGGCACCGAGTTCGTGCTCATCACCGGCACGCACGAGAACACGCCTGAAGTGGTGAACACGCTCTATGCCCGCGAAGGCGTGGTGCGCAGCGACGCCTGGCAACGGCTGCCGGGCAGCTATCACGGTTCGGGCTGCACCCTGGCAGCCGCCATCGCCGCGACGCTGGCCAACGGGCTGGACATCCCCGAGGCCGTGCGCGACGCGCAGGAATACACGTGGCAGGCGCTCAGCGCGGGCTACCGCCCGGGAATGGGCCAGCACATTCCCGACCGGTTGTTCTGGGCCCGCGAGGACGAGGAAGGCACTCAGGGCAGCTAGCGATGTCCGCGGTCGCCGGCCTCTATGCCATCACACCGCAGGCCTCGGATGAGGCCGTCCTCCTGCAGCAGTGCGCGCAGGCGCTGGGCGGTGGTGCCCGACTGCTCCAGTACCGCGACAAGGGCTCGGACGTTGCCGCGCGAACGCGGGTTGCCCGGGCGCTGGCCGCTTCGTGCCGGCAACACGGCGCGATCTTCATCGTCAACGACGATGTCGAACTCGCGCTGCGCAGCGCCGCACACGGGGTCCACCTAGGGCGGGATGACGCAGCGATCGCGCAGGCGCGTCGCACCCTCGGGCCCGCTGCCATCATCGGGGCGTCCTGTTACGACGATCTCGATCTCGCGGCCCAGGCCGCGGCGGCGGGCGCTGACTACCTCGCCTTCGGCAGCTTCTTTCCGTCCCGGGTGAAGCCGGACGCGGTGCGTCCGTCGCTGGCGCTGCTCGCGCAGGCGCGCCGGCGGTTCGGCCTGCCGCTGGTGGCGATCGGCGGGATTACGCCGCACAATGCCGCTTCCCTGATCGCCGCCGGCGCGGATGCGGTTGCAGTGGTGACCGCCGTGTTCGGGGCCCGGGACACGCTGGCGGCTGCCCAGGCGTTCGCCCGCCTGTTCCGGCACAACGAGAACATCATCTCCTGAGCGATACGACCATGAAAACCCGAAGCGAGACCCTCTTCGAGCTGTCCCAGCAGGTCATCCCCGGCGGGGTGAACTCACCCGTGCGCGCGTTCCGCTCGGTCGGCGGCACGCCGGTGTTCTTCCAGCGCGCGAGCGGCGCCTGCTTCTGGGATGCCGATGGCAAGCGCTACATCGACTACGTGGGGTCCTGGGGGCCGATGGTGCTCGGGCACGCGCATCCGGAGGTGGTCGAGGCGGTGCAGCGCGCCGCGCGCGATGGCCTGAGCTTCGGCGCACCCACCGAAGCCGAGTACGAGCTCGCCCTGCTGCTCACGCGCCTGCTGCCTTCGCTGCAACTGGTGCGGCTGGTGAGCTCGGGCACCGAGGCGACCATGACCGCCATCCGGCTCGCACGCGGCTTCACCGGGCGCAGCAAGATAGTGAAGTTCGAGGGCTGCTATCACGGGCACGCCGATGCGCTGCTGGTGAAGGCAGGCTCGGGCGCGCTCACGCTGGGCATCCCCAGCTCCGCAGGGGTGCCGCCCGAGGTGACCCAGCACACCCTGGTGCTCGATTTCAACGACCTCGCGGGCGTGGAGCGCGCTTTCGCCGAGCACGGGGCGCAGATCGCCGCGGTGATCGTCGAGCCGGTAGCCGGCAACATGAACCTGGTCGCACCCGCGCCGGGGTTCCTGCAGGGCCTGCGCCGGCTCTGCACGCAGCACGGCGCGGTGCTGATCTTCGACGAGGTGATGACCGGGTTCCGCGTCGGTCCGCAGGGCGCCCAGGGCCTGTATGGCATCACGCCCGACCTCACCACGCTGGGAAAGGTGGTCGGCGGCGGCATGCCGCTGGGCGCGTTCGGCGGGCGCCGGGAGATCATGGAGAAGATCGCCCCGCTGGGCCCGGTCTACCAGGCCGGCACCCTGTCGGGCAACCCGCTGGCGGTGGCGGCGGGCATGGCCACGCTCAAGGCGTTGCAGGCCCCCGGTTTCTTCGACCGCCTCGCGGAGTCGACCCGCACGCTGGTGGAGGGGCTGGCTGGCGCCGCCCGCGCCGCCGGGATCGCGTTCTCCGGGCAGAGCGTGGGCGGGATGTTCGGGCTGTACTTCGCCGCGCAGGCGCCCGCGAGCTACGCCGAGGTGATGCGCACCGACCGCGAGGCGTTCAACCGCTTCTTCCACGCGATGCTCGGCCGCGGCGTGTACTTCGCGCCGTCGGCATTCGAAGCCGGCTTCGTTTCGTCCGCACACACTGCGGCGGACATCGAGGCTACGGTCGCCGCTGCACGCGAGGTGTTCGGGCAGCGCTGAAACGGCGGTCGGCGGCGGCCAGCGGCCAGCCCCGGCCGATCAGGATGAACCTACTTGATCGCGTTGACGTACTCGGCGACCGCGGCCATCTCGGCGTCCGTGAGCTTGCCGGCGATGCTGCGCATCATCGCCGCGTTGTCGTTGGCGCGCTGTCCCGACTTGAACGCCTGCAGCTGTGCCACGGTGTACTGGGTGTGCTGGCCCTTCAACCGCGGGTACTGGGCGGGAATGCCGGCACCGGTGGGCGAGTGACAGCCTGCGCACGGCGCCACACCAGCCGCGGTGTTGCCGCCCTTGTAGAGCTTCATCCCGGCCGCCGCGAGCTTGGGATCGGTCGCGGTGCCCGGACGCGGCTTCTGGCTCGCGAAGTACGCGGCGACGTTCTTCATGTCGTCCTCGGAGAGCGTGGCGGCGATGCCCTGCATGATCGGGTTCTGCCGCTCTCCGGACTTGAAGTTGCGCAGCTGCTTGTAGATATACTCCGGGTGCTGGCCGGCCAGCGACGGATTCACCGGAATGGCGCTGTTGCCGTCCGCCCCGTGGCAGGCCGCACAGACGGCCGCGTTGGCCTGCCCCTTGGTCGCGTCTCCGAAAGGTGCCGCCACCGCCTGCGCCACCCCGATCACCGCGAGCAGCACGCCCGCACCCAGATGCTTCATCATGGCTCCTATGTTCGCCGCTTCGGCCTGCCGAATGCGGGGCGCATTTTAGCCGATATGGCCCCCTCCCGGCGATGGTGACCCCATCCGCAGGCCGTATCGGCGCGCTGCTGCGGCAGGCACAGTTCGCCTTCGGCGCGGCGGCGCTCGCGCAGCTGCCGCCGGACCGGGGCGCGGAAGTGGCCTTCGCCGGGCGCTCCAACGCCGGCAAGTCCAGCGCGATCAACGCGCTCACCGGTCGGCGCAAGCTGGCCTTCGTCAGCAAGACGCCCGGGCGCACCCAGCAGATCAACTACTTCGAGCTGGGCTCCCGGACCCATCTGGTCGATCTGCCCGGCTACGGCTATGCCCAGGTCCCGGCCGCCCTGCAGGCGCAGTGGCAACGCGTGCTCAGCGGCTACCTGCAGGAGCGGCGCGCGCTGCGGGGGCTGGTGATCATCATGGATGCCCGGCATCCGCTCACCCCGCTGGACCTGCGGATGCTGAACTGGTTCGCGCCGACCGGCAAGCCGGTGCGCATCCTCCTGTCCAAGGCGGACAAGCTGACCCGCCAGGAGCAGACGAAGCAGCTGCGCCTGGTCGAGTCGGTGCTCGTCCGCGACCACCCCAACTGCAGCGCGCAGCTGTTCTCCAGCGTCTCGATGCTGGGGGTGGAGGCCGCGCAGGCCTTCGTCGAAGGCTTGTTGCGACGCACGGATGAAGCCGGCGACGCGGACGCCGTAGAATTGGGGCCGCAGAAAAGAAAAGCCCCCGGTTAAAGGGGAAAACCGGGGGCTAAAGCCTCAATTTGGGATCAAGGCACCCGCTCAGGGAGGAAAAGCGGGAGACGAAACCGTCTGTTCATAAGAGGTTTCGCCGGGCAATAAGTTCCCAGGATCGTGAACCGGGTTGGCCACAACCCTCCCCCTCACCCGCCGAAGGACACGCGTTTCATGCTGCCGCTTGCCAAGTACCCTCAGCGCCGGATGCGGCGCAACCGCCACGATGACTTCTCGCGTCGCATGATACGAGAGCATGGGCTCACTCCGGACGATTTCATCTATCCCGTCTTCGTGGTGGAGGGTAGCGGCGCGACTCATCCGGTGCCCTCCATGCCCGGGGTCAACCGGGTGAGCCTGGACCGGCTGCTTCCGGTTGCCGAGCGCTGCCTGACGCTTGGTGTGCCGGCCATGGCCCTGTTCCCGGCGATCGATCCGGTGCTGAAGACGCCGGACGGCCGCGAGGCGGCCAATCCGAAGGGGCTCATCCCCAGGGTCGTCGCAGAGCTCAAGCGCCGGTTCCCGGAGCTGGGCGTGATGACCGATGTGGCCCTCGATCCCTACACCAGCCACGGCCAGGATGGGATCCTCGACGAGTCCGGCTACATCCTGAACGACCCGACCATCGAGATGCTGCAGCGGCAGGCGCTGTGCCAGGCCGAGGCCGGCGTGGACATCGTTGCGCCGTCCGACATGATGGATGGCCGCGTGGGTGCCCTGCGCAGTGCGCTCGACGGTGCGGGCCACATCCATGCGCGGATCATGGCCTATTCGGCCAAGTACGCGTCGGCCTTCTACGGTCCGTTCCGCGATGCCGTCGGCTCCGCCGCCAACCTGGGCAAGGGCAACAAGTTCACCTACCAGATGGACCCGGCCAACAGCGACGAGGCATTGTGGGAAGTGGGCCTCGACCTGGAAGAGGGCGCGGACATGGTCATGGTCAAGCCCGGCATGCCCTATCTCGACATCGTCCGGCGGGTGAAGGAAACCTACCAGGCACCGACGTTCGTCTACCAGGTCAGCGGCGAGTACGCGATGCTGCGCGCGGCCATCCAGAACGGCTGGCTGGACGAGCGCAAATGCATCCTGGAGTCCCTGCTCGCCTTCAAGCGCGCGGGTGCCGACGGCATCCTGACCTACTTCTCGCTCGACGCGGCGGCCTGGCTCAAGGGCGCCTGAGCACCCGCGGTGCGCCCGGCCCGCCGGCTCGCTAGCTGCGCAGGCCGGCGCTCTTGACCCGCCGTTCACGCTCCAGCCGGATGATGTAACGCTGCAGCATGGCCTCCTGCTGGGCGCCGAGCTTGACGAACTCGCATCCGGTGTGGCGGCTGGTGGCACCGTTCTTCAGGGTGACCAGGTAGGAGTTGCGCACCCGCAGGCTGGTGTGGATCACCCCTGCATCCGGCAGCGCGATCCGGCAGTCCTCCAGCTGCGTGCCGAGCTCCAGCGCGGCGCCATCGCGCTCGCCCACCAGGCACACGCCGCCGAGGCTGATGTCCGAGATCGGCATCGCCAGGCGCAGGCCGTCCGCCGCGGGCACTTCGCACTTGAGCGGATTGACGATCGGGGTGGCCAGGCGGTAGTACTCGCGCCGCTGCAGCTTGAGCAGGCTGGCGGGAAACGGGATGCGAAAGGCCAGGCGCCCCTCGAAGCTGGTCGCCTCGACCTTGCGGCTGGCGAACTGCACCCGCACGCCGTCCTGGCTGCTCACCACGCTGATCTCGCCGCTGCGCAGCAGACGTTCGTTGAGCTCGCGGTTCGCGCCGCTGTCCAGGATGACGTGCCCGTGTGCGGGCTCCACGCCCAGCACCGCGGTCACGACGAACTCCTTGCCGCCGCCGAAATACGCGGTGACCAGCGCCCCCGACTTCATCAGCCCGCGCAGGATGTAGGCGATCTCCACGTCTGAGTCGACGCGGAAGCGGCTTTCATCGGCGCTCGCGGCAGGGCTGGACATGGCAACGGAATGAATGGGATCGGCCCGATCCGGAGGGCCGAAGCAAGAGTTTAGCCACGACTGCGGCGGCGTGTCGCTCAGCCAGCGGCCAGCAGCGTCTCGACCGACTCGAGCGGCGCCCGGTCCAGCGGCCGGCCGTCGAGTGACAGCCGCAGCGGCTGGCGCCGGTGATGCGGGGAGAGCACGGTGACGTGCACGTCCGCTTCCGCCGTGCTGAGCACGAGGTCGGGCACGACGGCCTCGGTGTCGCCGATCCACACCCGGATCTCGCGGGTGCGGAACGGGATCTCGCGGTTGAGGAGGAAGATCTCCAGCTCCTTGAGGCTGTCGGTGTAGACCTGCAGGTGGACATCGGCATGCCGGCTGGCGCTTCCCGACAGCACGGCACCGGTGAGATAGGGGTTGAACTGCGCAAGCAGGCGCATGATCTCGACCGCCACTTCCCGCAGCCGCTGCACGCGCTCGGGCTGCTCGTCGGCCTGGTAGAGCTGCTGGTAGGCGCGCAACGCCTCCTCGATCTCCAGGTTGGTGGGGAGGTTGCGCGAATCCGGTGCCCCGGCTTGGCGCGCGGCCTTGCGCTTGGCCAGGCCGTAGTCGCCGATGCCGTCCTCGGCGATGATGCGCGCCGCCAGATGGGCGATGCGTGAGCGCATCTGTTGCCGGTTGGCCGGCGTTTCCTTGCCCATGCCCGTGTGCCGGCTCAGTAGAGGTCGCTCTTCACGTCGTCCGGCTTGCGCGTGCCGGGTACCAGCTCGACCGCCGGCGCGACCGCATCGCCCTCCGGCGGCAGGTTCTCCTGGTAGAACCACTCCACCATGCCGTTGCCGTTGGGATCGCGCAGGCCGGTGTCCGGGTTGATGTGCGCGGAGGTCACGCCTTCGGGCGCGACCGGCGCCTCCTGGGGCACGTCCTTGAGGACCGCGCCCATGTAGCCGATCCAGATCGGCAGCGCGGCGAACGCGCCGGTCTCGTTCGGGCCCAGCGACTTGGGGAGGTCGAACCCCATCCAGACCACGGCCGCGAGGTGGCGCTGGATCCCGGCGAACCACGCGTCCATCTGGTCGTTGGTGGTGCCGGTCTTGCCCGCGAGGTCGGAGCGGCCGAGCTGCATGGCGCGCGCGCCCGTGCCGCTGCGGATGACGTCTTGCATCATGTCGAACATCACGAACGCATTGCGGCTGTCTATGACGCGCTGCGCCCCTTCGGCGGCCTTCACCGGCTGCGCCCGGGCCAGCAGCTTGCCGTTCGCATCCTCGATCCGGGTGATGAAGTACGGCGTGATGCGGTAGCCGGAGTTGGCGAAGACGGCGTAGCCGGCGGCCATGTCCAGTACCGTGACCGAGCCCGCGCCCAGGGCCATGGTCAGGCAGGCCGGGTGCAGCTTGGGGTCGAAGCCGAAGCGGGAGATGTAGTCCTGGGCGTACTGCGGGGTAATGGCCTGCAGGATGCGGATCGACACCAGGTTCTTCGACTTGGTCAGTGCGGTGCGCATCCGGATCGGGCCGTCGAAGCCGCTGTCGAAGTTCTTCGGCTCCCACGGCACCGACCCGGTCTCGGCCGCGTCGATGAGCAGGGGGGCGTCGTTGATCACGGTGGCCGGGGTGAAGCCCTTCTCCAGCGCGGCGGAATAGATGAACGGCTTGAAGCTCGACCCGGGCTGGCGCTGGGCCTGGGTGGCGTGGTTGTATTTGTTGCGGTTGAAGTCGAAGCCGCCCACCAGGGCCCGGATCGCCCCGTCGGTCGGGTCGAGCGAGACCAGCGCGGCCTCGACCTGCGGCAGCTGGGTGATCTCCCAGGCCCCGCCCTCCACCTGGGCGACGCGGATCAGCGCGCCGCGGCGCAGCCGGCGCGCAGCCGGCGCCTTGTCGCCCATCATCGGGCGGGCGAGCTTGAGGCCGTCCCCGGTGATCTCGACCACTTCGCCGCCCCTGCGGTAGGCCTTCACGGCCCTGGCGTTGGCCTCCAGGACGAGCGCGGGATAGATGTCGTCGCTCTCGGCGTGGTCCTGCAGCAGGTCCTCGAGGTCCTCGTCGGAGACGCCGTCCTTGAGCTCGACGTAGGCCTCGGCCCCGCGGTAGCCGTGGCGGCGGTCGTAGTCCAGCACGCCGCGGCGCACGGCCGCATAGGCCGCATCCTGATGCGCCTTGGACAGGGTGGTGAACACCTTGTACCCCTTGGTGTAGGCGTCCTCCTGGTAGCGCTCGTACAGCGCCTGCCGGACCATCTCCGCGAAATACTCCGCATGGGTGGCGAACCCCGGCTGGTCGCGCCGCACCGCCACATGCGTCTTGCTGGCCTCCTCGAACTGCGCCTCGGTGATGAAGTTGAGCTCGCGCATCCGGCGCAGCACGTAGAGCTGTCGCTCCTTGGCGCGTTGCGGATTGACGACAGGGTTGAAGCGCGACGGCGCCTTCGGCAGCCCGGCCAGCATCGCCATCTCGGCAATATTCAAGTCGCGCAGATTCTTACCGAAATAGACCTGTGCGGCGGAGGCGAATCCGTAGGCCCTCTGCCCCAGGTAGATCTGGTTGATGTAGAGCTCGAGGATCTGGTCCTTGGTGAGGCTGTGTTCGATCTTGAAGGCGAGGAGCGCTTCGTTGAACTTGCGCGAGAACGTCTTCTCGCTGCTCAGAAAGAAGTTGCGGGCCACCTGCATGGTGATGGTCGAGGCCCCCTGCCGCGCAGCGCCCGTGGTGAAGTTGTGCAGCGCTGCGCGCAGCACGCCGATGTAGTCCACGCCGCCATGCTCATAGAAGCGCTCGTCCTCAGCCGCCAGGATCGCCAGCCGCAGCCCGTCGGGGACCTCGTTGATCCGCGCGAGCGCCCGGCGCTCCTCGCCGAACTCGCCGATCAGGTAGCCCTCGGCGCTGTAGATCTGCAGCGGAATCTTGGGGCTGTACGCGGTGAGCGCGTCCAGCGAAGGCAGGGTGGGGTAGATGATCGCAGCCGCATAACCCACCAGCAGGAGGGCGGCGCTCGCGAGCGTCACGACGGCGAGGAGCGGGTAAATCCACCAACGCTTGGGCATCAATGTTGCTTTTGGGCCGTTCCGCGCCGTTCGGCGCAGGGCTTTCGGGGGAGGGAAGCCTCAATTATATGGCGGTCCGCCGGCTGCAGCCATCCTCTAGCCGATTCGGCTCTACTTTCTTTGGACTTGCCGATAGCATTTAATGTAAATTATCAGCAGCCTGCCAGAACGACGCCATGCTAAAGGGAAAACTGGAATTCAATACCGACTTCTTCGGCAAGCTGTTCAAGCCCAGCATGCCGCCGCTGATCGGGGTCGACATCAGCTCCTCGTCGGTGAAGATGGTGGAGCTGGCGGACGCGAACAAGGGCCGGATCAAGCTCGAGCGTTATGCCATCGAGCCCCTGCCCAAGGACGCGGTCGTCGACGGCAACATCATGAACCTCGAGGCAGTGGGCGAGGCGGTGCGGCGGGGCTGGAAGCGCATGGGAACGCGCATCAAGAACCTCGCCCTGGCTCTCCCCTCGGCGCAGGTCATCACCAAGAAGATCACCGTCCCGGCCGGCCTGCGCGAGGACGAGCTCGAGATCCAGGTCGAGACCGAGGCCAACCAGTACATCCCCTTCGCCTTGGAGGAGGTCAACCTCGACTTCCAGGTCCTGGGGCCGGCGCCCAACAACCCCGAGGACGCCGAGGTCCTGATCGCCGCCTCGCGCAAGGAGAAGGTCGAGGACCGCGTCGCGGTGGCCGAGTACGGCGGGCTCAAGGCGGTGGTCATGGACATCGACGCCTTCGCTGCCCAGACCGCGTTCGAGCTGATGGAGATCCAGCTGCCTGACGGCGGTCGCGACCAGGTGATCGCGCTGGTCGACGTGGGCGCCTCGATGATGAACATCAACGTGCTGCGCAACAACCAGTCGGTGTACATGCGCGAGCAGCCCTTCGGCGGGGTCCAGCTCACCCAGGAGATCCAGCGCCACTACAACCTCTCGCCCGAGGAGGCGGAGGCGGCCAAGCGCAACGGCGGCCTGCCCGACACTTACGAGGCCCAGGTGCTGCAGCCGTTCATGGACACCCTCGCGCTCGAGGTCACGCGCGCACTGCAGTTCTTCTACACCTCCACCCAGTACAACCAGGTCAACCATATCTTCCTGTCCGGCGGCTGCGCGACCATCCCCGGCCTCGACCAGGTCGTGGCCAAGCGCTGCGACGTGAGCACCCTGGTGGCCAACCCGTTCGCGACCATGCAGGTCTCGCCCAAGATCAAGCAGCGCCAGCTGATGCTCGACGCGCCCGCACTGGTGGTGGCGTGCGGCCTGGCCATGCGGAGGTTCGACGCGTGATCCCAATCAACCTACTTCCCCACCGCGCCGAGCGCCGCAAGGCGCAGCAGCGCCAGTTCCTGGCCATGGCCGGCGCGGCGGCCGCGGCCGGCATCGCGGTCGTGGTTCTGGTGCACGGCTTCTTCGCCCAGCGCATCGACGTGCAGGAGAAGCGCAACAAGTACCTCGAGGACCAGATCGCGGTGCTCGAGAAGCAGATCGACGAGATCAAGAAGCTCAAGGAGCAGACCCAGGCGATGCTCGAGCGCAAGAAGGTGGTCGAGACGCTGCAGTCCAACCGGACCGAAGCGGTGCGCCTGCTCGACCAGCTCGTGCGCCAGCTGCCCGAGGGGTTGTACCTGAAGTCGGTCAAGCAGACCAACGACGTCGTCAACGTGGTGGGCTACGCCAGCTCCAACGCGCGCGTCTCCACGCTGATGCGCAACTTCGAGGCCTCGCCCTGGATGCAGGATCCCCGGCTGGTCGAGATCAAGGCGGTGAAGGTGGGCAACAGCAACATGAACGAGTTCAACGTGAACGTGCGTCTGACCCGCGCCAAGGAAGAGAAGCCCGCCGCCCCCGCCGGCAGCACGCCGGCCGCCGCGCCCGCGCACAAGGCCGCCGCCGGGGCGCCGGAGCACAAGGGGTAAGCCGCCATGACTCTCGACGAGCTCAGAAGACTCAATCCGCGCGACATCGGCAGCTGGCCGGTCCTGCCCAAGCTGGGCGTCCTGCTGGGCCTGGTGATCGCGATCCTGGTGGCGGGATACGCGCTGGACTGGTCCAACCAGTGGGACCAGCTCACCGCCGCGCGCGCCAAGGAAGACCAGCTCCGCGACCAGTTCCTGGACAAGAAGAAGCAGGCGATCAACCTCGAGGCCTACCGCAAGCAGCTGGCCGACATCGAGCAGGCCTTCGGCGCGATGATCAAGCAGCTGCCCAACAAGTCCGAGATGGAGGCCCTGCTCTCGGACATCAACCAGGCGGGCCTGGGCCGCGGCCTGCAGTTCGAGCTGTTCAAGCCGGCCGCCACTGAATCGATGTCGGACTTCTACGCGGAGCTGCCGATCACCATCAAGCTGGCGGGCAATTATCACGATATCGGGGCATTCGCGAGCGACGTCTCGCAGCTGTCGCGGATCGTCACGCTCAACAACATCGCACTCTCCATGGACAAGGACGGCAAGCTGGTGATGGACGCCACTGCCCGCACCTTCCGCTACCTCGACGAGGACGAGGTGGCCGCGCAGAAGAAGGCCGCGCGCGAGAAGGACAGCAAGAAGAAGGGCGGCCCGGCCAAGAAACCCGCTGCCAACGCCAAATGAACGCGCGCGCCCTCACATCACTGAGCCTCGCCCTGGCACTGGCCGGCTGCGGCACCTCCGAGTTCGAGGACCTCAAGACCTTCGTCGACCAGTCCGAGCAGGGCGTGCGCGGGCGCGTCGAGCCGCTGCCGCAGGTGCAGGCCTACGAGCCGATGGCCTACGAGGCCTTCGAGCTGCCCGATCCGTTCCAGCCGCGCAAGGTGGCGCCGGAGAAGGGCGCGGCCGCAGGCGGCATGGCACCGGACACCAACCGCGCCAAGGAGCCGCTGGAAGCCTACCCGCTGGAGAGCCTGACCATGGTCGGGACGCTCGAGCGCGGGAAGCAGCGCTGGGCGCTGGTGAAGACGCCGGAGAACACGCTCTACCGCGTGCGCAATGGCAACTACATGGGGCAGAACTTCGGGGTCATCGCGATGATCACGGACGCCTCGGTGACGCTCAAGGAGTTGATCCAGGACACCAACGGCAGCTGGAGCGAGCGAACCAGCGAGCTGCAACTGGTCGAAGAAGGGGACAAGAAATGATCACACGACCGCTCTTCCTCGCACGCGCGCTGCTGCTTGGCGCCGCTGCCCTCCTCGCGTTCGCTGCGCAAGCGGCGGTCGAGCCTCCGCCCGGTGCCGGTGCCGCGCAGAACTCGCTGGATGCGATCGACGTCACCAGCGAAGGCGGCAACGTCGTCGTGCGCATGAAGCTCAAGGATCCCCTGGCCAACCCGCCGGCCGGCTTCGCGCTGACCAATCCGCCGCGCGTGGCCTTCGACCTGCCCAATACGGTGAACGGGCTGGGCAAGGTCTCCCAGGACTACAAGGACGGCATGCTGCGCAGCGTGCGCGTGGGCCAGTCCGCCGGCCGCAGCCGGGTGGTGCTGAACCTCGACCGCGCGGCGCGCTTCAACACCGCGCTCGACGGCCAGACCCTGGTGGTGACGCTGACGCCGAGCACCGTGTCGGGCACCAGCACCGCGGCCGCCGCCGCGGAGCCGACCCACTTCGCCGAGGGCAAGGGCGGCCAGCCGCACTCGGTCAAGGCGATCGACTTCCGCCGCGGCCGCAACGGCGAGGGCCAGATCATCATCGACCTGTCCGATCCGGGCACCGGCATCGACCTGAAGCAGACCGGTCGCACGATCACCGTCGAGCTGCTCAAGACCCAGCTGCCCGTATCGCTGGAGCGCAAATTCGACGTGAACGACTTCGGTACGCCGGTCGATTCGATGGAAGTCACCACCCAGGGCGACAACGCGCGCGTCACCATCCAGGCACGCGGGCGCTGGGAGCAGTCGGCCTACCAGACCGACAACCGCTTCATCATCGAGGTCAAGCCCTTCGTCGAGACCCCGGCCAACCGTGCCAAGGCCGGCTACACCGGCGAGAAGCTCTCGCTCAACTTCCAGAACGTCGAAGTGCGCGCGGTGCTGCAGGTCATCGCCGACTTCACCGGGCTGAACATCATCACCAGCGACACCGTGAGCGGCAACCTGACCCTGCGGCTGAAGGACGTGCCCTGGGACCAGGCGCTGGACATCATCCTTCAGGCCAAGGGCCTGGACATGCGCAAGACCGGCAACGTGGTGTGGATCGCGCCGCGCGACGAACTGGCCACGAAGGAGAAGCTCGCGCTGGAGGCGGCGCAGCAGATCCAGGAGCTCGAGCCGCTGCGCACCGAGAGCTTCCAGCTGCGCTACCAGAAGGCCGAGGCGTTCCACAAGATCCTCACCGACGGCTCGCAGCGCATGCTGTCGAAGCGCGGCAGCGCGGTGATCGATCCGCGCAGCAACACGCTGTTCATCAGCGACGTGCCCTCCAAGCTGGAGGAGATCCGCGGGATGCTCAAGGAGATCGACGTGGCCTCGCGCCAGGTGCTGATCGAGTCGCGCATCGTGGAGGCCTCCGACACGTTCAGCAAGAACCTCGGCGCACGGCTGGGCATGACCGACCTGAGCGCGCTGAAGGGCCAGGGCGCGCCCGGCCTGGGCGGGGGCAGCGTGCGGACCTACATCGGCGGCAACGTGCGCAGCAACGGCGTGGCCACCACGCAGTCGCAGGACTACGCCGAGAGCTACTTCCCGGATTCGTTCAGCGTGAACCTGCCGGCCGATCCTATCCGCGGCCGCTCGCCGGGGCAGTTCGCGATCACGCTGTTGAACTCCTCGATGACCCGCTTCGTCAACCTGGAGATCTCCGCACTGCAGGCCGACGGCAAGGGCAAGATCATCTCCAGCCCGCGCGTGGTGACCGCCGACAACGTCGAGGCGGTGATCGAGCAGGGTACCGAGATCCCGTACCAGCAGGCCACCAGCAGCGGCGCGACCAGCATCACGTTCCGCAAGGCCACCCTGAGCCTGAAGGTCAAGCCGCAGATCACCCCGGACGACAACGTCATCATGCGCCTGGAGGTGCACAAGGACAGCGTCGGCCAGACCACGGTGGCCGGTCCGTCGATCGACACCAAGCAGGTCAACACCGAGGTGCTGGTGGAGAATGGCGGCACGGTCAGCATCGGGGGCATCTTCAGCCAGGAAGAGAGCAAGGAAGTCACCAAGGTCCCCCTGCTGGGCGACATCCCGGTGTTCGGGGTGCTGTTCCGCAACGAGGTCAACCGCAACGACCGCCGCGAGCTGCTGATCTTCGTCACGCCGAAGATCCTGCGCGACAGCCTCACCTCGCGCTGATCCCCGCCGCCTCCGCGGCTGTGCGAGCGCCCCTGCGGGGGCGCTCGGCGCTTGTGCGGCTGGTAGAATCGGCACGCATGAGCGAGGACCACCCCGCAACGCAGCCCGACCCCCACGCGCAGCTCCCCGAGCCGACGCGAGGCCTCGTCGAGGCCTCGCCGGACAACATCTTCCTGGTCGGCATGATGGGCGCGGGCAAGACCTCGGTCGGGAAGGCGCTCGCGCGCGACCTGGGCAAGACCTTCGTCGACTCCGACCAGGTCATCGAGGCGCGCACCGGGGTCAGGATCCCGGTCATCTTCGAGCTCGAGGGCGAGGCGGGCTTCCGCGCGCGCGAGGCCGCCGTCATCGACGAGCTCACCTCGCACCACAACGTCGTGCTGGCAACCGGGGGTGGGGCGGTGCTGAGCGATGCCAACCGGGCGGCGCTGCACGCGCGCGGCACGGTGATCTACCTGCGTGCTTCGGTGCAGGACCTGTGGCACCGCACGAAGCACGACCGCAACCGGCCGCTGCTGCAGACCGCCGATCCGGTCGCGAAGCTGACCGAGCTGCACACCCATCGCGACCCGCTGTACCGGGCGGTCGCGCACATCGTGGTCGACACCGGCAGTCAGAGCCTGCGCACGCTGGTGCTCAAGCTGCGGCAGAAGCTCGCGCAGTGCGTCGCGCACGCAGACGGCGCAGGACAGGGATGAGCATGGACAGCGTGAACGTCGAGCTGGGCGCGCGCAGCTACCCGATCCACATCGGCAGCGGGCTCCTGCAGCGTGCCGAGCTGGTGCTGCCGCATCTGGCGCAGCCGCGCGCGGCGATCGTGACCAACGACGTGGTCGGCCCGCTCTACCTGGAGCGCTTCGCCGGCGTGCTCGAGGCCGCCGGGGTGCGCGTGCTGCGGATCACGCTGCCCGACGGCGAGGCGCGCAAGACGCAGGACAGCCTCGACCGCATCCTCGACGCGCTGCTGGAGAATCGCTGCGAACGCTCCACGACCGTCATCGCGCTCGGCGGCGGCGTGATCGGCGACCTGGCCGGCTTCGCCGCCGCCATCTTCCTGCGCGGCGTGCCGTTCATCCAGGTGCCCACCACCCTGCTCGCGCAGGTGGACTCCTCGGTGGGCGGGAAGACCGGGATCAACCATCGGCTCGGCAAGAACATGATCGGAGCGTTCTACCAGCCGCGGCTGGTGCTTGCCGATACCGGCGTGCTGGCGACGCTGCCGCCGCGCGAGCTCGCTGCGGGACTGGCCGAGGTCATCAAGTACGGCCTGATCATCGACCGCGCCTTCTTCGACTGGCTGGAGCAGAACATCGAGCGCCTGAATGCGCGCGACGAGCAGGCGCTGACCTACGCGATCCGCCGCTGCTGCGAGATCAAGGCCGAGGTGGTGGCCGGGGACGAGCGCGAGACGGCGGCCCGCGCCCTGCTCAACCTCGGCCACACGTTCGGGCATGCCATCGAGGCCGGCCTGTCGTACGGCACCTGGCTGCACGGCGAGGCGGTGGCGGCCGGAACGGTCATGGCGGCGCGTCTGTCGCAGGCGATGGGCATGCTCACGGAAGCCGACGAGCAGCGTGTGCGCATGCTGCTCGAGCGTGCGCACCTGCCGGTGGTGGCGCCCGATCTCGGGGTGGACAGGTACCTGCAGCTGATGGGACTGGACAAGAAGGTCGAGGGCGGCAAGCTGCGCCTGATCCTGCTGCGCTCGATCGGCGAGGCCTACGTGACGGCCGACTTCCCGCAGGCCGGGTTGCGCAGGGTCCTGGCCGGCAGCTGATCCGGTGAAGGAGCTCGCGCCCTACGCGGTCGATCCGCAGCGCTCGCGGGGCCGCCGGCACGCGGAGCCGCCCTCCCAGGGCCGGGACGAGTTCCAGCGCGACCGCGACCGCATCGTCCACTCGACCGCCTTCCGCCGGCTCGAGTACAAGACCCAGGTCTTCGTCAACCACGAGGGCGATCACTTCCGCACCCGGCTGACCCACAGCCTGGAAGTCGCCCAGATCGGCCGGTCCATCGCGCGCAACCTCGGCCTCAACGAGGATCTGGTCGAGGCCATCTCGCTGGCGCACGACCTGGGCCACACCCCGTTCGGGCATGCCGGCCAGGATGCTCTGAACGAATGCATGCGCGCGCACGGTGGGTTCGAGCACAACCTGCAGTCGCTGCGCGTGGTCGATCTGCTCGAGCAACGCTACGCCGAGTTCGACGGCCTCAACCTGACCTTCGAGACGCGCGAGGGCGTGCTCAAGCACTGCTCGGCCGCCAAGGCCCGCGAGCTGGGCGATGTGGGCGAGCGCTTCCTCACCGGGCAAAGCCCGTCCCTGGAGGCCCAGCTCACCAACCTCGCCGACGAGATCGCCTACAACAACCACGACATCGACGATGGCCTGCGCTCCGGGGTGCTCGGGCTGGAGCAGCTCCAGGGCGTGTCGCTGTTCGCCCGACACCGCCAGCAGGTGGCGCAGCGCTACCCCGGCCTCCCGGAGCGCCGCCTGGTGCACGAGACGGTGCGCCGGATGATCAACACGCTGGTCGCCGACCTGACCCGGCAGAGCCGGGAGAACATCCAGCGGGCCGGTCCTGCCACGGCTGAAGCGGTCCGGGCGGCACCCGTTCTGATCGCGTTCAGCCCCGCACTCGCGGAGGAACAGGTCCACCTGAAGCAGTTCCTGCGCGTCCACCTCTACCGCCACTACCGGGTCAACCGGATGATGGGCAAGGCGCGGCGCATCGTGCGCGAGCTGTTCGAGGTCTTCGCCGCCCAGCCCAGCCTGATGCCGGACGAGCACCAGGTCCGCGCGCAGCAGGAAGGCGTCCGGGCGGTCGCGGATTACATTGCGGGGATGACGGACCGCTACGCCATCCGGGAGCACCGGCGCCTGTTCAGCGTAGACGAGATGTGACCTGGGTGCAGCCGTCGGGACGGCGCCATGCTGCGCTGCGGGCAAGTTGTTGCGCCCGGGGCAGCCCTGGAATTAAACTAAATCGCTTGCGCCTCGAATTTGCGGCCCCGGCCAGGGAACATTCCCCTGCCGGGGCCGTGGACTCTGTAGGGGCCGGTTTTGCAGTGACCTTGCCGCCCCGATCGGGCCGGCACAGAGGGAACCATCATGACGGACGCCTGTACCCCCGCCGAGGGCGTGTCCCCCGGCCTGCCGCCCCGCCAGGGCCTGTATGACCCCGCCCGCGAGCACGATGCCTGCGGCGTCGGCTTCGTGGCCCACATCAAGGGGCGCAAGAGCCACTCGATCATCGAGCATGGCCTGCTGATCCTCAAGAACCTGACCCACCGCGGTGCGGTCGGGGCGGATCCGCTGGCGGGGGACGGCGCCGGGATCCTGATCCAGATCCCCGACCAGTTCTTCCGCGAGGAGATGGCGAAGCAGGGTGTCACCCTGCCGCCGCTGGGGGAGTACGGGGTCGGCATGGTGTTCCTGCCGCAGGAGCCGGCCTCGCGCCTGGCCTGTGAGTACGAGATCGAGCGTGCGATCAAGGACGAGGGCCAGGTGCTGCTCGGCTGGCGCGACGTGCCGCGCGACAACGCCGGGCTGGGCGAGTCGGTCAAGCGCATCGAGCCGGTCATCCGCCAGGTGTTCATCGGCCGCGGCGCCGGCGTCACCGTGACCGATGCACTGGAGCGCAAGCTCTACATCATCCGCAAGGCTTCCGGGCATGCCATCCAGGCCCTGCACCTGGCGCATGGCAAGGAGTTCTACGTACCGTCGATGTCCGCACGCACGGTCGTCTACAAGGGCATGCTGCTGGCCGGGCAGGTGGGCGCCTACTATCACGACCTGCAGGACACCCGTGTCATCTCCGCGCTCGCGCTGGTGCACCAGCGGTTCTCGACCAACACTTTCCCGACCTGGGACCTGTCGCACCCGTTCCGCTTGATCGCGCACAATGGCGAGATCAACACCCTGCGCGGCAACGTGAACTGGATCCGCGCGCGCCAGGGCGCCATCGAGAGCCCGGTGCTGGGCGAGGACCTGAACAAGCTCTGGCCGCTGATCTACGATGGTCAGTCTGACTCAGCCTCGTTCGACAACGCGCTCGAGCTGCTGGTCATGAGTGGCTACTCCATCGCGCACGCGATGATGATGCTCATTCCGGAAGCCTGGGAAGGGCACACCCTGATGGAGCCCACCCGCCGCGCGTTCTACGAGTACCACGCCGCGATGATGGAGCCGTGGGACGGTCCGGCTGCGATCGCCTTCACCGACGGCCGCCAGATCGGCGCGACGCTGGACCGCAACGGCCTGCGTCCGGCGCGCTACGTCGTCACCGACGACGACCTGGTGGTGATGGCTTCCGAGACCGGCGTGCTCCCCATCGCCGAGGACCGCATCGTCAAGAAGTGGCGACTGCAGCCGGGCAAGATGTTCCTGGTCGACCTCGAGCACGGCCGCATCATCGACGACAAGGAGCTCAAGGACGCGCTGTCCGCGGCCAAGCCGTACCGCGAGTGGATCGACCGCATCCGCATCAAGCTGGACGACCTGCCGCACCCGGACGGCAAGGGCGAGGTCTCGGCCGTGCCGATGCTCGACCGCCAGCAGGCGTTCGGCTACACGCAGGAGGACATCAAGTTCATCCTGACGCCGATGGGCATGGCCGGCGAGGAGCCGACCGGGTCGATGGGCAACGACTCGCCGCTGGCGGTGCTGTCGAACAAGAACAAGACGCTGTACCACTACTTCAAGCAGCTGTTCGCGCAGGTCACCAATCCGCCGATCGATCCGATCCGCGAGGAGCTGGTGATGTCGCTGGTGTCGTTCGTCGGGCCCAAGCCCAACCTGCTCGGCATCGACGAGATGAACCCGCCGCTGCGCCTGGAAGTCAGCCAGCCCGTGCTCGACTTCGAGCAGATGGAGACCATCCGCCGCATCGACCAGATCACCGAGGGCAAGTTCAAGTCCTACGAGGTCGACATCACCTACCCGGCGGCGTGGGGCTCGCAGGCGATCGAGGCGCGCCTGGCCAGCCTGTGCGCGCAGGCCGAGGACGCGGTGCGCTCGGGGTACTCGATCCTGATCATCTCGGATCGCCGGGTCGATCGCGAGCACGTGGCGATTCCCGCGCTGCTCGCCCTTTCCGCGATCCACCAGCACCTGGTCAACAAGGGTCTGCGCACCAGCACCGGGCTGGTGGTCGAGACCGGCTCGGCGCGCGAGGTGCACCACTTCGCGCTGCTGGGCGGCTACGGTGCCGAGGCCGTGCACCCGTACCTGGCCTTCGAGACCCTGACGGGGCTGGCGGACAGCGGCGCGCTGGCGAACACCGACGGCAAGAAGGCCTGCAAGAACTTCGTCAAGGGCATCGGCAAGGGCCTGCGCAAGGTGATGTCCAAGATGGGCATCTCCACCTACATGTCGTACACGGGCGCGCAGATCTTCGAGGCGGTGGGCCTGTCGCGCGCGCGGGTCGACAAGTACTTGACCGGGACCGCCAGCAACGGCGAGGGCATCGGCGTGTTCGAGGTCGCAGAGGAGGCGATCCGCGTGCACAAGGGCGCCTTCAGCGACGATCCCACCCTCGAGGGCATGCTCGACGCGGGGGGCGAGTACGCGTTCCGGGTGCGCGGCGAGGACCACATGTGGACGCCGGACTCGATCGCCAAGCTGCAGCACGCCACCCGCAACAACAGCTTCGCGACCTACAAGGAGTACGCGCAGCTCATCAACGACCAGAGCCGCCGGCACATGACCTTCCGCGGACTGTTCGACTTCCGCTTCGACCAGCGTAAGCCGGTGCCGATCGAGGAGGTCGAGCCGGCTGCGCAGATCGTCAAGCGCTTTGCCACTGGAGCGATGTCGCTTGGCTCGATCTCCACCGAGGCGCACACCACGCTCGCCATCGCGATGAACCGCATCGGCGGCAAGTCGAACACGGGCGAAGGCGGCGAGGACCGCCGCCGCTACGCGCCGATCGCCGCGGGCGAGTCGCTCGCCTCGCGGATCGGCCACGACCGCATCGAGAAGGACATCGAGCTCAAGCAGGGCGACTCGCTCAAGTCGAAGATCAAGCAGGTCGCCTCGGGCCGCTTCGGCGTGACCGCCGAGTACCTGTCCTCCGCCGAGCAGATCCAGATCAAGATCGCGCAGGGCGCCAAGCCCGGCGAGGGCGGCCAGCTCCCCGGCAAGAAGGTCTCAGAGTACATCGCCGAGCTGCGCTTCTCCACGCCGGGCGTGGAGCTGATCTCGCCGCCTCCGCACCACGACATCTACTCGATCGAGGATCTGGCGCAGCTGATCCACGACCTGAAGAACGCCAACTCGAAGGCCTCGATCAGCGTGAAGCTGGTGTCGGAAGTCGGCGTGGGTACGGTCGCCGCGGGCGTGTCGAAGGCGAAGGCCGACCACGTCACCATCGCGGGCCACGACGGCGGCACCGGCGCCAGCCCGTGGTCGTCGATCAAGCACGCCGGCACGCCGTGGGAGCTCGGCCTGGCCGAGACCCAGCAGACGCTGGTGCTCAACCGCCTGCGCAGCCGCATCGCGGTGCAGGTGGACGGGCAGATCAAGACCGGGCGCGACGTGGTGATCGGCGCGATCCTGGGTGCGGACGAGTTCGGCTTCGCCACCGCGCCGCTGGTCGTGACCGGCTGCATCATGATGCGCAAGTGCCACCTCAACACCTGCCCGGTCGGCGTGGCCACGCAGGATCCGGTGCTGCGCAAGAAGTTCCGTGGCCAGCCCGAGCACGTCATCAACTACTTCTTCTTCGTCGCCGAGGAAGTGCGCGAGCTGATGGCGCAGCTGGGCGTGCGCAGCTTCAACGACCTGATCGGTCACACCGAACTGCTCGACATGAAGCGCGGAATCGAGCACTGGAAGGCACGCGGCCTGGATTTCAGCCGCATCTTCTACATGCCGCACATGCCCGCCGAGGTCGCCACCTATCACACGGAGGGCCAGGACCACGGCCTCGACAAGGCGCTGGACCTGCGTCTGATCGAGCTCGCGCAGCCGGCGCTGGAGCGGCGCGAGAAGGTCACCATCGAGGTGCCGATCCGCAACATCAACCGCACCGCCGGCACCATGCTGTCGGGCGAGGTGGCCAGGCGCTACGGGCACGATGGCCTGCCGGACGACACCATCCACGTGCGCCTGGCCGGCTCGGCCGGGCAGAGCTTCGGCGCGTTCCTGGCGAAGGGCGTCACGCTCGACCTGCTGGGCGAGACCAACGACTACTGCGGCAAGGGCCTGTCGGGCGGGCGCATCAGCGTGCAGCCGAGCCCGAAGTTCCGCGGCGAGCCGACCGAGAACATGATCACCGGCAACGTCGTGCTGTACGGCGCCATCGCCGGCGAGGCCTACTTCCGAGGCGTGGCCGGCGAGCGCTTCTGCGTGCGCAACTCGGGCGCGGACGCCGTGGTGGAAGGCGTGGGCGACCACGGGTGCGAGTACATGACCGGCGGCACGGTGGTTGTCATGGGCACGACCGGCCGCAACTTCGCGGCAGGGATGTCGGGCGGCCTCGCCTACGTGCTGGACCTCGACGGCCAGTTCGTGCGCCGCTGCAACACGGCAATGGTCGATCTCGAGCCGGTGCTGCCCGAGGCCGAGCAGGAAGCCAAGGTGTCGCGCGACGTGTGGCACCACGGCCAGTCCGACGAGGCGGTGCTCAAGCGCATGATCGAGCTGCACGTGCGCTACACCGGCAGCGCCCGCGCGAAGGAGATCCTGGACGGCTGGAACACCTGGCGGGCGAAGTTCGTGAAGGTGTTCCCGAAGGAATACCGCCGCGCGCTGGGCGAACTGGCGGCAAAGCAGCGCAAGCTGGCGGCGTAGGCAGGAAGAAAAGCAACCGCAGAGACGCGGAGGCGCAGAGGAGCGCAGAGAGGTACTCTGCGTTGTTTCCTCTGTGTAACTCCGCGCATCTGCGCCTCTGCGGTCAATCGGTGGAAGGGTGAGTCAGATGGGCAAGGTAACGGGATTCCTGGAGTACCAGCGGCTGGCAGAGGCGTACGAGGCAAAGGACGCGCGGATCAAGCACTACCGCGAGTTCGTCGCGCGCCTCGATGACAGCGCCGCCGGCGTGCAGGGCGCGCGCTGCATGGACTGCGGCATCCCGTTCTGCATGAACGGCTGCCCGGTCAACAACATCATTCCGGACTGGAACGACCTGGTCTACAGGCAGGACTGGAAGCGCGCCATCGACACGCTCCACCAGACCAACAACTTCCCCGAGTTCACCGGGCGCGTGTGCCCCGCGCCATGCGAGGAAGCCTGCACGCTGAACATCAACAACGACCCGGTCGGGATCAAGTCGATCGAGCACGCCATCATCGACAAGGCCTGGGAGATGGGCTGGGTCAAGCCCGACGCGCCCGGGCACAAGACCGGCAAGCGGGTTGCCGTCGTCGGCTCGGGTCCCGCTGGATTGGCCTGCGCACAGCAGCTGGCGCGTGCCGGCCACGACGTGGTCGTGTTCGAGAAGAACGATCGCATCGGCGGCCTGCTGCGCTACGGCATCCCCGACTTCAAGATGGAGAAGTGGCTCATCGACCGGCGCATCGAGCAGATGCAGGCCGAGGGGGTCGAGTTCCGCACCCAGACCTGCGTGGGCGAGCCGGGCAGGCTGCCCGCCGGCGTCAACAGCGATGCGACCACCCATGTGCCGGTGAAGCAGCTGGTCGACCAGTTCGATGCGGTCGTGCTGGCCGGCGGCTCCGAGCAGCCGCGCGACCTGCCGATCCCCGGGCGCGAGCTCGAGGGCATCTACTTCGCGATGGAGTTCCTGCCGCTGCAGAACAAGCGCGTGGCCGGCGACACCGGGGTGCGCGAGCTGTGGGCCCAGGACAAGCACGTGGTGGTGATCGGGGGCGGCGACACCGGTTCGGACTGCGTCGGCACGTCCAACCGCCATGGCGCGAAGTCGATCACGCAGTTCGAGGTGCTGCCCATGCCGCCGGAGATCGCGCAGGGCAACCCGGTGTGGCCCTACTGGCCGTTGAAGCTGCGCACCTCGTCTTCGCACGAGGAAGGCGCGAAGCGCGACTTCGCGGTGTCGACCAAGCTGTTCCGCGGCGAGGACGGCAAGGTGAAGAGCCTGGTGGCCTGCCGCGTCGAGTGGAAGAAGGATCCGGCCTCCGGGCAGATGAAGATGGTGGAAGTGCCGGGCAGCGAGTTCGAGTTGCCGGCCGACCTGGTGCTCCTGGCGATGGGCTTCGTGAACCCGGTGCACCAGGGCCTGCTCGACCAGCTCGGCGTGGCCTATGATCCGCGCGGCAACGTGAAGGCCGGCACGGAAGGCGCGGGCTCGTACGCGACGTCCCTGCCGAAGGTCTTCTCCGCCGGCGACATGCGCCGCGGCCAGTCGCTGGTGGTGTGGGCGATCCGCGAAGGCCGCCAGTGCGCGCGCTCGGTGGACGAGTTCCTGATGGGCTCGTCCGAGTTGCCGCGGTAACACCGGAAAAGCTTGCACCGCAGAGGCGCAGAGGCGCGGAGGAAGGCGGAGGGTCATCGTCTCGCCCTCTGCCGCGCGCCCTGGGCCGCTACGCGGTTTACCGTCTCTCTCTGTGCGCCTCTGCGCCTCCGCGCCTCTGCGGTTGCTGTAAGGGTGTAGGCTGTAGGTCATGACAAAGCCCAAGAACGACACCTTCCTGCGCGCGCTGCTGCGCCAGCCCACGCCCTACACGCCGATCTGGATCATGCGGCAGGCGGGCCGCTACCTGGCCGAGTACAACCAGACCCGCGCCCGCGCCGGCAGCTTCCTGGAGCTGTGCAAGAGCCCGCAGCTCGCCACCGAGGTGACGCTGCAGCCGCTCGCCCGCTTCCCGCTCGACGCGGCGATCCTGTTCTCCGACATCCTCACCATTCCCGATGCGATGGGCCTGGGCCTGTACTTCGCCGAGGGCGAAGGGCCGCGCTTCGAGCGGCCGCTGCGCGAGGAGTGGGAGATCCGCGACCTCACCGCGCCCGACCCCGACGAGCACCTGCGCTACGTGATCGACGCCGTGCGCGAGATCCGGCGTGCGCTGGCCAACGAGGTGCCGCTGATCGGCTTCTCGGGCAGCCCGTTCACGCTGGCCTGCTACATGATCGAGGGCCGCGGCAAGAGCGAGTTCATCGAGGCCAAGCGCATGCTCTACACGCGGCCGGACCTCATGCACCGCATCCTCGATGTCACTGCCCAGGCGGTGATCGCATATCTCAATGCACAGATCGAGGCCGGCGCGCAGGCGGTGATGGTGTTCGACACCTGGGGCGGCACGCTCTCGCATGCGGCCTATCACGAGTTCTCCCTGCGCTACCTGCAGCGCATCATGCAGGGCCTGGCCCGCGAGCGCGACGGGCAGGTGGTGCCGCGCATCGTCTTCACCAAGGGCGGCGGGCTGTGGCTGGAGAGCATGGCCGGCATCGGCGCCGACGCGCTCGGCCTGGACTGGACCGTGGACATCGGGGCGGCCCGGGCGCGGGTCGGGGATCGGGTGGCGCTGCAGGGCAACCTGGATCCCGCTGTCCTGTTCGCGACGCCCGAGGTCGTGGCCGCCGAGGCCGCCAAGGTGCTGGCCGGGTTCGGCAAGGGGGCAGGACACGTGTTCAACCTGGGTCATGGCGTTTCCCAGTTCACCCCGCCGGAGAACGTGGCGGCGCTGGTCGAGTCGGTCCACAACCTGAGCCGGCCGTACCACGCCTGACGCCACCCCGACGCGATGACGTTCGCACGCGTCGCGCTCGACGTACCGCTGCCCGGGCTGTTCGACTACGCACTGCCCGCCGGGGCAGACGCAGGTGGCCTGGTCGGACGCCGCGTGATCGTGCCGTTCGGGCGCGCTCGCCAGGCCGGCATCGTGGTGGAGGTGACTGGGCAGGCCAGCATTGCCAAGGAACGTATCCGGCCGCTGGAGCGCGTGTGCGACGATGCGCCGCTGCCCGCCGACGTGCTCGAGCTGCTGCGCTTCGCCAGCGACTACTATCATCACCCGATCGGACAGGTCATCCTCGGCGCGCTGCCGCAGCGGCTGCGGCAGGCACGCGCACAGGACGAAGGCGGTGAGGCGCACGTAGCGCTCACCAAAGCCGGGCTGCAGATCGATCCCGAAGCGCTGCCTGCGCGTGCCGTGCTCCGCCGCAAGGTCTTCGGCCTGCTGCGTGCGCAGGCCAGCACGCCGGCAGCTGCGGTGCGCGCGCTTGCGCCCGGCGCAGGCCGCGTCCTGCAGGAGATGATCCGGGCGGGCCACGTGCATGCCCTGCGCGTGACGGCTCCGGCTCCGCCGTCGTCTCCCCTCGCGGGAGCCGCCGCGCCGGTCGTCCTGACCGACGAGCAGCAGCACGCGGTCCGCGCGATCCTCGGCGGCAGCGGCTTCGCCCCCTATCTGTTGCACGGGATCACCGGCAGCGGCAAGACCGAGGTCTACCTGGAGGTGATCGCCAGCCTGCAGCAGCGCGGCCTGCAGGCGCTCGTGCTGGTGCCGGAGATCAACCTCACGCCGCAGTTGCTGGACCGCTTTCATGCACGCTTCCCGGGTGCGCGCCTGGCGGCCCTGCACAGCAATCTCAGCGAAGGCGAGCGCGTCAGGGGCTGGCTCGCCGCGCAGCGTGGCGAGGCGCAGGTGGTCATCGGCACGCGGCTGGCCGTGTTCACGCCGCTGCCGGCGCTCGGCGCGATCATCGTCGACGAGGAGCACGACGCCTCATTCAAGCAGCAGGAGGGGCTGCGCTATTCCGCACGCGACCTGGCCCTGCTGCGCGGAAAGCTGCGTGCCGTGCCGGTGGTGCTCGGCTCCGCGACGCCCTCGCTCGAGAGCTATGCCAACGCGCAGGCGCGACGCTACTCCCTGCTTCAGCTGTCCTCGCGGCCCGGCGCCGCGCTGCCGGTCATCCGCTGCATCGACACGCGCCGGGCGCGGCTGCAGCAGGGCCTGTCCGCGCCGCTGCTCGAGGCGGTCCGCACCCGGCTCTCCCGCGGCGAGCAGAGCCTGATCTTCCTGAACCGGCGCGGCTACGCGCCCGCGCTGGTATGTCCGTCCTGCGCCTGGGCCTGTCCGTGCACGCGCTGCTCCGCGCGCCTGGTGCTGCATCTGAAGGACCGGCGCCTGCGTTGCCACTACTGCGGACACGAGGAGCCCATCGCGCGGATCTGTCCCAGCTGCGGCAACCAGGATCTCCTGCCCGCCGGTCATGGCACCCAGCGGCTCGAGCAGGTCCTGGCCGAGGCGCTTCCCGGGGCCCGGGTGCTGCGCGTGGACCGGGACAGCACGCGCGCGCGCGGCGCCTTCGCGGGCATGCAGGCGCGGATCCGCGAGCACCAGGTCGACGTGCTGATCGGGACGCAGATGCTGGCCAAGGGCCACGACTTCCCGCGCCTGACGCTGGTGGGCGTGATCAACGCCGACGCCGCGCTCTACAGCAGCGATTTCCGCGCGTCCGAGCGGCTCTACGCCCAGCTCACCCAGGTGGCCGGACGGGCCGGCCGCGCGCAGCTTCCCGGCGAAGTCCTGATCCAGACCGACTTCCCCGATCACCCGCTCTACGATGCCGTGTGCCGGCAGGACTACTCCGCCTTCGCCCGCAGCGCGCTGGCTGAGCGGCAGGCGGCTGCGTTTCCGCCCTGTTCGCACCAGGCCCTGCTGCGCGCCGAGGCGTCGCGGCGCGAGGTGGTGGAAGCCTACCTGGCAGCGGCTGCGCAGGCGGCGCGCGAGCTGGCCTTCGACGTCGAGGTGTACGACCCGGTGCCGCCCGCCATCGCCAGGGTGGCCGGGCGCGAACGCGCGCACCTGCTGGTGCAGGCCGCCGCGCGCAGTGAGCTGCAGCGGTTCCTGGCGGCGTGGCACCCGCTGCTCGGGGCGCGTGCCGGCCGGGCGGTGCGCTGGTCGCTGGATGTGGACCCCCTCGAAGTGTGAGACCCGCTCCGCCTCGGCCACCGGCGGGCTCGGACTATAATTCGGCATTCCCCGCCCATCCGGGCTCCCCTCGCTTCGTCCGATCATGACCGTTGCCGCCGACCTCGACGTGAAAACCCACCTCGCCGCGCTGCTCCAGAGCGCGCTCGAGGCCGTCGCGCCGGCGAGTGCCGCGGCGGTCGCGCTGGAGCGGCCGAAGGTCGCCGAGCACGGCGACTTCTCCTGCAACCTCGCGCTGCAGCTGGCCAAGCCGCTCAAGCGCAATCCGCGCGAGGTCGCGCAGGCGCTTGTCAGCGCGTTGCCCGCCTCGCCCGTTATGGAGCGGGCGGAGATCGCGGGCGCGGGCTTCATCAATCTGTTCCTGCGCCCGGATGCCAAGCGGGAGGTGGTGCGACGAGTGCTGGGCCAGGGCGATGAATACGGGCGGCTGCGGCTCGGGCAGGGCCGCAAGGTGCAGGTGGAGTTCGTGTCGGCGAATCCCACCGGGCCGCTGCACGTCGGGCACGGCCGCGGGGCTGCGTACGGCGCGAGCCTGGCCAACGTGCTCGCCGCTGCCGGCTACGAGGTCCAGCGCGAGTTCTATGTGAACGATGCCGGCCGCCAGATGGACATCCTGGCGCTGTCCACCTGGCTGCGCTACCTGGCCCTCCAGGGGGTGGTGGTGCCGTTCCCGCCCAACGCCTATCAGGGCGAGTACGTGCGCGAGATGGCCGCCGCCATCGCGGCAGCGCACGGCAAGCGCTACCTGCGCGATGCCGACCAGGTCCTGCGCGGTGTGCCTGCGCTGGACGAGGATGCCGAGGGGCACCTCGACGCCCTGATCGACAACGCCAAGCGCGTGCTCGGCGACGACTACGCCTACGTGCACGGCTACGCGCTGACCGAGCAGCTGGGCGATGCGCGCAACGACCTGCAGGAGTTCGGCGTCACCTTCGAGCACTGGTTCTCCGAGCGCTCGCTCTACGATGCCGGCCACGTCGAGCGCGCGCTCGCGCGCCTGGAGGAGGCGGGCCACCTGTACGTGCAGGACGGTGCGAAGTGGTTCCGCTCCACCGCGTTCGGCGACGAGAAGGACCGCGTGGTGCAGCGGGAGAACGGCCAGTACACCTACTTCGCCTCCGACATCGCCTACCACCTCAACAAGTTCGAGCGCGGCTTCGACCACGTGATCGATGTGTGGGGCGCCGACCACCACGGCTACATCCCGCGCGTGAAGGGCGCCCTCGCCGCGCTCGGGCTGGATGCGCAGCGCCTGGTGGTCGCACTGGTGCAGTTCGCCGTGCTCTACCGCGACGGCAAGAAGGCCTCGATGTCGACCCGCGCCGGCGAGTTCGTCACCCTGCGTGCGCTGCGCCAGGAGGTCGGCAACGACGCCGCGCGCTTCTTCTACGTGCTGCGCAAGAGCGACCAGCACCTGGACTTCGACCTCGACCTGGCGAAGTCCCAGAGCACCGACAACCCGGTGTACTACGTGCAGTACGCGCACGCGCGCATCTGCAGCGTGCTGGACGAGTGGGGCGGGCACGTGCCCGACCTGCGCGAAGCCACGCTGGCGGCGCTGACCATGGCGCAGGAGCTGGGCCTGATGCGCCAGCTCATGGAGTTCCCGCAGGCGATCGAGGACGCCGCGCACGATCATGCGCCGCACCTCATCGCCTTCTACCTGAAGGACCTGGCCGCCGGCCTGCACAGCTACTACAACTCGGTGCGCTTCCTCGTCGACGACGAGCAGGTGCGGCTGGGCCGGCTCGCGCTGGTGGCGGCGGTCGCACAGGTGCTCAGGAGCGGATTGCAGATGCTGGGCGTGAGCGCGCCCCGCAAGATGTGACGGGGGAATCCATGGCGCAGGCGGGGGCGAGGCGAGGTGGGGGCGGGGGACGCGGGCATCCGATGTTCGTCGGCGTATCCATCGGAGTGCTGCTCGGGCTGTGCGCGGCGCTCGGCGTGGCGCTGTACCTGAACAAGGCCAGCCCGTTCACCGCGCGCCAGCCGGAGCCGGCGAAGGCGCCGCCGGCCAAGTTGGAGGCGCCCAAGCAGCCGATCACCGGGCTGCCGACCAAGCCCCAGCGCGATACCGCCAAGTCGGACGACTCGCGCTTCGACTTCTACAAGATCCTGCCCGGCGAGGAGAAGCAGAGCCTGAAGCGCCCGCAGCCTGCAGCCGTCACCAAGGATGTGTTCTACCTGCAGGCCGGATCGTTCCAGAAGGCCTCCGACGCGGACAACCTGAAGGCGCGCCTGGCCCTGGCCGGCCTGGAGGCGCAGATCCAGACCGCCACGCTCAACGACAAGAGCGTGTGGCACCGGGTGCGGCTGGGCCCGTATGCCAACGAGGCATCGATGAACCAGGCCCTCGGCGTGCTGCGGGAGAACAAGATCCAGGCGCGCATCATCAAGCAGTCCGAGCAGCAACCGCAGAGCTAACCAAAGCAGGAGTGTGCATGCAATCCCTCAGACTCATGGGCTGGTCCACGCTGATCCTCGCGCTGTCGCTGCTGGCCGCGCCGCTGCACGCGCAGCAGCCGGCGGCCGACAAGGAGTACAAGCTGATCAATCCGCCGCAGAAGACCGAGAGCGGCAAGCAGATCGAGGTGGTCGAGTTCTTCTCCTACGCCTGCCCGCACTGCGCGGACTTCGAGGCGCCGCTGCAGGACTGGCTCAAGCGCAAGCCCAAGGAGGTCGTGTTCAAGCCCGTGCCGATGGTGTTCCGCGAAAGCTGGAAGCCGCTGGCCAAGCTCTACTACACGCTCGATGCGATGGGCGTGGCGGAGAAGTACCACCAGGCCGTGTTCGACGCCATCCACAAGCAGAAGCAGGAGCTGTTCACCGATGCGGCGGTGATCGACTGGGCTGGCAAGCAGGGCCTGGACAAGGCGAGGTTCGAGGCCACGTACAACTCCTTCGGCGTGGACACCAAGGTGCAGCGGGCCATGGCGATGGGCAAGGCCTACGGCATCCAGTTCACGCCGGCCATCGCGGTGAACGGCAAGTACTGGACGGGACCGTCGATGGTCGCCACCAGCGCCGGGGTGGACATGCGCCGCTTCTTCGCCGTGGTGGACCAGCTGATCGCGATGGAGCGCGGCAGCGCTGCCGAGGCGGCCCCGGCCCCCAAGAAGAAGTCCTGAGCCGGCCGGGCGCGCCGGCCTTCCTGCCCGACTGACGGATGCATCGCCGCCGGCGTCGGTTCCTCGTGCTCGCGGCGGGCGTGCTCGCTGTCCGGCCCGTGCTCGCCGTCGACCTCCTCGAAGGGGTCGACTACAGCGTGATTCCGCAACAGCCGGTCGCTCCCGGCCGGCGCATCCAGGTGGTGGAGTTCTTCTACTACGGCTGCCGCTGGTGCAACGAGCTCCAGCCCCGCCTCGAGGACTGGCTCAACCGCAAGCCGGCCGACGTGGACTTCCGCTACCAGCCGGCCATCCGCAGCAAGCGCTGGCTGGTGCTCACCAAGGCGTTCTTCGCACTGCAGGCGATGGGAGAGGTGCAGCGCCTGCACGGGCGCATCTACCGCGCCTATCATCGCGAGGGGGTCAACCTCGAGGACGAGGCCGTGCTCACCGGGTGGCTGCTCAAGCAGGGCGTCGAGCTCAAGCCGTTCGAGCAGCAGATGAGCGCTCCCGAGACCATGGCGAAGGTCGAGGCCGCCCGCAGCGACACCTACAGCTACCAGGTCGACAGCACGCCGTCGATCTGCGTGAGCGGACGCTACCTCACCAACAGCGGCATGGCGGGAGGTGTGGTGCCGCTGATGCAGGTGCTGGAGGACCTGGTGGTGATGGCACGCCAGCAGCGGCCGTGAGCGCCCCGACGCGCGTCTTCATCACCGGTGCGTCGAGCGGGATCGGGCAGGCCCTGGCCCGGCACTACGCGCAGCGCGGCGCAACCCTCGGTCTGGTCGCACGGCGCGAGGGATCGCTCGAAGCGCTTGCCGCCAACCTCGCCGCGCCCTGTACCCTCTATCCCCTCGATGTGCGTGACGCAGCTGGCATGCGCAGGGCGGCCGCCGATTTCGTCGGGCGCCATGGCGGCGTGGACATCGTGATCGGCAACGCCGGCGTGTCTGCCGGCACGTTGACGGAGCGCGCCGAGGACCAGTCCGTGTTCCAGGAGATCCTCGACATCAACGTGGTGGGGCTGTTCAACACCTTCCAGCCCTTCGCCGACGGCATGCGCGCGGCCGGGCGCGGCACGCTGGCCGGCATCGCCAGCGTGGCCGGCTTCCGCGGGCTGCCCGGTTCCGGCGCCTATTCCGCCTCGAAAGCCGCGGCGCGCACGTACCTCGAGAGCCTCCGCGTCGAGCTCCACGGCACCGGGGTCCGCGTGGTCACCATCTCGCCGGGCTACATCCGCACGCCGATGACGGCCCGCAACCCGTACCCGATGCCGTTCCTGATGGACGCCGACGACGCCGCGCGCCGGATGGCGGGGGCGATCGCGCGCGGCGTGGCGCACACCGTCATTCCGTGGCAGATGGGCGTGGTGGGCGCGGTCCTGCGCGCACTGCCGCGGCCGGTGTACGACGCGCTGTTTGCGCGGGCACCGCGCAAGCCGCGCCGCTAGGCGCGCGAGGCGCTCACGCGAGGCCCTAGGTCCCAGGCGCTAGACGCCAGGACTACGGCCCAGGGCTCCGTCCCGCCACCAGTTCCCGGGCGCCTGGCGCCCAGGGCCTAGGGCCTCAAGCCCATTTCCAGCACCCGCTCCAGCTCGGCCAGCGCCTGCTCCGCGCTCTCGACCTTGATCGTCGTCATCCCCATCGCGCGCGCCGGCTTGAGGTTCATGCCGAGATCGTCCAGGTAGACCGCCTCGCGCGGCTCCAGCTCCAGCTTCTCCAGCGCCAGGCGGTAGAAGCGCTCCTCGGGCTTGCGCGCCCCGATCAGGCTGGACTCGAATACGTGATCGAACAGCGCCATGATGTCCTGCACCTGCAGCGCGCGCGCCTCGGTGGTCGGCAGCCCGTGGCCCACGCCCGTCTTCACGTTGTTGGTGAGGCAGGCCGTGAGGTAGTGCTCCCCGCAGCGGCGCAGCGCCTCGACCATGGCGGGCCGCGGCTCGCCGTACAGGATCGCCATGATGTCGCGCCCGGGCACCGCGAAGCCGGCAGCGCGCGACTCCGCCTCGAACGCCCGGTCGAATTCGTCGAGCGTCATCTCGCCGCGCTCGAACCGGGCCCATGCATTGCCGTCGGGGTTCACCGTGTTCACGCTGCGGATGAAGTGCTGCGGCAGCCCGTGGGCCTGCTCGTACCTGCCGAAGGCGTCGAAGGGACTGTCGGTCAGCACTCCGCCGAAATCCCACAGGACGGCGCGGTAACGCGCGGACGGCATCGGGCTATTGCTTCTTCTTGTAATTGTCCACGGCGCGCTTGAGCTCCTTGTATTCCTCGCAGGGAATCGGCGTGCACAACTTCTGCAGCTCGGCCAGGTGCAGCTCGGCCTTCGGCACGTCGTTCACCATCAGGTAGGCCTCGCCGATGTACTCGTGGGCGCTGCGGTGCTTGGGGTCGAGCTTGAGCGCCTCGTTGTAGGCGGCGAATGCGGCGTCCAGGTTGCCCAGCTTGCGGTTGGCGAAGCCCAGCCAGTTGCGGACATCGGCATTGCCCGGCTCGGCGGCGGCGGCCTTGGCAAGGAGCTCGGCGGCGCGCTTGAAGTCCTGCGCCTCGATCGCCTTCCGCCCCTCGATGGCATCGGTGTTGGTGCTGGCGGCCTCGGTGTCGCTGCCCATGTTCGCCTGCAGCGGCGCGCTCAGCAGCGCGAGGGCCAGCATGGCGTAGAAACGTGTCCTCATGATCGTCCTCCGGTAAGGGCGCCGGTCGTGGCAGGCGCCTCCGATGCGAAGAAGTTGCCGCGCTCGAGCTCCTCTGTCAATGCCCGGTAGTCGGCCGCACCCTGGCTGCTCGCCGCGAAGGTGAAGATGTCCTTGCCGTGCATCGGGCTTTCCGCCAGGGCCACGCTCTCCTTGATCACCGTCTCGCAGACCTGCTCGCCGAAGCGCTCGCGCAGCATGGCCTGGATGTCGAAGGCCAGCCGCCGCCGCGCATCGAAGCGGGTGACCACGATGCGGCGCAGGAAGCGCTTCGCCAGCCGGGTCTCGAGAACGTCGAGCGCCGCGCTGAGCCGGTTCGCGCCTTCCACCGACAGGTAGTCCGCGCTGACGGGCAGGAGCACGCTTCCGGCGGCCACCAATGCGTTGAGCGACAGCACACCCATGGCGGGCGAGCAGTCCAGCAGCACCGGTCCACCAGGCGCCATGGCGCGCAGGCCTTCCTGCAGCCGCCGTGCGATGGCGGGGTCTCCCGCGTGCATGGCTTCGATCTTGGACAGGTCCGGCCCGGCCGGAATGAGTGCCGCTGCGCCTGCGTCACGGCGCAGCAGCTGCGCCAGGCCGGTCCCGTCCTTGAAGAATGCGTAGACGCTCGCACCGGCGGGCACGTTGCGCAGACCCATGGCGAGCGTGAGGTGGGCCTGCGGATCCATGTCGATGACGATCGGATCCCGGCCACGGTGTGCGAGCGCCGCGGCGATGTTCAGGGTCGAGGTGGTCTTGCCGACCCCGCCCTTCTGGTTGAAGACTGCGACGACCGGCATGAAGGGGCACGCTATGGTGCCGGGCCGGGATGCCGCGCCCGGCCTGCGGACCCGGTCGCGATCTCTACTCCACGGTCACCGACTTGGCCAGGTTCCGCGGCTTGTGGCTTCGGCCGGCCGCAGGCGGCCTCAACGTGCGCAAACGCACGTTAGCCTGCGCCGCAAGTAATCAATCATAGCTCAACCGGCGGCAAACGGGACCGCTACTCCACGGTCACCGACTTGGCCAGGTTCCGCGGCTTGTCAACGTCCGTGCCCCGCACCAGCGCCGCATGGTAGGCCAAAAGCTGCAGCGGCACCACGTGCAGGATGGGACTCAGGTGCCCGCGGTTCTCTGGCAGGCGCAGGATGTGCACGCCCTCGGATTCGGGCACGTGACTGTCGGCGTCCGCAAAGACGTAGAGCACCCCGCCGCGTGCACGGACCTCCTGCAGGTTCGACTTGAGTTTCTCCAGCAGCGTGTCGTTCGGCGCGATCGCCACCACTGGCATGTCGCGGTCCACCAGCGCGAGCGGGCCGTGCTTGAGCTCACCCGCCGGATATGCCTCGGCATGGATGTAGGAGATCTCCTTGAGCTTCAGCGCGCCCTCGAGCGCGATGGGGTAGTGCACGCCGCGCCCGAGGAACAGCGTGTGCTGCTTGGTGGCGAAGTGCTCCGCCCAGCGCGCGATGGCCGGCTCGAGCTCCAGCACGCTGCCCAGTGCCGCGGGCAGGTGGCGCAGAGCCTTGAGGTACTCCCGCTCGGTGTCACCCGGCAGGCGCCCGCGCAGCTTGGCCAGCACCAGCGTGAGCAGGTACAGGGAGGCCAGCTGGGTGGTGAAGGCCTTGGTGGAGGCCACGCCGATCTCCGGGCCCGCGCGGGTGAGGAAGCGCAGGGCGGTGTTGCGCACGAGTGCGCTCTCGGGCACGTTGCAGATCGCCAGCGTGCGTTGCTGCCCTTGCGCCCTGGCATGCTGGAGCGCGGCGATGGTGTCGGCGGTCTCGCCCGATTGCGAGATGGTGACGACCAGCGCGCGCGGATTGGGCACGCTGGTGCGATAGCGGTACTCGCTGGCGATCTCGACGTTGCACGGGAGCCCGGCGATGCTCTCGATCCAGTACCGCGCGACCAGGCCCGCATGGTGGCTCGTGCCGCAGGCCAGCACGCTGACCGAGTCGATGTCGTGCAGGAGGGTCTCCGCGTCCACGCCGAACAGCTGCGGCACGATGGCGCTGGCCCCGGTGACCATCTCCAGCGTCGCAGCCACCGCGCCGGGCTGCTCGAAGATCTCCTTCTGCATGTAGTGCCGGTACGGGCCCAGCTCGACGGCGTCGGCCGACAGCCTGCTCTCGTGCACGGCACGCGTGACCTCCGCGCCGGTGCTGTCGAGGATCCTGTAGCCGTGCCGGCCCAGCTCCACCACGTCGCCTTCCTCCAGGTAGACGATGCGGCGGGTGACCTGCAGCAGCGCGGAGGCGTCCGAGGCGCAGAAGTTCTCGCCCTCGCCGAGGCCGAGCAGCAGCGGCGCGCCCTTGCGCGCCACCACCATCCGGTCCGGATCCTTCTGCGATACCACTGCGATGGCATACGCCCCGGTCAGCTCGGCCACCGCCCGGTGTGTCGCCTGCAGGAGGTCGCCGGATTCGCGGAGGTAACGGTGGACCAGGTGGGCCAGGACCTCGGTGTCGGTGTCGGACACGAACCGGTAGCCCTGCGCGGAGAGCTGGCTGCGCATCGACTCGTGGTTCTCGATGATGCCGTTGTGCACGACCGCGAGGCCGTCGTCGCTCACATGCGGGTGCGCGTTGCGCTCCGTCGGCGCGCCGTGCGTGGCCCAGCGGGTATGGGCGACGCCGATGTGGCCGCGCACGCCGGACTGGTCGACCAGCTGGCTGAGCGCCGCGACCCGGCCCACGCTGCGCAGCCTGCGCAGCTCGCCGTCCACCACTGCCAGGCCCGCCGAATCGTACCCGCGGTACTCGAGCTTGCGCAGGCCCTCCAGGAGGATGGGCACGACGTCCCGCTTGGCGATTGCGCCGACGATTCCGCACATGATGCTGACCTATCCCTTGGGTTTCTTCACCGGGCGCTTCCAGCCCGGCACGGTGACCTGGCGGCCGCGCGCGACCGTGAGCTGGTCGGGCGGCGCATCCCGGGTGATCGTGCTGCCGGCCCCGATGGTCGCGTTGCGGCCCACCGCGACGGGTGCGACCAGCGTCGTGTCGGAGCCGATGAAGGCGCCGTCCTCGATTACCGTGCGGTGCTTGTTCGCGCCGTCGTAGTTGCAGGTGATCGTGCCCGCGCCGATGTTGACCTTGGTTCCCACCGTGGTATCACCGATGTAGCTGAGGTGGTTGGCCTTCGAGCCGGGGCCGAGCAGCGAGTTCTTCATCTCGACGAAGTTCCCCACCTTGGCACCCTCCGCGAGCTGGGCGCCGGGCCGCAGGCGGGCGAACGGGCCGACCTCGCAACCGGTCCCCACGTTCGCGCCGTCGAGATGGGTGAACGGGGCGAGCAGGGTCCCGGGGCCGATGCGGCTGTCCTTGATCACGCAGTAGGCGCCGATGGTGGCGTTGCGTGCGATGCTCACGCTGCCTTCGAACACGCACCCGACGTCGATGGTGACGTCCGGCTCGCAGCGCAGCTCGCCCCGCACGTCGATGCGGCCGGGGTCCGCGAGCATGACGCCGCTCTCCATGAGGCGCTCGGCGAGGTTGCGTTGCCACACCCGTTCGAGACGGGCCAGTTGCGCCCGGCTGTTCACGCCTTCGACCTCGGTCGCGTCCTCGACGGTCTCGGTGGTGACCGCTACGCCGTCGGCCAGCGCCATCCGCACCACGTCGGTCAGGTAGTACTCGCCCTGTGCGTTGTCGTTGCGCAGTCGCGCGAGCCAGGGCGCCAGGAGCCGGGTCGGGGCCGCGAGCACGCCGGTGTTGATCTCCCGGATCGAACGCTGCGCATCGTCGGCATCGCGCTCTTCCACGATGCGCTCCACCCGGCCGCTGGCGTCGCGGATGATGCGCCCGTAACCGCGCGGATCCGCAAGGGAGGCCGTGAGCAGGCACAGCGTGCCGGGATGGGACAGCACGCGCGCGAGACTGCTCGCGCGCACCAGCGGGACGTCGCCGAACAGGACGAGAGTGGTGCCGTCGGGCCTGAGATGCGGCACGGCCTGCATCACGGCATGGCCGGTGCCCAGCTGCTGATCCTGCGGCACGAAGGTCGCTCCGCCGTCGTTGAACGCGGACGGCACCTGGTCGCCGCCGTGGCCGTACACCACGATGATGCGTTCGGGAGCCAGGGACCGGGCGGTATCGATGACGTGGCCGAGCAACGGCTTTCCGCCGAGCGCGTGCAGCACCTTGGGGCGGTCGGAAAACATCCGCGTGCCCTTGCCCGCGGCAAGCACGACGACGTCGGGAAGAAGCGAGGAGGAGGGCAACTTTGCGCTTAGCAGGCTGGTGGACGACTGCTTCGCGGTGCGCCCACGGGCTTCATCGGTGGCGCACCCGCGCGACAGGTGATTGTAAGTGTGGAACCCGACATCGGTTCAACTGCCAGGCCCGGTTCGATGGTCGGATTATCTCACAGGCACCCGCAGGACCGTCCATCCGCTTCACCGAGTTTGACACTCTGCGCCGCTGGCTAATTGCCGCATCGGCGCGCAGCGCCGCAGGGTGGTGAAGCGTCGGACGCGGCGCGCAGGAAGGCCCAATCGATTACCGCGTCCTGGAACACCGCCGCGTTCACCGCGGACGGATGGTTGATCAGCGCAACCACGACCAGCCAGCGGCCCTCGCGATCCTGCACGTAGCCCGCGATTGCGCGGACGCCCTCGAGGTAGCCGGTCTTGATGTGGGCCCGGCCGGCCGCGGGCGAGCCGTTGAGCCGCCGCCGCAGGGTGCCGTCGATGCCGACGATCGGCAGGGATGCGGCGTACTCCGGCATCAGGGGACCCGCGAACCCGTGCAGGAGGAGCCTCCCCAGCGTGCGCGCACTGATCCGTTCCATCCGCGACAGGCCGGCGCCATTCTCCATCACGAGCTCCGGCGCTTCGATGCCGATGCGCTTGAGCCAGTCCTGCGTTGCGCGCGCGGCGCCTGCCGTGGTCACCGGCGGGTTCTCGCTCGCGAGTGCGAGCGTGAGGAAGAGGTGCCGGGCCATGACGTTGTTGCTGAACTTGTTGATGTCGCGGATCACCTCCGACAGCGGCGGCGATTCGACTTCGGCCAGCGGCGCGGCTGCGAGCGGCAGCGTACCGTCCCGGACGCTGCCTGCGAAGGTGCCGCCCAGCGCGCTCCAGGTCTGGGCGAAGAGCGACTGGACATAGCGGTTCGGATCGAGCATCGCGAAGTTACGCGTGCGCTCGCCGCAGCCGGACGGGAACACGCCGGTGAACACCAGCCGCGGCGGATCGAGCGTGAACTGCGGCTTCTCCGGCCAGGTGTCGCACGAGGCCGGCGCCAGCGCGAGCTGGTTCACGATCTCGATCTCCGGCAGCGCCGGGGTGGAGACGATCTGTACCCGACCGATCGCCTCGTTGGGGACGAACTGCAGCTTGACCGACTTGTAGTTGACCAGCAGCGCGTCGGGCTCGACGTTGTACGGACGGGTCGGTTCGTTGTCGAAGCGGCCGGGATCGCCGCCGCCAGTCGCAAAGAAGGTGCGGTCGAGCACCAGGTCGCCGCGGACTTCACGCAGCCCGCGGGCGCGCAGGTCCGCGAGCAGCAGCCAGAAGCTCTCCAGGTTGAGCCTGGGGTCGCCCCATCCCTTCAGGTAGAGGTCGCCGGAGAGGATGCCGGCGTTGAGCGTGCCGTGCAGGTAGGCCTGGGTGCGCCAGGTGTAGCCGGGCCCGAGGATCTCCAGCCCCGCCAGCGTGGTCACCAGCTTCATGGTCGAGGCCGGATTCATCGCCCGCTCGGCATTCCACTCCAGCAGGGGCGTGTTCGTGCCGACCTCCTGGACGTAGAGCGCCACCGCCTCGCGCGGCACGCCGGTACCGGAGAGGGCGGCGTGCAACTCCGCCGGCCAGCGGCCGGTCTGAGCCAGGGCCGCGCAGCTCGACAGTGCGATCACTGGTGCGAGCACAACGCACACGAGGCGCCACACGATCGTCATGGAGGATTGCATCCCTAATCCAGGGTTATCGGCATAGCGATCGCACGTCTGTAGCCGCGCACCTGCGCGGTGCAGGGAGCCGCTCGCGTGCACCGGTCTAGCTGGCAGCCGCATCATGCGAGTGCTGATGATGCGGGCCTCGGCACTGCATTGTCGCGCACTTGCGCCGCAATCGGGCGCACCCGTCGTGAGAGATCACTGGCACCAAATATGCTGAGGCTTGAAACAGCGTCAACGCGCGGGTATGTTTTCACGGCGTTCGTTGCGAAGGAGATCGGCATGGAGTTGTTGGAGCGCATCGAGGAGCAGATCCAGTCCACCCAGCTGCCACTGTTTGCAATTACAGTCTCGGCGGTGCCCTGCCCGGACACCCCCGTGATCCTCACGCTGCACTGGCATGCATTCGTGCGCGAGCGGCTGCTCGAATCCGAGCACGCCGAACCGGTCGCATTCCGGCCGGTGCCCAGTTCCGCACTGCAGCTCAACCAGCGCTGGGACGACCTGCTGCAGCTCGATCAGGCGGCACTCGATGCGGGCTGGGGACTGGGCGCGTGGGATGTCGCGCGCGCCGAGCGGCCGGCCTGTACGCGTCCGGGTGCGGACTCGGCCGAAGCGCTCGAGTGTCTCAAGGCGTTCGGCGCATTTCCCGGCGCCGCGACCGCTGGCGAGCCGGTGGTGGTCACCGACGCGCCGGACGCCGATGAACTGCTCAACGTTGCAGCGCGCCGTGGCTACCTGACTTGGACCTTCCGTCCGGTGCATGGCGGCATCTGGCGGGACGTGGCGGACGATGCCACGCTGCGTCCGGACGGTACCCGCGAGCCCCCTTGTCCGGTGCTGCCGATCCGTCCCACCGGTGAGCGCGTGCGCCGGACCGTATACCGCTTCGGCGTGTCCGACCGCATCATCCATTAGCCCCCGGGTTCGGCGGCGCCTCCCGGTGCCGCCCTTGTCGGCAGCGCTGTCCTCGCCGCGGTCCGGGCGGGTTTCGCCCGTGCCCCGCGCCGCGCATTTCACGCTCTCCTGACGCGTCCGGCTTGAAACCGCGAGTCGCCGCGGCTATCATTGGCACTCCTCGAAGCAGAGTGCTAGCAATTCTGCCGGCACCTATATCAATCAATCACTTGGAGCAAGGAGAGCCTGAATGAAGATCCGCCCCCTGCACGATCGCGTGATCGTCAAGCGCCTGGAAGAGGAGCGGAAGACCGCCTCCGGCATCGTGATCCCGGATACCGCTGCCGAGAAGCCCGACACCGGCGAAGTCATTGCCGTGGGCACCGGCCGTCTGCTCGAGGACGGCAAGGTCCGTCCGCTCGACGTCAAGGCCGGCGACAAGATCCTGTTCGGCAAGTACTCGGGCCAGACCGTCAAGGTGGAAGGCCAGGAATACCTGGTCATCCGCGAAGAAGACATCATGGGCGTGATCGAGTAATCCGCCGCTACCAACCTTCCCCCATTCGAATCATCCAGGAGTCCAGTCAATGGCAGCCAAAGACGTCAAGTTCCACGATTCCGCCCGTCACCGCATCGTCGCGGGCGTGAACGTTCTGGCCGATGCAGTCAAGGTGACCCTCGGCCCCAAGGGCCGCAACGTGGTGCTCGAGCGCTCGTTCGGCGCCCCCACCATCACCAAGGACGGCGTGTCGGTGGCCAAGGAGATCGAGCTGAAGGACAAGTTCGAGAACATGGGTGCGCAGATGGTCAAGGAAGTCGCTTCCAAGACCTCCGACGTGGCCGGTGACGGCACCACCACCGCCACCGTGCTGGCCCAGGCCATCGTGCAGGAAGGCATGAAGTACGTGGCCGCCGGCATGAACCCGATGGATCTCAAGCGCGGCATCGACAAGGCCGTCGAGACCGTCGTCGGCGAACTGAAGAAGCAGTCCAAGCCCTGCACCACCAGCAAGGAGATCGCCCAGGTCGGCTCGATCTCGGCCAACTCCGACAGCGACATCGGCAAGATCATCGCCGAGGCGATGGACAAGGTCGGCAAGGAAGGCGTCATCACCGTCGAGGACGGCTCGGGCCTGAACAACGAGCTGGACGTGGTCGAAGGCATGCAGTTCGACCGCGGCTACCTGTCCCCCTACTTCATCAACAGCGCCGAGAAGCAGATGGCGGTGCTGGACAACCCCTTCGTGCTGCTGCACGACAAGAAGATCTCCAGCATCCGCGACCTCCTGCCCGTGCTCGAGCAGGTCGCCAAGGCCGGCCGTCCGCTGCTGATCATCGCCGAGGAAGTCGAGGGTGAAGCGCTCGCCACCCTGGTGGTGAACAACATCCGCGGCATCCTGAAGACCTGCGCGGTGAAGGCCCCGGGCTTCGGCGACCGCCGCAAGGCGATGCTCGAGGACATCGCCATCCTGACCGGCGGCACGGTGATCTCCGAGGAAGTCGGGCTGCAGCTGGAGAAGGCCGGCCTGAACGACCTGGGCCAGGCCAAGCGCATCGAGGTGGGCAAGGAAGAAACCACCATCATCGACGGCGCCGGCGATGCCAAGACCATCGAAGGCCGGGTGAAGAACATCCGTGCCCAGATCGAGGAAGCGACCTCCGACTACGATCGCGAGAAGCTGCAGGAGCGCGTGGCCAAGCTGGCCGGCGGCGTGGCGGTGATCAAGGTCGGTGCCGCGACCGAAGTCGAGATGAAGGAGAAGAAGGCCCGCGTCGAGGACGCGCTGCACGCGACCCGTGCCGCCGTCGAGGAAGGCATCGTCGCCGGTGGCGGCGTCGCGCTGATCCGCGCCCGTGGCGCGATCGGCAGCCTGAAGGGCGCCAACGACGAGCAGACCGCGGGCATCAAGATCGTCACCCGCGCGCTGGAAGAGCCGCTGCGCCAGATCGTGGCCAACGCCGGTGCCGAGCCGTCCGTCGTCCTCAACAAGGTGGTCGAGGGCAAGGGCACGTTCGGCTACAACGCCGCCAACGACACCTTCGGCGACATGCTGGAGATGGGCGTGCTGGATCCGAGCAAGGTCGTGCGCACGGCGCTGCAGAACGCCGCGTCGGTGGCCGGCCTGATCCTGACCACCGATGCCATGGTTGCCGAGCTGCCGAAGGAAGAGGCTCACAATCATGGTGGCGGCGGCATGGGCGGC
>CAZFYX010000014.1:0-30128 GCA_964523885.1 uncultured Burkholderiales bacterium | reverse complement strand
CTCGCGCCCACCGTGGACGACATCGGCCGTGACGTGATTCCCGCGCGCAGCGTGCCCTACGACACGCTGGTGCTGTGCATCGGCAGCACCACCAACGACTTCGGCACGCCTGGCGCCGCGCAGCACGCGATCTCCCTGGACAACCCGCAGCAGGCCGCGCTGTTCCACTCGCGCATGATCAACGCCTGCCTGCGCGCTGACGCGCAGGGCCAGCTGGATGTCCCGCGCAAGCTGGACATCGCCATCATTGGTGCGGGGGCCACCGGCGTGGAGCTCTCGGCGGAGCTGCACAACACCCTGCGCGAGTTCATCGCGTTCGGACTCGACCGCATCGACCCCGAACGCGACATCCGCCTCACCATCATCGAGGCCGCGCCGCGGGTCCTCCCGGCGCTGCCCGAGCGCCTGTCCAAGGAAGTGCAGCGCCTGCTCTCACGGCTGAACGTGCAGGTGCTCACGGGCGAGAAGGTGACCGAGGTGTCCGAGCGCGGCGTGCAGACTGCCACCGGCAAGCACATCCCGGCCGAGCTGGTGGTGTGGGCCGCGGGGATCAAGGCGCCCAATTTCCTGAAGGACATCGACGGGCTGGAGACCAACCGCATCAACCAGCTGGTGGTGCAGCAGACCCTGCAGACCACCCGCGACCCGAACATCTTCGCCTTCGGCGACTGCGCCAGCTGCCCGTGGCCGGAGAAGAACACCACCATTCCGCCGCGTGCGCAGTCGGCGCACCAGCAGGCCTCGCACCTGTGCCGGATGCTGCCGCGGCACATCGAGGGCAAGCCCCTGGAACCGTTCAGGTACCGCGACTTCGGGTCGCTCGTATCGCTGGGCGACTACAGCACCGTGGGAAGTCTCATGGGCGCCATCACGCGCGGCAGCCTGATGGTCGAAGGATGGTTCGCAGGGATCATGTATCGCTCGCTGTACAAGATGCACGAGTACGCGCTGCACGGGTTCACCAAGGTCGCGCTGGACACGCTCGCGCGCATCCTGACGCGGCGCACCGAGCCGCACGTGAAGCTGCACTGATGCGATCGGGCGATAGGCCGGTTACCCCTGTCCCGCCGCGTGATGGGGGGCCGAAGGGCTGCTGTTCCGTTTGCGCTGCGCGCGTCACCCTCACCCCGGCCCTCTCCCGTCGAGGGAGAGGGCGGACAGCGGGGTGGGGCGAGTTGCAGCTGAGTGGCTGCTGTTCTGTTTGCGCTGCGCGTGTCGCCCGCACCCCTGCCCTCTCTCCCCGAGGGACAGGGAGCACTGCGGTGCGGTGCTCGACGATCGCTGGGCCGATGCATCCCGACTGCGCAGCAGTTCCCCCTCTCCCCTCGCGGGAGAGGGCCGGGCTGAGGGGGACGGCAGGAGCCAGGCGCGCGCCGATCAGCGCGCAACCCGTCCCCATCCTGGCCTCCCCCTTGAAGGAGCGGGCACAGCAGGCCGCAGCGCAGGTGCTCCTCCGCCTTCAAGGGCGTGGCCGGGAGGGGGATGGGTCGCACCCATGAGCAAGCCCCGTCCCCTCGACGTCGCCATCATCGGCGGTGGCCACAACGGCCTGGTCTGCGCGTGCTATCTCGCCAATGCGGGGCTGCGCGTCGAGATCTTCGAGCGCCGCCATGTAGTCGGCGGCGCGGCCGTGACCGAGGAGTTCTTCCCCGGTTTCCGCAACTCGACCGCGAGCTACACCGTCAGCCTGCTGCATCCGCAGGTCATCCGGGACCTGCGGCTGAAGGAGCACGGCCTGCGGGTCGTGCTGCGCCCGTTCTCGAACTTCCTGCCGCTGCCCGACGGGCGCTACTTCAAGCTCGGCGGTACGCCCGAGCAGCGCGACGCGGAGGTGCGCAAGTTCTCCGAGCGCGACCTGGTCCGGCTGCCCCAATACTACGACCGCATCGAAGCCGTTGCCGACGTCCTGCGCGATGTGGTGCTGCAGACGCCGCCCAACGTGGGGGGCGGCATCACCGACCTGCTGCGTGCGGCCGGGCTGGGCAACCGGCTGCGCAAGCTCACCATGCCGCAGCGGCGTGACCTGTTGGAGCTGTTCACCCGGAGCGCAGGCGAGATCCTCGACCACTGGTTCGAGGGCGAGCCGCTCAAGGCCGCGTTCGGCTTCGACTCCGTGGTGGGGAACTTCGCCAGCCCCTACACGCCTGGCTCGGCTTACGTGCTGCTCCACCACGCGTTCGGCGAGGTCGAGGGCCGGCGCGGTGTATGGGGGCATGCCATCGGCGGCATGGGCGCGATCACGCAGGCGATGGCGGCAGAGGCACGGCGTCTCGGGGTTCAGATCCACACCGAGGCGCCGGTGCAGCAGGTGAAGGTCCGCGCTGGCCGCGCCGCGGGCATCGTCCTGCAGGACGGCCGCGAGATCGAGGCGCAGCGGGTCGTGGGCAACGTCAATCCGAAGCTGCTGTACGTCGACATGCTCGAGCCGCAGCATGTCGACCCGGACTTCCGCGAACGCATGACCCGGTGGAAGTGCGGCTCGGCGACGCTGCGCATGAACGTCGCGCTGTCGGAGCTGCCCGACTTCACCTGCCTGCGCGGCACGAACGCGCAGCCGCATCACAGCTCGGGCATCATCCTCGCGCCGTCGCTGCAGTACATGGACCGTGCGCACAACGATGCGCGCGAGCACGGCTGGTCGCGTGAGCCCATCGTCGAGATCCTCATCCCCAGCACCGTCGACGACTCGCTGGCACCGCCGGGCGCCCATGTTGCCAGCCTGTTCTGCCAGCACTTCAGCCCCGAACTGGGCCACGGCTGGGAGGCGCAGCGCGAGCGCGTCGCCGATCTGGTCATCGACACGGTGGATCGCTACGCCCCCAACTTCAAGGCCAGCGTGCTGGGGCGCATGGTGCTCACGCCGCTCGACCTGGAGCAGAAGCTCGGGCTGGTGGGCGGCGACATCTTCCACGGCGCGCTGAGCCTCGACCAGCTGTTCAGCGCGCGGCCGGTCCTGGGCCACGCCGACTACCGCAGCCCGGTGGAGGGGCTGTACCTGTGCGGCTCCGGGGCACATCCGGGCGGCGGCGTGACCGGGCTGCCGGGCCGCAACGCGGCCCGCGAGGTGCTGCGCGACGCGAAGCGCCGCTGAGCTCGGTTACAGGATCCGCTCGCCGAACTTCTTCACCGCGGCGGGCGACAGCGTGAGGCCCAGGCCCGGCTGCTCCTTGAGCGTCAGCATGCCGTTGGCGATCTTCGGCGGATCCTCGAACAGTTCCGCCTGCAGCGGATCGCGCTCCGGATCGGTGAACGACTCCACGATGCAGCCCGCGGGACTGGCGGCGACGATGTGCGCGTGGATGAAGCAGTCGTGGTGCGGCGCGACCTGCACGTGGTTCATCTCGCACAGGGCCGAGAGCTTGCGGCCCTCGGTGAAGCCGCCCATCATGGTGCAGTCGAACTGCAGGATCTGGATCGCCTGCTCCTCCAGCAGCGCGCGGCAGCCGTAGCTGGTGAGCTCGCTCTCGCCGGCCGACAGCGGGATGCGGGTCTGCTGCGCGAGCAGCTTGAGCTCGCGGCGGTCGTCGAACCAGCGCACCGGCTCTTCCAGCCAGCGCGGCCGCAGCGGCTCGAGCAGGCGCGCGCCTTCGATCGCCGTGCGCAGGTCCCACGCGCGGTTCACGTCGATCATCAGGTCCTTGTCCTCGCCGATGATCTCGCGCACCAGCGCCATGCGCTCGATGTCCTCGGCCAGGCTCACCCCGCCCACCTTGCCCTTGAAGCCCTGGTGGCCCTGCGCCTTGAGCATCTGCATCTCGTCGCGCAGCTCGGCCATGCCCTTCCCATCGCGATAGTAGGCGCAGGTCACGTAGCACGGGACCTCGCTGCGATAGCCGCCGAACAGGCGGTAGAGCGGCAGCCCGGCCACCTTGCCCATGATGTCCCAGGCTGCGATGTCGACGGCGGCCGAGATGCGCACGATCGCCTCGCGCGACCACCCGCGCTCGTGCGCGAGGCGCTGGGAAGTGAGCGCGAAGAGCTTTTCGTAGAGCCGCTCGGGCGCCAGGGGATCGGCGCCGACGATCAGATCGCCGATGCCCGTGCACACCGCGTGGATGGCAGCCTCGATCGGGGTGTAGCTGGTGGCCAGCCCGATGCCCTCGACGCCTTCGTCGGTGAACATCCGCACCAGGATCTCGTTGGCCTTCGGCACCTTGAAATGGCTGACCCAGTGCGGCCGCCCCTCGTCCGGCGCGCGCAGGATGTGGATTTCCAGCTTCTCGACTTTCATCGGTTTCCTCTTCGTTGTCGGGCGCTATTCCGCTGCGAGGCGGATGAGGCGCTTGCCGAGGTTGTCACCGCGATAGAGTCCCGCGATCGAGCCGGGCGCCTGCTCGATGCCGTCCAGGATGTCCTCACGATAGCGGATCTCTCCGCTGCGAACCCAGTTGGCCAGCGCCGCAAGCGCTTCGGGGTAGCGGCTCTTGTAGTCGAGCACGACGAAGCCCTGCATGCGCGCGCGCTTGACCAGCAGGTGGCGTTCGACCCGGGGGCCCTGCGGCGGCGGGTCCCAGCTGGAGATCGACGCGGTGCCGCACACGACCACGCGCCCTCCGACCCGCAGGTGGCGGTAGACCGCGTCGCTGATCGGTCCCGCAGTGTTGTCGAAGTAGACGTCCACCCCGTTGGGGCAGGCGGCAGCCAGCGCGGTGTCCAGATCGCCGCCCTTGTAGTCGATCGCGGCGTCGAACCGGAAGGCGTCGCGGCACAGTCCCGTCTTGGTCGAGCCGCCCGCAATCCCGACCGTGCGGCAGCCCTTGATCTGCGCGATCTGGCCGACGCAGGAGCCCACCGCGCCGGCGGCCGTCGATACCACCACCGTCTCACCCGGCCGCGGCTGCCCGACGTCGAGCAGGCCGAAGTACGCGGTGACGCCATTCAGACCCAGGACGCCCAGCGAGGTCGACAGCGGGAGGTCGCGGTCCGTGACCTTGCGTTCGACCGCTCTGGCATCGACCGCCGCGTAGTCCTGCCAGCCGAACCATCCCGTCACCCGGTCTCCCGGCTTGAAATCGGGATGGCGCGAGACTTCCACCCGGCCGGACGCGAGCGCGCGCATGACCGCACCGAGCGCGACCGGCTCGGAGTAGTTGGCCACCGGGCTGACCCAGCCGCGCATGGCCGGCTCGACCGACAGGTAGATATTGCGCACCAGGATCTGCCCGTCGGCCGGCTCCGGCACCGGCGACTGCGCGATCTCGAAGTGCTCCGCACCGGGGATTCCCGAGGGGCGGGTCTTCAGCAGGACCTGGCGGTTGATGTTGCGGTGCTGCATGGGGGTCTCCATCAAGGAGACGTGATTTGAGGGCAGCGCGCGAGGCACGTCAAGGCGTTCGGGGCGGGGCCGGCGGGCGGGCCGGATGCAAGGCGGCGGTAATGGCTGAAGCACCTGGTGGCGCGTCCGCCATGACTGGGGGATACTCGTCTCCCGGCGAATCGCTGAACCGGGCCGCGGGCCCATGGCCGGTACGGGAGGAGGACGCGCATGATCTGGACGAGAGTAGTCTGGTTCGCAACCCTCGCGCTTCAGGCAACGGGGCTCATCGCCGCCGAGGAATTCCCGAGCCGGCCGATCAGCATCGTGGTGCCGTATCCCCCCGGCAGCATCGTTGACGTGCGCGTGCGCCAGATTGCGGACATCGCAGGCAGGCAGTCGGGCTGGCGCTTCGTGATCGAGAACCGGTCTGGCGGGATGGGGACGATCGGGGCGGCTCACGTCGTGCGTGCCAAGCCGGACGGCTACACCCTTCTTTCCGGCAGCAGCAGCGAGCTCAATGTCGTGCCGGCGTACGGCATGAAGCTCGATTTCGATCCGGCGAAGGACCTTGCTCCGATCACGCAGTGGGTGCGCGGGTCGCTGCTACTCGTGGTACCGACTGCGCTTGGCGTGAACGACATGAAGGGGTTCGTCGCCCTCGCCGGCAAGCAGCCGGATCCCTTCATGTTCGGCAGTGCAGGCCCGGGCGCCATCACGTTCTTTGCCAGCAAGCTGCTGGAGAAGAAGGCGGGCATCAAGGTCGTGGACGTGTCCTACAAGAGCGCCTCCCAGGCGCTGCTCGATCTGATCCCGGGACGGCTGCAGTTCCAGTTCGATTTCGTCACCACGAGCCTGCCGCACATCAAGGCGGGCAAGCTCAAGCCGCTGATGGTGACCTCGCCCAGGCGTGTGCCGCTGCTTCCCGATGTTCCCACCGCAGTCGAGGCAGGCTTCCCGGACCTCGAGATCCCGACCATGAGCGGCTTCTTCGCCCCCGCCGGCACGCCCGACGCCATCATCGGACGGCTGCACAAGGTGCTGGTGGCCGCCATCACGTCCCCGGATCTCGAGCAGGCATTCGCCGAGGCCGGCGCCGAGGCGATCGGCAATACCCCGGAGCAGTTCGCTGCCGCGATGGCGGCAGACCGGAAGCGGTGGGTTCAGATCGTGCGGCTCACCGGCGTGCACGCGGAGTAGGCGCCGGTTCGCCGGGCCGCGGCGGAAACTACACCGCCGGGGGCGGTCTGCAGTCGCTTGCCCTCCGCCACGATGCAGGCGGCCATGTTGCCTGCGCAGCCGTGGCCATGGCCGCGAAGCGCTGTAAGATGTACTCGCATCTGCAGCCCTCGCACCTGAGCACAAGACGATGGCATCGGCACACTTCCACCTCAAGCAGGCCCTCAAGTTCCTCCACGAGATCGGCACCTTCGGCGTGATGGGCTCGTTCGCCGCCTTGCTGGTCCTCGTCGCGCACGTGAACATGGATGCGCCGGTCGAGTACGCGGCGATCCGCCAGGGCATCGCCCAGATCGCCAAATGGGTCCTGGTCCCATCGCTGGGGATCGTGCTCGTCACCGGCCTGGCATCGATCGCCGCACACCGCCCCTTCATGGAGCAGCGGTGGGTCTGGTTCAAGGCACTGCTGGGCATCACCATGTTCGAGGGCACGATGGCGGCTGTGTCCAACGCGCAGCGCGGGGCGGAACTGGCGAAGAAAGTGGCCGCGGGCGAGGCGGACATGAGCGTGATGGCCGACATCATCCGCGCGGAACGGATGGGCGCCTACACCATCCTGACGCTGTGCATCATCAACGTCGTGCTCGCGGTGTGGCGTCCGCGGCTCAAGTGGAAGGTGGCTGAAGCGCCGCGGCGCGCCAGCGCGGAGGACTGACTGCCGGCGGACCGTCCGTCCGGCCCCGGCGCATGCTGTCTAAGGCCTCAACCCCCACGCCGTTCCAGGAAGTCCCGCACCACCCGCGCACAGCGCGCGCCATGCGACAGCGGCAGCCCGTGCCTGGCGTGTGCGAACACCTGCAGCTCGGCCCCCGCGATCTTCTCGCGCATTCCCACCATCACTTCCACCGGGATGAACGGGCTGCCCTCGGGAGAAAGCAGCAGCGTGGGCATGCGGATCTCGCCCAGCCGGGGCGTGAGATCCGACGCGAGCAGCAGGTCTGCGAGGCCAAGCGTGGCGTCCATCGAGCAGCGCTCGTGCAGGTCGAGATACCACGCGCGCACGGCGGAATCCAGACCGTCGGGGAAGAAGCGCCGCTCCATCATCAGCCGCGCCCACTCGCGCTGGCCGCCGCTGGCGAGCTCGTCGCGCCAGCTCTTCACGTTGCCCACCAGGCCGCCGCGGGCGGCGGAATTGGACAGCGTCAGCGTCCGGATGCGCGCGGGCGCCTGCAGCGCCGCAGCCATTGCGGCGGTTCCGCCGATCGACTCTCCGACCAGGTGGAACCGGTCGACACCCGCCGCGTCGGCGACCGCGAACAGGTCCGCGACCAGACCCTCGAAACTCCAGCGATAGTCGCGCGGCGGCACGCTCGACTGTCCGAACCCGCGCATGTCGAAGCGCACCAGGCGATAGCGGGACGCGAGCACCGGCACCCACGCCGCCCACAGGTCCACGCAAGCTGCGATGCCATGATGGAACACGATGGTCTGCGGGTCGGTCACCCACGCAGGCACGACATCGCAGACGTCGTAGTACAGGTGTCCCGTGCTGGTCTCGACGAATGGCATGCGCTTCTCCTGGTCAGCTTGCGATCACGCCGGGCGGCAGCGGCGGCACGGCGCGCTCGAGCCACTCCGGCACCGGCAGGTTCTTCGAGCGCAGGAAGGCGGGGTTGAACAGGCGCGACTGGTAGCGCAGGCCCGAGTCGCAAAGCACGGTGACGATGGTGTGACCCGGCCCCAGTTCGCGCGCGAGCCGCACTGCGCCCGCGACGTTGATGCCGCTTGAGCTGCCCAGGCACAGCCCCTCGTCGAGCAGCAGCTCGAACACGGTCTGCACTGTCTCGGTGTCCGGGATCTGGAAGGGGAAGTCCACCTTCAGGCCTTCAAGGTTCTTCGTGATCCGGCCCTGGCCGATGCCTTCGGTGATCGAGGAGCCTTCGGCCTTCAGCTCCCCGCGCGAGTAGTAGCTGAACAGCGCCGCACCGGGCGGATCGGCCAAGCCGATCTTGATCGCGGGTTTGTGCGCGCGCAGCGCCTCCGCCACCCCGGCCAGGGTCCCGCCCGTACCGGCGGCGCAGATGAAGCCGTCCACCTTGCCATTGGTCTGCGCCCAGATCTCCGGCCCGGTGGTGTCCACGTGCCCCTGGCGGTTGGCGACGTTGTCGAACTGCTGCGCCCAGATCGCCCCGTTGGGCTCGGTCCGGGCCAGGCTCGCCGCGAGCCGCTGCGCCACGTGGACGTAGTTGTTGGGGTTCCTGTAGGGCACGGCTGGCACTTCGTGCAGCGTGGCACCGAACACGCGCAGCGTGTCCTTCTTCTCCTGCGACTGCGTCTCCGGGATGACGATGACGCTGCGGTAGCCGCGCGCGTTGGCGACCAGGGTGAGCCCGATGCCAGTGTTGCCGGCAGTGCCTTCCACGATCACGCCGCCGGGCTGGAGCAGTCCGCGGCGCTCGGCGTCCTGCACGATCGCGAGCGCGGCGCGATCCTTCACCGACCCGCCCGGATTGAGGAACTCGGCCTTGCCCAGGATCTCGCAGCCGGTCTGCTCCGAATAGCGGCGCAGGCGGATCAGGGGCGTGTTGCCGATGGTCTCGAGGAATCCGTTGCGGATCTGCATGGTTTGCTGGTTCCGGTGTCCGGGGGGGCGGGCGGTCGAAAGGACGCATTATGGCGCGGACGTGGCGCGCGCGCGGTTCACCGCCGGCGGTTGACAATCCCCGCTGTCGCGCCGGTTTGCCCGAACTTCCGGGTGCGGGATACACTCCCGGCGCCATGAGGAGGTTATCCCGTTCCTGCGTCGTCCTGGCGATTGCAGCTGCAGTCGGCTTGCCCGGCTGCGCACGTCAGGCGTACGCGCCGCGCCCGGTCGACCGCGAAGCCGCTGCTGCCGCGTACGAGACGCGCAGCACCGACGATCCGGCGTTGCGCAAGTACATGGTCGCGCAGGGCCATCCGGAGGCCGACTGGCCGGTGCGCGAGTGGGGCCTGGACCAGCTTACGCTGCTCGCGTTCTTCTACCGCCCCGAGCTGGAAGTGGCGCGAGCGCAGGCCCGCGCAGCGCGCGCCGAAGTCGACGTGGCCTCGCAGCGGTCCCCGCTGGGGATCTCGCCGCGCATCGAACACCACAGTGCGCGCGAGGGCCCGTCGGACACGCCGTGGAGCCTGGGCTTCGAGCTGGAGATTCCTCTCACCGGCCAGTCGCAGCGCGCCGCGCTGATCGAACGCGCCGAGGCGCAGGCACAGGCGGCCGAACTGCAGGTCGGCGGACGGGCGTGGACGGTGCGCAGCGAAGTGCGCGCCCGGCTGCTCGACCTGTACACGGCGCGCCAGCGGGCGGCCAGCCTGGAGGCCGAACTGGACCAGCAGCGCGCGGCGGTGGCCCTGCTCGAGCGCCGCCTGGAGGCAGGCTATGCATCGGTCACCGACGTGGATGTCGCCCGGCTGAGGGCCGCGCACACGCAATCGGACATCGCCGCGGCGCGCACGTCGGTCGAGCTGGCCACCGGCGGGCTCGCGCAAGCGCTCGGGGTGCCGCTCACTGCGCTGCGGCCGCTGCAGCTGTCGTTCGCGACGTTCGAGACGCTGCCGCAACTGCCCGAGGCCACTGTCCTGCGGCGCGATGCCCTCACCAATCGGGTCGACCTGCAGACGGCACTGCTCGATTTCTCGGTTTCCGATGCCGCGGTCAAGCTGCAGGTGGCGCGCCAGTACCCGAGCTTCGCGCTCCGGCCGGGCTATCTGTGGGACCAGGGGGACAACGTCTGGTCGATCGCCGTCGACCTGGCCCTGCCGTCCCATCTCACCCATGGTCCCGCGATCAAGGCCGCGGAGGCGACGCGGGAGGCGGCCGCGCAGCAGGTGCTCGCGCGCCAGCAGACGGTGATCGGCGAGGTTGCCGCACGGGCCGCGACGTACGCGCAGGCGCGCGAGGGTGCGGCGCAGGCGCAGGCCGCGAGCCGCACGCAGCTGGCCCGCAGCTCGCAGCTGCAGAAGCAGTTCGACATCGGCCAGACCGATCGCCTCGAGCTCACCCTGGCGCGCGGCGAAGCCCTGCTGGTGGAGCGGCGCCGGGTCGAAGCGCTCGTCGACGCACAGCGGCATCTCGGCGCGCTCGAGGACGCGACCCAGATCCCGCTGGCCGGCGGACCCGTGCGCATGCCCACCGCGAGCGACGCCGGGGGCGGCAGGGCAGCGCGATGAAGCCCACGCTGAATACGCTGCTGATCGTGGCTATGGCGCTGACCATCGCCGTCCTCGTCGTGGCGCTGGTGTACTTCGCCCGCGATGAGCTGAACATCACCGCGGAACATCCGGAGGAAGCGATTCCGAGCTCCTCCGCCGTGAAGGAGGAGGGCGGCTTCGCGGAGGTCACCGTGTCGGCGGAAAGCCAGAAGGCGAGTGGCATGCTCACCGCAGCGCTGGCGGAAGCGAGCTCGACGGCGGCGGCCGATGTCTACGGCATCGTGGTGAATCTGCAGCCGCTGTTCGAAGCGCGCGGCCGTTACCTGGCTGCCGTCACGCAGCGCCGTGCCGTGCGCGCCGCCGCAGCGAACAGCCGCGCGGAGTACGAGCGGCTGAAGCAGTTGTATGCCGACGACCGCAACGTCTCCGAGCGTGCGGTGCAGGCGGCCGAGGCCCAGTGGAAAGGCGACGAGGCGCGGGTGCAGGGCGCGGAACAGGCGGCAGAGAGCATCCGCGACGAGATCCGCGCCGCGTGGGGTTCGGTGATTACCGAATGGTCAGTCGATCCGCAGGAGCCGCGCTTCGTCGCGCTGGCGGCGCAGCGCGCCGTCATCGTGAAGGTCTCCGTCCCCTTCGATCTGCAGGCGAGCGTGGGGCGCGCACCGCTGACCGTGGCCCCGATGACTGCACGCTCGACGCGGATGTCCGTCCGCTACCTGTCGCCTGCGCCACAGACGGATGCCGGCCTGCCCGGAGCGACCTACTTCTACCTGGTCGAGGGGCAGGGCCTGCGCAGCGGCATGCGGGTGGCGGGAGAGCTCAAGCTCGGCGGCAAGGCGCGCGAGGGCGTGGCCGTGCCGGAAGCTGCCGTGGTCTGGCATGGCGGCCGCGCGTGGGCCTACGTGCGCGAGGCCCCTACCGAGTTCGTGCGCAAGCCGGTGAGCACCGCCGAGGAGATCGGCAACGCATGGTTCAACGCCGAGGGCTTCGAGCCCGGGGACGAAGTGGTGGTGTCCGGCGCCCAGCTGCTCCTGTCGGAGGAGCTGAAGTTCCAGATCCGCAATGAGAACGAGGACTGACGGTGTGCTCGTCGGCACGCCCCCGCGGAACTGCACCTCCAACCTGCAAGGACGCGAAGCGGACTGCAGGTGATCGCGAGGCACCGGTTTCGTGATCTCCGCCATCATCCGCCAGTCCATCCGCTACCCGGGCGTCGTCGTCGCCCTGGCGCTGACGCTCATCATCTACGGGCTCTACGTCCTGAGCCGCGCGAACCTCGACGTATTCCCGGAGTTCTCGCCGAGTCAGGTGGTGATCCAGACCGAGGCGCCGGGCCTCTCGGCGGAACTGGTGGAACTGCAGGTCACCACGCCGATCGAGAATGCGCTCGCGGGGGGATCGGGCGTCGAGATCATCCGCTCGCAGTCGATTCCCGGCCTCTCGGTGGTGCACGTGTTCTTCAAGGAAGGCTCGAGCGTGTACCAGAACCGCCAGGTCGTGGGCGAGCGCCTCATCGCACTGGCGAACCAGCTGCCCAAGGGCGTGGCGCAGCCGACCATGACGCCGCTCACGTCCTCCGCCAGCACCGTGCTGGGCGTGGGGCTGACCTCCGACAAGCGCTCGCTCATGGACCTGCGCTCGCTGGTGGACTGGACCATCCGGCCGCACCTGCTTGCGGTGGAGGGCGTCGCCGAGGTGAACGTGTTCGGCGGCGAGGTGCGGCAGTGGCAGGTGCAGGTCGATCCCGAGCGCCTGATCCGCTACGGACTGACCCTCAGCGACGTGGTGGATGCCGCGGGCCATGCCACCGGCCTGCTCGCGGCGGGATTCGTGCGCACCACCAACCAGCACATCATCATCAACGCCGAGGGCCAGCCGGGCAGTGTCGCCGACCTGGCCCGCGTGCTGCTCACCGAGAAGGACGGCCAGGTCGTGCGGCTGGGCGACGTCGCCAGGGTGGTGGAAGGTGCCGCGCCGTCGATCTCCGCCGCGGGCATCAACGGCAAGCCGGGCGTCTTCCTCATGGTGCAGGGGCAGCTGGGCGCCAACACGCGCGCGGTCACGGCCGGGCTCGAGCATGCGATCGAGGAGCTGCGACCGCTGCTGGAGAAGGAGCAGGTCACCATCCACCCGCGCATGTTCCGACCCGCGAACTTCATCGAGACCGCGGTCGCCAACGTGCAGCTGGACCTGACTATCGGCTCCGTGCTGGTGGTGGTCGTGCTGTTCCTGTTCCTGTTCAACGCGCGGACCGCGGTGATCTGCGCCACTGCGATCCCCACCTCGCTGCTGTCGGCGGTGATCGTGCTCGACTACTTCGGCGTCAGCCTCAACGTGATGGTGCTGGGCGGGCTGGCGATCGCGCTCGGCGAGGTGGTCGACGATGCCATCATCGACACCGAGAACATCTTCCGGCGCCTGCGCGAGAACCGCGAGCGCCGTGAGCCGCGCCCGCTGCGCGAGGTCGTGCTCGACGCCTCGGTGGAGGTGCGCAGCTCGGTGGTGTACGCGACCTTCATCGTCGCGCTCGTATTCGTCCCGCTGCTCACCCTGTCGGGCGTGGCCGGCAAGCTGTTCGCGCCGCTCGGGCTGGCCTACATCCTCGCCATCATGGCCTCGCTGGTGGTGGCGCTGACGCTCACCCCGGCGCTGTGCTACCTGCTGCTCGCGCGCGGCACGCTGCGTGAAGTCGACCCCCCGGCAGTGGCGTGGCTGAAGCCCCGCTACGTCGCGCTGCTCCGGCGCATCGAGCGCTTCCCGGGCCGCGTCATCGCTGCGGTGTTCATCGTGATCACGATCGGGCTCGCCACCCTGCCGCTGTTCTCCGGCGAGTTCATCCCCGCGCTGCGCGAAGGACACTACATCATGCACATGACCGCGGTGCCCGGCACCGCGGAATCGGAGTCCCTGCGCATCGGCAGCCGGGTGGCGAAGGCGGTGGGGGCGATCGAGGGGGTGCAGTCGGTCGCCCAGTGGGTGGGCCGCGCGCCCAACGGCGCAGACACGTTCGGCACCCACTACAGCGAGTTCGAGGTGGAGATCGGCGCGGTGCCCGGACGCGAGCAGCAGCGCATCCTGCGCGAGATCCGGGAGACGCTGGCGGGTGAGCGCGGCGCGCCGTGGCCGGGGGTCACCTTCGGCGTCAACACCTTCCTCACCGAGCGCATCGAGGAGACCATCACCGGCTTCGCGGCGCCGCTCGCGGTCAACATCTATGGCACCTCGCTCGATGCGCTCGACCGCGACGCCCAGCAGGTCGCCGCCGCGATCAGCCGGGTGCCGGGTGCGCGGGACGTGACGGTGCAGGCGCCGCCGGGCACCCCGGAGCTGACCATCCGCCTGCGGCAGGAGCGAGTGGCCGCGCTGGGCCTGGCACCCCTGGACGTGCTGCAGGCGGTGAGCGCCGCCTACGAGGGGGCCACGGTGGGCCAGCTCTACCAGGGCGGGCGCATCCTGGACCTCGTCGTCGTGCTCGACCCTGCGGTGCGCAACGACATGGGGCGCATCGGCGCGCTGCAACTGCGCACGGCCGACGGGCGCTTCGTGCGGCTGGCACAGGTCGCCGACATCCAGCTGACCGGCGGGCGGTACAAGATCCTGCACGCGGGCGGGCGGCGGCTGCAGACGGTGACCGCCAACGTCGAGCGCCGGGACGTGAGCGACTTCGAGCGCGACGTGCAGGCGGAGCTGGCCCGGGTCAGGCTGGCGCCGGGCAACTACCTCTCACTCGCCGGCGAGGCGCAGGCCGAGGCCCAGGCACGCGAGGACCTGATCGTGCACTCGGCCATCGCCGGCATCGGCATCTTCCTGCTGCTCTACATCGCGTTCAACAACCTGCGCAACCTGGCGTTGACCTTCCTCAACCTGCCGTTCGCGCTGATCGGCGGGGTCTGCGCGGTGCTGTTCGCCACCGGCGGCTGGATGTCGCTCGGCTCGCTGGTGGGGTTCGTCACGCTGTTCGGCATCACGTTGCGCAACTCGATCATGCTGGTGTCGCACTACCAGCATCTGGTCGAGGTGGAAGGCCTGCCCTGGGGGCTGGAGACCGCGCTGCTGGGCGCGGCCGAGCGGCTGCCGTCGATCCTGATGACCGCGCTGGTCACCGGCCTGGCCCTGCTGCCGCTCGCGCTGGGCTCGGGCGAACCGGGGCGCGAGATCGAGGGTCCAATGGCCACCATCATCGTGGGCGGCCTGGTCACCTCGACCGTGCTCAACCTGCTGGTGCTGCCGACCATCCTGCTGCACTTCGGACGCTTCACGTCGGGCAAGGCCTGAGGCCCGGGCGCCGAGCGGGTATCATTGATCTCCTTCCGACCCTGACTCCCTGGCTTTGACGACCATGAAGAAACTGCTGCTCATCGCGATGCTGTGCCTGCCCACGCTGGCACTCGCCGACTACGAAGCCGCCGTGCAGGCCTATGGCGAAGGCCACTACGAGGAAGCACTGACCGAGTTCCGGCGCCTCGCCGGCGAGGGCGACACGAAGTCCATCTACTTCGTGGGGTTCTTCTACCACAACGGGTTCGGGGTGCAGAAGGACAACGCCGAAGCCGCGAAGTGGTTCCTGAAGGCCGCCGAGAAGAACGACCCGCGGGCGCAGTACTACCTCGGGCTGCTCTCGACCAAGGGGGACGGCATGCCCAAGGACCCGGTCGCTGCGTACATGTGGTACAGCCTGTCGGTGAAGAGCTCTGCCAACGACCGCGACGCCGCCTACACCCAGCGCGAGGTCAACAAGCTCGAGAAGAAGCTGACGCCGGAGCAGCTCGCCAAGGCGAAGGAGCTGGTGAAGAACTGGAAGCCGCAGTCGTGACCACGATCAACCTCACCCGCGACAACTTCGACGAGACCGTCAGCGGCAACGACATGGTCGTGGTGGATTTCTGGGCGCCGTGGTGCGCGCCCTGCCGCTTCTTTTCGCCGGTGTTCGAGGCTGCTGCGGAGAAGCACCAGGACGTAGTGTTCGCCAAGATCAACACCGACGAGCAGCAGGAGCTCGCCGGCATGTTCGGGATCCGCTCGATCCCGACCCTGATGATCATGCGCGAGAAGGTGGTGCTCTATCACGAGGCCGGGGCGCTGCCGGCCCAGGCGCTCGAAGAGATCCTCGAGAAGGCCCGTGCCCTCGACATGGCGAAGGTGCACGAAGAGCTGGCGCGCGAGGCTCAGCGCGCTGACGACGCGTCGGAGAAAGCCTAGCAGCGCCCCTTAACAGCGAGGTCAGGCCGAGAGCAAGCACTCACGGACGCCGGCTTCCTCGAGCCGCGATACCCACCACTTCAGGGCCTTGCCGGCGTCGCGCTGGCGCCAGGCGAAGTGCAGGCGGGACCTGGCCTTCGGGTCCTCGACCTCCAGTGCGACCAGGGTTCCTGCTGCCAGGGCCTCGGCCGCGACGTGGCGCGGCAGGAAGCCCACCCCCAGTCCGGCAATCTGCGCCTCGACCTTGGACCGGATGGTCGAAACCACCAGCGCGTCGGGGCCTGGCGTGATGCCGGAGCTGCGCGGGGGCAGGTTGCGCGAGCTGTCGGCCACGATGACCATGCGGTGCTCCATCACGGTGGCGGTGGGCACCGGCTGGGCCGACTGCGCCAGGGGATGGTGCGGGGCCACGGCGAAGACCCAGTCGACCTCGCCCAGCGGACGCACGGTGTAGCCCGGCTCGGGCGGCGGTTCGCCGGGCGCGCCGATGCACAGGTCGGCGCGGCCGGACACCAGCGCGTCCCAGCAGCCGCCGAGCACTTCCGCGCTCAGGCGCAGCCGGGTGCCCGAGCCCTGCTCGTAGAACGCGGCGGTCAGCGGGCAGAGCCGGGTGACCGGGATCACATCGTCGTAGGCGATGCGCAGCTCGGTCTCCCAGCCCTTGGCCACGCGCTGGACCCGGCATTCGATGTCCACCGCGGTGCGCAACAGGTGCCGGCCGTCCTTGAGCAGTTCCTCGCCGGCGGCCGTCAGCCGCGCCCGGTGGCCGCTGCGGTCGAACAGCAGGACCCCCAGGTCCTGCTCGAGCTTCTGCACGGTGTAGGTGATCGCGGAGGGCACGCGGTGCAACTCCTCGGCGGCAGCTGCGAAGCTGCCCTTGCGGGCGATTGCATCCAGCACCAGCAGACCATCCAGGGAGAGCTTCATAGAAACAAGACGCGGCGTGTTGATATTGCTGGTTCTCTACCCCCAAATGGGGCTAGAATTCCGCTGCTATAGATCCGGCCCGTGCCGGGCTTGCCCATCCATCATGGCGAGCGCATGTGGCAGACGTCCGAGGTTATCCCTTTGAAGACAAAATCCATTAGACCAATCCTGCTGTGCCTGGCCCTGGCTTTGACCGTCGCCGTCGCGGGCTGTTCGAAGAAGGACGACGCGGTCGCCGCGCCCGCCCAGGCCCAGGGCAAGACCACGCCTCCGGGCGGAGCCCCCGCAGCCGGTTCACCGCCGGCGGCCGCGCCTGCCGCCGCCCCGGCCAAGCCGCCGCTGCCCGTGCGGGCCGTGCCGGTCAAGATCGCGGACGTGCAGTCCGAGGTCATGGCCGTGGGCAACATCCTGGCCGACGAGTCGGTCATTATCCGCCCGGAGATCGACGGGCGCATTGTCTCACTGCCATTCAACGAAGGGCAGGCCGTGCCCAAGGGCGCGAAGCTGGTCACGCTCGACGCGTCCGAGTGGGAAGCGCAGATGGCGAGCAGCCAGTCGCAGGAACGCACCGCCCGCCAGCGCTACGAGCGCACCCAGGAGCTGTACGCCCAGAACTTCGTCAGCAAGGATGCGCTCGAGGTCGCCTACAACGAGCTCAAGCGCGCCGAAGCCAGGGTCCGTGAGGACAAGGTGCGGGTCGACCGCGCCTCGATCGAGGCGCCGTTCGGCGGCATCGTCGGAGTGCGGCTGGTCAGCCCGGGCGCCTACGTCAAGAAGGGCGACGACATCGTGCGGCTCGAGAACATCTCGCAGGTGAAGCTGGACTTCCGGGTTCCCGAGGGCTACCTCTCGCGCCTGCGGGCCGGGGAGACCGTCGCGGTGCGGGTGGACGCCTATCCCAGCCAGACCTTCACCGGAAAGATCTACGCGATCGAGCCGGTCGTCGACGAGAAGACCCGCACCATCCTGCTGCGCGCACGCGTCGCCAACCAGGGCGCAAAGCTGCGCCCGGGCATGTTTGCGCGCGTCGCGGTGCTGCTGGAGACGCGCGCCAACTCGATCCTCGTCCCCGAGCAGGCCATCTGGCCGCAGGGCAAGGACGCGTTCGTCTACAAGGTGCAGGACGGCAAGGCGGTACTGACCAAGATCGTGCTCGGAGAGCGCCGTCCGGGCGAGGTCGAAGTGCTCAAGGGCCTGGCCCCGAACGACCTGGTGGTCACCGACGGCCAGATCAAGCTCAAGGACGGCGCACCGGTTTCGGTGATGCCGGCGCCGGGGGCGGCGCCTGCGACCGCCGGCGGATCCCCCGCGACTGCCACCGCACCTGCTGCCAAGCCCGGCAGCTGACCGCGCATTTCACTTGGGAAGCAGGCCGGCCAGCCAGTCTGAGCTGAGCGGCCAGGAGGAGCGACACCCATGGTCCTGTCGGATATCTCGATCAAGCGCCCGGTCCTCGCGACCGTGATGAGCCTGATGATCGTGCTCGTCGGCATACTCTCCTACACCCGCATGCCGGTGCGGGAGTATCCGAACATCGACCCGCCGGTCGTCTCGGTACGCACGGTCTACAAGGGCGCCACTGCCCAGGTGATGGAGAGCGCCATCACCCAGCCACTCGAGGACTCCCTCTCCGGCATCGAGGGCATCAAGACCATCAAGTCGCAGAGCCGGGAGGAGGTGAGCCAGATCACGATCACCTTCATCACCAACCGCGACGTCGACGCTGCCGCGGCCGATGTGCGCGACCGTGTGTCGCGCATCCGCAAGCAGCTGCCCGCGGCCGCCGACCAGTCGGTGGTGTCGAAGATCGAGGCCGACGCCCAGCCGATCCTGTGGATCGCGCTGACCGGCGAGAGCCAGACGCCGATGGAGCTGACCGACTACGCGGACCGCTACCTCACCGATCCGCTCAAGGCGCTGCCCGGCGTATCCGCCGTCATCATCGGCGGCGAGCGCAAGTACGCGATGCGCGTCTGGCTCGACCGCGAGCGCCTTGCCGCGCAGGGCCTGACCGCACAGGACGTCGAGGACGCGCTCAACCGGCAGAACCTCGACTCCCCGGGCGGGCGCATCGAGAGCACCCAGCGCGAGTTCACCGTGCTGGCGCAGACCGACCTGCGCTCCCCGGCCGAGTTCAACGAGATGATCATCAAGGAGGTGAACGGCTACCCGGTTCGCCTCAAGGACGTGGGCTGGGCCGGTCCCGGGCCGTACGAGAACCGCAAGATCGTGCGGGTCGGCGGCAACGAGGCGCTCGGCCTGGGCATCGTCAAGCAGTCGACTGCCAACACGCTGGAGGTCGCGCGGGCGGCGAAGGCGCTGCTGCCCGGCCTGCAGGCGGGGTTGCCGCCGGGCATGAAGATGTGGGTGGCCGTCGATACCTCGCTGTTCATCGAAGCCTCCATCGAGTCCGTGCTGCGCACCATCATCGAAGCGGTGCTGCTGGTGGTGCTGGTGATCTTCTTCTTCCTGCGCGAGTTCCGCGCCACGATCATCCCGGCCGTCGCCATCCCGGTTTCGATCATCGGCCACTTCACCTTCCTGAAGGCGCTGGGCTTCTCGGTCAACACCCTCACCCTGCTCGGCGTCGTGCTGTCGATCGGCCTGGTAGTGGACGACGCCATCGTGGTGCTGGAGAACATCCACCGCCACATCGAGGAGGGCATGAAGCCGTTCAAGGCGGCCCTGCAGGGCTCGCGCGAGATCGGCTTCGCGGTCATCGCCATGACCATCACGGTAGCGGCCGTGTTCACGCCGCTGTCGTTCATGTCGGGCAACACCGGCAAGCTGTTCACCGAGTTCGCGCTCACCGTGGCGACCTCGGTGCTGGTATCGGGCTTCGTGGCGCTGACGCTCACGCCGATGATGTCCTCGAGGATCCTGCGCGCCGAGCACAGCTGGATCTACCACAAGACCGAAGGCTTCTTCGAGGGCATGAACAACGGCTACCGGCGCATGCTCTCGGCCACCCTGCGGCACCGCTGGGTGGTGGGCGTGCTGTTCCTGGCGACCCTGGGAGTGCTGGTCGGATTGTTCCTGCAACTGAAGTCCGAGCTCTCGCCGGTGGAGGACCGCAGCCTGTTCCTCGCCTTCGTGGTGACGCCGGAAGGCTCGACCATGCAGTACACCGACAGCTACATGCACACGGTCGAGGGCATCACCAAGGACATCCCGGAGATCCAGACCATGTTCGCGGTGGTCGCGCCGGGGCTGGATCGTCCCAACCCGGTCAACCTCGGCGTTGCCTTCGCGGTGCTCAAGCCCTGGGGTGAGAGAACCCGCTCGCAGCAGGAGATCACCAAGGGCCTCACGCCGAAGCTGTACGGGGCCCTGCCCGGGGCGCTGTCGTTCGCGCTCAATCCCCCGTCGCTCGGGCAGAACTTCCTGTCCAAGCAAGTCGAATACGTCATCTACGGCAACAGCTACGAGGAGCTGCAGGGGCAGGTCAGCAAGATCATGGCCAAGCTCAGCCAGTATCCCGGCATCACCGGCCTGGACACCGACCTCAAGCTGAACAAGCCGCAGTTCGCCGTGCGCATCGACCGTGACAAGGCGGCGGCGCTCGGCGTGTCGATGGAGGAGATCGGGCACACCCTCGAGACCCTGCTCGGCGGCCGCGACGTCACGCGCTACAAGCGCGAGGGCAAGCAGTACGACGTGGTGGTGCAGATGGAGGACGACAAGCGCCGGCAGCCCAGCGACCTCACGTCCATCTACGTGCGCAGCGCGAGCGGCGATCTCGTGCAGCTGTCCAACCTCGTGACCCTGAGCGAGACCGTCGCGCCGAAGGAGCTGAACCACTTCAACAAGCTGCGTGCGGCGGTGATCAACGGAAACGTGGGGCCGACGGCCACGCTGGGCCAGGTGCTCGAACACATCGACGGCCTGGTGAAGAGCGAACTGGGCCCCGGCGTGCGGACCGACCTCGACAACGTCTCGCGTGAGTTCCGCGAGTCGAGTGGGCAGCTGCGGACCACCTTCCTGCTGGCGCTGGTGTTCATCTACCTCGTGCTTGCCGCCCAGTTCGAGAGCTTCGTGAGCCCGCTGGTCATCATGTTCACGGTTCCGCTCGCCATGACCGGTGCGGTGCTGGTCATGGCCTTCAACGGCGGCATCTTCGTCGAACTGGCGAAGACGTGGTTCAGCCTGGATCCCGCTGGCGCCACCTACAAGTGGTTGTCGGGCGTGATCGGGCCGACCCGCTTCCCCGGCACGCTCAACGTGTACAGTCAGATCGGCCTTGTCATGCTGGTGGGCCTGATCACCAAGCACGGGATCCTGATCGTGGAATTTGCGAACCAGCTGCGCTCCAAAGGCGTCGAGAAGATGGAGGCGATCGTGCAGGCTGCAACGCTGCGCCTGCGCCCGATCCTGATGACCACCGCGGCGATGGTGCTCGGTGCGCTCCCGCTGGCGCTTGCAACCGGCGCGGGTGCCGAGTCGCGCGCGGCAATCGGATGGGTCGTCGTCGGCGGCCTGACCCTCGGGACGCTGCTCACGTTGTTCGTCATCCCCACCATCTATTCGGTCCTGGTGCGGTCTGTGCACCTGTCCCGGTTCGAGGAAGAGGACATCGTGCTGCCGCCCAACGTGGCGCCTGCCGGCATGTCTGCCGGTCCGCACCAGCGTCACGAGCACTAGCCTCCCGCAGGCTCGTTCCAGGCAGACCAGAAGGCCCGCAGTCGCGGGCCTTTTGTTTTTGGCCGCTCTCCCGCTGTGATCCGCCTCACAAGGCCTCCAGCCGCGGTAATTCCGCACACGCCGGGCGCGGCACAGTTCAGCGAGGCACGGGTGCCTCGAGCCGTACATTGGTTGCAACACGGAACGCAACACGGAGCCCCCGAGCCATGACGACCAAGACCCTCCAAGCCCTGCTGATCGGCGCGCTGCTCTCGGCCTCCACCGCCGCTTTCGCCGACAGCAGCATCGAGGTGAACGTGGTCGCCGGCAAGCAGGAAGCGAAGTTCAGCATCGGCGACGCCCGGTGCGTGCTGGTCAACGACGTGATCAAGTGCGCCCCGGTGCTGGTGGCCGCCAACTGAGCTGCGCCCCCGGATTCGTTCCATCTCCATCCCCTTCGGCCCGCCTCTGGCGGGCCTTTCCTTTGCGGCCGCGGCGCAGATCGCGCTACAGTGCGCGCTGCCCCAGAGGAGAGACAACGATGACCAACCAGCCCCTCAACGCCGGCGTCGCGGAGCGCATCGGCAAGTACAGCGACGGCATGCTCGTGCAGCCCAACATGCGCTGGGTGTTCACGTCCGGCACACCGGGTCTGCGGCCCGATGGCACCTGTCCGGACTCGGTCGCCGAGCAATCCGAATGGGCGTGGCGCAACGTGCTGGCGATCCTCGAGCAGGCGGGAATGGGCGTGCAGGACCTGGTGAAGGTGACGCACACGCTGGTGCGGGCCGAGGACATCCCGGCCTACGTGGCCGTGCGATCGAAGTTCCTCGGCGATGCACGGCCGGCGTCGATGCTGCTGGTGGTGCCGCAGCTGGTGCGCCCGGAGTTCCTGGTCGAAGTGGAGGCGTACGCCGCGCGGCCGGCTTGAGTGTCACGCGGCCGGACGCTCACGCGCGGCCAGCAGGTGCTCGAGCGCCGCGGGGTCGATCGGCTTCACCAGGTGCGCGTCGAAGCCCGCCGACTCCGAGCGGCGGCGATCCTCTTCCTGACCCCAGCCGGTGATCGCGACCAGCAGTGCCGACCGGCCCCAGGGCTGGGTGCGGATGTGCTCGGCCACCTCGTACCCGCTGCGGCCCGGCAGGCCGATGTCGAGGAGCACGACCTCCGGCTTCAGGCGATCTGCCTGGACGATGGCGGCACTGCCATCATGCGCCAGGTGGGTCTCGTAACCGGATAACCCGAGCAGGGTCGACAGGCTCAGCGCTGCGTCGTCGTTGTCGTCCACGACCAGCACTCGCCTGCGCCCCGCCCCGCCCGCCGCACGCTTCTCGACGCCGACTGCGCGTGACGGCTGCACCGGGGCCGCGCGCACCGGCAGCCGGATGGTGACGCAGGTGCCCTGGCCCCGCACGCTGCGCACCTCGATGCTGCCCGCGTGCATCTCCACCAGCCGCCGCACCAGGGTGAGGCCGATCCCCAGGCCGTCGCGCGAGTGGTCCAGGGTGCGGTCGGCCTGCGCGAACATGTCGAAGATGCGCGGCAGCATCTCGGCGGGAATGCCGATGCCGTCGTCCTCCACGGTTATGTGCACGTCGCCCTGCTCGCAGCGCGCGGCGAGGCGGATATGTCCCCCGCGCTCGGTGTACTTCGCGCTGTTGTTGAGCAGGTTCACCAGCGCCTGCGCCAATCGGGTGAGATCGGCCTGCAGCCAGACCGGTTCGTCCGGCAGTTCCACTGCCAGCGCATGGCCGCGCTCGTCGATCAATGGACTGCTGGTTTCGATCGCGCTGGCCACGACTTCGCGCAGGGTCACCGGCTCGCGCCGCAGCTGCAGCCGGTCGTGGCTGATGCGGGAGAGATCGAGCAGATCGTCGATGAGGCGGACCATCTGCGCCACCTGGCGCTCCATCAACTCGCGCACCGCCTCGAGCGTGGCGGCATCGCTTCCCGCGCGGCGCAGCAGTTCCACGCCGTTGCGGATCGGTGCCAGCGGATTGCGCAGCTCGTGGGCGAGCGTGGCCAGGAACGCGTCCTTGCGGCGATCGGCCTCCACCAGCGCCTCGTTGCGCTGGCGCAGCGCGTCCTCCAACAGGCGCCGATGCGTCACGTCGGTGAAGGAGACCGCCACGCCGTCTCCCAGACGCACGGTCATGTTGCGGAACCAGCCGCGCAGGGCCTCGCCGTCATGGTAGAGCTCGGCGTCGTGCGAGCGTCCGGTCTCGACCACCTGCGCATAGATGCCGAACAGGTTGCTGCCCGGCAGCACCTGGAGCAGGCGCCGGCCCACCAGCTCGGTGGAGGTCCGCTGCAGCATGCGGGTGGCGGCCGGGTTCACGTACTGCCACTCGAAGTCGACCACCCTGCCGCTGGCGTCGCGCACCGAGCGCAGGATGGTGAACCCGAAGAGCGAGAGCTCCTGTGCGACGCGAAAGCGCTCCTCGCTCGCGCGCAGGTCGTCGCTGACCTGCTTGAGGTGGTCGCGCTGCTCGCGCAGGCTCTGCGTGGCCGCTTCCAGCTCGGCCGTGCGCGCCTTCACGCGGTCCTCCAGCTCGACGTTGGACACCCGCAGTGCCTGCTCGGCCTGCTTGCTCTGGTCGAAGATCGCCGCCAGGACGTGGAAAGTGAAGGCATACACCGCGCAGAACACCTGCGCGAGCATCACCGACTCTCGCTGCGAGAACGCGGATCCGCTGAACGGGCCCACGCCGTCCAGGGTGTTGGTGACCGCGATCGCGGCGAGCAGCACCGCCATGACCGAGACGCCGGGAATCCCGAAGCGGATCGCGGGCCACAGGAAGAATGGCATCAGCACGAACGGATAGAGTCCCGCGATGACGCCGGAGAACACCAGCTCGGCGCAGCCGGCGATGACCACCGCCATGAGCCCGGCCTCGAGCGCGCGGCGGGAAGCGGCCTGCTCGAGCACGGCGGGTCCGCGGCTGAGCAGCCACCAGGTCAGCGGACCGAACACCATCACGCCGCCCACGTCCGCCAGCCACCAGCGCATCCACAGGTCCACGAAGGCGGAGTGCATGCCGATCGAGCTGACCACGCTGGCGCCGGTCGTCGCTCCCATCATCGGTGCGACCAGTCCTGCCGCGGCGGTCCACGCGAGCAGATGATGCAGCCGATCCAGGCGCAGCGTGTGGCCGAGGAGCAGCTGCACCAGCGCCGCGCCGAACACCGCCTCGCCGGTGCCGGCGAAGGCGAGGCCCAGCGCCATGGGCAGACCGTGGGCGCGGACCAGCAGGTCGAACACGAGACTGCCTGCGAGACCGCCGGCGACGAACGCGGGCCAGCGCCGCGGCACCATGCACGCGAGCACCGCAATGTACAGACCGCTCGGCGGCCACAGGTTGATGAAGTTCCCGTCGTCGACCGAGAGGGCACGGCCGAGCAGCGCAGCCAGGAGATACGCGGCTGCGAACAGCAATGCATCGCGGAGTGCCTGGATCATCGTGGGCAAGCGCAGAGGGCGACCTCGATCGGGCAACCGTAGCAGGGATTCATTCTAGAGCACCTGCATGTCGTGTCGAGCGTTGCCGTGCGTGCAGAAATTGCAATGCGCGACGCATCGCGGCGACATCATGCGAGGCGGGAATCAGGTAATCTCGGCCACCGACGCGGCTGCTGCATCGCGTCTGCAGCGGAGCCTTCGTGCCGATCTTCGAGACCACCTTGACCTGGGGCACGTTGTACGTCGCCAGCGAGTGGATCATCCGCCTGGCGATGCTGTTCTATGTCCCGCAGCGCCGCAGCGCGGCAGCGGCGCGCGCGTGGCTGCTGCTGATCTTCTTCCTGCCGTGGGCGGGCCTCATCCTCTACGGTGCATTCGGGCGTGCGCACCTGCCGCGCCAGCGCGCCGAGATGGAGCTCACCGTCTCGCGGCTGATCCGCGAACTGCAGCCGCGCATCCTCGGCAGCACGCTCACCTCCGCGCCGGATCTGCCGCCCGCCTTCGAGCAGGCCGTCGGCCTGGCCCGCACCCTGGGCGATTTCGGCATCTGCCGCGGCAACCGCATCGAGCTCATCACGGAGTATCACGAAGGCATCGAGCGCCTGGTGGAGGACATCGCCAAGGCGCAGTCGCACGTGCACCTGATGTACTACATCTTCCGCTACGACCAGACCGGGCGGCGCGTGGCGGCCGCGCTGGCGGCCGCGGCTGCGCGCGGCGTGCAATGCCGCGTGATGGCGGACGGCTACGGCTCGTGGTTCTCCTTCTGGCGTCTGGGTCCGGCCCTGCGCAAGGCGGGCGTGGAGGCGCTGCTGCTGATGCCGCCGCGCGTCTGGGGGCGCAAGGCGGTGCGGCTGGACCTGCGCAACCACACAAGATCGCGGTGATCGACGGACACATCGGCTACGTCGGCTCGCAGAACATCGTCGATCCCGACGCCAACCCCAGGCTGACCAACGAGGAACTGGTGGCGCGCGTCACCGGACCGGTGGTGCGCCAGCTGCAGGCGGTCCTGCTGGCCGACCGCTTCTACGAGACCGAGACGATGGCTGGCGACCGGGTCGAGGACCTGATGCCCGAGCTGGCCGAACCCGGCTCGTCGCTCGCCCAGGTGATGCCGAGCGGTCCGGGATACCACCGCGGCAACCTGCAGCAGATCATGATCGCGTTGATCCACGCGGCCCGCTACCGCGTGGTCCTGACCACGCCCTACTTCGTGCCCGACGAGCCGTTCCTGCTCGCGCTGTGCATTGCCGCCCGGCGCGGGGTCGAGGTCCGGCTCGTGCTCTCGCGGCATTCCAACAAGCCCATCGTGCACCTGGCGCAGCAGTCGAACTACGAGGACCTGCTCGATGCCGGCGCCCACATCCACCTCTACCACGGCAACTTCCTGCACGCCAAGCACGCGACCATCGACGACTGCGTCGCGCTGGTCGGGTCGAGCAACTTCGACATCCGCTCCTTCGCGCTGAACAACGAGGTCGCGCTGCTGATCTATGACCGCGAGGTGGTGACGCAGCTGCGGGCGGTGCAGCGCCGCTACCTGGAGGAGTCGGACACGCTCGACCTGCAGGCATGGCGCCGCCGCGGCGTGCCGGCACGGGTCGCGCAGAACATCGCCCGGCTGGCCGACACCCTGCTCTGACTGCGGTCTTGCGTGCCCGCTCGTTCGAATCGGGCGAACGAGCGTCTCAAAAAGATTCGCTGGAACTGCCCCGTACCGGGCCTTATATTCGCTTCAAACTCGCTGAAGAAGCGAACACCCCAGGAGAGCCCAGATGATCACCCTTCGCCGGGCGCACGACCGCGGGCACGCCAACCACGGCTGGCTCGACAGCTACCACACCTTCTCCTTCGCGGACTATTACGATCCCCGCGAGATGGGATTCGGTCCGTTGCGTGTGATCAACGAGGATCGCGTGCAGGCGGGCCGGGGCTTCGGCACCCACGGCCACCGCGACATGGAGATCATCACCTACGTGCTGGACGGCGCGCTCGAGCACAAGGACAGTCTGGGCACGGGCTCGGTCATCGAGCCCGGCGACGTGCAGCGGATGAGCGCCGGCACCGGCGTGCTGCACAGTGAGTACAACCATTCGCAGCGCGACCTCGTGCACTTCCTGCAGATCTGGATCGAGCCGCGCCAGCGCGGCGTGCAGCCGGGCTACGAGCAGAAGCGCTTCTCCGTTGCACAGAAGCAGGGGCGGCTGCGTCTGGTCGCATCGCCCGATGGCGCCGACGGCTCGGTGCGCATCCACCAGGATGCGTGGGTCTACGCCAGCGTGCTCGACGGCGGGGACGTGGTGAGCTACGCGCTGCCTGCCGGGCACAAGGCCTACGTCCACGTGGCGCGCGGTGCGGTCGAGCTCAACGGCCAGCCGCTGGCTGCCGGCGATGGCGCAAAGATCAGCGGGGAGAGCGAGCTGCGCTTCGGCAAGGGACAGCAGGCCGAGCTCCTGCTGTTCGACATGGCGTGACCCGGCCGGTGCGCCTGGCCACGGAGGAGACGAGCATGACTGCCCAGAGCAACCGCAGCGCCGCGCTGGTCGCGCATGCGCGCAAGGCCGAGCCGGCGCCCGGGCTGATCGTGGACCGGCCCTTCCCGGGGCCGGAGATCGGCTATCTCGACCCCTTCCTCATGCTCGACCACTTCGGGCCGGATGTGATCGCGCCGGGCGAGCAGGGCGGTCTCAACCCGCATCCGCACCGCGGCTTCGAGACCGTCACCGTGATGCTCGAGGGCACCATGGAGCACCACGACTCGCAGGGCAACCACGGCGTCATCGGGCCGGGTGATGTCCAGTGGATGACCGCTGCGCGCGGGATCGTGCACGCCGAGTATCGCGAAGCCGGGTTCGCGCGCCGCGGCGGGCGGCTGCACGGCATCCAGCTCTGGGTCAACCTGCCGCGCGTGCACAAGCTGCACGAGCCGGGCTACCAGGATCTCGCTTCGGAGCGCATCCCCACGGTCCGCGTCGACGGTGGCGAGGTGCGCGTCATCGCCGGCTCCTACGGCGGAGTCAGCGGCCCGGCCCGCACCTTCACGCCCCTCTCGGTCCTGCACCTGCGGCTCGATCTCGGCGGCCGGGCGGACATCCCGGTTGCGGAAGACTGGTGCGCGGGCGCCTATGTGATCGACGGTGCCGTGTACGCGGGCGGCAGGCGGCTGGGCGCACGCCAGATGGCGGTATTCGAGCCGGCGCGCGGCAGCATCGCGCTGCAGGCGGAGATGCGCGCGGAGGTGCTGCTGCTGGCGGGCCGCCCGATCGGAGAGCCGGTGGTGAGCTGGGGGCCGTTCGTGATGAACACGCGCGAGGAAATCATCCAGGCTCACCGGGACTACGCGCTGGGCCGCATGGGAACCCTGGACGCCCGGACATGAGCGGCTACCTGCTCGATGGCCGGTGGCACACCGGCTGGTACGCTACCCGCGAGACCGGCGGCGAGTTCGTGCGCACCACCACGGCGTTTCGCGACCGGGTCACGGCGGACGGCTCCACCGCCTACCGCGCCGAGCCCGGCCGCTACCACCTGTACGTCTCGCTCGCATGTCCCTGGGCCCATCGCACCCTGATCTTCCGGGCCCTCAAGCGGCTCGAGAACGTCATCTCCGTGTCGGTGGTCGACCCCGTGATGGAGGACGACGGCTGGGCGTTCAGCGCGGGACCGGGCTGCATCCCCGACACGCTCAACGGCTTCCGCTTCCTGCGCGAGGTCTACACCGCGGCGGATCCGCATTTCAGCGGCCGCGTCACGGTGCCGGTGCTGTGGGACAGGCAGACGCGCACCATCGTGAACAACGAGTCGGCGGAGATCATCCGCATGCTCAACAGCGCCTTCGATGCGTTCACGCCGGTGCGCACCGACTACTATCCACCCGCCCTGCGGAAGGACATCGACGCGATCAACGCGATGGTCTACGAGCGCGTGAACAACGGCGTCTACCGCTGCGGGTTCGCCGGCTCGCAGGCGGCGTACGACGCGGCATTCGAGCGCCTGTTCTGCGCCCTGGACGAGCTGGAGTCGCGCCTGTCCGGCGCCCGCTACCTCGTGGGCGACACGCTCACCGAGGCCGACTGGCGCCTCTTCACCACGCTGGTGCGCTTCGACGCGGTCTACTACGTGCACTTCAAGTGCAACCTGCGGCGCATCGCCGAGTACCCGCACCTGTCGCGTCTGCTGCGCGAGCTGTACCGCGTGCCGGGCATCGCCGGCACGGTGAACATCGACCACATCAAGCGGCACTACTACATGAGCCACCCGCACCTCAATCCGGGCCGGATCGTGCCGGGCGGGCCGCACCTGGAATTCCTGGGCTGAGCCAGCCAACCAAGCAGAGCAGCATGACCACGCGGGTCAGATCGTGTTCTACAGCATGCACAGGCACATCTGCAGGATGGCCGAGGCGGTCGCTGCGGCGTGTGCGAGGTGTCCGACACCGAAGCGGCACGCCTGCAGGTGCCGGACGACGTGCTGGAGAAGAGCGGTGCCAGGGCGGGGTGATCACACTCCGGTACCCTGGAGAATGTCCCCTCTCCCCTTGCGGAAGAGAGGGACAGGGTGAGGGGTAAGCTACAGCGCGAGCGCTCGCTCCGTATGCGCTGCGCGCGCCACCCGCACCCCGACCCGCTCCCGTCGCGGACGAGGGAGCACTGCAGCGCCTCGGTTATCATCCGCGCATGCTTCGCATCCACGCCGTCAGCAAGTCCTACGAGGGGCCCCGCCGCCGCAACGTCCTGCGTAATGTGGACCTGACGCTCGCACCCGGCGAGTACGTCGCCATCATGGGAGAGTCCGGCGTCGGCAAGTCGACCCTGCTCAATCTCATCGCGGGGCTGGACCAGGCCGACAGTGGCGAGGTGGAGATCGACGGCGAGCGCCTGGGCGGTCTCACCGACGATGCGCGTACACGGCTTCGGCGCGAGAAGATGGGCTTCGTCTTCCAGGCCTATCACGTCCTCCCGTACCTGTCGGTTCAGCAGAACGTCGCGCTGCCGCTGCAGCTGATGGGCGTGCGCGAATCCGAGAGCGCGACCCGGGTCTCGGCGATGCTCGCTGCAGTCGGACTGAGCGGACGCGACGCCGCCATGCCCGCGGAGCTGTCCGGCGGCGAGTTGCAGCGGGTAGCCATTGCCAGGGCGCTGGTGCACCGTCCGCGCCTGCTGCTCGCCGACGAGCCCACCGGCAACCTCGACTCCAAGACGAGCGAGGGGATCCACGAGCTCTTCACCGACTTGAACGCGCGCTTCGGCCTCACGATGGTCGTGGTCACGCACAACGACGCCCTGGCCAAGCGCATGC
>CAZFYX010000013.1:0-2638 GCA_964523885.1 uncultured Burkholderiales bacterium | reverse complement strand
CGCGAGTCGGCCGCCAACAGTCTCGGCAGCATCGATGACCAGAAGGTGGTGCCGGCCCTCGTGCCGCTGCTCAACGATCCCGACAAGGATGTCCAGGAGGCCACGGTCAACGCGCTGCACAGCATCGGCGGTCCGGTCGCGATGCAGGCGCTGATCGGTGCGCTCAAGTCCAGCGATCCCAAGGTGCGCCGCATGGCCGCCGAGGCCCTGGGCGACAGGGACTGAGGACTCACATCATGCTGACTCGCATCGCAGTCATGGCGGCCCTCGCGGCCGCGTCGGTCACCGGCGAGGCACTCGACGTCCCGCGCACGGCTGCGCCGCACGCCGGTCCCAGCGATCGCCGCGCGGGCCCCGATGCCGCGCAGGTCACCGCGCTCCTCGCGTCGCTCGAGCGCACCGATCCCGTCGTTTGCGAGATGGCGGTGGACGCCTTCGGTCACGGCTGGTACGGCTGGGTTCGTGCCGCCGGTGTCGGTGCGCTGGGCGAGGTGCCTGAGGCGCAGCGGGAAGCGCAGGCACGCATGCGTCGTTCGGTCACCGATCCGCGCGCGGTGCCGGTGCTCGCGAACGGGCTTGGCAGCACCAACGCCTGCGTTCGCCGCGCGTCCGCGGCGATGCTGGGCGAGAGCCGGGTGGAGGGTGCGGATGCGGCGCTTCGGACCGCGCTGGCCGGCAAGTCGCCCCAGGTGCGCGAGGCGGCGGCCTATGGGCTGGGCACCGCCGAGGACAAGCAGTCGGTGCCGGCCCTCATCGATGCACTGGACGACAAGGACCCCAACGTCACGGCGATGAGTGCCTGGGCGCTCGGACAGATCGAGGACCCGCGTGCCGTCATGCCGTTGATCAAGCTGCTGCGGTCGCCCCAGCCGAACGTCCGCGCATCCGCCGTGTGGGCCCTTGGCGAGATCGAGGACACCAGGGCCACGGAGCCGCTCATTCCGATGCTCAAGGACCCCGACCCGCTGGTGCAGGTCACGGCCGCCGAAGCGCTCGGGCAGGTCGAGGACAAGCGGGCCACGCCGGCACTGATGCCGCTGCTCAAGAGCAGCGATCCCGAACTTCGGCTTGCGGTGGCGGAGGCACTCGGGCAGATCGAGGATGCGCGCGCCGCCGAGGCATTGACTGCGGTGGTGAACGACGCCGATCCCCGGGTGCGGCGCGCCGCCATCGAGGCGCTGGGCCAGCTCGATGACCTGAAGCAGGCACCGAAGCCGCTGCTGGCGGCGCTGCAGGATCCCGATCCCGAGATCCGCGAGGCGGCGATCGAGGCGGTGGGGCAGATCGGCGACCCGGCGGCGGTACCCGCGCTGCAGCGGGCCTATACCGGCGCCGACGCCGAGACCCGGCTCAAGATCGTGGAAGCAGCGGAGCAGATCGACAACGGCGCGGCGAGCGGACTGCTGATGATGGCGCTCAAGGATTCCGATCCGCGCATCCGGAAGAAGGCCGCCGAGGGCCTCGGCGACAGCGACTAGGCGATCGGCGCGCGGGCGCGCGCCGCCGGGCGCGGGCTCACGCCCTTCTGGCGCAGGTATCGGGCAAAGTCATTCGCGGTCATCGGCTTGCTCACCCAGTGGCCCTGGATCAGGTCGCAGCCCAGCCGGCGCAGCAATTCCACCTGCGCCTCGGTTTCCACCCCCTCAGCCACCACGCGCAGGTCCAGTGCATGGCCCATCGCGACGATGGCCGACGTGATCGCGGCATCGTTCGGGTCGCTGGTCACGTCGCGGATGAAGGACTTGTCGATCTTCAGCATGTTCACCGGGAAGTTCTTCAGGTAGCTGAGCGACGAGTACCCGGTGCCGAAGTCGTCGATCGCGAGGCCGACGCCAAGGGCCGACAGCGCCGGCAGCACGGTGCGGGCATCGCCGACGCCCTCCATGAGGGTGCTCTCCGTCAGCTCCAGGATGAGGTGCCTCGGGTCGAGCTTCGCGTCGTCGAGGACCTTTCGCACCAGGTCCACCGTCCCGCCTCCACGGAGCTGCTGGCCTGACAGGTTGATCGCCATCGGGATCGAGGCCAGGCTGGCTTCCTCCCAGCTCCGGTTCTGGCAGCAGGCCGCCCGCAGGATCCATTCACCCAGCACGTTGATCAGCCCGGTCTCCTCACACAGCGGGATGAACTCTGCCGGGAGGACGATCCCCTTGGTCGGGTGCTCCCACCGCACCAGCGCCTCGGCGCTCGCCACCTTGCCGGTCTTGAGGTCCACGACCGGCTGGTACCAGAGTGCGAACTGTTCCAGGTCGATGGCGCGGCGCAGCTCGCCTTCCAGCGCCAGCCGCTTGTTGGCCGAGATGCCCATCGAGCTGGCGAACAGCTGGACCGTGTTGCGGCCCTTCTTCTTTGCCTGGTACATCGCGAGGTCGGCGTTCTTGAGCAGGCTCTCCAGGTCGTGGCCGTCTTCCGGGAAGGTCGCGATGCCGATGCTGGCCGATACGAACACTTCATGGCCATCGAGCGCGAACGGCGTGTTGAACGACTCGAGCAGGCGCGTGGCCAGTTCACTGGCGTACTCATCACCCGGCAGGTCGGGCACGATCACCGTGAACTCGTCACCACCCAATCGCGCCACGTCGGCGGCCGGCGCGTGCCGCTGGCAGCAGGCGCGCACCCGGTGGGCCACCTCCTGCACCAG
>CAZFYX010000012.1:0-12647 GCA_964523885.1 uncultured Burkholderiales bacterium | reverse complement strand
GGGGTCCCGCAAGGCCCCGCTCGAGCCGGAAGGGGCGGCCCGCGGGCCGCCCCTTCCGCTTTTGTTACGGCCCGCTATTTCGGCAGTAGCCCGAGCCGCCGCGCCTCGTTCACGGCCTGCGTGCGGTTGCGCGCATTGAGGCGTCGGAACAGCTCCTTCAGGTGCTGCTTGACCGTGCCTTCGGTGACCCCCAGCGCATCTGCTATGCGCTTGTTGGGCATGCCGTCGGCGAGCAGCGGAAGCAGCTGGAGCTGGCGCGTGGTGAGCAGGTCGGCCTCCGCAGCCGCCCCTGTGGACTCCGCGGCCGGCAGGAACAGGCTGTCAGGCAGGAAGACCTCGCCCCGCAGCACCCGGCGCAGCCCGTCCATCAGCTGCTCGCTGCTGCTCAGCTTGGGGATGAAGCCGCGCGCGCCGCTGTCGATGAGAGTGCGGATGATGCGCGCATCGCTCACGCCCGACACGATCACCACCGGCAGGGTCGGAAACCGGCGCTGGATCGCGAGGAAGCCTTCGACACCGCTGACGCCCGGCATCTCCAGGTCCAGCAACATCAGGTCCACCGGCCACTCGAGCGCGAGGCGGTCGAGCGCGGCCTGGAGATTGCCCGCCTCGGCCAGCTTGACGTCCGGCGCGAGGAGCTTCAGGAAGAAGCCCAGTCCCTCGCGGAACATCGGATGATCATCGGCGTGGAGGATCTTCATAGCTGACGGAACCTCATGTCGCTTCGCGGTCGAAGGCGGCGAGCAGCGTGAACCAGAACTCGTTGCCCCCCTGCGGTCCGGGCTTCACGCCGACCGTCCCGCCCAGGCGCGTGACGATGCGCTGGACCGTGGTGAGCCCCAGCCCGTGTCCTTCTGCGCGCTCGCGCTGCAGCCGGGTGAAGGCAACGAACACCCGCGCGCTGTCCTCCTGCGACAGCGCGCGGCCGTTGTCGCGCACGAAGAAGCGCACCAGCGCCCCTTCGGCGACGGCGCCCACTTCCACACGCGGGGGTAGACCGCCGTACTTGAACGCGTTGCTCAGCAGGTTCACCCAGACCTCGCCCACCCAGGGGGCATAGCCCATCGCGCGCGGCCAGGTGTCGGGCGTGCGCACCTGCGCGCCGGTACGCGCCTGCAATGCGGCCAGCTGGCGCACCGCCTGGCTCACCACGCTGCCCATGTCGAGCGGGCGCAGGTGCACTTCCTGTTGCGAGACCATCGCAAGCAGCAGCAGCGCCTCCACCACCTGGCCGGCGGACTCCAGCGCGTTGAGCGCCTGCCCCACCATGTGGCGCTGCTCCGCGGTCAGGTTGTCGGACTTGAACTTGTGCAGGATCTCGAGGAAACGCGTGGCGGAGGCAAGCGGGGTCTTGAGGCTGTGCGCGATGGTGCGTCCGTACGCCTCGAGCTCCTCGTTCTTGTGCCCCAGGTCTTCGGTCTTCGCGGAAAGCTCGAGCTGCAGCCGGTGCAACTGCAGGTGGTGGCGGATGCGGGCGAGCAGCTCCTCGCGCTGGATCGGCTTGGTGATGTAGTCGACGGCGCCGAGCGAGAAGCCCTCGACCTTGTGCGCCGTGTCGTCCACGGCGGTCATGAAGATCACCGGAATGTCGCTGGTGTCCGGATCCGCCTTCAGCCGCCGGCACACCTCGAAGCCGTCCATCTCGGGCATGCGCAGGTCAAGCAGCACCAGGTCCGGCGGCTCCATGCGCACCTTCTCGAGTGCCTGCGCGCCGCTGCGGCTGAGCATCAGCTCGAAGCCCTGCTCGGCCAGGAAATCGGAAACCAGCCGCAGGTTCTGCGGCTTGTCGTCCACGATGAGCAGCGTGGCCCCGCGCAGGTCAGCGCTGGCCGACGACATCGCGTTGTGTCCCCAGCCAGCCCTGCAGCAGTGCGATCAGGCGCTCCTCCTCGAAGCCCCGGGCGAGCGCGTGGACCTTGCGCGTGAACGGCGCATACCCGGGGTCGCTGCGTTCGAGCTCCAGTACGCGCTGCTCCACGCGCACCAGCTTGCCCAGCCGAGCCGCGTCGAGCAGCTCCTCCAGCACCGCGACCGGCGGCAGCTGCAGCGGACCGGCAGGGTCGTCCCCGCCGGTCGCGCCCTCCTCGCCATAGCGCCAGCTCAATCCCAGCAGGTGCTCGATGGCGTCGAGCAGCTCGACGGCCTGGAACGGCTTGCGCAGGCACAGCGCGAAGCTGGGATCGGCCTGCGCCCGCTCCAGATCGGCGCTGCTCGCGGAGGCAGCGACCACCGGCACGCCCGCAAGCCCCGGCAGCGCCCGGATCTGCTCCGCAGCGCCGAAACCGTTGACGCCGGGCATGCGCAGGTCCATCACCACCAGGTCCGGAGCGCGCGCAGCAGCCTTGGCAAGCGCTTCTGCGCCATCGGAGGCGACCTCGATATCGAACCCGACCGGCTCGAGCATCTGGCGCAGCAGCTGGCGATTCTCGTCGTGGTCGTCGGCGATCAGGATGAAGCGCCGGCGCCCGCCGTAGCCCAGGATCGGGCGCTCGCGCGGCACCGCCGCCAGCACCTGGTGCAGCACGGGCATGGCCACGGTGAAGCGGAACAGGGTGCCGCCGCCGGGGGCATCCTCGACCACGATGCGCCCGCCCATCAGATACCCGAGCTCGCGGCTGATGGCGAGGCCCAGACCGACCCCGGACTCGCGCTTCTGGCCTTCCTCGGCCTGCTCGAACGGCGCGAACACGCGGTCGCGATCCTCGGGCGCGATGCCCACGCCGGTGTCCTGGACCACCGCCTCCAGCTCCACCCGGTCGCGTCCCAGCGGGCGGGCGCGCACCGCGAGCGTGACCCGGCCGTGCTCGGTGAACTTGATCGCATTGCCGAGCAGGTTGAGCAGGATCTGGCGCAGCCGCCGGCCGTCGGCACTCACCACCGCCGGCAGGTCGGAGGCGGCATCGAGCACGAACTGGAGCCCCTTGTTGTGCGCATCCACCCGCACCATCGCCGCGATCTCCTCCAGCAGCGCGGACAGCTGCAGGGGCGCGGGACTGAGCTCCAGGCGGCCCGAGCGGATGCGCGAGAGGTCGAGCAGGTCGTTGATGAGCGCGAGCAGGTGACGGCCGCTGCCGGCGATGGTGTTGAGCGCCTGGCCGCGGTTGTGCTCGGGCATGCTGCCCTTGCGCAGCAGGTCGGCGTACCCGAGGATCGCATGCAGCGGCGTGCGCAGCTCGTGGCTCATGCTGGCCAGGAACTGGTCCTTGGCGCGGTTGGCCGCCTCGGCCTCCGCACGTGCGGCTTGCAGCGCCTTGCGCTGGCGGTTGAGCTGCGTGATCCACAGGACTGCCACCACCAGGATCGCACAGGACACGCCGATCGCGGTCCAGATCGCGCGGTAGTCGACCTTGCTCTCGTAGCGCACCGACAGCCACTTCTCGGAGATGTCGCGCTGCTCCTCGTGGCTGATGGTGAGCAGCGCCTTGTCCAGGATGCTCACCAGCTGCGGCCAGTCGTTGCGCACACCGATCGAGAAGCCCTGCGGCTGCAGCCCCTTCTCCACCGCGGTGGCGATCTTCAGGTTGCTGATGCCGCGCTGGCGCATCGTGAACACGATCGGGAAGATGTCGTCCACGAGCGCGTCGGCCTGCCCGGTGGACACGGCGATCAGGCCGTCGAGCAGGTCCGGATAGGCGGCGACGTTGTAGTTGGGGTAGGCCCGGCCGATCAGCTGCTGCGAGGAATGCCCCTCCACCACGGCGACCCGGTTGTCGGCGAAGTCGCGCAGGCCGCTCACGAACCCGAAGTCGTCGCGCGTGACGATGACGTTCACGTAGTGGATGTAGGGCTTGGTGAAGAGCAGGAAGTCCTCGCGGTCGCTGGCGCGGGTGACCGCCATCACCAGGTCGAGGTCGCGCTTCTGCAGCTTGTCCTGCACCGTGGTGAAGTCGAGCAGCTGGTGCACCTCGAAGCGCACGTTCAGGCGCTTCTTTAGGATCGCCAGGTAGTCGGCGACCACGCCGGTGAAGTGGCCGCGGCTGTCGCGAAACTCGTAGGGGGCGTAGTTGGTCTCCGCGCCGATGCGGATCACCGGGTGCGCCCGCATCCAGGCTTCCTCCTCGCTCGTGAGCTCGAGCGCGACCGGCTCCTCGGCGCCGCGCGCGCCCGGCGCAGCGGCGGCCAGGCAGAGGGCTGCCAGCACGGGGAATGCGAACTGCCGCCAGCGGCGCGAGACGGAGCTGGCGGATGGGCGCGTCATGGGGGCACGGGAATCCGGTATGGTGCGCCTAGTTTAGCGCCTTCCACCCGCGCGCTCACCACTTGTATCCCAGGCTGAACACCACCTGCTGGTCGACCGCCTTGCGCTCCGGCTGCGGGTCGCCGTCCCAGTCGTAGTTGAGCTGCGCCTGGGCCAGGAAGCTGTCCCACAGGGGGAAGCGCAGGCCGGTCTGGGTGCGCACGAAGCTCTGCTCGATCCGCTCCAGGCTGGCGTAGCCCTCGCTCTTGTGGAAGAACTGCATGCGCCCCTCGATCAGCCAGTGGTCGAAGCGCAACGCCAGGCGGGCGGCGGGGAAGCTCTCGTCGGCCCCGTCGTAGAAATCGGTGTGGACATAGTCCAGGCCGCCTTCGAGGGCGAGGTTGGTGGGCTGCGATTCGATGAGCTGGTAGCCGGAACCCACGCCATAGGTGCTGCGCAAGCGGATGTCGCTGAACGGGTCGTATTCGAACGTGCTGCTGGCGTACCCGTACCACCTGGGGGTGATGAAGCGGTCGTACTTGAGCGTCGCGACGGCGTTGGATTCGGTCTGGCGTCCGTGGTCCGAAGCCGAGGTGCCGCGCAGGCCCAGGGTGAAGCGATTGGCGCTGCGACGGGCAATCAGCTCGCTGTCGACGTTCAGGCGCGTGACCTCAGTGTTGCCCGAGCTCCTGGATGCACCGACGTTGATGCGACCCGACAGCCGCACGTCCCTCTCCCGCATGTGCCCCTGCTCGAAGCCGATCAACTCGCTCGTCGCGACGCTGCGCTCGGCACCGCCGTCGACGGGCTCGATCCGCACGCTCTCGCCGTCCCCTGATACCCGCCCGAACAGACGCTTCTCGGTCTTCAGGATGCTGGTCATCTCGCCACTGCTGCTGAACCGGTCGATCGCCCGCAGCTCGATCTTCACCTCCCCCGCATACTCGGTCCTGAGCACGAGCCGCCCCGCATCGATTCCGGTGATCGTGCCGGTGAGCTGGTCGCCGTTGCGCAGCGCCACCGTGTCGGCACGGGCGGTGCTCGGCACCACCCCGCCCAGGACCATGCAACCGAGCAGGCCCGCAAGGAGGCATTGCAGGCGGCGTGCGCCTGCACCGGGCTTTCCATCGTACACTCGCATCTCTTCGATCCGCGTCGCAAGGAAGAATGGCAATGAAGGCTCCGTGGGCGCAATGCACCGCCCTGCTGCTGGCTGCGCTGCCCGCGCTCGCGCAGGAACGCATCGTTCCGATCGAGGAAGAGCCCAGGCACGTGCTGAAGTTCCAGAACGAGCATGTGCGCTTCTTCGACGTGCAGTTGCCGCCCGGCTACCAGGCGCTCTGGCACACCCATCTGCACGACGGAGTGTTCGTGAACATCGAGGCAGCGGAGACGACCGCACAGGACCTCGGCGGCCAGCCGGTGAAGCGCGAGCCACGCTTGGTGGGCGAGACCTACTTCATCAACTACACCAGCAAGCCCAAGGCGCATCGCGTCAGCAACACCGGTGCCACCCCCTACCGCGTAACCGACGCAGAGATCCACCGGCCCTGCGGGGGCTTCATCCCGTCGGGCGACGGAGTCGGCCAAACCCTGATCCTCGAGAACGACCGGGTGCGCGTGACGCGGCTCATGATCGGCCCTGGAGAACGCATCGAACTGCATCCCACCTGCGGCATGCTGGTTTCGGTGAGCCCAGGCGACCTCGCGTTCGAGTCCGACGGACCGACCGAGCGCGTGACGAGCCATCCTGCCGGGTTCAAGTGGCGCGACGCCTACCGGCCCCTGACGCTGGTCAACGTCGGCACCACGGTGTTCCACGCGGTCGACATCGTGGTGAAGTGATCACCGCCGTTCCCGGACCCGCATCACGTCAACCTGCCATGCAGCTTAGTATCCTCGACCAGTCGCCGATCATCGAAGGGCACACGCCCGCACAGGCCATTCACGCCACGCTGGAGCTCGCGCAGGCCGCGGACCAGCTGGGCTATCACCGCTACTGGCTGGCCGAGCACCACGCGATGAAGGGGCTGGCCGATCCGTGTCCCGAGATCCTGCTGGGACAGATCGGCGCACGCACCCGGCGCATCCGCGTCGGCACCGGCGGCGTGCTGCTGCCGTACTACAGCCCGCTCAAGGTGGCCGAAGTCTTCCGCATGTACGAGGCCTTGTTCCCCGGCCGCGTCGACCTGGGGATCGGGCGTGCCCCGGGCGGCAACATGCTCACGGCGAAGGCGATGAACGCAGACGCCTTCCTGGGCGAGGACCGCTTTCCGCTCCAGGTGCAGGAGGTGGTAGGCCATCTCGACGACACCCTGCCGCCCGAGTATCCGTACCACATGGTCAAGGCGATGCCCGCGGGCGACACCGCGCCCGAGGTCTGGCTGCTCGGGTCGTCCGACTACAGCGGCGCGCTGGCCTCCTACCTGGGGCTGCGGTTCGCGTTCGCGCACTTCATCAATGCGCACGGCGGCGACCAGGTGATGCGCGCGTATCGCGAGCAGTTCCGCCCATCGCGCGAGCGCAGGCCCTGCGCGCTGCTGGCGGTGTTCGTGATCTGCGCGTCCACGCACGAGGAGGCCGAGCGGCTGGCGAGCAGCATCGACCTGCGCCGCTATCAGATGACGCAGGGGGTGGACGCGCCGATCGCGACCACGGAGCAGGCGCTGCGGTTCACCTACAGTCCGGATGCGCAGGCCATCGTGCAGCGTGAGCGCGCACGCACGGTCATCGGCACGCCGGAGGCGGTGAAAGAGCGGCTGCTGGCGCTGCAGCAGCAGTACCAGGCCGATGAGCTGAGCGTCATTACCATCACCGGTGACTACGCTTCGCGGCTGCGCTCGTATGAACTGCTGGCGGAGGCCTTCGACCTGCATACGTGAAGACGTGACGGGGCTGCGCCCTGCGACGAGGTGAAGGGGCGTCGCGTTCACCTTTTCACGACCGTGCCCGCGCCGACCTGATCGCTTGTTCCCGGCATGCCGATCGGCTAACCTTGCCGCGGCGCAGCGCGGGCAGCCGGGCCGCGCAGATCACGGACGACGAGGTGAGCATGAGGCTTGCAGCCTGGGTGGTGACGTTGGGTGTGTGCATGCTGGCGGGGTGTGCGGGCGAGCCGGGGACGGCGAGCCAGCCGATGCTGCTGGAGAGCAAGTCGGTCGAGAAGCTGTACGGCGTGCAGTGGGAGCTGAAGTCCCTGACCGTCGATGGTACGCGCGTCATCATGCATCCCGACGCCCCCATGGCGATCGCCTTCGGCCCCAACGGGCAGGTCGGCGGCTACGGCCCGGTCAACCAGTTCCGCGGCACCTACGCGATCTCCAAGGACGGCCAGCTGTCCTGGCCGGCCCCCGGACTCTCGGTCACGCGCAAGGCCGGGCCGCCCGAGCTGATGGAAAAGGAGAGCGCGTTCTTCAAGGGCGTGCCCAGGACCACCCGCGCGATCCTGGCCGGCGATGCCCTGCAGCTGCAGAGCGAGGACGGCCGCACGGTGATGGCGTTCGTGAAGTTCGGCAGCTAGCCGGCGGCTGAAGTCCGGCGCCCCGGCACGGCACCGGCGCACCGGCCTCTGCTATAGTGCGCCCTCTCCCATCGTTGGCCCGGGTGGTTACGATGTCGAGCGATCCTGCCCCGACCTCTCCACGCTTTCATCAGTCCTGGGACGCCGGCGACCTCGGTTGCGGCGAGCTCGTCATCCACCTGCGCTTCCGTCTCAAGGCGATGCAGCCGGGTGAGATCATCCGCGTGCACGCGACCGACTCCGGTGCGCGCGAGGACCTGCCGGCATGGTGCCGCATGACCGGCGAAACGCTCGTGCACCACGTTCCCGGGGAGCATCTGTACTTCATCCGCCGCGGGCAACGCGGCTGACCTCCATCCGCACTCAGAGGAGACCGTCATGGCCGGAACCGGCAAGCTGTGCATCAACCTCACCTGGTCGAAAGACAACACCGACAAGGCCACGGTGGCCTTCGTCGTCGCGAACGCCGCGGTGGCCTCCGCCCAGCAGACCCTGGTGTTCCTCAGCATCGAGGCCGTGCGCCTGTCGCAGAAGGGCTTCGCCGACGACATCCACGAGGAGGGCTTCGCGCCCCTGCGCGAGCTGATCGACAACTTCGTCAAGGCCGGCGGCACGATCTGGGTGTGCTCGCCCTGCTTCAAGAAGCGCAAGCTGGACGAGGCGGCCCTGATCGCCGGTGCCACGATCGTCGGCGGCGCGAAGCTGGTCGAGTTCCTGTCCGACGGCACCCCCTGCATCAGCTACTAGGCGCAGGCCGCAGACAATCCAACCGCAGAGGCGCAGAGGGAACGCAGAGGACGGCCGGCAGACCCGCCGCGCCTGCCCGGTGCCCAGATCGCGAGGCGGGGTGCAGCCGGCAGGCTCTTCTCCGTGTTCCTCTGGGCCTCCGCGCCTCTGCGGTTGCCGTAATGGTGTAGAAGGCCCATGCAACGACACGCCCACAACCCCGACGTCACCTTCGACGGCGGCGACCTCGACTGCGGCAACGGCCTGCTGCTGCTGATCCGCAAGCACATCGATCCCCTGCCACGTGGCGGGCTGCTGGAGATCCTGTCCACCGAAGGCTCGGTGCGCGAAGACCTGCCGGCGTGGTGCCGGATGACCGGCAACGAACTGGTGTCGACCGCGCCGGCGGGCACCGGCACCTCGTTCCTGGTCTGCAAGGGCGTGCTGCGCGAGCGCCCCACCCAGCCCGGGCGACCGGCCGGCGCCGTGGGGATCGGTGCCGTCATCGTCCCGGTGCACATCCCCGATCGCCTGCCCTCCCCGGTCCCCGCGCCGGCGATCCCTCCCCTGGCAGTCACCGGCATGGGCAGCTGGCCGCGCCCGCGCTGGATGCTGCAGGCCATGCACGAGCACCTGGAGGGCAGGCTGCCGGATGCGGAGTTCGAAGCCACCGCGGACGACGCCGTGCGGCTGGCCGTCGAGGCCCAGCTGAGGGCCGGTGCCGATCTGCTCACGGATGGCGAGCAGCGTCGCGACAGCTATGCGAGCTTCGTCGGCGGGCGGCTGGACAACTGCCAGCTCATCCCGCTCACCGACCTGCTCCCGCTGGTGGACGATCCCGAGCACTTCGCGCAGGAGCTGCGCGCGCTCGACGTGCCCGCTGGCGAGGTGCGGCACCCGGCAGTGTTCGGCCCGCTCGGCCGCCGCCGGCCGATCGCCGCCCACGAGGCCGCGTTCGTCCGCACACTCACCGGCAAGCCGGTCAAGGTCGCCCTGCCCGGTCCCTACCTCCTGGCACGCACGATGTGGATGGAGTGCATCTCCGACAACGCGTACCGCTCCCGGGAGCACATCGCCGAGGACATCGTGCGGGTGCTGCGCGAGGAGCTGGCCGACCTGCTGGCCGCGGGTGTGGCCCTGGTGCAGTTCGACGAGCCGGTGCTCTCGGAAGTCGTGTTCACCGGGGCCAAGCAGCAGCGCAGCTTCATGTGCGGTGCGCTGTCCGAGAAGGGTGACACCGAGGTCGAGCTCGCCTTCGCCCGCGACCTCCTCAATGCGGTCGTGGCCGGCTTTCCGCGCGAGCGCACCGCCATGCACATGTGCCGCGGCAACTGGACGCCGGACGAGTCCGCCTGCCTGCACGGCAGCTACGAGCGGCTGCTGCCCACCCTGCGCGCGCTGGACGTGGGAACCTACTTCCTGGAGCTGTGCACGCCGCGCGCGGGCGAGATGCAGGTGCTGCGCGGACTGCCGGACGACCGCCGCATCGGGGTCGGTGCGGTCAACCAGAAGCACGCCCGCATCGAGAGCGTGCAGGAGATCCTGGCGAAGGCGGACGAAGCCATCGGGCTGTTCGGCGCGCAGCGCCTGCTGCTGACGCCCGACTGCGGCTTCGCCACTTTCGCGGATAATCCGCTTTCATCGGCAACGATCGCCGAGCAGAAGCTCGCGGCGCTCTCGGAGGCCGCCGTGCGCCTGCGCGAACGGCATCGCGTCACCGCCTGAGCCGCCGGCGGGCACGCGAGCCGCCCCTGGAGGAGCACATGTCGCTGCGACTGGTCATCGCCAACAAGAACTACTCGTCGTGGTCGATGCGGCCCTGGGTGCTGCTCACCCAGGCCGGCATCGCGTTCGAGGAGGTGCAGCTCAAGTTCGACGACGACAACCGCGTGGGCGGCATCGAGCAGTGGTCGCCGACACGCAGGGTCCCGGTGCTGTGGATGGACGGCGAGCCGGTGTGGGATTCTCTGGCGATCTGCGAGAGCGTCGCCGAAGCCTGGCCGGACCGCCAGCTGTGGCCGGCCGACGTGCAGGCGCGCCGGCACGCCCGCGCGGTGAGCGCGGAGATGCACGCCGGCTTCCTCGACCTGCGCCGGCACATGCCGATGAACCTGCGCGCCATGCATCCCGGCAAGGGCCGCGATCCGGGCGTGCTGCGCGATATCGAGCGCATCGTCACGATCTGGGAGAAATGCCGGGACCGCCATGGCGCGGACGGCGAACTGCTGTTCGGCCGCTTCAGCGTCGCGGATGCGATGTTCGCCCCGGTGGTCACGCGCTTCCGGACCTATGCGGTGGAACTGCCCTCCGTGGCCCAGCGCTATGCCGACGCGGTGCTGGCCCTGCCGGCCGTCCGGCAGTGGATCGCCGGAGCGCTGGCGGAAACCGAGTTCGTGCCCGCCGACGAGCCCTATGCCACGCGCTGGCGCCCGCCGCCTTCTTGAAACCCGCGCCCGCCGCCTCAAGCCCAGCGGCCGCAAGCCGTTAGAATTGCGCCTCCCCAGAAGATCGACCGAGACCCATGCTGGAACGATTCCTCGAGCAACTCCTGTTCGCCACCCGCTGGCTGCTGGCACCGCTGTACCTGGGACTGAGCCTGGCCCTGATCGGGCTGGGCGTGAAGTTCTTCCAGGAGGCGGCGCACCTGCTGATGCACATCTGGACCTCGACCGAGTCCGACCTCGTGCTCACGGTGCTGGCGCTGATCGACATGGTGCTGGTCGGCAGCCTGATCGTGATGGTGATGTTCTCCGGCTACGAGAACTTCGTTTCCCGCATCGAGGCGGCCGGGACCGAGACGCTGGGCTGGCTGGGCAAGCTCGACGCGGGCACGCTGAAGCTGAAGGTGGCCGCGTCGATCGTGGCGATCTCGTCGATCCACCTTCTGCGGGTGTTCATGAACGCGCAGCAGATCGATAACAAGAAGATCATGTGGTACGTGATCCTGCACATGACCTTCGTCGTCTCTGCCCTGCTGCTGGGCGTGCTGGACAAGATCTCCTTCGCCTCGCACCGCGAGCCGCACGACAGGCACGAGAAGAAGTAGGCGCGGTCAGAGCGCCTTGAGCACGTCGTAGCCGGTGAGGATGTAGGTCTTGCCGGCCTTGAAGTCGCGCACCAGCACGGCCGGATGCTCGGGCGTGATCATCGGCGCGAGCAGTTCCACCGGCGTCTCGATGTCCACGTAGCGGAACGCCTTCTGCATCAGGCTGCGCAGGGGCTCCTCACGCACCCTCGGGTCCTTCACCATCGCCGCGTAGAGACCGGCCTCGCTCACCGAGCCGACGATGCGCTTCTCCTGCGTGACGGGCACCTGGGAGAAGTCGTTCTCGCTCATCACCCGGATCGCCTTCTCCACCGGGTCGTTCACGTCCAGCGCCAGGATGTCGGCCACCGACTTGGTGCGCACAAGGTCGCGCGCGGTGGGGCCGGGAAGGTTCTCGTAGCCCATCATGCGCATCCACTCCGGATTGAACATCTTGCCGACGTAGCGCGTGCCGTGGTCGTGGAAGATCACCACCACCATCTCGCCCGCCTTGAAGTTGTCCTTGAGCTGGAGCAGCCCGGCGATCGCCGAGCCGGCCGAGTTGCCGGCCCAGATGCCCTCCTGGCGCACGATCTCGCGGGTGTAGAGGGCGGCGTCACGGTCGGTCACCTTCTCGAAGTGATCCACCACGCTGAAGTCCACGTTCTCCGGCAGGAAGTCCTCGCCGATGCCCTCCGTCACGTACGGGTAGATCTCCTCCTTGTCGAAGATGCCGGTCTCCTTGTACTTCTTGAAGACCGAGCCGTAGGTGTCGATGCCCCACAACTTGACCGACGGCTTCTTCTCCTTGAGATAGCGCCCGGTGCCGCAGAGCGTTCCGCCGGTGCCCACTCCGACGACGAGGTGGTCGATGCGCCCCCCGGTCTGCTCCCAGAGCTCGGGACCGGTGGTCTCGTAGTGCGCCTGCGAGTTGCTGAGGTTGTCGTACTGGTTCGCCTTCCAGGCATTGGGGGTCTCCTTCACCAGGCGCGAGGACACCGAGTAGTAGGAACGCGGATCTTCGGGATCGACGTCGGTCGGGCACACGATCACCTCGGCGCCGAACGCGCGCAGCGCGTCCACCTTCTCCTTCGACTGCTTGTCGGTGGTGGTGAAGATGCACTTGTAGCCCTTGACGATGGCCGCGATCGCCAGTCCCATGCCGGTGTTGCCGCTGGTGCCCTCGATGATCGTGCCGC
>CAZFYX010000011.1:0-46577 GCA_964523885.1 uncultured Burkholderiales bacterium | reverse complement strand
GGCGGTGTCCACACATACACGGGGCTGGCGCGCGCCTGCCCGTAGCCGACGATGATCAGCACGAAGCCGATGATCGCGACCACCGAGTAGAGCATCTTCCACTTCGCCTCGCCGAGGCTGGCGATCTGGCGGGTGCGCCAGTCCTCCGCGAAGATACGCACGGAATGGGAACCGAGGAACACCAGCAGGCCGACGATCAGCAGGGTCATTGGGAAGCTCGCACTCGTGGTTGGAACGGCGCTGCGCGCGGCGGCGCAGGCGCGGCCGGCTCGCAGGGTGCGAGTGTAATAGATACAGGACGGCCGGCGTGGGCGGCGTGCTCGTCTCCGGCGCCGGCCCTACGATTCCCCCGCCAGCTGACGAGGGGGACCGTTGCGATTCCCCTCCGGCCGGCGGCTAGATCTCTCCGCCCGCGAACAGGCTCTTCTTCACCACCGCGTGCACGCCCCAGTTGCCCTCCAGGCCCCCGCCGGCACCGCGGCCGAACAGCGACGCGTCCATCGGACCGGCCCCACGCCGGTTGACGCCCTTGCGCGTCTTGTCCCAGGAGTAGACGCTCTCCGCGCCGGGGTCGAACTTCACCATGCGCTCGAGATCATCGGCGGCGTGATGGGTGAGCGTCTCCAGGGTCGCGAAGTCGCCCGACTCGACCTCTACCAGCGGCTTGAGGTTCTTGCTGAAGTACCCCCAGTGCACCGTGTCCGCCGTGGCCGCGATGTGATCGTGGTTGATCGCGGTGCGCGTGGTGGGCGTCTGCGCGTGTGCGAGCGATGCGAGTGTGCCCTGGATGAAGCTGCGGGGGAAGCGTTCGAGGGCTGGCCGACGCCGGGCGCCGTCTGCTCCGGGTTGTCTCTGGTCTCGTCCGTTCTGGTCCTCTCCCTATATGACGTGCACGCACGGGGGATTCGATGCAGACTGCGGCTGTGCCACTACAAACCGGGGGCCACCGGTGCAGCGCGATGCGCAGCGTTTCGGCTCAGCCACTCAGGCGGTGCGCCGCGATCGGCGCCGCACGCGACTGGTGCGCACGAGCCATGCGGCGCACTTCGGGAGAGAGGAGATGACCGACCTGACTGCGGTGAAGGCCCAGCAGCAGAAGATGTGGGCCACCGGCGACTTCGCCATGATCGGATGGAACACGGTGTTCCCCGGCGAGCTGATGTGCGAGGCTGCGCAGCTGCGCGCGGGGCAGCGCGTGCTGGACGTTGCGTGCGGGAGCGGCAACGTGGCACTGTCGGCTGCGCGCCGCAACTGCGACGCGGTCGGCATCGACTACGTGCCGGCGCTGATCGAGCGCGCGCGCGAGCGCGCGGCCGCGGAGCGGCTGCCCGCGCACTTCGAGGTCGGCGACTGCGAAGCGATCCCCTTTCCGGATGCGTCGTTCGACGCGGTGCTCACCGTCTACGGCTCGATGTTCGCGCCCGACCAGGAGCGGGCCGCGCGCGAGCTGCTGCGGGTCTGCCGCCCCGGCGGCCGCATCGGCATGGCGAACTGGACGCCGGAGGGCTTCTGGGGACAGGCCTTCGGCCTCACGGCTCGCTACCGGCCTCCGCCCCCGGGCCTGCGTCCGGCCGTGGAGTGGGGCACCGAGAAGCGCCTGCGCGAGCTCTTCGGCACATCCACGCGCACGTTGAGCATCATGCCGCGCAGCGCGCTGTTCCGCTTCCGCAGCAGCGCGCACTGGATCGAGGTGTTCAGCCGCTACTTCGGCCCCGTGATGAAGACGCTGGAGGCACTGGACGAGGCCGGCCGCCGCGCCTATCGCGACGAGCTCGACGCCACCCTGAACCGCTTCAACACATCCGGCGACGACACGCTGGTGGTCTCCGCGGACTACCTCGAGATCGTGCTGGTGAAGAACGACTGAGGAGAGGAGTACGCATGGATCTCGGACTGGGTTCGCACCACGCGCTGGTCACCGGCTCCACCGCCGGCATCGGCTTCGCCATCGCCCTGGGCCTGGCCAGGGAAGGCGCAAGGGTCACCATCACCGGCCGCACCCAGGCGGCGATCGACGCGGCGCTGGCGCGGCTGCGCGAGCAGGTGCCGGAGGCGAAAGCGGCCGGGGTCGCGGCCGACTGCGCGACGGCCGCGGGCGCGGAGCAGGTGTTCGCTCGCGTTCCCGAGGTGGACATCCTGGTGAACAACCTCGGTATCTACGAGCGCAAGCCGTTCTTCGAGATCCCGGACGCCGACTGGCTGCGCCTGTTCGAGGTCAACGTGCTGAGCGGCGTGCGCTTCGCCCGGCACTACGCGCCGATGATGGCCAGGCGCGGCTGGGGCCGGGTGGTGTTCATCTCCAGCGAGTCGGGCCTGAACATCCCGCGCGAGATGATCCACTACGGCATGACCAAGACCGCGCAGCTCAGCATCTCGCGCGGCCTGGCGATCGAGCTGGCGGGATCCGGCGTCACCGTGAACACGGTGCTGCCCGGGCCCACGCGCACCGAGAACACCGAGCGGATGCGCCGCGAGCGCGCGACGGCTGCCGGCATGACCGTGCCGGAGCTGGAGCGCGACTTCTTCGTCACCTTCCGCCCCAGCTCGCTGCTCAAGCGCTTCACCTCCGCCGAGGAAGTGGCAAACCTGGTGGTCTACGTGTGCGGCGAGGGTTCGTCCGCGACCTCCGGCGCGGCGTTGCGCGCTGAGGGCGGAGTGGTCAACCAGATCATGTAGCGGCCTGCTTCAGCGGTAAGGTCGAGGGGAAGCGAGGCGAACTGCCTTTCGCTTCGCTACCCCTCACCCTGGCCCTCTCCCGCAAGGGGAGAGGGGATCGCTTTCAGGACCGGACACTGCATTGCCTGCACCGAAGATCGCCTCGCACCGCCTCACACCCTACCTGCTGCTCACGCTGGCGCCGCTGTTCTGGGCCGCCAACATGGTGCTGGGCCGCGCGATGCGCAACGACATCCCGCCGGTGGCGATGAGCTTCTGGCGCTGGGCGCTGGCCGGGCTCATCCTCCTGCCGTTCGTCTGGGCCGACCTGCGCAAGCACTTCCCGGTGATCCGGCGCGAGTGGAAGGTGCTCGCGGTGCTGGGCACGCTCAGCGTAACGCTGTTCAACACGCTCTGCTACATCGGCCTGCAGTGGACCACTGCAACCAACGGCACGCTGTTCAACTCGCTCATCCCGGTGTTCATCGTGGTGCTCGCGTGGCTGGTGCTGCACGAGCGCGTGACCCGGCAGCAGGCGCTGGGCGTGGCCATTTCGCTGGGCGGGGTGCTGACCATCGTCGCGCAGGGCAGTGCAGCGGTGCTGCTCGGCCTGCACTTCAACGATGGCGACCTCTGGCTGCTCGCCGCGATGGCCCTGTGGGCCGGCTACACGGTGGTGCTGCGCTGGCGGCCGGCGGGGCTGACGGGACTCACCTTCCTCGCCTGCATCATCTACTTCGGCCTGCCGCTGCTCGCACTGGCATATGCGTGGGAGCTGGGCACCGGGCGCGGGTTCCGACCCACGCCGCAGGTCGTGCTGACCCTGGTCTACTACGGCCTGTTTCCGTCGATCCTGTCCAACCTCTGCTTCAACGCGGGCGTGCAGGCAGTAGGGCCGAACCGCGCCGGCATCTTCGCGCACCTGATGCCGGTGTTCGGCATCCTGCTGTCCACTGCGCTCCTCGGCGAGCGCCTGCACGGCTACCACCTTGCGGGCATGACGCTGGTGTTCCTGGGCATCTGGCTCACCACCGCCGCACGTACGCCGGCGGCACGCTGACGCTTCAGCGCCGGTCGCGCAGCCCGGCGACTTCAACCGCCGGCGACACGTCGTTCACGCGCGCATCGCGCGGCGGCATGCCGGCGTAGGACGCGCCCACCGGGGCCAGCCCGAACCGGCGTTCGATGGTGCGCAGGATCGAGGTGGTGTCGTACTGCGTGTGGTCGACGCCGGAGCGGGCGAAGCGGGCCGAGACGGCGAGGGCGGGGAGGCGCGTGCCGGGACCGAACGCGTCATGAGGCCCCGGCGTTGCGCCTTGCCCGGGCGGCGGCACGTGGTCCCAGCTGCCGCCGTTCTCGTCGTAGGTCACGATCACCAGCGTGTCCTGCGCCTGTGGACCCGAGACGATCGCCTCGAGCAGTTCGACCAGGTGCCGGCTGCCCTGCTGCACAGTGGCGTAGCCGGGATGCTCGTTCTCCTCGCCGATCGGCTTGACGAAGCTGACCGGCTTGAGCCTGCCCGCGCGCGCCGCGGCGAAGAACTCGACCTCGTCGAGCAGGTGGTCGGCGCGCGCGCGCGTGCCCTCTGCATACGCGGCGTGGTAGACGAACGGCTGGTGGTGGAACTGGAACAGCTTGCCCGGGCAATTCGGCCAGGCCGCCTTCGGCATGGCGTTGGGATCCGGGCACGGCTTCGCGCTGCCCGGGTTGGCAGCCAGCGGCGCATTGCCGTTGGTCCAGCCCGGCGCCCCGACCCGGCCGGCGGCGTTGGACCATCCACCCGCATACCACGCCCAGTCGATGCCCGCCTCCGACAGCCGCTCGCCGATCGTCGGCGTGGTGACCTGCAGCCGCAGCGAGTGCGTCTCCGGGTGGTAGGGCTGCGACTGCGGCTGCAGCGTGTTCACCACGAAGTCCCCGCACAGGATCCCGGGTGCAGGTGCGGGACAGGCTGCGGTGAGCGGCTTGTCCTTCACGCCTGCGACCGGGGACACGTACAGCGGATAGGGCCGGTCGGTGCCACCGACCGGCATGCCGTTTCCGTCCACGACGGAGTGCAGGTCGGCAGGCGCACCGGGCAGCTGCGGCGTGCGCGCCGAGATCAGCCAGAGATGGTTCAGGAACGAACCGCCGAATGCGGCGGTGAAGAAGTTGTCCAGCACGACGTAGCGCGGCGCCTCGGGCCGCTGCAGCCACTGGTACACCGGCAGCCAGCGCGTGTCGTAGTAGGCCATGGTCAGCCCGGCCGCGTCGCTGCCCGTCACGTAGCGGTTCTGGCGCCCGCCGTTGATCTGGTACTGCTCCTGGTAGAAGCGGTGCACCAGGTCGCGCGTGAGCTGGTCCTGGCCGACGTAGGGATCGAGCAGGAAGGGACGATTGGGGAACGCGCTGCGGAACGCGATGCCGTTGCTGGTGTCGCTGCAGGTGTCCTCCAGCGGCGGCGAGGTGAGCTTCGGGTCGTTCTGCAGCAGGCACTCGAACGGCCGGCCGTCCTGATCCACCTGCAGCGCGCGGGCGGGATCAGCAGCGTCCACGCCGTTCACCTTCTGGTCTCCGACCTGGCCCCACAGCCCGTACAAATTGTCGAAGCTGTGGTTCTCCTGGTAGATGACCACGACCTGCCGGACCCACGCGAGCGGGTCGTCCGCTGCGCGCGCGGCCGTGACGCCGGCTGTCGCCAAAGTCATGAGCCACAGCCCGTACGCCGCCATCCTCGTTCGCCGCATTCCGAAGCCCTCTCGCCGCGCGTGCACCAGCGGCCGCGCCGCCCCGAAGCGTAGCAGCTTCTCCAGGGTCGATCGCAGTCTCCGTCGAGCGCGTCACGCCACGCGGTGACGCGTTGCTCGGCACGGCCCCGGTCCGCCGCTTGCTCCCGCCGGCGGGCCGCGCCCCTTACACTGGCGACTTCGCCCCTCGACGCCTCGTTCTCTCATCGTGTTCCGACATCGCTTCCGCGTCCTGCAGAACGGGGCGCTGCCGCGCGCAGCCGTGGCCCTGGTCGCGGTGGCTGCGCTGCTCTTCGGCATCCTGCGCCTCGATGCGGCCCGGGACGGGGTGACGATCGAACGCACGCAGGTCGGTGCCATGCCGGTCACCGTGTTCCACCCGGCCGGATCCGGGCCGGCACCCCTGGTGGTCATCGCGCACGGCTTCGCCGGCTCGCAGCAGCTCATGCAGCCGCTCGCACTGAGCCTGGCCCGCAACGGCTACGTTGCCGTGACCTTCGACTTCCCGGGGCATGGCCGCAACCCGGATCCGATGACGGGGGGCCTCGCCGACCAGCAGGAGAGCCTGCGCGTCCTCCTCGCAGCGCTGGGGCAGCTCACCACGTGGGCAGGCCGGCTCGCGGGACCGGACGGCCGGTATGCCATGCTCGGCCACTCGATGGCGTCAGACATCGTGGTGCGCCATGCCCAGGCGCACGAGGAAGTGCTCGCCACCGTCGCGCTCTCGCTGTTCGCACCCAGCATCCAGGCAAACACGCCCGCCGACAGCCCGCGCAACCTGATCGTCATCGACGGGGCGCTCGAGCCGCACGTCATGCATGCCGAGGCGCTGCGGGTGATCGGGCGGGTCGCCGGACCCGGCGCGAAGGAGCGCGTGACCTACGGACGCTTCGAGGACGGCACCGCACGGCGCGCCGCATTCGCGGCCGGCGTCGAGCACATCGCCGTGCTGTACAGCATCGACACGGCGGCGGAGGCGGTGGCGTGGCTGGACCAGGCCTACGGGCGGCCGGCTTCCAGCCCTCGCACCCTCGCCGCGTATGGGTTGCCGCTCGCGGCGCTGCTCGGTGGGGTGCTGGGCCTGGCGTGGCTGTGCGCCCGGGCACTCCCGCGGGTCGCCGTGCCGCGTGCGGCCTGGCTGTCACCTTCGTCGGCGCTCGACGCGCAGCCGTGGCGCTGGCGCCGGTTCTGGCAGCTCGCGGTGATCCCCGCCGTGGCCACGCCGCTGCTGCTGTGGAAGATGCCCACGGACACCCTGCCGATCCTGCTCGGCGACTACCTCATGCTCCACTTCGGCCTGTACGGGCTGCTCACCGCACTGGGTATGTGGTGGCATGGCGGCCCGTCACTGCCGCGCATGCGCCGCGGGTCGATGCTGGTGGCGGCCCTGCTGGCCACCGCGTTCGGCCTGCTCGCAGTCGGCGTGCCGGTGGATCGCTACCTGTTCAACCTCACGCCGGTGCCGGTGCGCTGGCCGGTGATCCTCGCGCTGGCCGCCTGCACGCTGCCGTGGTTCATCGTGGACGAAGCGCTCACCCGCAGCACACGGGCGCCGCGGGCGGCCTACTTCGCCACCAAGGCGTGCTTCCTGGTGTCGCTCGCGCTCGCCATCGCGCTGAACCCCGGGCGCCTGTTCTTCCTGGCGCTAATCGTGCCAGCGATCCTGCTGCTATTCGTGGTCTACGGATTGTTCAGCCGCTGGACGTTCCGCGCCACCGGCCATCCAGCGGTGGCCGCGATCGCGAACGCCATCGTGTTCGCGTGGTTCATCGGCGTGACCTTCCCGCTGGTGGAGTGATCCGCCCGGGTGCCGTCGGTACGCGCACCCGCCCCGGAGAACCGCCGTGGCTAGCCGGGCAGCGGCCCGCGCCGCGCGGTGGGGCAGACCCGGCGCATGCGCACCGCGAGCTCGGCCTGCTTCTCTTCCTCGATCTGCGCCCTGACCCGCTGCATGTCGAGCGCGCCAACCCGCTGCAGCAGGTCAGTCATGCGTGCCGCATCGTGCTCGCCCTGGTCCAGGTACAGGACGATCCGCTCGCGGAAGATCAGCAGCGCGGGACCGGCATCGATGCCGAAGGTCGCTGCGAGTCGCGGCTCGCTGCGCACGTCCACGTGCCCCCACTGCACGCCCTCGACTGCGACCGCAGCAGCACGGCCGGAGAAGCCGGCGGGGTCGGCGGAGAACTCGATCGCCAGGACCGGCGCCTGCTCGACGAGTGCATCGAAGTTGTCCTGGGTCAGCGGCAGCACCGACATGGCGCGTCACCCCACCCGGCGGATCCACACCGCCGTGTCGTGGAATGCCGCGCCGCCATTGGGCCAGCCCGGGTCCGCACTGGTGAGTGCATTGATGCCGAGCCGGTTCTCGAAGTGCTTGTTCGGCCAGATGCCCTCGACCACCACCACGCCGCGCTGTTGCCCGTCCTGCGGCTTGACGTGCACGATGACCTCGCCGCGCTCGTTGCCCAGCGTCACGCGGTCGTCTTCCGCGACGCCCAGCGCCGTGCAGTCGTGCGGATGGATCAACACCGTGGGGCGCCGCTCGCGCTTGAGCGAGCTGGGCGTCTCGGTGAAGCTGGAATTCAGGAACGTGCGTGCCGGCGCCGCCACCAGCCGGTACGGCTTCTCCGGGGTGGCCTTGTCGATCACGTCGAGGTGGTCGGGCAGCACCGGCATCTCGCGCCAGCGCCCGCCGAAGCGCTCCCAGTCGCCGCGGAAGTGGAACTTGCCGTCCTTCGTGTCGAAGCCGTCGAGGAAGTGCATCTTCTCGAACGGATAGGCGAAGTCCTGCCCGCCGCGCTCGTGGTTCGTCTGCGCATCCCACATGCCCGACTTGCGCAGCGACTCGTCCATGATCTCCCACGCGCTCATCTCGAAGCCGCGGTGCTTCGCACCCAGCCGGCGCGCCAGCTCGCAGATCACGTAGTGGTTCTCGCGCGCCTCGCCCGGCGCTTCGATCACCTTGCGGGCGACCTGGAACGAGGTGTGGCCGCTGGCGGTGTAGAAGTCGTCGTGCTCGAGGAACGTGGTGGCCGGCAGCACGATGTCGGCGAACGCGGCGGTCTCGGTCATGAACTGCTCGTGCACGCAGGTGAACAGGTCCTCGCGCGCGAGACCCGCGTGCACCTTGTGCAGCTCGGGGCAGACCATCGCCGGGTTGGTGTTCTGGATCAGCAGCGCAGTGACCGGCGGCCCGCCCTTGAGCGCGTCGCGGTCGCCGGTGAGGATTGGGCCCAGCCGCGACTGGTCGAGGTCGCGGATGCGCAGGTCCATCACGTCGGTGCCTTCGATCAGGGTGCGGTCGAGCGGATAGATGCCCGAGTGCCCGTACAGCGCCCCGCCGCCCTTGTGCTGCCATGCGCCGGTGACCGCGGGCAGCGAGGCCACCGCGTGCATGTTCGCAGCCCCGTTGCGCGAGCGCGAGAAGCCGTGATGGCAGCGGATGAAGCTGGCCTTGCTGCGGCCGTACAGCCGCGCGAACTCGACGATCGTCTCGGCAGGCAGGCCGGTGATCTCGGCGGCCCACTGCGGCGTGCGCGTCTTCACGTGCGCCGCCAGCTCGTCCGGGCAGTCGGTGTAGCGACGCAGGTAATCCCAGTCGGCGTAGCCCTCGGCGAACAGCACATGCATCACGCCGCACGCGAGCGCGCCATCGGTCCCCGGCTTCACCGCCAGGTGCAGGTCGGCCTTCTCCGCGGTGCCGGTGCGGTAGGGATCGACGACGACGAGCGTCGCGCCGCGCTTCTTCGCGGCCATCGCATGCGTCATCACGTTGACCTGCGTGTTCACCGGGTTGCCACCCCAGATGACGATCAGCTGGGCGTGCTCGGCGGCCTCGCGCAGGTCCACGCCGCGCTTGCTGCCCACGCCCGCGATCCAGCCGGAGTCGGACAGCGCCACGCAGATGGTGGAATACCAGCGCGAGTACTTCATCGCATGGCGCAGGCGGTTGATGCCGTCGCGCTGCACCAGCCCCATGGTGCCGGCGTAGAAGTAGGGCCACACGCTCTCGGTGCCGTGCCGGGCCGCTTTCTCGGTGAACGCATCGGCCACGCGGTCGAGCGCCTCGGCCCAGGAGATCTGCTTCCACTGTCCGCTGCCCTTCGGGCCGTTGCGCAGCAGCGGATGCAGCAGCCGGTCCGGGTGGTGCACGCGCTCGGCGTAGCGGGCCACCTTCTCGCAGATCACGCCCGCCGTGTAGGTATTGCGCTGCGAGCCGCGCACGCGGCCGATGGTGCGGGCATCGGCGATCTCGACCTCGAGCGCGCAGGTGCTGGTGCAGTCATGGGGGCAGACGGACGGGGCGATGCGAAGCGGTGCGTTCATCGAGGCGGTTCCTGATGGGCGCGCACGAGCGGGCAGCGCCGATGCGCCAGTTTACGCTGCACCCGCAGCGCGCGCAGCCCACCGTGCAGGCTGGCGCGGCCCGACCGGCGCCGGACGGACAGCAGGCGCTGCGCTTGCTGATTCGATAACCCCTTCCACGCAGCGGTTTCCCGCCCGCGGACGAATAATGATCACGGCGTGGTTCATCGTCGCCGGCCTCATGCTGATCCTGATGGGGCTGGTCGGCTCGGTCATCGACCGGCTGCCGCTGAGCACGGGCCTGCTCTACCTGCTGCTCGGCGTGGGCCTCGGACCGGCTTTCGCGGACCTGCTCCACCTCGATCCCCTGGCACACGCCGTTGCGCTGGAACGGGTCTTCGAGGTGGCCGTGCTCATCTCGCTGTTCACGCTGGGGCTCAAGCTCACGCTGCCATTCGCCGACCCGCTCTGGCGCATCCCGCTGCGGCTCGCCAGCGTGTCGATGATCGTGACGGTGGCCGGCGTGGCAGCCATCGGCGTGGCGTTGTTCGACCTGCCGCTCGGCGCGGCGATCCTGCTGGGCGGAATCCTCGCCCCCACCGACCCGGTGCTGGCCTCCGACGTCCAGATCAAGCGCCTCGACGACCGCGACAGCGTGCGCTTCGGTCTCACCGCCGAGGGCGGCATGAACGACGGCAGCGCCTTCCCGGTCGTCTTCCTCGGGCTCGGCCTGCTCGGGCTGCGCGACACCGGCCCGCTTCTCGAACGCTGGTTCGTGGTCGACGTGGTGTGGGCGATCGGCGGCGGCATCCTGATCGGGTGGCTGTGCGGCCTGCTGGTCGGCCGCCTGGTGATCTTCCTGCGCCGGACCACCAACCAGCCCATCGGCCTCGAGGAATTCCTCATCCTCGGGCTGGTCGCGCTCAGCTATGGCCTCGCCCTGCTCGTGCACGCCCTGGGTTTCCTCGCGGTGCTCGCGGCCGGGCTCGCCGTGCGCAGGATCGAGCGCGGCGAGAGCGCACGCGCCGAACGTGCCCCGCCGCACCAGCGCGCCCAGGTCGCCGCCGACGCCGAACCCGCCCGTGCCGTCGCCACCGGACTGCTCACGTTCAACGAGCGCTTCGAGCGCATCGCGGAGCTGGTCGCGGTGCTGCTGCTCGGCGGCCTGCTGTCCGCGGGGTACTTCGCGCTGCAGGGCGTGTTGCTCGCCGCGCTCCTGCTGCTCGTGGTGCGTCCGCTGTCGGTGCTGGCCGGCCTGGCTGGCCGGCGCATGTCGCCGCGGCGGGTCGCCCTGCTCGGCTGGTTCGGCATCCGCGGCGTCGGCTCCCTCTACTACCTGATGTTCGCCATCGCGCAGGGAGTCGCACCGGCGCTGGTCGAGCGGCTGCTGCCGCTCGTCCTCACCGTGGTGGCCGTATCCATCGTCATCCACGGCATCTCGGCGACCCCGCTGATGAACCTGTACAGCGGCGTCAGCGGCCGCCGCAGCCCCCGGCTCGGCCGGGACGGCGACACGCTCGACTGAACCCGGGATGCGCTTGCGGTACCATCGCTGCGAGTGCGGCCGCCATGACGGCCGCGCCGTCGGGGGAGACCATGACTGAGAATCGGGACGTGCTGGTCCAGCGGCTCGAGGCGCACGCGCGCCGCGTCCGCCGGGACATCTGGCGCGCGCTGCGCGCAGGCGGCAGCGGACATGCGGGCGGCTCCAGCTCCGCGGCCGACATCCTGGCCGCGCTGTACTTCCACCGCATGCGCATCCGCGTGCAGGAGCCGGACTGGCCCGAGCGCGACCGCTTCGTGCTCTCGAAGGGGCACGCCAATGCCGCGCTGGGCGCAGTGCTCGCGCAGCTGGGGTTCATCGACGACGCGGTCATCGACCGCTTCTACCACTTCGAGTCGCCCTTCGGCATGCATCCGGACATCAAGGTGCCGGGCGTGGAGATGTGCACGGGGGCGCTCGGCCACGGCCTGGCCATCGCGGTGGGCATGGCGCTGGGCGCACGCATCCAGAAGCTGCCATTCCACACCTTCGTCATGCTCGGCGACGGCGAGTTGCAGGAAGGCTCCAACTGGGAGGCGGCGATGGCCGCCTCGCACTACAAGCTGGCGAACCTCACGGCCATCATCGATCACAACAAGATCGCGCAGAGCGGGCGGGTCGAGGACCTGGTCAGCCTCGATCCGCTCGCCGACAAGTGGCGGGCATTCGGCTTCGAGGTGCGCGAGATCGACGGGCACGACATGAACCAGGTGGTCGACGCGCTCGACGCCCTGCCGCTCGATTCCGACCGGCCCACCGCGCTGATCGCGCATACCGTCAAGGGCAAGGGCGTGAGCTTCGCCGAGAACACCTACCTCTGGCACAGCAACAACGTCAACGACGAGACCTACGAGCGTGCGCTCGGGGAGCTGGGAGAATGAGCGCCGCCGCCAACACCGATTGGCGCACCCGCTCGGCGAAGCAGACCCGGCTCGCCTTCGGCCAGGCCCTCCTGGAGATCGGCGCGTGCGAACCGCGCAGCGTCGTGCTGTCGGCCGACACCCAGGACCTGCTCGGCATCCGTCCGTTCATCGAGCGGCATCCGGAGCGCTTCATCGAGGTCGGCATCGCCGAGCAGAACGCGATCGGGATCGCCTCCGGCCTGGCGACCACCGGCCTGCGGCCCTACGTCTGCGGCTATGCGCCCTTCCTCACCGCCCGCAGCATGGAGCAGGTGCGCAACGACCTCGCATACGCGAACCAGCGCGTGGTGATCGGTGCCGCCGCGAGCGGCATCTCGCTGGGCGTGGCCGGCGGCACGCACCATGCGCTGGAGGACATCGCGCTGATGCGCAGCTTCCCCAACATGACGGTGATCGTGCCGGCCGACGTGGACGAGGCCTACAAGGCGACGCTCGCCACGCTCGACATCGACGGACCGGTGTACATGCGCCTGGGCGGCCGCGTCGAGGAGCCGCCGGTAAGCGATCCGGATGCGCCGTTCCGCCTCGGCAAGGCGGCCACGCTGCGCCAGGGCAACGACGTCGCGATCATCGCCTGCGGCGTTCTGGTGGACATGGCCGTGCGCGCGTCCGACGCGCTGCGTGCCGAGGGCATCCACGCGCGCGTGCTGAACGTGCACACCATCAAGCCGTTCGATCGCGAGGCCGTGCTCGCCGCAGCCGCCGAGACGGGCGCGGTAGTGACCGCGGAGGAGCATCACCTGGTGGGCGGGCTGGGCGGCGCGGTCGCCGACCTGCTCGCGCAGGAGCACCCCACCCGCATGCGCATGGTCGGCATGCCGGACGTGTTCGCCTCGATCGGCCCGACCACGCCGCTGCGGGCAAAGTACGGCATGAGCGCGGAAGGCGTCGCACAGGCGTGCCGGGAAGTGCTGCGCAAGCATCGCTGATCTGCTCCGCGCGCCCGGGGGTTGCAGCCGGCGCCCGCGTGATGGCTCCGGCGTGATTGCCCCTCGCCCACGCAGTTCCCTCCGGCCCGCGCAGTTCCTCCTCCCCACGCAGTTCCCCCTCCCCCACGCAGTTCCCCCTCTCCCCTTGCGGGAGAGGGCCGGGGTGAGGGGTGAGGGGTGAGGGGTAAGATCACGCCTCGATCCTCGTCACCCTCACCCCCCTCCGCCCGAGCGAGAGGGGCAACAACAGGTTGTCGCCCATGACCCCCGAAGAATTCCGCAAGTACGGCCACGCCATCGTCGACTGGATCGCCGACTACCGCGCCAGCCTGGAAACGCTGCCGGTGATGGCGAAGACCGAGCCCGGCGCCGTGAAGGCGATGCTTCCGGCCACTCCACCCCAGGATGCGGAAAGCTTCGACCGCATCGTCGCCGACCTCGACCGCGTGGTACGGCCCAATCTCTCGATCTGGCAGCATCCGCGCTTCTTCGGCTACTTTCCGGCCAACAGCACGCTCGCGAGCGTGCTCGGCGACTACGTGAGCACCGGGCTGGGCGTGCTGGGCCTGAACTGGCAGGCGAGCCCGGCGATGACCGAGGTGGAGGACGTCACCACCGGCTGGATGCGCCAGATGGTCGGCCTGTCGGAGGCGTGGAGCGGCGTGATCCAGGACACCGCGTCGACCAGCACGCTGGTCGCACTGCTCTGCGCGCGCGAGCGCAGCACCAGCTACGGGCTGGCGCGCGGCGGGCTGCAGGCAGAGCAGAAGCCGCTGGTGGTGTACGTCTCCGCGCACAGCCACAGCTCGGTGGACAAGGGCGCACTGCTGGCCGGCTTCGGACGCGGGAACGTGCGGCCGGTGGCGCACGACGAGGCCTACGCGATGCGCGCGGACGCGCTCGATGCGGCCATCCGCGCCGATCTCGACGCCGGTCGCACGCCCTGCGCGGTGGTCGCGACCACCGGCACGACCACCACGACTGCCGTCGATCCGATCGGCGCCGTCGCAGAGGTTGCCCGGCGGCACGGCATCTGGATGCACGTCGACGCCGCCATGGCCGGGTCGGCCATGATCCTGCCCGAGTGCCGCTGGATGTGGGAAGGCATCGAAGGCGCCGACTCGATCGTGCTCAACCCGCACAAGTGGCTGGGCGTGACGTTCGACTGCTCGATCTACCTGGTGCGCGATCCCGAGCACCTGATCCGCGTCATGTCGACCAGCCCCAGCTACCTGCAGACGGCCGCCGACGGGCAGGTGAAGAATTACCGCGACTGGGGCCTGCCGCTCGGCCGGCGCTTCCGTGCGTTGAAGCTGTGGTTCCTGATCCGCGAGCAGGGCGTGAGCGGCCTGCAGCAGCGGCTGCGGCGCGACCTCGAGAACGCGCAGTGGCTCGCCGCGCAGGTGCGCGCTGCGCCGGACTGGAGGGTGCTGGCGCCGGTGCAGCTGCAGACGCTGTGCGTGCGGCACGAACCGGCCGGGCTGGGCGGCGAGGCGCTGGACCGGCACACCCAGGGTTGGGCCGATCGCCTGAACCGCTCCGGGCTGACCTACCTCACTCCCGCGGTGCTCGACGGCAGGTGGATGGTGCGCGTGTCGATCGGCGCCGAAGCCACCGAGCGCGTCCACATCGAGCAGGTGTGGAAGGCGATGCAGGAAGAGGTGTTGCGGGGTTAGGACAGAGTCGATCTCGCCTTCGCACGCGGCGCCCGGCACGCCGGCTGCTCCCTCGATTCCAGCCGCCCGCCGCCTGCGGCGGGCCGTTCATCGGACCAATCGAAGGAGGAGAACAACATGCTGTCCTGGGCCGTCACCTTCCTGATCATCGCCATCATTGCCGCGGTCTTCGGCATGACCGGCATCGCCGGCACCGCCGTCAACATCGCCTGGATCCTCGCCGTGGTCGGCATCATCCTGGCGATCGTGTTCGCGGTCATGGGGCGCAGACCGCCGGTCTGACCGCGGGCCCCGCGCGGAGGGCCGATGCAGGCGCAGGGCCGCTCCTGCCGCCGTCATTTGCGATAATCCCCCCGACGAGGCGCGCCCAACGCGCCCATGACAAGGGGGGGAGACATGCGAAGCATCTGGCTGGCATTGCTGGCAACGGCGCTGGGCACGCTCGCCGCACCGACCCTGGCCGACGGCCCGCTGCCGCAGTGGGCCTATCCGGTCAACCCGCCCGGGCTCAAGCCGCCCCCGGATGACGGCGTGCCGCGCCGCCTGCCCGGCAGCACCCGCTCGTTCACCCTCACCCAGATCCGCGACCTCTACGCCGCGGTCGACTGGTATCCCGACGAACATCCGCCGATGCCCCCGGTGGTGGCGACCGGCCGCAATCCCGGCGTGTTCGCCTGCGGCTTCTGCCACCTCCCCAACGGCCAGGGCCGCCCGGAGAACTCCAGCCTCGCCGGCCTGCCGGCCGAGTACATCGTCCAGCAGCTGGCCGACTTCCGCAGCGGCGCGCGACGCAGCTCCGAACCGGCCAGCCTGCCGATCAACCTGATGATCGCGGTGGCCAAGGCGACCGACGAGGCGGACGTGAAGATTGCGGCAGAGTACTTCTCCGCCCTCCGGCCGAAGCCCTGGATCCGCGTGGTGGAGACGGACTCGGTTCCGCGTACGCAGGTTGCAGGCTGGATGCTGGTGGCATCGGAGCCGCACACGATGGAACCGATCGGCCAGCGCATCATCGAGATGCCGGAGAATCTCGAGCGCACGGAGCTGCGCGATCCGGCCTCCGGCTTCATCGCGTACGTCCCCTCCGGCAGCGTCGAGAAGGGTCGGGTGCTGGCAGAAGGCGGGGCCGGCCGTACCACCGCCTGCTCGATGTGCCACGGCACCGACCTGCGCGGGCTGGGCCCGGTCCCGCCGCTCGCGGGCCGCTCCCCCAGCTACATCGTGCGCCAGCTCCACGACATCCGGCACGGCAGCCGCAATGGCCCGTGGACGAAACTGATGCAGGGCGTGGTCGCGCAGCTGGACGAAGCCGACTTCGTGGCGATCGCGGCGTACACCGCGTCGCTGGCCCCCTGAAGCGATCCCGCGCGGGAGCCGACGTGGCCGAGCGCGTGGAAGTCGAGGTACGCAGCCTGCGTCCGACGCAGATCACCGTATCCATGGTGCACGTCAACGAAGCCCGTGCACAGCTGCGCATGGCCCTCGCCCGCCATCAGCTCAGGGATTTCCTGACCTGGCGCGAGGTGCGCGGCGTGCGCGGTCCCCGCGGCGAGGTGTACGTCATCGACCCGCACAGCATCGCCCGCGCCCTGGTCGACGAGGGCGTCGAGCGCTGCCTGGTGCTGATCGAGCAGGACCTCTCCGGCGTGGTGTCGGACCGGTTCTGGGTGGCGATGGAGCGCAAGGGCTGGGTGCTGCCGGTGGATGCCGCCGGCCGCAGGCGTGCCTACTCCGCCGTGCCGCGCGATTTCTTCCTGCTCGAGGACGATCCCTATCGCACCCTGGCGCTGAGGATTCGGGATGCCGGCGCCACCGATGAATGGGAAGGCGGCGCGGCCGAGGTCGCATGGGCCGGCTTCCTGCGCCTGCACGTCTCGGCCGCGCAAGCCGTGGCGGGCGACGAGACAGCGCTGCGCACCGCCCATGACCGGGCGCGCAGCGAAGCCGCACGGCGCCTGCCCGGCTGGAAAGGCGGCTAGAGATCGCGCCAGCTGAACACGAACGGCCCCTTGCGCAGGAACACGATGAAGTCGCGCAGGAATGCCGATGACAACGGCCGCTGGGCCGCAGCCGGGATCTGGTCCACCTGGCGCAGGTCGCGGGTGGTGTCCAGCGCGATGCGCAGCATCGCCATCTCCACGGGGTCGCCCAGCGCACGGGTGAGCGCGTCGGCCAGGGCGGCCGCCTCGGCCGCACTCACCTGCTTGACGAAGGGGCGCAGCCGCGGCTCGAAGGTGCCGTCGCAGCCGCCCTCCTTCATCCACGCCTCGCGTCCCTCCTCGCCGGCGACGGTCGAGCCCTGCCGCCAGCCATGCTTGCGTGCGAGGTCGAGCGTGTCGTACCACACCTGGCCGCTGCAATAGAACGTGCGCCGCGCCGGGTCGGGCGCACCGCGCATGCGCAGCACGCGCACGTCGGTCACCTCTCCGTTCTCGTCGCGCTGGATGATGACGCCGCGCTGGGCTTCGCCCCAGCTCATGTCAACGACGCATGTCATGGTGTATCCTCGAATCCGTTCTATCGAGGGCGCCAGTGTCGTGTTTTCGCATCCGACCATCTGCACCGGCCGTGCCAGTCGGTTGACCGGCAGCGCCAACCGCTGCGCCGGTAATGCCAAAGTCCTGAATCTCTGAATTCCGTGTCGCAGACCTCGCTCGCTACCGTGGGCCAGATCGCCTGGCGCCTGCTGGAGCAGCACGGGATCGATCCCGCGCCGCTGTTCAAGGAGCTCGGCATCGGCCTGGACGTCCTGCAGGACCCCAATGCCCGGATCCCCGCGCTCAAGTGGGATGTGCTGATCCGCCGCGCCGCCGACCTCGACCCGGCGCCGGGGTTTGCGCTGGTCGACGCGAAATGCTGGCACCCGTCCAACCTGGGCGCGCTCGGCTTCGCCTGGCTCTCGAGCTCGACGCTGCGCACCGGACTGAACCGGCTGATGCGCTACTGGAAGCTCCTGGGAGAGCGCAGCAAGCTGCACCTGATCGACCAGGGCACCTCGGTGAAAGTCGTGGTGGACAGCGGCCGCACCGACCCCGTGATCTCGGGTCACATCGCGGATTTCACGTTGTCGATGATCTACAGCCTCTGCGAGCTCAACCGTGGCGACGGCCTGCGGCCACTGGAGTTGTGCATGCGCTACGTGTGGCCGGGCGAGCAGCAAGCCTACGAGCGCCGCTTCGGCTGCCCGGTGGTGTGCAGCGCCAGCGAGGATTCGCTCACCTTCGCTGCCGTCGACCTCGACCAGCCGCTGCCCACGGGCAACCGGCAGATCGCAGCGACGCTGGACCAGGTGCTGACCGAGCAGCTGGCGCACCTGGACAAGCACAACGTGGTGGCCCGCTGCAAGGCCTCGCTGCTGGAGCAGCTGTCGGAAGGCGAGCTGTCGGAGCAGGACATGGCCGAGCAGCTGCACATGAGCCGCCGCACGCTGCAGCGCAAGCTGGCCGAGGCCGAGATCACCTACCAGCGCCTGGTGGACGAGACGCGGCGCGACCTCGCGCTGCGCTACATCGAGGACCCGCGCAAGTCGATCGTCGACATCACCTTCCTGCTCGGCTTCTCGCAGCAGAGCGCGTTCACCCGCGCATTCAAACGCTGGACGGGGGTGTCTCCCACCCTGTACCGGCAACGCCTGCGCGCCACCGCGAACCCCGCCGGGACGTGAGATTGACGCGACCGGGGCAGCATTTGGCGCCGGCGGTCAAATCCACTCGAGTGGCGGAGCGCAAAGTGCCGGGCATTCCCCGGCATCGGGCGCCCGGCCCCGCACAGTCCATGCACTACCGGCTCTACAGCATCTCCACCCTGGAACCCTGTGACGCAGTCGAGATGCACGTCCTGGCACGCGCCTACTGGGCCGCGTGGCGCTCGGTGCACGCCCGCGCACCGCGGTGCCGCCATGTGCTCGCCGAGATCGACCTGCTGATCGACTTCGACCCCGGCGCCGATGCCGACGAAGACTGCGACGCCGAACCTACTCTGCAGACGCCAGGACGTGAATCACCCGGCTCGCGATCAGGTCCTTGACTTTCGCGGCGTAGGCCGCCATGTGAGGGGCTGCGGCGTGCGCCTTCAGCGCGTCGGCATCGGCCCACTTCTCGATCACGAAGAGGGTGTCCGGACCGGCGTTGGTCTGGAACGGCCCGACGCTGGGTGCGTCGATGGCCGGGCCGTATTCGATGCAGCCGCGCTCCGCACGCACCGCCGGCAGGTTGGCGCGGATGGCTTCGAGGATCGCAGCGCGCTGGCCGGGCTTGGCTTGTACGATCGCGATGACGTGCAGCATGGCGGTGGTCTCCGTTCGGCGCGCGGCGGATGCCGCGCAGGCAGGCGCGTATCATAGGGCACGTGCCGTGCGTGCGCTGCGGAACCGCCGGGCGGCGCCGCGGTCACATTTCCTCTCCCACCAAGGCAGGCGAATGAGCATTGTGCGCATGAGGGTTTCCTATCGCGGCCAGCCGCCGGGCAAGCCGCCGACAGTGGTGCAGAAGGTGCTCGCCGTGGTCGTCGGAGCCGGCGTGCTCGCCGCCGCGCTGCTGTTCTCGGTGGTCGTGCTCGCGGTGGTGGTGACTGTTGGCGTGATCGGCGGCGGCTACCTCTGGTGGCGCACGCGCGCCGTGCGCAAGCAGCTGCGCGAGCAGATGGCTGCAATGCAGGCGGCGGCTGCGGAGGCGCAGGCGCGCGCGGCGGATCAGCGCAGCGCGGGCGAGGTCATCGAAGGCGAATACGCGCGCATGCCGCTGGCCGCGGACGACGAGCGCGTCGGGCCCCCGCACGCTCGCTGATGCGCGTCACGCCTTGCGCAGCCGCGGCACTGCAAAGTCCAGGAACGCCCTGACGTTGGACGAAAGCAGTCGCGCGTGCGGGTAGACCACATGGATCGGCAACGCCTCCGGTTCGTGTTCCTGCAGGATCCGCCGCAGCTTTCCCGCATCGAGCAGGGCCTGCACCTGGTAGCACAGGAATTGCCCGCAGCCCAGGCCACGCACGCAGGCATCGACTGCGGCGTCGACCTGGTTGGTGATCAGGACCGGGCGTACCCGGACCCGTTCGCTGCGCCTCCTGCCCACGGTCCATTCGACGCCCGACGACAGTCCGGTGAAGCCAATGCACCTGTGCTGCGCCAGCTCACCGGGAGCCGCCGGCACGCCCGCACGCCTTAGATAGGCGGGCGACGCGCAGATCACGCGCCGGGTCTCGCCCACCGCCAGGGCGACCAGCGACGACTCCGGAAGGTGCGCGATGCGCACCCCGACATCGATCCCCTCTTCCACGAGGTCGACCACACGGTCGAGGAGCAGCAGTTCGACTTCGACGCCGGGATGCCGCTGCAGGAACGCTGCCACGATCGGCGCCACGCGCAATCGCCCGAACAGCACAGACGCCGTGATGCGCAGCCGGCCCTTCGGCACCACCCGGCGCGCGGACAGCGCCGCCTCGGCTTGCTCGACCTCCGCCAGGACACGCCTGCAGCGCTCGTAATAGTCGCGACCCTCGTCGGTCAGCGACAGGCGCCGGGTGGTGCGATTGAGCAGCCGCACCCCGATGCTGCGCTCGAGCGCGGCCAGCGCCCGCACCACCGTGGGCGGGGATGTCCGCAAGCTGTCCGCCGCGGCCGTGAGGCTTCCGTCCTCCACGATCCGCACGAACGTCAGCATGGCGCGCAACTTGTCCATGCCGGGATATTACTGCAGTTTGTGCATTTATCTAGTTGGATATCTCGCATTTATTCTCTTCACGGCATCGATCAAGATCCGCTCCACGCCCACGTTCCGCGGCGTCACTCAACCAGGAAGGAGCAATCATGTCCCGAGTCCAGATCGTCGATCCCAGACACGCCAGCGGCCCCGCGAAGGAACTGCTCGACGCAGTCCAGACGCAGCTCGGCGCCACGCCCAACTTCATCCGGGTGCTCGCGATCGCGCCCCAGGCGCTGCAGGGCTTCCTCGGCCTGTACGCGTCACTGGGCCGCTTTTCGATCGACAAGGCCACGCAGGAGCGCATCGCGCTCGCCGTCGCCGAGGCCAACGCATGCCAGTACTGCGTGTCCGCGCATACTGCGATCGGTCGCCACGCCGGGCTGACCAACGCCGAGATGCTGCTCAACCGGCGCGGCAACTCCGCCGATGCCAAGGCGGGGGCGACGGTGGCGTTCGCGCGCGACCTGGCGCAGAACGTGGGCGACGTGGATGACGAGGCCTTCGCCCGGACCCGTGCGGCCGGGCTGAGCGATGCCGAGATCGTGGAGATCATCGCGATCGTCGCGCTGAACGTCTTCACCAACCTGATCGGGAAGGCGACCCGGGTGGAGATCGACTTCCCCGAGATCGCATTGCTCGGCAGTGCCGCCCGCGCCGCGGCCTGAAGGCGACCGCGACCCGCATCGCCCCGGCCCGGGGCGATGCACTGACCCAACGTGCAGCCCGCAAGGAGCGTCACATGCCCCACCACTATGCACGAATCGCCTTCACTCCAGCGGTGCAGGCGGAGCAGGAGAAGCACGGCTCGCGCGGTCAGTACGCACGGATGCAGGCGCAGGCCGGACCCAACCAGCGGCTGGGCGAGCCAGAAGCGGAGCTTCTGCGCGAGGCGGACTCCTTCTACCTTGCCTCGGTCAGCGAGACCGGCTGGCCCTACGTGCAGCACCGGGGCGGCCCGGCCGGCTTCCTGAAGGTGGTGTCGCCCTCGCGCCTCGCATTCGCCGACTTTCGTGGAAACCGCCAGTACGTCACCGCCGGAAACGCGGCGACGGAGGATCGCGTCGCGTTGATCGTGATGGACCACGCCCATCGCCGGCGGCTCAAGCTGTTCGGCCGCTTACGCTTCGTCGATGCAGCCGTGGCCGACCCGACCCTGGTCGGCGCGGTGGTGCATCCCGATTACCCGGCGCGCGTGGAGCGGATAGCACTCATCGACGTGGAGGCGTTCGACTGGAACTGCCCGCAGCACATCGTGCAGCGCTTCACGCTGGGGCAGGTGGAGGAGGCGGTGCAACCGCTGCGAGCGCGCATCGACGAGCTCGAGCGCGAGCTCGCCGGGCTGCGCCGGTCGGGTGCCGATGCTCTATGATCCCCGCACCGCCCGAACTGGAGCACAGCATGGAAACCCGCCCTCCGCTGCCGCCGTTCACCGCTGATACCGCGCGCCAGAAGGTGCGCGCCGCCGAGGACGCATGGAACACGCGCGAGCCCGTGCGGGTGTCGCTCGCCTACACGCCCGACAGCAGCTGGCGCAATCGCGCCGAGTTCTTCTCCGGCCGGGAGGCCATCGTGGCGTTCCTCCAGCGCAAGTGGGCACGCGAGCTGGACTACCGCTTGATCAAGGAGCTGTGGGCCTTCAGCGACAACCGCATCGCGGTGCGCTTTGCCTACGAGTGGCACGACGATGCGGGAAACTGGTTCCGCTCCTACGGCAACGAGAACTGGGAGTTCGCCGAGAACGGCCTCATGCGGCGCCGGATCGCCAGCATCAACGATCTGCCCATCGCCGCGGCGGAGCGCAGGTATCACTGGCCGCTCGGGCGCCGGCCCGACGACCATCCCGGCCTCTCGGATGTCGGACTGTGACACCGAAGTCCGTCCGTGCCGGTGTGCTCGACGTCGCGTACGTCGAGGCCGGCGCTTCGAGCGGCGTGCCGGTGTTTCTGCTGCACGGCTTCCCGTACGATGTTCACGCCTACGACGAGGTCGCGCCGATCCTCGCCGACGCGGGCTGCCGCGTCATCACGCCCTACCTGCGCGGATACGGGCCCACCCGCTTCCTGTCGCCGGCCACGCCGCGCTCGGGCCAGCAGGCGGTGCTCGCGCACGACCTGCTCGCGCTCATGGATGCGCTGAACATCGAACGCGCGGTGCTGGCCGGGTACGACTGGGGCGGACGCGCAGCGTGCATCGTCTGCGCGCTGTGGCCGCAGCGTGCGCTGGGCCTGGTGACCGGTGCCGGCTACAACGTGCACGACATCCCGGGCTCGACCAGGCCGGCCCACCCCGAGGACGAGCATCGCTACTGGTACCAGTACTACTTCCACGGCGAGCGCGGCCGGGCCGGATTGCAGCAGAACCGCTACGAGCTGGGCAAGCTGCTCTGGCGCCTGTGGTCACCGAACTGGCGATTCGACGAAGCCACGTATGCACGCACCGCCGCTGCGTTCGACAACCCGGACTTCGTCGAGGTCGTCATCCACTCGTACCGGCATCGCTATGGCCTGGTGCCGGGCGACCCGGCGGTGGAGGAGACCGAGCAGCAGCTCGCTGCCCAGCCGTCGATCGGCGTGCCGACGATCTGCCTCGATGGCGGTGGCGATGGTGTGCGCTCGGCGGCGGGGTCGGCGGGACACGAACGCCACTTCAGCGGCCCGTACGAGCGCCGGGTGATCCCGCTCGTCGGACACAACATTCCGCAGGAAGCGCCGCACGAGTTCGCGCGGGCGGTGAGCGACGTACTCGATCAGGCGCCAGGCGCCAGGCACTAGACGCCAGAGGTAAGGCGAGGCGCGTCGCGCCTCATCTACTGCATCTGGCGCCTGGAGCCTAGCGAGCGGAGCCTTCGCTCACGGCTCCAGTTCCTTGCTGCGCGCACTGTGCCGCCATTCCCACGGCGGCACCGGCTTGCTGTCGCGCCACAACCCGCGGCGCTGGTTACGCGCCGTCTGCTCGCACTCGTCGTAGGCCTTCGACTCGCGGGCGGTCATCTGGTCCGCGTACCGGCGGAACACCCAGGCATAGCCGTCGCACACCTGGCGCAGGGCGACGTCGATGTCCTCGAGCCATACGTGCCCGATCATGCGGCCGTAGTTGTCGTGCTCGCGCCACGCCACCCGCACGCTCTTGCGATAGACGAGATCGGACAGGTTCTTCCGGGAGCGCTGCGCGTAGGGCTGGCCGTAGCGGGCCCCGCTGGCGCGCTCCGGCGCGTCGATGCCGAACAGGCGCACCTTGCCGCGGTAGCCCTGGGCATCCTCCACCACGAGGGTGTCGCCATCGGAGACGCTGCGTACCTTGCCCGCGAACATGCGCACGCCGTTGGCGACGCTGCGCTGGTCGCCCGCCGCCGACTCGATCACAGCCGGTTCGCTGCTGGGCGATACCGGCTGTGCGGCTGCGACTGGCATGGCGACCACGAGCAGCAGCAGGGCACGAACGACGCGAGTCATGGACCAACTATATCGGAGCCACCCGCCCCTGCTTGAGGCGTGCGACGCCGTCGCACCAGGATTGGAATATAGTGGCGCCACGACAACGCTGGAGGCGCCCATGACCGCTGCAGCTGCTCGAGCCCCTGTGCACACCGATGACCTGACGCCGAGCATGCGGCGGGCAATCTACCACTCCGCGGAGAACGGCTTCTCGTTCCGCTGGCCCGCGGTACCGGCGCGGCAGTTCCTGCGCGAACGCGATCTCGCCTTCGATGCGGCGACGCCCAGCGGCGAGATCGTCCTCGACACCTCCGACGTCCTGCGCACGCCCTACCCCGCCACCACGCCCACGCTGCTGTGCCGCTACCTCAAGCTGCGCGCCGGCGCGAGCTGGCGCACCCACCACGTCGCCTCGGGCGAGATCTTCTACGTCATGTCCGGCAACGGCGAGAGCAGCGATGGCGGGGATTCGATCACGTGGAGCCCCGGCGACGTGTTCTGCTTCCCCGGCGGCGCCGAGATCTCGCATCGCGCCGCAGACCGCGACGCGTTGCTGTTCTTCGTCACCAACGAACCGCTGCTGGCCTTCGAGCACCTGCAGGCGCCTGCGCCGGGACGCGCCGTGGTGCAGGCAACGCACTGGACCGCGGCCGAGATCGAGCGCCGCTTCGAAAAGGTGTGGCAGCGCCCGCTGACCGCGGACACGACCGGATACTCGGTCCAGTTCACCAGCCAGGCGCTGCAGCCGAGCACCAACACGATCCCCTCCGTGAATACCGCGATCAACACCTGCGCCGCCGGACGCGACCAGCGCGCGCACCGCCACAACGGCGTCGCCGTGACCCTGGCGATCCAGGGCGAGGGCGTGCACTCGATGATCGATGGCCAGCGGGTCGACTGGTCGCCGGGCGCCGCCCAGATCACGCCGGCCGCCGCGCTGCACTCCCATCACAATCGCGGCAGCCAGCGCATGCGCTCGTTCGTCATCCAGGACGAAGGGCTCCACATGTACACCCGGACGCCGGGTTTCAGCTTCGATTGATGCTGCGCAAAGCCGACGCCGGTTGTGCGGTGCGATAATCAATGCATGGGTGCGTACACCCATACCTTTCGAATCGCACTGGAGAAGAAAATGAAGAGATTGCGCGTCCTCCTCGCCCTGGTGGCCGTGGCTGTCGTGACCGGCTGCGCCAGCGGTACCCGCAAGGTCGAGGACTACAACGAGACCGTCAGCGCCTTCAAGGCGTCGCCCGCAGTCCAGCCCTACTTCGAGTCGGCCTACGGCTATGCGCTGTATCCGACGGTGGGCAAGGGCGGCATCGGCATCGGTGGCGCCTTCGGCGACGGCCAGGTGTACCAGGGCGGCAAGGTCACCGGCTTCTCGTCGATCATCTCGGTGAGCATCGGCTTCCAGCTCGGCGGCCAGGCCTTCAGCGAGATCATCTTCTTCGAGAACAAGGCCGCCTACGACAAGTTCACCACCGGCGAGTTCGAGTTCTCGGCCCAGGCCACCGCGGTCGCGATCACGGCCAGCGCGCAGGCCCAGGCGGGTACCGGCGCCGCCACCGCCGGCGCCTCGACCGGCAGCAACGCGGGGGCGCAGAAGGCCAAGTACCAGGACGGCATGGCCGTGTTCACCTACGCCAAGGGCGGCCTGATGTACGAGGCCAGCATCGGCGGCCAGAAGTTCAGCTTCAAGCCGGTCCAGTAACCGGGGTGTTTCAAGCGGTTGCTTGAATAATTCAAGCAATCGCTTGATTGAAGGCTGGGTGCGTGCTAGAGTGCGGCGCACCATGGCAAGCTCCCGCGCGACCACTCCCCGGCGCCGCACTGCGGCCGCCACTTCCGACGAAGGCGGCCGCGGCAGCCGCGGCGCCACTGCGCGCGACCAGCTGCTGCGCCATGCCCTGCGCATCTTCTCCGAGCGCGGCTTCAATGGCGCCTCCACCCGCGAGATCTGCGAAGCGGCCGGCGTGAACGTGGCCTCGATCCACTATTACTTCGGCGACAAGGAGGGGCTGTATCGCGAGGTGCTGCTGCGCCCGATCACCCGCTTCACCGGGCGCCTGCAGGGGTTCGACGATCCCGCCCTGCCGCTCGAGGCGTCCATGCGCATGCTGCTGGCGCCGTTCATCGCCACTTCCGAGGATGCCGAGCAGGACCGCGCGGTGATGCGACTGCAGCTGCGCGAGATGCTCGAGCCGGGCGCGGTCTTCCGCGACGTCGTCGAACGCAGCATCGTTCCCCACCACAACGCACTCGCGCGGCTGCTTGCGCGCCGCGTGGGCGTCGCCCGTCCCGACGAGGCGATCCACCAGCTCGCCTTCGCGCTGGTCGCCATGGCCAACGACTACTGCATGTCGCGCGAGTTCATGACCCTGCTCGCACCCTCCGTGCTCAGCCGCAGCGACGCCGACCGGCACATCCTCGACCGCCTGGTCGGCTACAGCGTGGCGCTGGTGCAGCACGAGATCGACCGTCGCACCGCACTGCGCGACCGGCGCAGCGGCAGCGCGCGTCCCGCCTCCTCCGCGCGCCGGCGCGCGGGCCATCCTGCATCCCCCAGCTGAGACCCGCATGACCGCGTTCACTCCCGATACCGGCCTCCGGCCCCTGCGCCGCTTCGGCGGCAGGGCGCGCCTGCTCGGCGTGCTCGCGATCGTTGCCGTGCTCGGCGCCGCCGCCTTCCTGGCGCGAGGCAAGTCGGACGGCCCGAAGGACGCACCGGCGCAGCCCGCCCGGGCCGTCGCCCCCGCGCGGCCCGCCCTCACCGTCACGACCACCCGCCCCGAGCCGTTCGAGTGGCCGCGCACGTTGTCCGCCGGCGGCAGCATCATGCCCTGGCAGGAAGCGATCATCGGGGCGGAACTGCAGGGACAGCGCCTCACCGATGTCCTGGCGGATGTCGGCAGCGTGGTGAAGAAGGGCCAGGTCCTGGCGCGGCTGGCGAGCGAGACCGTGACCGCCGAGCTGGCCCAGTCGAAGGCCGCGGTGGCGGAGGCCGAGGCTGCGGTGGTGGAGGCGAAGGCCAACGCGGAGCGCGGCCGGCAGCTCGAACCCACCGGTACCATCAGCAAGCAGCAGTTCAACCGCTACATCGCTGCGGAGCAGACCAGCCTCGCGCAGCTGCAATCGGCCAAGGCGCGGGTACAGGCGGACGAGGTCCGGCTGGCACAGACCCGCATCGTCGCCCCCGACGACGGCGTCATCTCGTCACGCAGTGCGACGGTGGGCACCGTGGTGCAGAGCGGCCAGGAGCTGTTCCGCCTGGTGCGCGGCGGCCGCCTGGAGTGGCGCGCGGAAGTCACCGGCGCGGAGCTGGGACGCGTGAAGCCCGGCATGAAGGTGATCGTCACGGTGCCCAGCGGCGCCCACGTCGAGGGCAAGGTGCGCATGGTGGCGCCGACCATCGACCCGCGCACCCGCAACGGGCTGGTGTACGTGGACCTGCCGGCGCAGAGCGAGGCGCGCGCCGGGATGTTCGCGCGCGGCGAGATCGACATCGGCCGTGCCCCGGCGCTCACGCTGCCGCAGTCGGCGGTGGTGCTGCGCGAGGGCTTCAGCTACGTGTTCAAGGTCGGCAGCGACGGCCGCGTGACCCAGGTGAAGATCGACGCCGGCCGCCGCGTGGGCGACCGCGTCGAGGTACGCAGCGGCGTGGATGCACCGGACACCGTCGTCGCGAGCGGAGCCGGCTTCCTGAGCGATGGCGACCTGGTCCGCATCGCCCAGGCGGCGCCGCCCGCGGCGGCGAGCGCCGGCAGCACGCCAGGCCGCTGAGGAGCAGCGCATGGCGATCAACGTCTCGACGTGGTCGATCCGCAACCCGATCCCGGCGATCCTGCTGTTCATCATGCTCACGCTGGTGGGACTGCTGTCGTTCCACCAGATGCGCATCCAGAACTTCCCCGACCTCGAGCTGCCCACGGTCATCGTCTCGGCCTCGCTGCCCGGCGCGTCACCCTCGCAGCTGGAGACCGATGTCGCGCGCAAGATCGAGAACCAGGTGGCGACGCTGCAGCTGGTCAAGCACGTCTACACCAAGATCCAGGACGGCACGGTCAGCATCACCGTGGAGTTCCGCCTCGAGAAGCCGCTGCAGGAGGCCGTGGACGATGTGCGCGACGCGGTCTCGCAGATCCGCGCCGACCTGCCCGCCGACCTGCGCGATCCGGTGGTGTCCAAGTTCAACCTGGCCGGCGTGCCGATCCTCACCTACACGGTGTCCTCGCCGCGAATGGACGACGAGGCGCTGTCCTGGTACGTCGACAACACGGTCGCGAAGCGCCTGATCGCAGTACCCGGCGTGGGCAAGGTCGCGCGGGTGGGGGGCGTCACGCGGGAGGTGCGCGTCGAGCTCGATCCCTCGCGGATGCTCGCGCTGCGGGTGACCGCTGCCGAGATCTCGCGCCAGCTGCGCGACGTGCAGCAGGAAGCCTCGGGCGGCCGTACCGACGTCGGCGGTGCCGAGCAGGCCGTGCGCACCCTGGGCACCGTGAAGAGCGCAGAGGAGCTGGCGCAGCTGGAGATCTCCCTGTCCGACGGCCGGCGCATCCGCCTGGACGAAGTGGCGACGGTGACCGACACGGTCGCGGAGCAGCGCTCCGCCGCGCTGCTCGACGGCAAGCCGGTGGTAGGGTTCGAGATCACCCGCAGCCGCGGCGCCGGGGAGCTCGACGTGGACGCAGGCGTGAAGGCGGCCCTGGCACAGCTCGCCGCGGAGACGCCGGGGGTGCAGTTCGCCGAAGCGTTCAACTTCGTCGACCAGGTGCGCGACGGATACGAGGGCTCGATGTGGCTGCTGTACGAAGGCGCCATCCTCGCGGTGCTGGTGGTGTGGCTGTTCCTGCGCGACTGGCGCGCGACCTTCGTCTCCGCCACCGCGCTGCCGCTGTCGATCATCCCGGCCTTCATCGGCATGCATTACCTGGGCTTCACGATCAATGTCGTGACCCTGCTTTCGATGTCGCTGGTGGTGGGCATCCTGGTCGACGATGCCATCGTGGAGGTCGAGAACATCATGCGCCACCTGCGCATGGGCAAGACCCCGATGGAGGCCGCCATCGAAGCCGCGGACGAGATCGGGCTCGCGGTCATCGCCACCAGCTTCACGCTCATCGCCGTGTTCCTGCCCACGGCGTTCATGGCCGGCATCCCGGGCAAGTTCTTCAAGCAGTTCGGCTGGACCGCGGCGCTCGCCGTGTTCGGCTCGCTCATGGTGGCGCGCATGCTCACGCCGATGATGGCGGCTTACATGCTGCGCCCCGCGAAGGGGGAGGAGAAGGACAGCCGCATCATGACCTGGTACCTGGGCTGGGCCGCCTGGTGCCTGCGCCACCGGTTCGTCACGGCGGTGGCCGCCGTGCTGTTCTTCATCGGCTCCCTCGCCCTGGTGCCGCTGCTTCCGTCCGGTTTCATCCCGCCCGACGATCTGGCGCAGACGCAGGTGACGATCGAGCTCCCGCCGGGATCGAAGTTCGAGGACACCCTGCGCCTGGCGGAGCAGGCGCGCGCGCTGGTGCGCCAGCAGAAGTACGTCGAGCGCGTGTACACCGCGGTGGGCGGGGGCTACTCGGGCGGCGATCCGTTCGCCTCCGGCGGCGTCGCCGAAGTGCGCAAGGCCACGTTGTCGATCAACCTGACCGCGCGCGGCGAGCGCTCGATGAACAAGCAGCAGATCGAGGCCGAGCTGCGCGACCTGCTCAGCCGCCTGCCCGGCGCCCGCGTCACCGTCGGCCTGGGCGGCTCGGGAGAGAAGTACGTCCTGGTGCTGGCCGGCGAAGACGGGGCAACGCTCGCCGCGGCTGCGCGGGCCGTCGAGCGCGACCTGCGCATGATCCCCGGCATCGGCAACGTCACCTCCACTGCCAGCCTGGTCCGGCCGGAAATCGTGGTGCGCCCCGACTTCGCGCGTGCGGCAGATCTCGGCGTGACCTCCGCGGCGATTGCCGACACCCTGCGCATCGCCACCAGCGGCGACTACGACCAGGCGCTGCCGAAGCTCAACCTGTCGCAGCGGCAGGTGCCCATCGTGGTCAAGCTGCCGCCCCAGGCGCGCACCGACGTGGCCTTGATGGAGCGCATCACCGTGCCGGGCAAGGAAGAGCCGGTGATGCTCGGCAGCGTCGCGCAGTTGTCGATGGAAAGCGGTCCGGCCCAGATCGACCGCTACGACCGCCGCCGCAACATCAACTTCGAGATCGAGCTCAACGGCGTGCCGCTGGGCCAGTTGACCGCAGCGGTCGACAAGCTGCCCAGTCTCCAGAGCCTGCCGGCCGGCGTGACCAAGGCCGACCTCGGGGATGCCGAGGTGATGGCCGAGTTGTTCGAGAGCTTCGGCCTGGCGATGCTGACCGGCGTGCTGTGCATCTACATCGTGCTGGTGCTGCTGTTCCACAGCTTCGTGCACCCGATCACGATCCTGGCCGCACTGCCGCTGTCCATCGGTGGCGCGTTCGTCGGCCTGCTGCTCACCGGGACGAGCCTGTCGATGCCGTCGCTGATCGGCCTGATCATGCTGATGGGCATCGCCACCAAGAATTCCATCCTGCTCGTGGACTACGTTCTGATCGCGCGCCGGGACCTCGGCTTGTCGCGCTGGGACGCACTGCTGGATGCCTGCCACAAGCGGGCCCGGCCGATCGTGATGACCACCATCGCGATGGGCGCGGGCATGCTGCCGATCGCGCTCGGGCTCGGGGTGGACCCAAGCTTCCGTGCGCCCATGTCGATCGCCGTGATCGGCGGCCTGATCACGTCGACATTCCTGAGCCTGCTCGTGATCCCGGTGGTGTTCACCTACGTGGACGACGCGATCGAGCGGATCGGGCCGCTGTTCCGTCGGCGGGAAACGCCTGGCAGAGGCACTCCTGCGCAGCAGCCTGGCGGCGAGTAGCCGCACGCTTCGTCACTGCTTCACCCTCAGCCCCGCCCGCTCCCGTCAAGGGAGAGGGCGCACTGCATGGCGCGCGGCAGACGGATCCTGATCCATGCCGCACAGTCGCCGCACGATCCCCCGCCTCTCTGGAGAGAGGGAAAATGAGGCGCTGGCGACGCAACACGATCCGTGCGCTGCAGATGGGAGAAGGTCCCCTCTTCCATTGCGGGAGAGGGAGAGGGAGAGGGAAAGGGACAGGGTGAGGGGTGGAAGTTGCCCAGGACATGAAGATCGCGCAGGAGGAGCACGCCTCATGCGTCGCTCCGGGCGAGACGTGGCTGGCAGATCGACCCTGCGATCGGGCCGCGCTAGAAGAACGCGATGGTCCGGATCTCGACACTCTCGCGCGGCGGCGCGCCGGCCGGAGGCGGGGTAGTGAGGCGCGCCGCGCCATGCGCCGACCAGCGCGCCCGCACATCGGTGTGCGAATCGAAGCACTTGATGAGCACCACCTCGTCGGTGCGCATGCGCGGGAAGTAGTACCACTTCTGCCGCGGGTTGTACGCGATGCGGTAGGTCTCGCCGCGCCGGCCGGCGTCGTAGACGTGATCTGCGGCGATCACATCGCCCGGCTCCAGGGTGCCGGCATCGCACAGCACCAGCGGAGCGGATTCCACCGGCCCGACGAGCGGGCGCCAGACGTTGACGAACAGGTAGCGGCCGCGCAGGCGCGCCTCCGCCTCCTCGGGCGGCAGCAGGTCGCGCACACGCTTCGGCGCGGACCAGTCCGTGTAGTCGTTGTGTACCGAGCTGACCGGCGCCCGGACGGCGAGCGCCTTGCGCCTGGCGAGATCTTCCACCCGGTAGGTGTGGTCGAAGATCAGCACCTTGCTCGCTCCGGTGGCTGCGCGCACCAAGGCATCCACTTCCGGGTAGCCGACGCGGCGCAGCTCGTCCCCGTCGAAGAAGTCCTTCACCGACGAGCGGTGATCGAGCAGGGCGAAGCCGTGCCCGTCCAGGCTCAGCGCGCGGCCCAGGGCACGGCCGTCGTGGAGAGGGACCACCCGCTCTTCGTAAGTGCCGACGTTGCGTGCACCACTGTCGAGCTGCTGGTCGGGGTAGGTGACCGGTTTTTCGCCGGTGTCGACGACGAAGGTGAGGACACCTTCCACGTCCGTGGTCGCGCGTGCAACGCCCGTTCCCATGCCTGCACCTTGCCGTTTGATCACAGCGCATCCTACACGGCCAGGCATGATCATGCGCCCCCGCCCAACGCCGGGCAGGGGCGCAATCACGTCTACTTGAGGTTCATGCAGCTGGCGTATTAGCTGACCGTTCCCGGCCAGTCGCTGAAGATCCCCAGGATGCCCACGTCCTTGGCGAGCACGTCCAGGACCTTCATCATGTCTCCCTCGCGCTTGATCGCGGAATCGAATGTCTGATAGTAGAAGCCGTTATCGCCATCGGCCAGGATGCCCGAGCGCTCCAGCGTCCAGGTGATGAGGTCCAGGCCCGCGTCCTTGGCGTTGCGTGCATATTCGGACGGGACGATGTTGCCGGCGCCGTCGGTAGTGAGCAGCGCGTAGGTCGGCGGCGCCCAGATGTTGATGCCCTGCTGCTTGTACTGCACCAGGTCGGCTGCGGACGGAAGCTCCGCCGGCACGTTGGCGTCGTCGAGATAGACCGCCTGCCTGCCGAACGCAGGTTCCTTCTTGATCCAGTACAGCACGTCGTCCTTGAGGAAGGACTGCGCCCACACGTTGCGGGCCGGCACGCCGGCGGCCTTGTACTCGTCGATCATCTTCTGCGCGTACTGCGCCTGCGTGAAGCCGTCGAAGGGCATGGTCACCCGCGGGGTCTTCAGCTCGGGCGTCATCTTCACGCCCAGCTTCTTGAACAGCGCGATGCTCTCCCGGTGCGTCACGAGCGTGCCGCTGGTGGGGCCCGAGTACAGGTCGGTGCGGAAGTTGGGGGTGCCGCCCAGGTACTCCTCGACCGTCCTGGCGCGCGGGTTGGATGCATCCATCTTGCCACGCAGCTGCCTGAACTCGGCAAGGGTGATGTCGCTGGTGCAGCACTGCGCGGTTGCCGGCGTGATCACGTTTCCGGCCGAGTCGAGCGTCGCCGGGGTGAACGGCTGGGTGCACTTGGCTGCCAGCTCGGGAATGGCGAGGATGTTGGTCGTGGTGTGCAGGTCGCACTGGTCGTGCCGGCAGACCAGTTCCTTGTCCTTGGTGAAGGTGACGTCGCACTCCACGATCCCGGCACCCATGCGCGCGGCTGCCTCGTACGACTCCCTGGTGTGCTCCGGGAACTGCAGGGCCGCCCCGCGGTGACCGATCGAGAAGTTGGTCCGGCGGATGGGACGGTTCGCGCACTTGAGCAGCTCCCGCTTGAGCTCGCCGTCCTCCATGTCGTTCACCAGGAAGTACGGGCGCGGCCCGACCTGGATCTGCTGACCGCCGGCGTCGGCGTACCGGGCGCGGTCGTCGCCGTTCCGGTCGTCGTCGCCGTTGGCGAACGCCGGACCGGCGGCCAGCACTGCCGACAGTGCGATTGCCTCGAGGATCCCCTTCTGCATGCAAGCCTCCATTGTGCGCGTTTGGATTGCGTCACCGCCACCGAAGGCGGTCGTGACGTTGCGTGGATACGCCGAGGCAGGCGCGATGGAGCTCGCGCCGAGGCGCCCGGCCCCCGGGAGACTAGTCACCGGGCGTTGCGAGGATATGAGCGCTTGATGTGAGAAGCGTGACTGCGGAGATGGTCCCCGGGGCTCCGGGCCGTGGTGCTGCGGGCGATCCTGATCAGACGCGATGCTGAAGAGCGGCGGTGGGCCGTCAGAACGCGATGCGCGCTTGCTCCAGGATCAGGTCCGACGCCTTCTCCGCCACCATCACCACGCCCGCGTTGGTGTTCCCCGAGACCACATTCGGCATGATGGAAGCGTCCACCACCCGCAGTCCGTGCAATCCGCGCACGCGAAGGCGCTCGTCCACCACCGCGAGCGGGTCCTGTCCCATGCGGCACGTGGACGTGGGGTGATACACCGTGCCTCCCACCTCGCGCGCGTAACCCAGCCACTCCTCGTCCGACTTCGCCCGCGCGCCTGGCAGATGTTCGGCGAGCACGTACGGCTTCATCGCCGCGGTGCTCATCAGCCGCCGGGTCAGCTTGAGGCCATCGATCACCGTGCGGCGGTCATCCTCGGTGGACAGGTAGTTGTACTGGATCGCCGGCGGGTCGTTCGGGTCGGCAGAGCGGATGCGCACCGAGCCGCGCGACTGCGGACGCAGCGGCGACATCGACGCGGTGAAGCCCGAGAACGGATGCAGCCCGGTCCCCATCTTGTCGGGGCTGAAGTTGATGAAGTACAGCTGCACGTCCGGCCGCTCGACCTCAGGCCGCGTGCGCACGAATGCCCCCGCGTAGCCGGCACTCACCGTCAGCGGCCCCCGGCGCTGCAGCAGGTAGCGCAGGCCGACGGCAAGCTTGCCGGTCAGGGACGCCATGTCGTCATTGAACGTGAGCGGCTGCGTGCATTTCCACACCGTGCGCACGTAGAAGTGGTCCTGCAGCCCGGCGCCGACGCCGGGCGCATCGAGCACGACGGGGATGCCATGCTGCTGCAGCAGGGCTGCCGGTCCCACGCCGGAGCGCTGCAGGATCTGCGGCGAGTTGAATGCACCCGCGCTCAGCAGCACCTCCCGGTTCGCCCGGACTGTCTGCGTGACACCACCCACCTGATACTCGACCCCCGCCGCGCGCGTGCCCTCGAAGCGGATGCGCGTCACCAGCACGTCCGTGCGCACCTGCAGGTTCGCACGCTTCATCGCCGGACGCAGGTAGGCCACCGCGCAGCTGGAGCGCCGTCCCCTGCGCGAGATGGTGTGGTAGTAACCGAAGCCTTCCTGGCTGGCGCCGTTGAAGTCGTCGTTGCGCGGCAGTCCCAGCTCCTGCCCGGCTTCGATGTAGGCGTCGCACAGCACGTGCGGATCGGGGCTGGTGCACACCGAGATGGGGCCACCCGCGCCGTGCCATGCATCCGCCCCGCTCTGCTGGTCCTCCGAGCGCTTGAAGTAAGGCAGCACGTCGTCGAAGCCCCAGCCGGCGTTGCCCAGCCGCGCCCACTCGTCGAAGTCCTCGCGCTGGCCGCGGATGTGGACCAGCCCGTTGATCGAGCTGCATCCGCCCAGCACCTTGCCGCGCGGCGTGAACACGCGCCGGCCGTTGAGCTGCGGCTCCGGTTCCGACTGGTACATCCAGTTCACGCTGGGCGTGGCGAAGAGCTTGCCGTAGCCCAGCGGGACGTGGATCCACGGGTTGGTGTCGCGCGGGCCCGCCTCCAGCAGCAGCACGCTGTGGTGCCCGTCGGCGCTCAGCCGGTTCGCGAGAACGCAACCGGCCGAGCCCGCGCCGATGATGATGTAGTCGAAGTCGCGCAACGGGTGCGCTCGTGGTACTGGTTTCTGTTCAGACCTGGTACGACCGCCGCCTCACGGCATCCAGGGCACCATCTCCACCGCGCCCTTGGGTGCGAACGGCACTTCGAGCAGCCAGAGCCCGCCGGCATCGGTGGCACGGCGCACCGCCACGCCGATGTCCCTGGCCTCCACGCGCATGCTCTTCGCGCCGAAGGCCTCGCCCAGCTTCACGAAGTCCGGATTCTTCAGCGTATCGCCGACGTGGCGCCCGCCGAACATGCGGTCCTGGAACTTGCGGATCGCACCGAAGGCGTTGTCGTTGAAGACGATCGCGACCAGGTCCATCCCGAGCTGGCTCGCGGTGGCCAGCTCCTGCACCGTGAACATGAAGCCGCCATCGCCGCTGATCGACACCACGGGCTGCTTCGGGCAGGCGAGCTTGGCACCGATCGCCGCAGGCAGCGAATAGCCGAGCGTGCCGTAGGTGCCGGGGTGGATCAGCGTGCGCGGCAGGTAGGTGGGCATCAGCAGCGGCATCCAGTACCCGACCAGCGTGAGGTCGTCGACGAAGATCGTCTCGTCCGGCAGCGAGGCGCGCAGCGATTCGATGACCTCCAGCACCGGCCCGGCCTGCTCGCGCAGCGTCGCCTGCTTGCGTGCGCGGAAGTCCTCGGCATCGAGCCAGCATCGGCGCGGCTGCGCGCTGCCCAGCTGGGTGAGCAACGCATCGAGGACGAGCGCGGCATCGCCGACGATGCCCACTTCGACGGGCCGGCGCTGGCCGATCACCCCGGGATCGATGTCGATCTGCACCATGCGCTGCGGGAAACGTGCGCCGAGGTTCGCATCCGAGACCACGTCGATGCGCGACCCGACCACCAGCGCCAGGTCCGCCTGGCGCAGCAGGTCGTCGTAGAGGTTGAACCGTCCCCAGCCGTCTCCCAGCGCGAGCGGATGACGGTCCGAGATCGCACCGCGCCCGAACACGCTGGTGACCACTGGCGCGCCGAGCTGCTCTGCCACGCGTCGCAGGCATTCGCTGGCTTGTGCGCTCTCGACCCCGCCTCCGGCGAAGATGAAGGGCTTCTTCGCGGACTTCAGCGCTTCGACCGCCTGCGCGATCGCGTCCGGGTTGCCGGTGGGCCGCCGGTAATGCTCGGCCGGCAGCAGCTCGACTTCGGCTTCGACGCCCTGCACATCCAGCGGCAGCTCCAGGTATGCGGGCCGGGGCCGCCCGCAGCGCATGGCGCGCATTGCCTCGCGAATCGCCTTCGGCACGTTGGCCACCGCATTCACCCGGGCCGCATAGCCGCTCACGGAGGCTCCGACGGTCACCGAGTCGCGCAGCTCGTGGAACCAGCTGCCCTCGCGCTCGAGCTGGGGCAGCGCGTTCTGGCCGCCGAACACGAGCATGGGCGTCGACTCCGAGTAGGCCATGCCCATGCCGGTCAGCGCGTTGGTGAGCCCCGGACCCGGCACGACGAAGCAGGCTGCGATCTTTCCGGAAGCGCGCGCATACCCGGCCGCCATCATCGAAGCGCCCTGCTCGTGGCGCACCGTCACCACCTTGAAGAACGGATCGTCCGCGACCCCGTCGAAGAGCGCACAGTCGTGCGTGCCGACGATCCCGAAGACGTGGTCGATGCCCTCGGCCTTGAGGGCCTGGGCGACGGCGCGGCCGCCAGTCATGCGTGCCATGCGGTACTCCCCCCGTGGATGTTTGACTCAACTATACCGCGGGGCGCCCGGGCGGACCGGACTACGCGCGTGGCATGCGGTCCGGAGACGCTCCCGGGAACGCTCAACGGCGGCGCCAGCGCAACGCCGCGCCGCCGCCGGCACCGACGATCAGCGCCATCGTCCACAGCATCGCGCCGGCGCCCAGCACGGCGCCAAAGGCGCCGAACACCAGCGGCAGCACGACGTGGCTGCTGTTCATGATGATCGTGCGAACCCCCAGGGCCTCGCCCACCCGGCCTTCGGGCGCGTGCGAGTGGATCAGGGACATCACGTTGGGCTGCGCCGCGCCGAGCCCCAGTCCGATCAGGAACCCGACGCACATCAGCGGCCCGAGGGTCGACATCAGGGGGAAGAACAGGAACGCGACACTGGTATTGAGCAGCGTGAACGTCAGCACCTGCCACTCGCTGAAGTGGCGCGAGAGCCACGGCATGGCGAGACGCACGCTGAAGGTCGCTGCGGCGAAGGAGCCCAGTACGAACCCGATCTGCGATGCGGAGAGGCCCACCCGCGTACCGTGCACCGGCACCACGAAGGTGACGAGGTCCCAAGACATCGAGATCAGGCCGGTGGTGACGAGGACGCGCCGCAGCTGGGTGTGGCGGAGCAGCTCCAGCGGGTGCATCGGCTCCGGCGCCTTCGCGGCGTGACTGCGATGGTGCAGCAGCCCGCGGTTGAGCCACAGCAGTCCCAGGGCCAGCGCCAGGACCCCGAGCATCACCGTGAACGTGACGCGGTGGCCGAGGGCGTCGATGAGCTGGCCGCTGATCACCGGACCGACGAAGCCGGCGATGGAGAAGCCGAGGGCGAACCAGGAGAAGGCGGCGGCCCGGCGGTTGGGGTCGGCACGATCGCCCACCACCTGCTGGATGGACATGTTGCACAGCGTGCCGCCGGTGCCCAGCAGCGCAGCCGCCACGAGCAGCGGGGCGACGTCCGCGACGGCATAGGGGAACAGCGCGGGCAGCACCATGCCGCCGAGCATCATCAGGATGCCCAGCAGCGTCGGACGCCACGGCCCGACCTCGTCGAGCCAGCGGCCGGCGCGCACGGCGATCAGCATCGGCACCAGCGCGAACATCGCCATCAGCACACCGACCGTGAAGGTCGACGCTCCCTTCGTCAGCGCATAGAGCGACGCCGTCATCCGCGCGGAGGTGAACGCCATGTGCGTCAGCACGGAGATGGCGATGATGCGGGCGAGGATCATGCGCTAGCCGGTGGGCGGGAAGCCGGCATTATTGCAGGGCTGGGTGAGGTTGCCGGCGTGGGTGCCGAAGGTTCCGGCAGCGGGTTGCCTGCGCGGCGCGCGCGACCCCTGCGCCTGGGCGCTCGTGTCGTGGGAGAGGAATTGCGGAAATGATGGGGCTTCCGGCAGCGGATGCGTTGGCTCGGCTTCGCGGGCAACGTGTTTCTGTTTGCGATGCGCGCACCACCCTCACCCCAACCCTCTCCCGTCGAGGGAGAGGGAGCAAACCATCTGGATGCCAGCAGAGGGGCACCGGGCGCAGCCTGGCTGTTACCCCTCTCCGCTTTCGGGAGAGGGCCGCGGTGAGGGGACGACACGCACTACCCCAACCGCCACCAGCCCCAGCGAATCTGTCCCCCCTCTCCCCCTGCAGGAGAGGGCCGTGGTGAGGGGACGACACACACCACCCCAACCGCCGCCAGCCCCAGCGAATCTGTCCCCCCTCTCCCCGTGCAGGAGAGGGCCGCGGTGAGGGGACAACAGACACCACCCGCAACCGCCACCAGCCCCGGCGAATCTGTCCCCCCCTCTCCCCTTGCGGGAGAGGGCCGGGGTGAGGGGTCCGGAAACAGCGGCCCGCTACTTCTCGATCCCGAGCAGCTCCACCTCGAACACCAGCGTCGCGCCGGGCTTGATCAGGTTGCCCGAGCCGCGCTGGCCATAGGCGATCTCGGAGGGACACACGATCTTGCTCTTGCCACCCACCTTGATCAGCTGCACCGCCTCGGTCCAGCACTTGATGACACCGGTGAGCGGGAACACGGCCGGCTGCCCGCGGGACACGGAGCTGTCGAACACGGTGCCGTCGGGCAGCGTGCCGACGTAGTGCACCTTGACCCGGTCCTCGGCCTTCGGGGTCGGGCCGGTGCCTTCCTTGATGCTGGTCACGATCGCACCCGACTCCGTCTTCTTCGCGCCGGGCTCCGCGGCCGCCTTCGCCAGATAGTCGGCCGAGGCCTTCTTCTGCTTTTCCGCCGCCTGGGCCGCCCGCGCCTGCGCGAGCTGCTGCAGCTTCGGGCCATACACCTGCATGTCCAGCTTCGGCTTGCGCCCCAGCACGCCGTCGGCCATGCCCTGCTCGACGTACTTGAGCTCCTGCTCGGTGAGCGCGAAGTCGCCAAGGGAGTCGCTGATGGCCAGGCCCAGCGCGTACAGCGTCTTCTGCTCTTCGGTCATGTCGGCCGCTGATGCCGCAGTGGTAACCAGCGCAGCGCCGAAGAGGACGCCGGCCAGGGTTGCACGAATCTTCATGAAGGTTCCTGTGTGAGGGCAGCCCGCGATGGTACCGGATTTCGCGGGACGCACCGTTCGGTGTCCGCTACCGCACCCGGCGGCACTCCGGGTAAGTGCGGCCCTTGAGGACCAGCATCGCGCCGTCGCCATCGGCCCAGAACGACGTGCCGGGGTCCGAGATCGCCTCGTAGCGGGCCCCCGAGCCCGCATCCAGGCGCTTCATCTCGAACTCCTGCAGGCCGACGGTCATCCGCATCGTGCCGCCGGGGAATTCCACGCTGACGCGGGTATCGCCGCACTCGTAGATCGTGGCGAAGGTGCGCAGGCGCACCTGCACCAGCGTGAGGGTGCCCGCGTCGACCAGGGTTTGCGCCGTCTCGACCGGCACCGACGCGCTGACCCAGCTCGGGCGGTTGGCCGTGAGGATGCCGCCGCGCACCGCGTAGCGCTTGCCAACCTCCAGCCGCGTTCGGGTGACCTCGAGCTCGAAGGGAATCGGCACCTGGGCGCCGTCCAGCGGCAAGCGCTTCTCCGCCACGACCTTGCCGTCTCCGCTCTCGGAGATCTCCCGCAGTTCGACCACCGCCACGCTGTCGCCCGGCAACGCGACCCGGGAGCGATAGGTGAGCATGCCCTTCACGTACAGCGGCGGGGCGAGGCGGACGGTCTTGTCGGCCGCCGCGGCCGGCGCCGCGGGCAGCCACAGCACGGCGAGCACGATCCAGAGCCAACGGCGCATGCGGCGCAACTCCAGCGAATGGGCGTGCGCCAAAGCTAACCGGAAGCCGGCCGCGATTCAACTCACAGGATGGCGCCGCGCTCGGCCATTGCGAACTGGGTGAGCTCGCGGGTGACGATCTCGTAGGCCTCGTCCACCGAGTCGGTGCGGTGGAACAGCTCGAGGTCCTTGCGGTCGATGGTGCCGTAGCGCACCAGCGCATCCAGGTTCATGACCTCGTCCCAGTACTTCGTCCCGAACAGCACGACGGTGAGGTGCTTGCGCATCTTGTTGGTCTGGCGCAGGGTCAGCACCTCGAACAGCTCGTCCAGCGTGCCGAAGCCGCCCGGGAACACCAGCAGCGCCTTGGCCAGGTAGATGAACCAGAACTTGCGCATGAAGAAATAGTGGAAGTGGAACGACAGCTCGCGCGTGGTGTAGCGGTTGTCGAATTCCTCGAACGGGAGCGAGATGGTCAGCCCCACGTTCATGCCCTTCGCTTCCGACGCGCCGCGGTTGGCCGCTTCCATGATGCCGGGGCCGCCTCCAGTGCACACCACGAAGCGGCGCTCCTCGTCGGCGAGCTGCTTGGACCAGTCGGTGAAGCGCCGGGCAAGCTCGCGCGCGTCCTCGTAATAGCGCGACATCGCCAGACGCATCTGTGCGCGCTCGAGATCACCCTCTCCGCGTTCCGCTGCGGCGACCTCGGCCTCGGCAGTCTCGCGCGAGGGCAGGCGTGCCGACCCCATGAACACGATGGTGTCGTCGATCTTGTGGTGGTCGAACCGGCTCTTGGGTTCGAGGTACTCGGCCAGGATGCGCAGCGGCCGCGCATCGCGGCTGTTGAGGAAGGATTCCTTGAGGTAGGCCTTCACGCTCTGGCGGCGGCGCTCGGGAGTCTTGTCGTTCATGGGTTGGGATTCGCCTTCGTGTGGGGCAGGGAATCAGCATACGCCATGCCGTTGTGCGATGCGGGTGCATCCCGCGCAAGACCGGGGCATGCAGACGTCGATCCCGGTCCCGGCGGTCCGCCGGTGCCTGGGCGAACGCAAGTCCGCCTGTTTTTGCAGTTCCTCCACCATGCGTGCGCGGGTCGGCCAACCCCGGCATAGTGGCCTCCATCACGAAGAGAGCACCTCCGCGACACGCGGAGGGTGCCGCATGCAGGGCGAGGCGACCTACCTCACATGAACGAAGCGAAGTGTATCGACGCGCGGGCCGGCAACCTGGTTGCCAATGCCATCACCGATGCGGTGCTGCAGGCACGCATGCTGGACATGGCGATCTGCGGGCTGGGCGCCGAGCTGGATGAAGGCGGCATCGGGCCGAAGGACGTCGAGGCGTTGCGGGAGGAAGTGCGACGCCTGTTGTCGACCCTGCGCCAGGCCGACCAGATCATCCGTCCCTGCCTGGCCTGAATCGGCGGCGACGGCTGACCGCCTGGCGCAGTCAGCGCCCGGGCCTCGTGCTGGCCAGGCGGAGCAGCCCTCCCATCACTTCGCGCGCCCGGCCGGGCGGTCTTCTACGCGCACCTCGTATCGGCCGATGTCATAGTCGGCTCCCGAGGCCAATTGCTCCAGCGGCTTGAGCACGTACTCCCTGCCCTGCAGGTACATGTAGAGCGAGCGTGACTTCGCGAAGCTGCCGCGCGGGAGCAGCAGCGTAATGACGTTGTCCGTCGACGCGTTCCCCGCCAGCCACACGCCGTAGTAGTCCTCGTCCTCGTCGGCGCGCGTGCGGCGGTGCCGGTGCAGGGAGACGGCCACCCCGCCCTTGGACACCACTTCCAGGCCGAGGAAGCGGTCTTCCTTGTCTTCGTTGATGTGGCGGACGATCGCCAGATTCCACACGCCCGCTTCGGGATAGCGCAGTGCGACCAGACCTCCCACGGACGCCCAGGCGCCGTGCGGCAGGGCCGCCAGGACGCCGATGCCGCCTTCGCCCGCATTCTCGATCAGCCAGATCTCCCGCGCGCTCGCGAACGGGTACGCGCTGGGCAGGTTGCCCACCTTGGCGACGATCTCCTCGAAGCCGTGCGCGACCTCGATGCGCTGCGGCGCCCGGCGCCGCGCGAAGCGCCGCTCCGGCGGCGCATCGCACCAGTGGCGCACCAGGTGCTGGACGGTCGGCGCGACGATCTCGACGCTGTGCCGATCGACGCCGATCTCCGACAAGGGCAGCTCCCCCCGCGCCGCGCGCGCAGCCAACCCCTTGAGCTCCGTCCGGGCGTCGCCGGGACCGAAGCGACGCGCCGTGATCGGCGGCCGGATTCCGGGCTGCTCGCGGCTCGGCGGGCTGCTGGAGGCCGGGTCGAAGAAGTAGTACCGGTTGTCCTTGGCGTCGCCGGCCAGCGAGAAAGCGTAGGCCAGGCGCGCGGAGATGCGATCCGCGACATCGATCTGCTCGGGCAGCAGGCTCTGGGGCGCCGCGACGGCGAGCATCAGGACCTGCATGAGCTCCTGCTCGATCGTGCACAGCCGTCCGCCTCGGTAGAGCGCCATCTGCTGGTCGAGGCAGCCGCGCGCGGTGGCGATCCGGTAGAGCCGGTAGATCTCGCCCCAGCGCCCGAAGTGGTTGGCATAGCGCACGTAGTCCCAGCTCTGCGCCGCCCCGCGCAGGCGCAGGGCGCGGCCGATGATGCGCGGCAGCTGCGGGCCCAGGGTCGACAGGTCCCCGCTGGCCGTGTCCATGCGCGCCAGGCAGTACTCGTAGGCCTCGGCCAGCTGCACCAGGTACTCCCCGACCATCGTCCACAGGCGGGTGATCTGGTAGTTGGTGAGCTTGCCGTTGCCGGCGAAGTAGTCCTGGGTCGCCTTGCGCCAGTAGGGCCGCCCCACCCGATCGAGCTGGTCCGCAACCTCGAAGACCCGCAGTGCGCCCAGATCTTGCGCCGTCTTGAGCGAGTCGAGGACTTCGGTCAGGCCTTCCAGGCGCACCGACCCGTCGCGCTGGCTGATCTGTTCGATGAGCTCGCGGGTCGCACGAGGATCGGCGAGAAGGTGGTCCGATTTCTTGAAACGCGTGAATGCGAACATTGGTGTCGTGCCGGGATGCCGCCCAGCCGCACTTTTCTGGTGGTTGACGAGAGCAGCCAAAGCAATCTCTGCGCCGAAGTCCACATTCTCGATGCCAGGTCCATCGAATTTTCAAGCCGTTGCGCATGGCTTCCGAAAACCCCTAGAAGCGCCGGCCCAGGTCTTGCGTTTGTCACCGCTATGCCACACCAAAGATCAACAACTGTTAACTAGAGACCCATGGACAAGAAAACCTCCCCACTCCCGCTTCTGGTGGATGCCTTGCGCCTGCTCCCCGTACAGCCCCTGAAGGAGCGCGACGCGTTCGGCGAAAGCTGGCACGTCGCCAAGCGCACGGGATCCAGCGAGATCCATGGCGTGCCGGTCCGCATGGAAGAGCTCCAGCACCTGTTCGTGCAGGACGACGGCACGGCGCCGCGGATCTCTCCGGATGGGGCCACCGTCCTGCTCCGGCTCTACCGGGAAGGGGCGTTCGTCCACTCCGATCGCAAGCCCGCGCCGGGCGGAATCGAACTGCTGGAGGCCTATGCCGAGGGCCGGGCTTCCATCGTCGCCTACAGCTACTGGGCCAAGCCGCGCCGTACCGGTGTCACGCGGCGCCGGCCGGTCGAGCCGCAGGAGGTGGTCACCCCGGCACCGACCACCAGCGTCCATCACAGCACGATGTTTGCCTCGCGCTACGAGCGCCAGTACCGCGTCACCACCCACCGTCTCACCTGAGGGACGATCGGCGGAAGGAGGCCCGCTTTGCGGCCTCCTCTCGCCGCTGCCGCTTGCCGCGCAACCGCCGGGAAACGGATCCTCCAGCTGCCGCCCGGTTGCCTGACCGGGCGTCCCCCGGTCAGTCCAGCGTGATGAACAGCGACGTGCGCGGCTTGCCGTCGACCGCACGGCTGATGTGGCCCTGCCCCGTGGTGTCCTCCGCCAGCAGGATGTCGCCGCTGCGCAGGATGCGCCGGGTCCCGTCACCCACCTCGATCTCCACCTCGCCTTCCAGGTTCACCACGTACTGGCGCCGCGGCGCGGTGTGGAAATCGTAGTTGTAGTCGCCGCTGGTATAGCGGAACAGCACGCCGGTGGCTTTCATCTTCTCCGACAGGAAGCCGATCTTCCCGTCGTTCTTCAGCGCAACCTCGACGTCCTCGAAGTGGGACTGGTTGTCCGCGCCGGTATAGAGGCGCAGGATCCGCATGGTGTGCGGTGGCGGATTCGCGGCCACGTCGCCGAGCGGCAGCGTGAGCGCGATCGTCAGCGCAACCGCCAGGAAGGCGATCGCGAACAGCCCGGTCCACCGCCGCGTCTTCCTGCCCATGGCGCACCTCCTGGAGTATGGTGTCAGCACGATACACGAGGAGCAGGAGGCCGGTCATGGTGGCGCGTATCGTCCGACTCGGCAGCGAGCGCATTCCGGGGGAAGGCCTGCGCATCGGCACGGTCCGCCGCCCGCCGCGCGGTGTCCCCAAGGCCGAGTACGCCAGGCAGAACTGGTACGACGTCTGGTTCCCGACGCTGGCACCGAGCCCGGAGACGGTGAAGCTCGCGCTCGACGCGAAGCGCGACACGGAGTGGGACCGGTTTCGCAAGCGCTACCGGGCCGAGATGAAGGAACCGCACGCTGCACACGCGCTGGACCTGCTGGCCTCCCTGTCGCACGGCACGGACTTCTCCGTGGGCTGCTACTGCGCGGACGAGTCGCGCTGCCATCGCTCGATCCTGCGCGAGCTGCTGGCAGAGCACGGCGCGAAGCTCGGATAGCGGCTATCCCGAAAGCATGCTTGACATCGAAACCGGGCTCACTACAATGCGCGCTCCGCACACCAGTGCGAATGAACCCGGAACCGACGTGACCGCAACGCAACGAGCACGAAGCAGCTAGACCACGCCCCTGCCGCACGGCTCGCGCGTGGATTCATCCACCGGCCGGGCGGCACGCGGAACGCAGCGTTCCCGTCGAAAGCCCCTGGCACACCCCTGCGCCAGGGGCTTTTTACTTCCGGCGGATCGGCTGCCCTGGCATTCTCCCCAGGCGGGAGAGGCAAGCGTGAGGCGCAAGAAGAGAAGGAGCATTCCGATGCCCATCCTGAAGACCATCGAGAAGGGCCGCGTACCAGTCCACGTCTGGACCGAGGACGTCGAAGCCGACGCGCTCGACCAGCTGGTCAACGTGTCGAAGCTGCCGATCGTGCACAGCCACGTTGCGGCGATGCCCGACGTGCACACCGGCATCGGCGCCACGGTGGGCAGCGTCATCCCCACCAAGGCCGCGATCATTCCGGCCGCCGTGGGCGTGGACATCGGCTGCGGCATGAACGCCGCGCGGCTGACCCTCCGCGCCGACCAGCTTCCCGGCAGCCTGGCGCGCATCCGCAGCGCGATCGAAGCGGCCGTGCCGGTCGGCTTCGATCAGCACGACTACGACAAGGTGCGCGGCAGCGCGCACGCACGGGTGGCGCGCCCCCTGGACCAGCGCCTGGACCGCATCGCGGGCAAGCACCCCGGCGTGATGAAGATGCAGCGGCAGTTCGAGCGCACCTGGATCAGCCAGCTCGGGACCCTGGGCGGCGGCAACCACTTCATCGAGCTGTGCCTGGACGAGGCCGGCGCGGTGTGGGTGATGCTGCACTCCGGTTCACGCGGCATCGGCAACGTGCTGGGGCGCTACTTCATCGCCGCGGCGCGCAAGGACATGGAGCGGCACCAGCAGCGCCTGCCCGATCGCGATCTCGCGTACTTCAGTGAAGGCTCGGACCTGTTCGACGACTACGTCGAGGCCGTGGAGTGGGCGCAGGACTACGCGGCCGCCAACCGCCGGCACATGATGTCGCTCGTGCTCGCGGCCATGGCACCGCACCTGCCGCCGTTCGAGGCAGCCGGCGAGGCGATCAACTGCCACCACAACTACGTGGCGCAGGAAGAGCACTTCGGCGAGCGCGTGTTCCTCACCCGCAAGGGCGCGATCAGCGCGCGCGCGGGCGAGCTGGGCATCATCCCCGGCAGCATGGGGGCCAAGTCCTACATCGTGCGCGGGAAAGGCAACGCGCAGTCGTTCCATTCGTGCTCGCACGGGGCGGGGCGGCGCATGAGCCGCACCGAGGCCAAGCGGCGCTTCAACCGCTTCGACCTCGAGGCGCAGACGCAGGGCGTGGAGTGCCGCAAGGACGGCGGCGTGATCGACGAGATCCCGGGCGCCTACAAGGACATCGACCAGGTGATGGCGAACCAGACCGACCTGGTCGAGGTGGTGCACACGCTCAAGCAGGTGCTGTGCGTGAAGGGATGAGGGGGTGCGGTGCGGCTAACCTTGTCTGGTTGAACCCCTCACCCCCGCCCCTCTCCCGCAAGGGGCGAGGGGAAGATGATCGCGACCACCGCGAAGTCCCCATCTCCCGCAAGGGGCGAGGGGAGGATGATGGC
>CAZFYX010000010.1:0-2260 GCA_964523885.1 uncultured Burkholderiales bacterium | reverse complement strand
GAGTCGAACATGCCGGCCTATCCCTGGCTCGCCAGTGCCTCGGTGGAGAACGACCCGGTCGACGCCAAGATGCACGCGCTGCGCACCGTCGGCGTGCCCTACAGCGATGCCGACATCGCCGGTGCGAAGGAGCAGCTCAAGGGCAAGACCGAGATGGACGCACTGATCGCCTACCTGCAAGGGCTGGGCACTGCGTTGAAGGGGGTCAAGTGATGGACATGAACGACATCCGTGCAGGCTGGACGCTGGTGAGCTTCCTGGCCTTCGTCGCCATCGCCATCTGGGCCTACAGCGGCCGCAACAAGAAGCGCTTCGAGGAAGACGCGATGCTGCCGCTGGAGGACGACCAACCGCTGCCGCGCAGCGCCCGCAACAAGTAAGGGAGAGGCACCGTGAACGAGTTCACGAGCGAGTTCTGGAGCGCGTACATCGCGGTCATCACCATCGCCAGCATCGTGGCCTGCGGGCTGCTGCTGTGGCGGCTGTCCACCAAGAAGCTCGCGCCCGGGCAGAAGGCCGACGTGATGGGCCACGTCTGGGACGAGAACCTCGAGGAGTACAACAACCCCCTGCCGCAGTGGTGGATGTGGCTGTTCTGGATCACCCTGGCCTTCGGCGTGGGCTACCTGGTCCTGTATCCCGGCCTGGGCAGCTATGCCGGGGTGCTCAAGTGGTCCTCCACCGGGCAGTGGAAAGCCGAAGAGGAGCGCGCGGCCGAGCGCTACGCGCCCAAGTTCGCCCAGTTCGCGGCGATGCCGATTCCGGAGGTCGCCGGCAATCCGCAGGCGCACGAGATCGGCCAGCGGCTGTTCCTGAACTACTGCGCCGCGTGCCACGCCTCGGATGCCCGCGGCCGCCCCGGCTTCCCCAACCTGACCGACAGCGACTGGCTCTACGGCGGCACGCCCGAGGCGCTGACCGCGACGATCACCAGCGGCCGCCAGGGCATGATGCCGCCGTGGCCGCAGCTGGGCCAGGAGAACATCCGCGACGTGGCCAACTACGTGCTGAAGCTCTCGGGGCAGAAGCACAACGAGGAGCAGGCCGAGAAGGGCAGGGCGGTGTTCGAGGCCAACTGTGCGGCCTGCCACGGTCCCGACGGGAAGGGCAACCAGGCGCTCGGCGCCCCCAACCTGACCGACAACGAATGGCTCTACGGTGGCAGCGAGAGCACCATCATCGAGACCGTCACCAAGGGCCGCAACGGCCAGATGCCGGCGTGGGGCGAGTTCCTCGGCAAGGACAAGGTGCACCTGCTGGCAGCCTACGTCTACAGCCTGTCGAAGCCGGCTCAGTGACCTCGGTCACTGCAGCAGGGCGCACGTTGCAGTAAAAACGCATTCAACACAAAGGGCACAGAGAATCACAGAGGAACAGCAGGGGCGGCGGCCGATCGGGGCGTACCTCGTACTCCCGTCCTCTGTGTGCCTCTGTGCCCTCCGTGTCAGATTCGGTTGGATGTGATCGAGATGAACGACATCAGCAAGGCAGCGGTAGCCAAGCCAACGGAACTGGTCGAGCAGTCGCTCTACGAGATCCGCAAGAAGATCTATCCGCGCGCGGTCACCGGCAAGTTCGCCACCGCGCGCTGGACCCTGGTCTGGTTCACCCAGATCCTGTTCTACGGGCTGCCATGGGTGACCTGGAACGACCGGCAGGCGGTGCTGTTCGACCTCGCCGTGCGCAAGTTCTACATCTTCGGCCTGGTGCTCTGGCCGCAGGACATCGTCTACCTCACCGCGCTGCTGATCCTGTCGGCCTATTCGCTGTTCCTGTTCACCACCGTGGCCGGCCGCCTGTGGTGCGGGTACTCGTGCCCGCAGACGGTCTATACCGAGATCTTCATGTGGATCGAGCGCAAGGTCGAGGGCGATCGCATGGCGCGCATGAAGCTCGACAAGGAGAAGGTCAGCGCGACCAAGGTCAGCCGCAAGCTGATCAAGCATGCCTTGTGGATCGCACTCGCGCTGTGGACGGGCTTCACCTTCGTCGGCTACTTCACGCCGATCAAGCCGCTGTTCGCCGATGTGACGGCGCTGGACATCGGCGGCTGGTCCGGGTTTTGGATCCTGTTTTATGGCTTCGCCACCTACGGCAACGCCGGCTGGATGCGCGAGCAGGTGTGCAAGTACATGTGTCCGTACGCGCGCTTCCAAGGCGTGATGTTCGATCCGGATACGCTGATCATCACGTACGACGCCGAGCGCGGCGATCCACGCGGCGCGCGCGGCAAGAGCGCCGACTACAAGGCCAAGGGCCT
>CAZFYX010000009.1:0-33132 GCA_964523885.1 uncultured Burkholderiales bacterium | reverse complement strand
GCTCCTCCTGGCACCACACCACCTCGACGGCCTTGGCGTACTTGTCGATCTGCGCCTTGTAGTCGTCGTGCGGGAAGGGGTACAGCTGTTCGAGGCGCACGATGGCGACGTCCTTGATGCCGCGCTCGCGGCGTGCTGCCCGCAGGTCGTAGTAGACCTTCCCGCTGCACGCCACCACGCGCCGCACCTTGTTCGCGTCGAGGTCGTCGGTCTCCGGGATCACCGGCTGGAACACGCCGTCGGCGAGGTCCTCCAGGCTGGAGACGGACTCCTTGTGCCGCAGCATGCTCTTGGGGCTCATGATGATGAGCGGCTTGCGGTACTTGCGCACCATCTGCCGGCGCAGCACGTGGAACATCTGCGCGGGCGTGGAGGGCACCACGATCTGCATGTTGTAGTCGGCGCACAGCTGCAGGAAGCGCTCGAGGCGGGCCGAGGAGTGCTCGGGCCCCTGCCCTTCGTAGCCGTGCGGCAGCATGAGGACCAGGCCGCAGAGCCGGCCCCACTTCACTTCGCCGGAGGCGATGAACTGGTCGATCACCACCTGCGCGCCGTTGACGAAGTCGCCGAACTGCGCTTCCCACAGCACCAGGTCGTTGGGCTCGGCGGTGGCATAGCCATACTCGAAGCCGAGCACCGCCTCTTCGGAGAGCACCGAGTCGATCACCACGAACGGCGGCTGGTTCTCCGCGATGTTCTGCAGCGGGATGTAGTTGCCGGCATCCCAGCGCTCGCGTGCCTGGTCGTGCAGCACGGCGTGACGGTGGAAGAAGGTCCCGCGGCCGGTGTCCTGCCCGGACAGGCGCACCCCGTAGCCCTGCTTGATGAGTGCGGCATAGGCCAGGTTCTCGGCCATGCCCCAGTCGAGCGCCAGCTTGCCCTGGGTCATCTGGCGGCGGTCGGCGATGATCTTCTCCACGCGCGGGTGCAGCTTGAATTCCGGCGGCAGCGTGGTCAGCTTCTCGCCCAGCGCCTTCAGCTCTGCCATCGGCAGGCCGGTGCGGACCGGTTCGTTCCACTTCACGCCCTTGAAGCGCTCCCAGTGCACCGCGTAGGGCGGGTGGAAGTCGGTCAGGACGTTCTTGTTGGTGTGGTAACCCTGGTCCAGCGCGGAGCGGTACGCCTTCACCATCTCGTCGGCATCCTCGGGGCGCAGGATGCCCTGGGCGGCGAGCTTGTCCGCATACAGCTTGCGGGTGCCGGGGTGCTGGCCAACGATCTTGTACATCAGCGGCTGCGTCACCATCGGCTCGTCCTGCTCGTTGTGGCCGTGACGGCGGAAGCAGACCAGGTCGATCACGACGTCCTTCTGGAACTGCATGCGGAAGTCCAGCGCCAGCTCGGTGACGAAGCACACCGCTTCGGGGTCGTCCGCGTTGACGTGGAACACCGGGGCCTCGACCATCTTCACCACGTCGGTGCAGTAGAGGGTGGAACGCGTGTCGCGCACGTCCGAGGTGGTGAAGCCGATCTGGTTGTTCACGATGATGTGAACCGTGCCGCCGGTGCGGTAGCCGCGCGTCTGCGACAGGTTCAGCGTCTCCATCACCACGCCCTGACCCGCGAACGCGGCGTCGCCGTGGATCAGGATCGGCAGCACCTGCCTGCCCTCGCGGTCCTTGCGGCGGTGCTGGCGTGCGCGCACCGAACCCTCCACCACCGGGTTGACGATCTCCAGGTGCGAGGGGTTGAACGCCAGCGACAGGTGCATGGGCCCGCCGGGCGTGTTGATGTCCGAGGAGAAGCCCAGGTGGTACTTCACATCGCCGGCCGGCAGGTGATCGGCGTGCTTGCCCTCGAACTCGGAGAACAGATCCTTGGGCATCTTGCCCATGGTGTTGACCAGCACGTTCAGGCGGCCGCGGTGGGCCATGCCGATCACGGCTTCCTGCACGCCCTTCTCGCCGGCGATCTGCAGCAGGTGGTCGACCAGCGGGATCAGGGTGTCGCCGCCCTCCAGCGAGAAGCGCTTCTGCCCGACGTAGCGGGTGTGGAGGTAACGCTCGAGGGTCTCGGCGGCAGTCAGGCGCTCCAGGATGAAGCGCTTGAAGTCCGTGCTGTAGCTGGGCTGCGCGCGCACGCTCTCCAGGCGCTGCTGGATCCACCGGCGCTGGGTGGTGTCGGTCATGAACCAGAACTCGGCCCCGATCGATCCGCAGTAGGTCTCGCGCAGCGCGCGCAGGATCTCGCGCAGCGGCAGCTGCTCGGGGCCGAACATCGAGGCGGTGTTGAACACCAGCTCCATGTCCGACTCCTCCAGCCCGTAGTAGGACGGGTCGAGCTCCGGCACGGCCGGCTTCTCGAAGCGCTTGAGCGGATCGACATTGGCGTGGCGCAGGCCGAGGCGGCGATAGTTGTTCGCCATCTGCAGGACCCACACCTGCTTCTTCTCGGCTGCGGCCACCGACGCGGTAGCCGCATGGCCCGCACTGGAGCGCGGCGCCTTGACCAGCTTCACGAACGACTGGCGGATGGGTTCGTGCGCCACGTCGGGTGCGCCGGGCAGCTGCTGCAACTGGTCGAAGTAGCGGCGCCACTCGGGTGCGACGGCTGCGGGATCGGCCAGGTAGGCCTCGTACAGCTCCTCGATGAATGGCGCGTTGGCACCGAACAGGTAGGAGGAGCCCAGATATTCCCTCAGCAGTGCTGCCATTCAACCCCCGTGACTCGTGATTCGTGACGCTTGACTGGTAAATGGGGACGGTTGCCCGCCTCGGAACCTACCCGCGCATTGCGATCGGGGTCACGTCGCGCTTCTCCGCACCGACGAAGAGCTGGCGCGGACGGCCGATCTTCTGCTCCGGATCGCTGATCATCTCGTTCCACTGCGCAACCCAGCCCACGGTGCGGGCCAGCGCGAAGATGGCGGTGAACATGCTGGTCGGAATGCCCATCGCCCGCTGCACGATGCCGGAGTAGAAGTCCACGTTCGGATACAGCTTCTTCTCGACGAAGTAGTCGTCCTCCAGCGCGATGCGCTCGAGCTCCATGGCCAGCTTGAACAGCCGGTCGTTGTGCAGCCCCAGCTCGCCGAGCACCTCGTGGCAGGTCTCGCGCATGAGCTTGGCGCGCGGGTCGTAGTTCTTGTAGACGCGGTGCCCGAACCCCATCAGACGGAAGGTGTCGTTCTTGTCCTTCGCCCGCGCCAGGAAGTGGTTGATGCGGGAGACGTCCCCGATCTCCTCCAGCATGTTCAGGCACGCTTCGTTCGCGCCGCCATGCGCCGGCCCCCACAGGCAGGCGATGCCGGCGGCGATGCAGGCGAACGGGTTGGCCCCCGAGGACCCGGCCAGGCGCACGGTGGAGGTGGAGGCGTTCTGCTCATGGTCGGCGTGCAGGATCAGGATGCGGTCGAGGGCGCGCACCAGCACCGGGTTCGGCTCGTACTCCTCGCACGGGGTGCCGAACATCATGTGCAGGAAGTTCTCCACATAGCCGAGCTTGTTGCGCGGGTACATGAAGGGCTGCCCGATGTTGTACTTGTAGGACATCGCAGCGATGGTCGGCACCTTGGCCAGCAGGCGCACGGCGGAGATGTCGCGGTGCTCCGGATTGTTGATGTCGACCGAGTCGTGATAGAAGGCCGACAGCGCGCCGACCACGCCAACCATGACCGCCATCGGGTGCGCGTCGCGCCGGAAGCCCGAGTAGAACCGGGCCAGCTGCTCGTGCACCATCGTGTGCTTGGTGATCAACGCATCCCAGTCGCGCTTCTGCCCCATCGTGGGCAGCTCGCCCTTGAGCAGCAGATGGCAGACCTCGAGGAAGTCGCACTTCTCGGCCAGCTGCTCGATCGGGTATCCGCGGTACAGCAACACCCCGTTGTCTCCATCGATGTAGGTGATGGCCGACTTGCACGCCGCGGTCGACATGAACCCCGGATCGTAGGTGAAGGCACCGGTCTTCGCGTACAGCGGGCGGATGTCGATCACATCGGGGCCGACCGTCCCGGACAGCACGGGCAGTTCCAGAGCCGGGGTGCCGTCGTTGAAGTTGAGCGTTGCGCTGCGCTGCTTGGTCATGGAATTCTCCGCCCTGTCGGTCGCAAATCGTTAAATCCTACAGCAGTTTAGCCGATCGGGCCATCGCTTGTGCTGCACTTGCACATCAAACCTCCCGGAGCATCCGGACCAGGCGCTCCTCCATGCCGGGTGCGGGCTCGAGCCGCCCGGTGACGAAGTCCCAGAGGTCATTATCGGAACACTGCAGCAAGGCCTTGAAGCCTTCGATCTCCTCCGCCGAGAGTCCGGGCAGGAGCCGCTCCTGGAAGCGCGCGAGGACGAGGTCGAGCTCCAGCAGGCCGCGCCTGCAGTGCCAGCGGATCCGGTCGAGCTCGCTCACGTGCCGGTCTTCAGACCGTCCGCCGGACCATCAGGTCCTTGATCTTGCCGATGGCCTTGGTCGGGTTGAGGCCCTTCGGGCACACGTCGACGCAGTTCATGATCGAGTGGCAGCGGAACAGCCGGTACGGGTCCTCGAGGTTGTCGAGCCGCTCGCTGGTGGCCTGGTCGCGCGAGTCGGCCAGGAAGCGATATGCCTGGAGCAGGCCGGCCGGGCCGACGAACTTGTCCGGGTTCCACCAGAACGACGGACAGGACGTGCTGCAGCAGGCGCACAGGATGCACTCGTACAGGCCGTCGAGCTCTTCGCGCTCGGCCGGGGTCTGGATGCGCTCCTTCTCCGGCGGCGGGTCGTTGTTGACCAGGTACGGCTTGACCGAGTGGTACTGCTTGAAGAACTGCGCCATGTCCACGATCAGGTCGCGGATCACCGGCAGACCCGGGAGCGGCCGGATCTCGACCGGCTCCTTCAGGTCCGACAGCCGGGTGATGCAGGCCAGGCCGTTCTTGCCGTTGATGTTCATCGCGTCCGACCCGCACACGCCTTCCCGGCAGGACCGGCGCAGCGCGAGCGAATCGTCCATGGACTTGATCCGGATCAGCGCGTCCAGCAGCATGCGGTCGCTCGGCTCGAGCTTGACGTCGTACTCCTGCATGGTCGGCTTGGCGTCCTTGTCGGGGTCGTAGCGGTAGATTCGGAATTGCATTGTGAGCTCTCGTGTTTGAGTGCGCGATCGGAGCGTGGGGCCGTCCTGCATCGTGAAGAGGTGAAAAAGTGAAGAGGTGAACCCCCTCACCCTGCCCTCTCCCCCGCCGGGGGAGAGGGTTCACCTCTTCACCTTTTCACCTCTTCACCTTTTCACCTCAGTATGTCCGCACCTTCGGCTCGAACGTCGCGGCCGTCAGCGGCTTGAGGTGCACCGCCTTGTACTCCAGCCGGTCGGCCTCCTTGAACCACAGGCTGTGCTTCAGCCAGTTGGCGTCGTCCCGGTTCGGGAAGTCGGCGCGGTCGTGCGCACCCCGGCTCTCCTGCCGCGCGTGCGCCGAAATCATGCTCGCCCGCGCCACCTCGATCAGGTTGTCCAGCTCGAGCGCCTCGACGCGCGCGGTGTTGAAGGTCTTGCTATGGTCCTTTATCTCGGTGCGCTGCGCCCGCGCGGCGATCTCGCGGATCCTGCGCACGCCCTCGTCCAGCAGGTCGGGGAAGCGGAACACGCCGCAGTGGGCCTGCATCGTGCGGCGCATGTCGGCGCCGACCTGGTATACGTTCTCTCCGTTGCGCTGGCTTTCAAGGCGCTCCAGGCGTGCCAGCGTGCGGTCGGCCGCGTCGCCAGGCAGATCCTTGTGCCCCGGGTTCTCCCGCAGGAACTGCACCATGCGCTCGCCGCTCGCCTTGCCGAAGACGAGCAGGTCGGTGAGCGAGTTGGTGCCCAGGCGATTGGCCCCGTGCACCGAGGCACAGGCGCACTCGCCGGCCGCGTAGAACCCCGCGACGACCGCCTCGGAGTTGCCGCCCGCCGGCGCGACCACTTCGCCGTGGTAGTTGGTGGGGATCCCGCCCATCTGGTAGTGCACCGTGGGCACGACGGGGATCGGCTCCTTCACCGGGTCCACGTTGGCGAACTTCTTGGCGATCTCGCGAATGCCGGGCAGGCGCTTCTCGATCACCTCCGGGCCGAGATGATCGAGCTTGAGCAGCACGAAATCGGCGTCGGGACCGCATCCCCGGCCCTCCTTGATCTCGGTCGCCATCGCGCGCGACACCACGTCCCGGCTGGCCAGGTCCTTCATCTTGGGCGCGTAGCGCTCCATGAAGCGCTCGCCGTTCTTGTTCAGCAGGTACCCGCCTTCGCCGCGCACGCCTTCGGTGATCAGTACGCCCGCGCCTGCGACCCCGGTCGGGTGGAACTGCCAGAACTCCATGTCCTCGAGCGGGATGCCGGCGCGCGCTGCCATTCCCAGGCCGTCCCCGGTGTTGATGAAGGCGTTGGTGCTCGCCGCGAAGATGCGCCCTGCCCCGCCCGTCGCGAACAGCGTCGCACGCGCGTGCAGCAGGTAGACCTCGCCGGTCTCCATCTCCAGCGCGGTCACGCCGAGCACCTGGCCGCTGGCGTCGCGCACCAGGTCCAGAGCCATCCACTCGACGAAGAAATGGGTGTTGGCGCGTACGTTGCGCTGGTAGAGGGTGTGCAGCATCGCGTGGCCGGTCCGGTCGGCCGCGCAGCAGCTGCGCTGCACGGGGCGCTCGCCGAAGTTCTGCGAGTGCCCGCCGAAGGGGCGCTGATACACCGTCCCGTCGGGGTTGCGGTCGAACGGCATGCCGAAGTGCTCGAGCTCGAGCACCACCTCGGGCGCCTTGCGGCACAGGAACTCGATCGCGTCCTGGTCGCCGAGGTAGTCGGAGCCCGTGATGGTGTCGTACATGTGCCAGAGCCAGCTGTCCTCGCCCATGTTGCCCAGTGCGGCGCCGATCCCGCCCTGCGCGGCCACGGTGTGGGAGCGGGTCGGGAAGACCTTGGACAGCACGGCCACCTTGAAGCCGGCTTCGGAGAGCTGCAGCGCGGCGCGCATGCCGGCGCCGCCGGCTCCCACGATCACTGCGTCGAACTTGCGGGTTGGAAGGGCCATCAGAGTCCCCAGAGGATTTGCAGCGCCCAGCCGGCGTAGGCGACCAGCGCCACGATCACGGCAGATTCCGCCACGAGCCGCCAGCCGGCGGGCTTGATGTAGTCCATCAGGATGTCGCGCATCCCCACCCAGGCGTGGGCGAACAGGCTCGCGAGGAACAGGAAGGTCGCGAGCTTCATGCCCTGGTGCGCGAACAGCGCCTTCCAGGCACCGAAGTGCCGCGGGGGGGCTGCGACCAGGATCACCAGGAACAGCAGGGTATACAGCGCCATCACCACTGCGCTCACCCGCTGCACCAGCCAGCTGCGCAGGCCGTAGTGGGCCCCGACGATCACGCGCTTCACCATACGAGCACCCCCAGTGCGGCGGTCAGCAGCAGGCTCAGTGCCAGCACCAGGCGGCTGCTCATGCGGGAGGCCTGCAATTCGACACCGTAGTGCAGGTCGAGTGCGAGGAAGCGGATGCCGGCGAGCAGGTGGTGCAGGAACGCCCACAGCAGGCCGATGAGGATGAGTTTGGTCAGGGGGGTCGCGATCGCGGCGCGATAGCGCACATAGCTGTCGGGCGAACCCAGGCTGGCCTGCAGCAGGTAGAGCATGAAGGGCAGCATCAGGAACAGCCCCGCCCCGCTGATCCGGTGCAGGATCGACACGATTGCCGACACCGGCATCCTGATCTTGGCCAGGTCCAGGTGCTTGGGTCTTGTTTTGGTCATCCGTGGCTCCTTGTGGCGCCGGCCGGCCGTGCAGTGCGGCGGGTCAGCCGGTGATCGCGTTGCGATAGTGGTGCTGGCGGGTGTCGCAGTAGCAGCGGCGCAGCTCGCAGGGCTCGTCGCCGTAGGTGAACCCGATGCGCTCGAGCAGCAGCACCGGCTCTGCGGCCGGCAGCCGCAGGGCGGCAGCGACCTCGGCGGGGGCCGCGACGGCCTTGAGCTGCTCCTCCGCGTTGATCATCCGCACGCCGAAGCGCGTCTCGTACATGCTGTACAGCATACATTCGTGCTGCTCGACCACGGCGGCGGTCAGGCCCTTGAACCGCGGTGAGGGCAGCCGGACCTCTTCGTAGCAGGCGGGCTGGCCATTGATGTTCAGGATCCGGGTGAGCACGTAGATGCTGGTCGCGCCGCTCAGCCCGAGCCGCTTCGCGGAGGCCGTGTCGCGCACCCGTTCCAGGCTCACCAGGGTCGCCTCGAGGTCCTTGAGGTCGTCCCCGTCGGGGCGAATGCGCAGGAAGGGGAACTGGCTGCGCTCGCCGGCGTGCGAGGCGACGAACGTGCCGCGGCCCTGCTGGCGCACCAGTACGCGCTCCTCGGCGAGCTCGCCGACGGCCTTGCGCACGGTACCCTGGCTCACGCTGTAGCGGCTGGCGAGCTCCATCTCGCTGGGGATGGGCTCGCCGGGGCGCCATTCGCCGGACACCAGGCTGCGCGTGATCAAGGTCTTGATCTGCCGGTAGAGCGGCTGGAACGCGGGGGATTCTGTGCTGGGTTTCATGAGGCGAGCGACTATTTAACACAAAACGCGACGGGGCGCCACGGCTCAGATATCTTATATAAGACAGAAGACCAGTTTGACAGTTCAGCCGCCGCTTGGCATGATGCCCAGTTGTGCCGGCCGACCCCGCGGGCTTGCCGGCCGCGCGCCCCGCAGCGGTGCAGCTGCCGCGCCGGCGTACCGCTTCCCGATGCCCATGTCCGTCCCTTGATGCTGCGGAGTCCCCTATGAAAGCACCCGTCCGCGTGGCGGTGACCGGCGCCGCCGGCCAGATCGGCTACAGCCTCCTGTTTCGCATTGCCGCCGGCGAGATGCTCGGGCCGGATCAGCCCGTGATCCTCCAGCTGCTGGAGATCCCGAACGAGAAGGCACAGAAGGCCCTCAAGGGCGTGATGATGGAGCTGGACGACTGCGCGTTCCCGCTGCTCGCCGGCATGCACGCCAGCGACGATGCGAAGACCGCCTTCCGCGACATCGATGTCGCCCTGCTGGTCGGTGCGCGCCCGCGCGGCCCGGGCATGGAGCGCAAGGACCTGCTGATGGAGAACGCCAAGATCTTCATCGAGCAGGGGCGTGCCCTGGATGCCGCGGCGAAGCGCGACGTCAAGGTGCTGGTGGTCGGCAACCCGGCCAATACCAATGCCTGCATCGCCATGAAGATGGCGCCCGGGATCAATCCGCGCAACTTCACCGCGATGATGCGCCTGGATCACAACCGCGCCATCACCCAGGTCGCCCAGAAGCTCGGCAGACCGGTGTCGGACATCAGCAAGGTCACCATCTGGGGCAACCACTCGGCCACCCAGTACCCCGACCTGTTCCAGGCCGAGGCCGGCGGCAAGAAGCTCTGGCCGCTGATCAACGACCAGGGCTGGCTCGAGAGCACCTTCATCCCGACCGTGCAGAAGCGCGGCGCGGCGATCATCGACGCGCGTGGCGCCTCCTCCGCGGCCAGCGCCGCCAATGCCGCGATCGATCACATCCGCGACTGGGTGCGCGGCACGCCGGCCGGCAACTGGGTCAGCATGGGGGTCCCGTCCGACGGCAGCTACGGCATCCCAGAGGGCGTCCTCTACGGCTACCCGGTCACCTGCAAGGGCGGCAGCTACGAGATCGTCAAGGGCATCGAGATCAGCCCGTTCAGTCGCGCGCGCATGGACGCCACGCACAAGGAGCTGCTCGAGGAGCGCGACGCGGTCCAGGCGCTGATCGGCTGAGGCCTGCGCACCGGTCCGCCACAGGCGCGCGTGGGCAAGCCGATCCACCCGAACGAGGCGCTGTTCGCCGGCGAGCCGGCGCTGCCCGTGCTCGCGGCCTGCGAGCACTACGCCGGGCGCGAGCGGCAGATGCTCAAGGCGCTCGAGCTGCAGGCCGAACTGGGGCCGGTCTTCGACCTCACCTGCGACTGCGAGGACGGCGCGACCGTCGGCGCCGAGCGCGAGCATGCCGCCATGGTCGCGAGTGTGCTTACCTCCCCCGCCAACCGGTTTCGCCGTGCCGGCGTGCGCATCCACGACCACGAACATCCGTCATGGCGCGACGACCTGGAGATCATCCTCTCCCGCGCTGGCGACCGGGTCGCGTACATCACGCTGCCGAAGGTCACCTCCGCTGCCAAGGCGGCCTCGACGATCGAGACGATCCAGTCGCTGGCCCTGCGCCAGGGCCTCAAGCGCGACATCCCGATCCACGTGCTGATCGAGACCCACGGCGGGCTGCGCGAGGTCTGGCAGATCGCCGCGCTGCCGTGGATGCAGACGCTCGACTTCGGTCTGCTCGATTTCGTCAGCAGCCACGCCGGGGCGATTCCGGCCCGCGCGATGCACAGCCCCGGGCAATTCGAGCACCACCTGATCGTCCGGGCCAAGACCGAGATCGTGGCGGCCGCGCTGGCGCACGGCCTGGTGCCGGCGCACAACATCACGGCCGGGATCGACGACCCGGACGCCACGCAAGCCGATGCGCGGCGTGCGCGCGAGGAGTTCGGCTTCCTGCGCATGTACAGCATCCACCCCGCCCAGATCCAGCCCATCGTGAACGCGATGAAGCCGGATACGGTGGAGATCGAGCGCGCCAGCGAGATCCTGCTCGGCGCGCAGGCGGCGGACTGGGGGCCGATCCGGCACGGCCCCGACATGCACGACCGCGCGTCGTACCGCTACTTCTGGCGCGTGCTGAGCACGGCCCGGGCTTGCGGGATGCGGCTGCCGGCTGCGGCCGAGGGTGCATTCTTCCACTGACAGGCGACACAACGAACCGGGGGTAGAGGATGTCCGCAGGAGCGAAGTTCCGGGCCGCGGTGCAGGCGGAAAAGCCGCTGCAGGTGATCGGCACCATCAACGCGTACCACGCGCGGCTCGCGCAGCGCGTGGGTTACAAGGCGATCTATCTCTCCGGCGGCGGCGTGGCGGCGGGTTCGCTCGGCCTGCCCGACCTGGGCATCAGCTCGCTGGACGACGTGCTCACCGACGTGCGCCGGATCACCGACGTGTGCGACCTGCCCCTGCTGGTCGATTCCGACACCGGCTTCGGCGGCGCCTTCAACATCGCCCGCACGGTCAAGTCGCTGATCAAGTTCGGCGCCGGGGCGACGCACATCGAGGACCAGGTCCAGGCCAAGCGCTGCGGCCACCGGCCCGGCAAGGAGATCGTCTCGCGTGACGAGATGGTCGACCGCATCAAGGCTGCCGCCGACGCCCGCACCGACCCCGACTTCGTGATCATGGCCCGCACCGACGCGCTCGCCGTCGAGGGCCTGGAAGCCGCCATCGACCGTGCCTGCGCCTGCGTCGAGGCCGGCGCCGACATGATCTTCCCGGAGGCCATGACCGAGGTGGCCATGTACCGCCGTTTCGCCGATGCGGTGAAGGTGCCGGTGCTGGCCAACATCACCGAGTTCGGCAAGACCCCGCTGTTCACCGTGGACGAGCTGCGCTCGGCCAACGTGAGCCTCGTCCTCTACCCGCTCTCCGCGTTCCGCGCCATGAACCAGGCGGCGCTGCGCGTGTACGAGGCCGTGCGCAAGGACGGCACCCAGAAGAACGTGGTGAGCCTGATGCAGACGCGCGACGAGCTGTACGACTATCTGGATTACCACGCCTACGAGCGCAAGCTCGACGAGCTGTTCGCCAAGGACAAGAGCTAGACCAGCCACCCGGAGCAACCGATGAGCAACGAGACGACAACGACACCCGGCCCGAAGCCCAAGAAATCCGTAGCCCTTTCCGGCGTGCCGGCCGGCAACACCGCGCTTTGCACCGTCGGACGGCAAGGCAACGACCTGCACTACCGCGGCTACGACATCCTGGAGTTCGCCGAGACCGCCGAGTTCGAGGAGATCGCCTTCCTGCTGGTGCACGGCAAGCTTCCCACCGTCGCCGAGCTGACTGCCTACAAGACCAAGCTCAAGGCGCTGCGCGGCCTGCCGGCCGCGGTCCAGGACATCCTGGAGTGCATCCCGGCCAACACCCATCCGATGGACGTGTTGCGCACCGGCTGCTCGGCGCTGGGTTCCGTGCTGCCCGAGCACGACGACCACAAGATCGCGGAAGCGCGCAACGTGGCCGACCGCATGATGGCGAGCTTCGGCTCGATGTTGCTGTACTGGTACCACTTCTCGCACTCCGGCCGCCGCATCGACGTCGAGACCGACGACGACAGCATCGGCGGGCACTTCCTGCACCTGCTGCACGGGCGCAAGCCGTCCGACCTCTGGGTGCGTGCGATGCACACCTCGCTGATCCTGTACGCCGAGCACGAGTTCAACGCGTCGACCTTCACCGCGCGCGTGATCGCCGGCACCGGCGCCGACATGTACTCGGCCATCACGGGCGCCATCGGCGCGCTGAAGGGCCCGAAGCACGGCGGCGCCAACGAGTTCGCGTTCGACACCATCGGCCGCTACGACAACGCCGACGATGCCGAGACCGACATCATCCGCCGCGTGGCCGAGAAGCAGATCATCATCGGTTTCGGCCACCCGGTGTACACCATTGCCGACCCGCGCAACCAGGTGATCAAGGAAGTGGCGCGGCGCCTGAGCCAGGCCGCCGGCGACATGAAGCTGTTCGACATCTCGGCCCGCGTCGAGGACGTGATGTGGCGCGAGAAGAAGATGTTCCCCAACCTCGACTGGTACAGCGCCACCAGCTATCACATGATGGGCGTGCCCACCGCGATGTTCACGCCGATCTTCGTGATCTCGCGGACCTCCGGCTGGAGCGCGCACGTGATCGAGCAGCGCGTGGACGGCAAGATCATCCGCCCGAGCGCCAACTACACCGGCCCCGAGAACCTGAAGTGGGTGCCGATCGACAAGAGAAAGTGAATAGGTGAAAAGGTGAAGAGGTGAACGGGATAGGCAGGCGGTGAATGACCGGGCACTTTCCCATTCACTTTTTCACCTCTTCACCCTTTCACTGAATCAGAACCCACAAGCCGTGAACCTGCGCCAACCCTAACATCCCACCCGATACACATGTCCGCCCACATCTCCAACGTCCGCCCCGACCCCGACCAGGCCATCGTAGACATCGCCGACTACGTCATCAACCACGAGATCAAGAGCCAGGAGGCGTACAACACCGCACGCCTGTGCCTGATGGATACGCTCGGCTGCGGCTTCGAGGCCCTCTCCTACCCCGCCTGCACCAAGATGCTCGGCCCGATTGTGCCCGGCACGGTGGTCCCCAACGGCGCCAAGGTTCCGGGTACCTCGTTCCAGCTCGATCCGGTCCAGGCCGCGTTCAACATCGGTGCGATGATCCGCTGGCTCGACTTCAATGACACCTGGCTGGCGGCCGAGTGGGGCCATCCCTCGGACAACCTGGGCGGCATCCTGGCCGTGGCCGACTGGCTGTCGCGCACTGCAGTGGCCAGCGGCAAGCGTCCGCTGACGATCCGCGACGTGCTTACCGCCATGATCAAGGCGCACGAGATCCAGGGCGTGATGGCGCTGGAGAACAGCTTCAACCGGGTCGGCCTCGACCACGTCGTGCTGGTCAAGCTGGCCAGCACCGCCGTCATCACGAAGATGCTGGGCGGCACGCGCGAAGAGGTCATCAACGCGGTGTCGCAGGTGTGGGTGGATGGCCAGTCGCTCCGGACCTATCGCCACGCCCCCAACACCGGCTCGCGCAAGAGCTGGGCCGCGGGCGATGCCACCAGCCGCGCAGTGCGCCTGGCGCTGATCACGATGAAGGGCGAGATGGGCTATCCCTCCGTGCTCACCGCCAAGACCTGGGGCTTCTACGACGTCTCGTTCAAGGGCAACCCGTTCAAGTTCCAGCGCCCCTACGGCAGCTACGGCATGGAGCACGTGCTGTTCAAGATCTCCTACCCGGCCGAGTTCCACTCGCAGACCGCGGTGGAGTGCGCGATGACCCTCAACGCGCAGCTGGCCAGGATGGGCAAGGGCGCGGCCGACATCAAGTCGATCAAGATCCGCACCCACGAGGCCTGCATCCGCATCATCGACAAGAAGGGCCCGCTGAACAACCCGGCCGACCGCGACCACTGCATCCAGTACATGGTCGCCGTGCCGCTGATCCTGGGCCGTCTGACCGCGGCGGATTACGAGGACGACGTCGCCGCCGATCCGCGCATCGACGCGCTGCGCGACAGGATCACCTGCGTGGAGGATCCGCAGTTCACCAAGGACTACCACGACCCCGAGAAGCGCTCGATCGCGAACGCGCTGACCGTCACCCTCAACGACGGCACCGTGCTGCCGGAGGTGGTGTGCGAGTACCCCATCGGGCACCGCCGCCGCCGCCAGGAAGGCATCCCCGTCCTCGAGGCGAAGTTCCGCACCAACCTGCTGCGCCGTTTCCCGGCCAGGCAGACCACCGCCATCCTGGCGCTGTGCAAGGACCAGCAGCGCCTGGAGGACACACCGGTGAACGAGTTCGTCGACATGATGGTCATCTGACCGCTCCCTGGCCTGCCAACAGAACAACGGAACCCCGTCCCACGAGAGCGCAACCATGAGCCACAACCTGCACAACACGCTTCAGGAGTTCAAGATCGGCGCCGGCAAGACCGGCAAGTTCTATTCGCTGCCTGCGCTGGAAAAGGCCGGGGTGGGCAAGGTGTCGCGCCTGCCGGTCTCGATCCGGATCGTGCTCGAATCCGTCCTGCGCAACTGCGACGGCAAGAAGGTGACCGAGGAGCACGTGCGTCAGCTGGCCAACTGGGGTGCCAGGGCCAGCCGCGTGGACGAGGTCCCGTTCGTCGTCGCGCGCATTGTGCTGCAGGACTTCACCGGCGTGCCGCTGCTGGCCGACCTCGCTGCGATGCGGGGCGTGGCGGACAAGATGGGGGCCAACCCGAAGGTAATCGAGCCGCTGGTGCCGGTCGACCTCGTGGTCGACCACTCGGTCCAGATCGACCACTACGGCAGCAAGGACGCGCTGGCCCTGAACATGAAACTGGAGTTCGAGCGCAACGAGGAGCGCTACCAGTTCATGAAGTGGGGCATGCAGGCCTTCGACACCTTCAAGGTCGTGCCGCCGGGCATCGGCATCGTGCACCAGGTGAACCTCGAGTACCTGGCGCGCGGCGTGCACAACAAGTCGGGCGTGTACTACCCCGACACGCTGGTGGGCACGGACAGCCACACGACGATGATCAACGGCATCGGCGTCGTCGGCTGGGGCGTGGGCGGTATCGAGGCCGAAGCCGGGATGCTGGGCCAGCCGGTCTACTTCCTGACCCCGGACGTGGTGGGCGTGCACCTCAAGGGCAAGGTGCGGGGCGGCGTCACCGCCACCGATCTCGTGCTCACCATCACCGAAATGCTGCGCAAGGCGAAGGTGGTCGGCAAGTTCGTGGAGTTCTACGGCGAGGGCGTCGAGAACCTCGCGGTGCCCGACCGGGCCACCATCGCCAACATGGCGCCGGAGTACGGCGCCACGATGGGCTTCTTCCCGGTGGACGAAGCCACGGTCGAGTACTTCAAGGGCACCGGGCGCACCAAGGAAGAAGTCGACGCCTTCCGAGCCTACTTCAAGGCCCAGGGCCTGTTCGGGATCCCGAAGGCAGGCACGATCGAATACAGCCAGACACTGGAACTGGACCTCTCCACCGTTGCGCCGTCGCTGGCCGGTCCCAAGCGTCCGCAGGACCGCATCGAGATCGGCAAGGTGAAGTCCACCTTCAACAGCCTGTTCTCCAAGCCGGTTGCCGAGAACGGTTTCGCCAAGAAGGCCGAGGACCTGGGCAAGCGGTTCAAGACCAAGGACGGCATCGACATCGGCTCGGGCGACGTGCTGATCGCCGCGATCACCTCCTGTACCAACACCTCCAACCCGAGCGTGCTGCTGGCCGCCGGCCTGCTGGCGAAGAAGGCGGTGGAGAAGGGCCTTACGGTCAAGCCGCACATCAAGACGTCGCTGGCGCCCGGATCGCGGGTGGTCAACGACTACCTGAAGCGCGCCGGCCTGCTCACGTCACTCGAGAAGCTCGGCTTCTACGTCTCCGGCTACGGCTGCACGACCTGCATCGGCAACGCCGGCCCGCTGGCCGAGCCGATCGACGAGGCCATCGTGCAGAACGACCTGGTCTGCGCTGCGGTCCTGTCCGGCAACCGCAACTTCGAGGCGCGCATCCATCCCAACCTGCGCGCGAACTTCCTCGCCTCCCCGCCGCTGGTCGTGGCCTATGCGATCGCCGGCACCGTGCTCAGGGACTTCATGACCGAGCCGCTGGGCAAGGGCAAGGACGGCAAGGACGTGTGGATCGGCGACATCTGGCCCACCAGCCAGGAGGTCTACGACTGCCTGAAGTTCGCGATGGACCCGAAGACCTTCCAGCGCCTGTACAGCAGACTGGGGGAGGACAACGACCTGTGGAAGAACGTGCCGTCGGCCTCGGGGCAGGTGTACGACTGGCCCAAGTCGACCTACATCGCCGAACCGCCGTTCTTCCAGGATTTCGCGATGCAGCCAGGCGCTGTCGGCGGCATCTCCGGGGCCCGTATCCTGGGCATCTTCGGCGACTCGGTCACCACCGACCACATCAGCCCGGCCGGCTCGATCAAGGATACCTCTCCCGCCGGCAAGTACCTGATCGGGAACGGCGTGGTGAAGGAGGACTTCAACAGCTATGGCGCCCGCCGGGGCAACCACGAGGTCATGATGCGCGGCACGTTCGCCAACGTGCGGATCAAGAACCTCATGCTGCCGGCCAAGGCGGACGGCTCGCGGGTCGAAGGCGGCCTCACCCTGTTCCAGCCCACCGGCGAGCAGATGACCATCTACGACGCTGCGATGAAGTACATCGGCCAGGGCACGCCGACCGTGATCTTCGCGGGCGAGGAGTACGGCACCGGCTCGTCACGCGACTGGGCAGCGAAGGGCACGCAGCTGCTTGGCGTGAAGGCGGTCGTGGCGCGCAGCTTCGAGCGCATCCATCGCTCCAACCTGGTGGGCATGGGCGTGCTGCCGCTGCAGTTCATCGGCAGCGACAGCGTCGACGCACTGAAGCTGGAGGGCAGCGAGGAGATCGGGGTACTCGGCCTGGACGACATCCGCCCGCAGCAGGACCTCACCCTGGTGATCCGTCGCAAGGACGGCCGCCGCGACGAGGTCAAGGTGCGCTCGCGCATCGACACCGCAATCGAGGTGGACTACTACAGGCACGGCGGGATCCTGCCGTACGTGCTCCGCGGGATCATCAAGGCGGCGTAGGCCCGCTCCCGCAGCAGCCTGGAAAAAGCCGGCCTCAGCCGGCTTTTTCCTTTCCGGAGGCCTCAGCGCCGCTGAAGCGGAAGTCGCAGTACGAGGCGCCCTGCATGATGGTCTGCGTGCGCGCGAGCTTCAGGTCCGGGTTGAAGCCGCGAACCATGGCGAAGTCGCGGCTGCAGTGGATCAATGCGCCCAGTTCCGGCAGCCCGAGATCCTGGAACAGCTCCGCATAGCGGCAACGGGTGACGTCGAACTCGAGCCGGCCTTCGCCCTGCGCCACGGGCCGGATCTCGAGGCTGCCGCCGGCGGACCAGACATCCTGCACCTTGCGCAGCGCGGCGAGGTCGTTGCCGTGCTGGCTCGCCCAGCGCTCGCCGTCCCGCCGGGCCAGTTCCGCGATCACTTCCCGCGCGACGGCGTTGGCCTGCTCCCTCCCCATCGCCTTCTGGAATGCCTGCAGCATCGGTACGAGGACGCCCGCCTCGATCCGGCGGCGCTCGAGATGCGTGATATTCGGCGTATCCATGCGACCTCCCGCTCCGGGGGCGTGCGCCCGATCCGTGCATCCTACCGCCGCAGCGGTCGCGGCGCCGGGATTTCGGAAACCGTCTATGCTCGGTGCGTGCGGATCGAGGCCTGGAGGTACCAGATGCGGTTGCAGGACAAGGTTGCAGTGGTGACGGGAGCGGGGTCCGGGATCGGCCGCGCCACGGCATTGCGCTTTGCGGTCGAAGGTGCCCGTGTAGCCTGCGTGGACGCCAACGCCGAGGGGGCTGCCGCAACGGCCCGGACGATCACCCGGCAGGGCGGCACTGCGATCGACCTCACCGCCGACGTCACCAGCGAGGCGAGCTGTACGGGGATGGTGGAGCGGACCATCCAGGCGTTCGGCCGCCTGTCCATCCTGGTGAACTCGGCTGGTGTGCGGGCCCACCTGACCGGAGAGCGCGCGCCCATGGAGGAATGGCGGCGCGTGGTGGACATCAACCTGACCGGTAGCTACGTCGCGTCGCGCACTGCCCTGCCCCGCCTGCAGGATTCCGGCGGCGGTGCCATCGTCAACCTCGCCTCCATCTATGGTCTGGTCGGCGGGGCGACCTCGTCGGCCTATGCCGCCTCGAAGGGCGGCGTGGCCAACCTCACGCGCCAGCTGGCGCTGGAGTGGGCACCGAGGGTTCGGGTCAACTGCGTCTGCCCCGGCGTGATCGAGACGCCGATGACTGCGGAATTGCGCGACCAGCCGGGCTGGGCGGAGAAGGTCCTCCGCGGCTATCCGCTGGGACGCTTCGGGCAGCCGGAGGAGATCGCGGCTGCGATCCTCTACCTGGCCAGTGACGAGGCGGCGTTCGTGACCGGCATCGCACTTCCCGTGGACGGCGGCTACACGGCACGCTAGCCGCTCATCCGGTTCGCGCGCTCGGCGCTGCTGTAAAGGCTGCCGGGCCGCCCTGCCCGCGGCGGCGAGCCAGCCGGGTACCGGACCTGCTACAGGGGGGATGGGAGGTCCCTCGATGCGGAACGGGAAGGCGATGCGCGCGACTGCGCGGGCGGCTGCTGCGGCGGCGGCCAACGAAATAGTGCGCGGTCTGTCCGGCGCGGTCCCGCGGCCGAGCGATCAGGACGATGCGTTCGATTACCTGGTCGTCGGTGCCGGCTTCGCCGGAAGCGTGCTGGCCGAGCGGCTCGCCAGCCAGCTGGACCTGCGGGTGCTGGTGGTGGACAAGCGCAGCCACATCGGCGGCAACGCCTACGACCGGCACGACGACCATGGCATCCTGGTCCACCCGTACGGCCCGCACATCTTCCACACCAACGCCGCGCAGATCTTCGATTACCTGTCGCAGTTCACCCGCTGGCGTCCCTACCAGCACCGGGTGCTCGCGAGCGTGGACGGGCAGCTGGTCCCGGTTCCGATCAACCTCGACACCGTGAACCGCCTGTATGGCACCCGCCTGACGGCGTTCGAGCTGGAACGCTTCTTCGAGTCGGTGGCCGAGAAGCACAGCCGCATCGAGACGTCCGAGCAGGTCGTCGTATCGCGCGTCGGGCGGGACCTGTACAACAAGCTGTTCCGCGGCTACACACGCAAGCAGTGGGGACTCGACCCGTCCGAGCTGGATGCCAGCGTGACTGCGCGGGTGCCGGCGAGGACCAACTGTGACGACCGCTATTTCGCGGACACCTACCAGGCGATGCCTCTGCACGGCTACACGCGCATGTTCGAGGCGATGCTGTCGCACCCGAACATCAAGGTGATGCTCAACACCGATTACCGGGAGATCGCCGGATTGATCCCGTGGCGGCACATGATCTACACCGGCCCGGTCGATGCGTTCTTCGATTGCCGCCACGGCAGGCTGCCCTACCGCAGCCTGGATTTCGAGCACGCGACGCTCCCGGTCGAGCGCTTCCAGAGCGTCGGGACGGTCAACTATCCCAACGAATACGCCTACACGCGCATCACCGAGTTCAAGCACATCACCGGTCAGTCGCACGCGTGCACCTCGGTGGTGTACGAGTATCCCCGCGCCGAGGGCGATCCGTACTATCCGGTGCCCACGCCGGAGAACACCCTGCGCTACAAGCGGTATGAAGCGGACGCCGCGCTGCTGCCGCACGTGACATTCGTCGGCCGCCTGGCGACATACCGGTACTACAACATGGACCAGGTGGTGGGTCAGGCGCTCGCGGCCTTCAAGCGGCTGCGCAGCCGCCACGCCGACGTGGACGACACGGGTGAAGCGGCTCAGCCGGATCTGGTGGGCTGAGCCGGTCGGTCTACTGGTCCATGAAGCGCACTGCGTCCGCGATCGATGCCCGCTCGGTACGGTAGCCGTGAATGGGCGCGGCACGCTCGGCGAACCCGAACGAGATGCCGCACACCACCTTGCGCTCCGGCGGAAGGCCCAGGGCCTCGCGGATGAGAGCCGGGTAGGACGCGAGCGCGGCCTGCGCGATCGTGTCGACGCCCGCATCCCGCGCCGCCAGCATGAAGGTCTGCACGTACAGCCCGCAGTCGATCGCTCCGTACACACCGAGCTCCGCGTCGGTGGTGATGATGGCCAGGTGCGGCGCACCGAACAGGCGGAAGTTCTCCAGCGACTGCTCGGCCGCGGCCGCGCGGTCGTCCCGGCCGATCCCCGCCGCCTGGTAGAGCTGGACGCCGCACACCTTGCGCCGGTCCCGGTAGACGCCCTGGTAGGCGGCAGGGAAGGCAAAGTCCGGCTGTGCGGGCGCGCCGGACTTCGCCTTCGCGTACAGCGCTGCTCGCAGCCGTTCGGTGCCCGCGCCGCGGGTGATCACCAGCTGCCACGGCTGGGTGTTGCACCAGGACGGCGTGCACTGCGCGATCTGGAGGATACGGGCAAGCGTCGCATCGGGCACCGGATCGGGGCGGAACCGGCGCGCGCTGTAGCGCTCGCGCACCACGGTCTCGAAGTCCATGGGTCGCTCAGTCGAAGCTGGGCTTGAAGCGCTCGTCGACCTCGACCTGCAGGCTCTGGGTCAGCTTGTTGCCGGCGTTGGCCAGCGCCACGATCTCCACCAGCTCGGCCAGCTGCTCGTCGTCCATCCCCTTCTTGCGTGCCGCAGCGATGTGCGAGTGGATGCAGTACTCGCAGTTGTTGGTCATGCTCACCGCCAGGTAGATGTACTCCTTGGTGAGCGGGTCGAGCCGGCTCTCCTTGAGCATCACCTCCTTCATGTAGGTCCAGAAGCGCTTGAGCATCGGCGGATGCACCGCCAGCGCCCGCCAGATGTTGTTGACGTAGTCGTTCTTGCGCGTGGCGCGGATGTCCTCGAACACCGCGCGCGCCTCCGGGGCGGCGCTGCTGTCGTCGTGCAGTTTCACCATTGCCATGGCTGGTCTCCTCTGTTGCCGGCGCGCAATCTTAACATCGCCGCCGGCGCGGGCTCTCGAGCCGGTTGGACAGCCCCTTCCCGAGGCTCCATAATGGCCGGTTTCAGCGCGGCCGCCCCGCATGAAGCTCATCTTCGACCTGTTCCCGGTGATCCTGTTCTTCCTCGCCTACTCGGTGGGGAAGCGCGTACCGGACACCGCCGCGGGCCTGGTGTCCGGCCTGCTGTCGCTCCTTGGGCTGGGCAGCCAGGTCAACCCGGAGCAGGCGCCCATCCTGCTGGCCACCGCGGTGGCGATCTTGGCGACGCTGGGCCAGGTCGGCTGGCTGCTGGCGCGCAAGCGCAAGGTCGACCGCATGCTCTGGATCAGCCTCGCCATCATCGTGGTGATGGGCGGTGCGACCATCGCCCTGCGCGACCCGACCTTCATCAAGTGGAAGCCCACGGTGCTATACTGGGCATTCGCAGCGGTGCTGCTGGGTGCGGAATGGCTGTTCCAGCGCAACCTGATCCGCTCGATGATGGCGCAGCAAATCACCCTGCCCGATGCCGTCTGGGCCCGCCTGAACCTGAGTTGGGGCGCCTTCTTCCTCCTGATGGGCGCCCTGAACCTGTATGTGGCCTACCACTTCTCCGAGAGCGACTGGGTCAACTTCAAGCTGTTCGGCGGGACCGGACTGATGCTCCTGTTCGTGCTCGCACAGGGCCTCGTGCTGGCGCGCTACGCGCAGGACGAGCAGGGCAAGTGACATGCTCTACATGATCCTGGGCGAAGACGTTTCCGGCAGCACTGCCCGCCGCGCGGCGGCCCGCCCTGCTCACCTGCTACGCGCACGCGAGCTGGCCGACGCCGGGCGCATGGTGCTCGCCGGGCCGCTGCCCGCGATCGACAGCGCTGACCCGGGGCCAGCGGGTGTGACCGGCAGCCTGATCGTCGCCGAGTTCGAATCTCTCGCTGCCGCGCAGGCCTGGATCGACGCCGACCCGTACGTCACCGAGGGGGTGTTCGCCACCGTCACCGTGAAGCCGTTCGAGCGGGTGCTGCCGGAATGACGATGGCAAGCGAGACTGCGGTCGCGGCCGCGATCCGCCAGCGCCTCGGTGTACTGGAGCCCGAACTGGTCGAGCTCCACGACGAGAGTGGCGAGCACATCGGACATGCCGGCGCGCGCGACGGCGGCGGGCACTACCGCCTGTTGATCGTTTCGCGCCGGTTCCTCGGCCAGCGCGCGGTGGCTCGCCACCGACTCGTCTACCAGGCCCTGGCGGACATGATGCAGCGCCAGATCCATGCGCTTGCCATATCGGCCTATACGCCGGATGAACTCGACAGCGCGTTTCCCAGTCAATAGCCACTTCAGCAGCAGAACCTCTGGCGGCCGCGCCGCTCCAATCAACCTGTAGCACAGACCAAGAGAAGGAAAGCCCATGCAACTGAAGAAGACCGGCCTGGCCGCCGCCACTGCCCTGGCAGGCCTGCTGACCCTGTCCGCCATGGCGGACGACAAGAACGTCGCCGTGGTCAACGGCGTGCCCATCTCCCAGGACCGCATGGAGTACGTGGTCAAGAGCCAGGTGCAGCAGGGCCAGAAGGACGACGAGGCCCTGCGCAAGAACGTCAAGGACGCGCTGATCATGCGCGAGGTCATCGCCCAGGAGGCGATCAAGGAAGGCCTGGACAAGGACCCGCAGTTCCAGACCCAGATGGAGATGGCGAAGCAGGAGTTCCTGATCCGCGCCTACTTCGACAACTTCCTCAAGACCCACCCGATGGACGACGCCGAGCTCAAGGCCGAGTACGAGAAGATCAAGAAGGAGCAGACCGGCGGCGGGGAGCGCAAGGAGTACAAGGCGCGCCACATCCTGATCAAGGACGAGAAGAAGGCCAAGGCCGCGCTGGCCGAGATCAACAAGGCCAACGGCAAGAACTTCGCGACCGTGGCCAAGGCGAAGTCCGAGGATGCCGGCTCCAAGGCCGAGGGCGGCGCGCTCGACTGGAGCGATGGCAGCAACTTCGTCAAGGAGTTTGGCGATGCCATGCTCAAGCTCAAGAAGGGCGAGTACACCAAGGTGCTGGTCAAGACCCAGTACGGCTACCACATCATCCTGGTGGAGGACATCCGCGACGTCCAATTCCCCGACTACGACCAGGTCAAGGATCGCCTGTACCAGCAGGTGATGACGCAGAAGCGCGACCAGGCCATGGCCGCACTGCGCGAGAAGGCGAAGGTGGAGTAGGCAACTGCCGTGACTCGTGACTCGCGGCGAGTCACGCGCACGCAAGAAGAAGGGGCCCCTCGAGGGCCCCTTCTTCATTCCGGTCCTTGCCGGGTGACCCTCAGAAGCGGTGGTAGGGACCGGAATCGGTCACGAAGCAGCCGTCACCGCCCTCGGGGCAGATGGCGATGTAAACGCCCTTCTTGCCGCAGCCCTGCACGCCGATGGTGTACTCGGCCCGCTGGATCCCGCCGAACACGGCTGGCTGGACCATGTCCTGCGAGAGCACCTGTCCGCTGGCTTCCGTACAGCCGAGCTCGAACTTTCCGCGATTCAGCGCAGCCTGCATGGCCTTGTCGCGATTCTGGTCGAGGAACTGCTGCTGCGATACGCAGCCGGTGGTCGCGAGCGCCACGGCCAGTGCCACATAGCTTGCTGCTTTGCCCATCCCTGCCCTCCAGTGCTGGTGCGAATGAGGCAAGCCTAGCGCATGCCGACGTAATGCGCCATGGTGGCGCAGGTTCAGCCGATCCAGCGCCGCGCGTTGCGGAACAGCCGCAGCCACGGACCGTCCTCGCCCCACTCGTCGGGACGCCAGGACATCTGCAGCGTGCGGAACACGCGTTCGGGGTGCGGCATGAGGATGGTGAAACGCCCGTCTGCCGTGGTGAGGCCAGTGATCCCCTCGGGGGAGCCGTTCGGGTTGGCCGGATAGCGCTCCGTGGGGCGGCCGCGGTTGTCGACGTAGCGCAATGCGACCAGCGCGCGCGCGTCGGCCAGCTGCCGGCCACTGCCGAACTCGGCATAGCCTTCGCCATGCGCGGTCGCGATGGGGATGCGGCTGCCTTGCATGCCCTGGAAGAACAGTGACGGACTGCGCGTCACCTCGACCATCACGAAGCGGGCCTCGAACTGTTCGGAGCGGTTGCGCACGAAGCGCGGCCAGTCCTGCGCGCCGGGGATCAGGTCGCGCAGGTTGCTCATCATCTGGCAGCCATTGCACACGCCCAGTGCGAATGAGTCGCCGCGGTGGAAGAACGCCTCGAAGGCTTCCCGTGCCCTCGCGTTGAAGAGAATCGACTTGGCCCAGCCCTCGCCGGCGCCGAGCACGTCGCCGTACGAGAACCCGCCGCAGGCTGCGAAGCCATTGAAGTCGCGCAGCGACGCGCGTCCCGCGATGATGTCGCTCATGTGCACGTCGACCGCTTCGAAGCCGGCGCGGTGGAACGCCGCGGCCATCTCGATCTGGCCGTTCACGCCCTGCTCGCGCAGGATCGCGACCCGCGGCCGCGCACCGCCACTGGCGTAAGGTGCGGCGATGTCCTCGGCGGGATCGAAGGTCAGGGTGGCATGCAGGCCCGGGTCCCCGGCATCCAGGAGTGCATCGAACTCCTCCTGCGCGCAGTCCGGATTGTCGCGCAGGCGCTGGATCCGGTGCGTGGTCTCCGACCAGGTGCGCAGCAGGACGGTGCCGAGCTGCGCGTAGCGCTCGCGGCCGTCGACCCGGACCACCAGGCGGCCGGAGCGGTTGATCGTGCCCAGGGTACGCAGCATGCCGTGCAATCCGGCGCCCGCGAACGCCTGCTGCACGGCCGCCAGATCGGCCTGCCGGACCTGCAGGACCGCCCCCAGCTCCTCGCTGAACAGCGCTGCGAGCAGTCGGGTGTCGTTGTCCGCGTCGTCGAGATCGACGGTCACTCCGACGTGGCTCGCGAACATCATCTCGCACAGCGTCGCGAACAACCCGCCGTCAGAACGGTCGTGGTAGGCCAGCAGCATGCCGCGCTCGTTCAGGGCCTGGACCACGTCGAAGAAGCCGCGCAGCGCGCGGGGATCGTCCACATCCGGCACCTGGTCGCCGAGCTGCCCGAAGACCTGGGCGAGCGTGGAACCGCCCAGCCGATTGCGCCCGCCGCCCAGGTCGGCCAGCAGCAGCACCGTCTCTTCGTCCATCACCCGCAGCTGGGGCGTGAGGGTCTTGCGCGCATCGAGGCAGGGTGCGAACGCGGAGACGATCAGCGACAGCGGGGCCGTGACCTGGCGGGCTGCGCCGCCCGCCTGCCAGGTGGTCTTCATCGACATCGAGTCCTTGCCCACCGGGATGCTGATGCCCAGCGCCGGGCACAGCTCGAGGCCCACGGCCCTGACCGTGTCGAACAGCGTCGCATCCTCGCCGGGATGGCCGGCCGGCGCCATCCAGTTGGCGGACAGCTTCACCGCGCCAAGCCCGGGGATGCGGGCCGCAGCGATGTTCGTGATCGCCTCCCCCACCGCCATTCGGCCCGAGGCCGGTCCGTCGATCAGCGCGAGCGGCGTGCGCTCTCCCATCGCCATCGCCTCGCCCGCCGCGGTGCCGAAACCGGCAAGCGTCACGGCCACGTCCGAGACCGGGGCCTGCCACGGTCCGACCAACTGGTCGCGGCTGCACAGACCGCCCACGGTCCGGTCGCCGATGCTGATGAGGAAGGTCTTGCTCGCCACCGCAGGGAAGCGCAGCACGCGCAGTGCCGCTTCCTGCAGGTCGATGCCGCTGAGGTCGAGCGCGGGCAGGGTGCGCGCGAGGCGGGCGACCTGGCGCGTCATGCGGGGCGGCTTGCCGAGCAGCACCGACAGATCCATGTCGACCGGCCGGTTTTCGAACAGGCCGTCCTCGACCACCAGCTGATGCTCGGTCGTCGCGGTCCCGACGACGGCGAACGGACAGCGCTCGCGCTCGCACAGCGCGCGGAACTGGTCGAGGCGATCGGCCCGGACCGCCAGGACATAGCGTTCCTGGGCCTCGTTGCACCAGACCTGCATCGGCGACATGCCGGGCTCCTCGTTGGGAACCTCGCGCAGCGCGAAACGGCCGCCCACGCCGCCCCCGTGCACGAGCTCGGGCAGTGCGTTGGACAGTCCGCCGGCGCCCACGTCGTGAATCGACAGGATAGGGTTGTCCGGACCCAGTGCCCAGCAGCGGTCGATGACTTCCTGCGCGCGGCGCTGGATCTCCGGGTTGCCCCGCTGCACGGAGTCGAAGTCGAGATCCTCGGCGTTCTGACCGGTGCCCATGCTCGAGGCGGCACCGCCGCCCAGGCCGATCAGCATCGCCGGTCCGCCGAGCTGCACCAGTGCGGTGCCCGCGGTGAGCGGCAGCTTCTCGATCTGCTCGGGCGCGATGTTGCCCACTCCGCCGGCGATCATGATCGGCTTGTGGTAACCCCGCTGCTCGCCCGCGACCGCCTGTTCGAAGGTGCGGAAGTAGCCCAGCAGGTTCGGGCGGCCGAACTCGTTGTTGAAGGCGGCCCCGCCGATCGGACCCTCGAGCATGATCTGCAGCGGCGAGGCGATGCGTCCGGGCCGCCCGTAGTCCTTGCGCTCCCACGGCTGCACGAACGAGGGGATGCGCAGGTGGGAGACGGTGAATCCGGTGAGGCCCGCCTTCGGTTTGGCACCACGGCCGGTTGCGCCCTCGTCGCGGATCTCCCCGCCCGATCCGGTCGCCGCCCCCGGGAAGGGCGAGATGGCGGTCGGATGGTTGTGCGTCTCCACCTTCATGAGGATGTGGGCGTGCTGGTCGCGGCAGGTGTACACGCCGTCCGGCCCCGGGAAGAAGCGCGCAGTGCGCACGCCTTCCATGACGGCGGCGTTGTCCGAGTACGCGACCAGCGTGCCGGCCGGATTCTGCCGGTGCGTGTGCCGGATCATCCCGAACAGGGAGTGGGGCATGGGCGTGCCATCGATCACCCAGCTCGCGTTGAAGATCTTGTGCCGGCAGTGCTCCGAGTTCGCCTGCGCGAACATCATCAGTTCGACGTCCGTGGGGTTGCGGCCGATGCGACCGAAGTACTCCGCCAGGTAGTCGATCTCGTCGGGCGAGAGCGCCAGGCCCATGCCCGCGTTGGCCTGCTCGAGGGCAATGCGCCCCCGGCCCAGCAGGTCGACGGACTCCAGCGGCGTCGGGGTGGCGTGCAGGAACAGCGCATCGGCGCCGTCGAACGCCTCCAGCACCGTCTCGGTCATCCGGTCGTGCACCAGCGGCGCGAGCATCGCGAGCACGTCGCGGCCGGCCCGCTTGCCGCCCGCGAGCACGGCGTCGAACACGGTTCCGCGCTCGATGCGCTCGACGGCATCCAGCCCGCACTGATGCGCGATGTCGGTGGCCTTCGATGACCACGGCGAGATGGTGCCGATGCGCGGGACCACCAGCAGCCCCGGGCGGACATCCTCCTGCGCAGTCTTCGGCCCGTATGTCAGCAGCGCCTCGAGCACTGCGCGCTCACCGACCGGGAGCGTGCGGCGCAGCTTCACGAAGTGCCAGAACTGCGCATGCATGCGCGCCAGGCGCGGAACCGACTCGCGTCCAAGCGAGACGATCTTCTGCAGGCGGAAATCGGAGAGGGCGCGACGGCCGGGAAGGCAGAGGACGGTTTGCATCGAGCAGGAAGCGGGCCGCAAAGCGCGATTATACCCGCCCCCCTCGCGTACCCGGACACATCCGGGCGCATCCGCACGTCCTCGCCCTGCAGTCGGGCTACACTTGCCGCATGTCACCTGCCCTGCCCTTGCCGGAAGGCGCCGTGGACGACCTGCCGGTGCTCACCAGCAGCGACGTGCGTGCGGTCGAGACGCTGAGCGCAGCGCAGCCCGATCCTGCGACGCTCATGGAGCGGGCGGGACTGGCGGCTGCACAGCTGGCCCGCGACCGCCTGCTGGCCGGTAAACGCTCGGTACTGATCCTGGCGGGGCCCGGCAACAATGGGGGTGACGGCTTCGTGGTTGCGCGCCACCTCAAGCGTTGGTGGTACCAGGTGGCGGTGGTGTTCGCCGGCCAGCGTGACCGCCTCGGGGCCGACGCGGTCGCGGCATACGACGCCTGGATTGCGGACGGCGGGGCGGTGCTGGCGGACGTGCCGCCGGGCCGGTTCGACCTGGTGGTCGATGCACTGTTCGGGATCGGACTGCAGCGCGACCTGGCAGATCGCCAAGCGGAGCTGGTGGGATGGATCAACTCGCAGCCGGCCCCGGTACTCGCACTGGACCTTCCGAGCGGCCTGCATGCAGACACCGGGCGCGTGCTCGGCTGCGCCGTGCGGGCACAACACACGGTGACATTCATCGCACTCAAGCCCGGCCTGCTCACGCTCGACGGTCCGGATCACGCCGGCACGCTTCATCTGCGCGACCTCGGACTCGACGTCCCCGCGCTGCATCCGCCAGCCGGCCATCTCGTCCCCACTGCCCTGCTCGCCCGCATCCTCGCACGGCGCGCGCGCAACAGCCACAAGGGCACCTTCGGCAGCGTGGGGGTCCTCGGCGGCGCAGCCGGGATGACCGGTGCCGCGTTGCTGGCTGGCCGCGCCGCGCTGTACCTCGGCACCGGCAGGATCTACGTCGGCCTGGTGGGAGAGCGGCCGCGGCGGCTCGATCCCCTCCAGCCCGAGCTCATGCTGCGGGACGCCGACGAACTCGTCCTCATGAGCCAGCTTACCTGCCAGGTGGTCGGGCCCGGGCTGGGGCAGTCGCCGCAGGCCCGCAGCGTCGTCGCGCGTGCACTGGAGCGCGAGTTGCCGCTGGTGCTGGATGCCGATGCCCTCAACCTCATCGGCGCACACGACGCGCTGGCCGACGTCTGTTCGGCCCGCACGCACCCGACCCTGTTCACGCCGCACCCTGCAGAGGCTGCTCGGCTGCTGCGCTCCACCACCGCCGCAGTCCAGGCCGACCGCGTCGCCGCGGCGCTCGCGATCAGCCGTCGGTTCAATGCGAGCGTCGCCTTGAAGGGCGTGGGAACCGTGGTCGCAGAGCCCCGCGGCAACTGGTGGATCAACACCACGGGCAACCCGGGCCTTGCGAGCGCGGGGATGGGCGACGTGCTTTCCGGGATCGTCGGCAGCCTGCTCTCGCAGGGCGCGGCCGCGCATGACGCCCTACTCGCAGGCGTGCACCTGCATGGCCTCGCCGCGGATCGGTGCGCGCGCGAGATCGGCGGACCGCTGGGACTGACCGCGAGCGAGGTCACCCGCGCGGCCCGTGCGCTGCTCAATGGCTGCCTCTATCCTGCCGCCCAGGGAAGCTCTGATTGATGGGCTGCGCTGTGCGTTGCGTCAGCGGCGGATGGATGCAAGCGGCACGACGCCGCCGAGCTTGGAAGCTTGGCAAGGACAGCCGCGCCGCAGCCGCCGCCCCTGACACAACGGGTCGATATGAAGGCGCTTTCGAGGGACCCGCGATTCTGCCCCGCGCCCGCGCAGGGTGAAGGGAGCCTCCACCGCGCTTGTGCGATCGATCCGACCCCGGAGCGGGATGCGCACGCCGACTGGCGGGCTTCACGCGTGCCCTCGGCTCGTCCTAGTGCAGGCCGGCTACATGTCGTCCGCACCGACGCCGCCTTGGGGCAGAATCGCGCGGGAGTACCGCGTAGCCCATTGATCAGAGCTTGCCTAGGCAAAGAGCGCCCGCACGGTGAACATGCCGGCGAAGGTGAGCGCGATCGAGCCGAGGACGTGGGCCCCGATGAGCGCCGCGGTCCAGAGCCACTGACCGTGGATCAGCAGGCCCGCGGCCTCGGCCGAGAAGGTCGAGAAGGTGGTCAGCCCGCCGAGGAAACCAGTGACCGCGAACAGCCGGACCTCGGGCGGCAAGTCCACGCGCAGCCCGAGCAGTTCGATCACCGCCCCGATGACGAAGCCGCCGACGAGGTTTGCGGCCAGCGTGCCGAGCGGGATGGTCGGGAAAACCGGGTTCAGCGCAAGGGAGAGCAGCCAGCGTACCCACGCTCCCATGGCTGCGCCTGCGCCCACCGCCAGAAGTCCTGCCAGGCTCACGCGGCCACTCCAGCCAAGATGTGATGGCGGCATTATAGGGGCCGGGCGCATTCCGCCGCCTGCAGCGTGCACGCTTCTGAGGATCCAGAGATGAACCCAGTCCAGTTCGAGCCGATCGGCGTGGTCCGGTCCCCCTTCCAGGCGCCTGCCGGGATGCCGATCCAGCCGCCTGCGGCACGTGGCGTACAGGGCCGGGTCGTGCTGCGGCAGGAACTGGAAGCAGGCCTCGCGGACATCGAAGGCTTCTCCCACCTGCTGCTCATCTACCATCTGCACCGCGCCCCGGCGGGGCAGCTCGCGGTGGTCCCATTCCTCGACCAGGCGACCCGGGGGATCTTCGCGACCCGGGCGCCGGCGCGGCCGAACCCGATCGGTCTCTCGCTCGTGCGACTGGTACGGCGCGAGGCTGGCATTCTCCACGTCGAGGATGTCGACGTCCTCGACGGCACGCCGCTGCTCGACATCAAGCCGTATGTCCCGGCCTTCGACGCGGCGTCCGACGTGCGGATCGGCTGGTTCGAGGGCCGGATGGACGCATTGTCCGGTACCCGCGCGGATGGCCGCTTCAGCGGCCGTTGACCGCGCCCCGCCGGTGCACTACACGCCGACGATGACGTCGGTGGCCTTGATGACCGCGGTGGCCTGCTGCCCGACCCGCAGGCCGAGCTCGTTGGCGGCCTCGTTGGTGATGGAGGCCGAGATGATCGCGGGATTGCGCACCTCGATCTTGACGATCGTGGTGGTGCTGCCCCTGGTCACTTCGGAGATCACGCCGAGCAGCTGGTTGCGGGCACTGAGTTTCAAGGTCGCTCCTGAAGGTTGCGTTGGTCGGTGTCAGATGGAGGTTCCGGCCGGATAGAGGTCGGCCAGCATGCGCCCCAGCCGTTCACGCCGGCGCTGCCTGGATTCCTCACCGGACTCGGGGCCCAGGTCGAGCACCTCGGCTACATGCCCGTGGTCGAATACAACCACGTTCTCCGCGAACGCCTCGACGTCGGCCGGGTCGTGGGTGATGACGATCATCGGCACACCGAAGCGCCGCTGCGTGGACGAGAGCTCGCTGCGCACGCGTTCGCGCAGCAGCGGGTCGAGCGCCGAGAGCGGCTCGTCGAGCAGCAGCAGCTGAGGCTCGCGGATCAACGCACGGGCCAGGGCCACGCGCTGCCGCTGCCCGCCGGACAGGCTGCGCGGCAGGCTGCGTGCCATCGCCTGGAGCTCGAACAGCTCGAGAAAATTGCCTACCCGCTCGGCATGCGCCGGGGCAATCCGGTTTCCCGGCCCCTGGCCCAGGCCGAAGGCGAGGTTCTCCTCCACCGACAGGTGCGGGAACAGCGCGTAGTCCTGGAACACGAAGCCCACGCGCCGGTCGCGCGCCGGCAGATCGATCCCGGCCGTCGAGTCGAACAGCACCCGCTCGTTCACGACGATGCGTCCCTGGTCCGGCCGGACCAGTCCGGCGATGCACTGCATCGTGATGCTCTTGCCCGATCCGGAAGGCCCGAACACGACCACGCGGTCGTGGCGCGCCTCGAACCGCGCCTCGAGCTGGAACTCGCGGTCCCTCGAACGCAGGGTCTTGCCGATGTCCACCTGCAGCTTCATGACGCTAGTAGCGGGGCTTGAGCAGTTTTCCGGACGCGACCAGGATGAGGACGCACACGATCGAGGTGACGAGTACCAGGAAGTTGGCGAGGTCATCCTGGCCGGCCTGGACCGCGTCGTAGACGGCCAGCGAGAGCGTCTGGGTCTTGCCGGGGATGTTGCCCGCCACCATGAGCGTCGCGCCGAACTCGCCCAGCGCGCGTGCGAATGCGAGCATGGTGCCGGCGAGGATGCCGCGCCAGGCGAGCGGCAGCGTCACGCGGAAGAACACTCGCAGTTCGGAGGCGCCCAGGGTCCGGGCGGCCTTCTCCAGCTGCCCCTCCACACCCTCGAACGCCGCACGCGCGGACTTGAACACCAGCGGAAAGGCGACGACGGCCGCGGCCAGCGCGGCACCCTGCCACGTGAACATGAGGGTAATGCCGAAGGTGTCCCAGAGCCAGCTGCCGAGCCATCCACGACGGCCCACCAGAACGATCAGGTAGTAGCCGAGGACCGTGGGCGGCATGACCATCGGCAGGGTGCAGATTGCATCGAGGACGTCCCGGCCCGGGAATGCGTGCCGCGCCAGCAGGTAGCCGATCGCCACTCCCATGACGAGCGCCAGCAGCGTCGCGAGCAGGGCGACCTTGAGCGTGAGCAGCAGGGGAATGAGGGCCTGACCGAGCATAGGCGCGGCATCCTAGCAGTGAGCGGTCGAGCGGGCAAAGCGGCATCGCCATGCGGATGGTTCCGGCGTCCACCCGGGCAGGTCCACCGCGCGGGCCCGCCTGCTTGATGTGCCGGGTGCAAGGCACTGCCGAGAAAAAAAGCGGCGCACGCGCCGCTTTGAAGTCTCGAAGGGGGTGCCCGCGATTGGTGGCATCGCTCACACCTACGTTATATATTACTGAATATAGCGAGGCTGTCAAGTTCGAACGGCATCAGGTGCAGGAGAAAGTTTCCGGAACGTCAATCCGACGGCGTGATGCGCCGGTCAGGCCTTGTGCCCGCTCATGAGGCGGATGAACTGGTCGAGCTCGTGCTCCACGCTGGACGCGGCCTTCGCCTCCATCTCGACGTAGCGGCGCAGCACCTCCAGGCCGAGCTCGGTAACGCGGGCGCCGCCGCCATGCTGGCCGCCGGTCAGGGTCTCTACCAGCGGGCTGCGGAAGCACTGGTTCATCGTGTCGACGAGGAGCCACGCGCGCCGGTACGACATGCCCAGCTCCCGGGCCGCTGCGCTGATCGAACCGGTCTGGCCGATCGCACGCAGCAGGTCCGCCTTGCCGGGTCCCATCGCGATGGCCTTTCGCAGCATGATGCGGATCTGCGGTCGCGCGGGCGGCTCGGCCCGGGCAGCCGGCCTGGCGCTGCGCCCCGTTGCAGTCTTGGCCGCGCGCTTGGCGCCGCTTCGTCGAACCCCGGAATCTCCGCTCAGCCCCATCGCCTCAGCTCCAGCGTTGCGCCGCCACGTCGTCGCTCTCACGTGCCTCGACCCAGCGTCCACCCTCGGCCGTGGACT
>CAZFYX010000008.1:0-29507 GCA_964523885.1 uncultured Burkholderiales bacterium | reverse complement strand
TGCGCGAGATTGTCCATCAATCCCGCGCCGAATGGTGCATCACGATATCGCGCGCAAAGCACGGTGTTTTTCCTCTAGCCTCTCGCCTCTAGCCTCTCGCCTCGCAGTGAACCCCGTCTGGCTCTCCGTCATCCTCACGCTCGCGATCCAGTCGCTCGTGTCGCTGGTCGTGTTCACCCCGCCCGTGCTCGCGCCGGATGCCCAGGCCGATGCCGGCGTGGCAGCCAGTTCCGTCGGCATCGTCACTTCGCTCATCTACTTCAGCGCCGTGTTCGGCGCGCTGCGCTCGGGCGGCGCCATCGCGCGCCGCGGACCGATGCGCGTGAGCCAGGGCAGCCTGGTGCTCTGTGGCGCGGGGATCGCCCTCATGGCCTCCGGCAGCATTGCGCTGATCGTCCTCGGCGCGCTGGTCATCGGCTTCGGCTACGGTCCGATCACGCCGGCGAGCTCGGCCATTCTCGCCGACCGTGCCCCGCCGAAGCTGCGCTCGCTCATCTTCTCGATCAAGCAGACCGGCGTGCCAGTCGGCGGTGCCATCGCAGGCGCGCTGGTGCCTGCGCTCATCCTCGCGCTCGGCTGGCGCGCGGCGGCGGTTGCGATCGGCGTGCTGAGTGCGGCGCTCGCCTTCGCGGTGCAGCCGTGGCGCGCACGGATCGACGCGGACAGCGCCGCGCTGGGTACCACGACCAAGCAGGGACTGATCGATCCGCTGCGGATGGTCCTGCAGCATCCGCGCCTGCGCGAGATGGGCTTCGCCTCGTTCGCCTATTCGGGCATGCAGATGTGCCTGGCGTCCTACCTGGTGGTGTTCCTGTACGAGCGCGCCGGCTTTAGCCTGCCGGTGGCCGGCGCCGCATTGTCCACGGCCATGACGGCGGGAATCGCGGGCCGCGTGTTCTGGGGTGTGGTGGCGGACCACTGGGTTGCTCCGCGGCGCCTGCTCGGGATCCTCGGCGTCGCGATGTCGCTGGCCGCGTTCGCCATGGCGCCAGCGGGGCACGGCTGGCCGACCGCGCTCGTGCTGCTGGTGAGCGCGATCTACGGCGCCACGGCGATCGGCTGGAACGGGGTCTACCTGGCGGAGGTCGCGCGCGTGGTGCCGGCGGGCCAGGCGGCCGCAGCCACCGGCGGCACGCTCGCGATGACCTACCTGGGCGTCGTCGTGATGCCCATCCTGTTCTGGGCGAGCGTGGCCGCGACCGGCAGCTACGCGCCGGCCTTCGTCGGCATGGGCTGCCTCACGCTCTGGCGCGGGGCATTCTTCCTGCGCGCCTGACAGCGCGCAGTGTCTGGCCTGTGGTACGCTGCGACCGCCGCTGCGCCCCCGCTGCGGGAGCGCCGGCCCGCCCAACCGATCCTGCCAACGCCCTGATTCCATGACCAACGGCGTCACCACGGAGTCCTCCAAGCCGCAGGCCGAAGCGAAGGCCCCGCGCGGGCGCCCGCGCAGCGAGCATTCGCACGAGGCCATCCTGGAGTCGGTGCTGCGCCTGCTCGAGGCCGAGGGCTACGGCGCGCTCACCATCGAAGGCGTCGCCCGCCATGCGGGTGTAGGTAAGCAGACCATCTACCGCTGGTGGAAGTGCAAGGCGGAACTGGTGCTGGAGGCGTACGCCAACCATGCAGCCAGCAAGCTGCCGGTGCCCGACCGCGGGTCCCTGCGCGCGGACCTCGAGGCTTATCTCACCGCGGGCTTCAAGCGCCTGACGGACATCTCCGCCCCCGTGATGCGCGGGTTGATGGCGGATGCCGTGCACGACGAGGAGTTCCGCGCGGTGTTGCTGTCCGCTTTCATCTCCAAGCGCACCGAATCGCTCAAACTGATGTTCGAGCGCGCCATGGCGCGCGGCGAAGTCGCCGCCGCGACCGATCTGGACTTCGCGTGCGAGCTGATCTACGGGCCGATGTGGTATCGCCTGCTGCTGCAGAACGGCAAGCTCGACGCGCGCTTCGCGCGCCAGCTCACGGCGGCGGTGATGGCGGCGGTGAAGGGCTGCGCTCCCGCACCGGAAGGCAACAGCAAGTAGCGCCCGAGCCGGCTCACGCGCCGGCGAAGAACTGCTCCAGCACGGCGGCCAGCCGCTCGGGCTGGTCGAAGTGCAGCATGTGGCCGCACTCTTCCAGGCGGACCTCGGTGAGGTTGGCGTAGGCCGCGCGCCGCTCCGCGAGATCGTCCTCGCCGGTCCTGAACCACTTTCGCATCCATTCCCCATCACCCCACACCCAGAGCACCGGGGCGGTGATGCGGCGCCAGCACGCGATGGCTTCGTCGAGGCGGTAGAGCACCGCGTGCGCCATCTTGTGGGCCGGGTCGCTCGCCAGGCGGATCTCCCCGTCGGGTGCGCGCATGGCCCAATGCCGGGCCAGGAACTGCGCCCGCTCCCGCGTGAGGCGCGGGTTGTTCTGCATCAGCCGGTCCTCGACCTCGACCCAGGCGGTATAGGACTTGAAGGCGGGCGGCGCCGCGATCTCGTCGAGCCACCTGGCGTAACGCTCGGGTGCGGCGGTGGGCTTGGTGCGCGGCAGCCCGAATCCCTCGAGGAGGGCGAGGCGGCGGATGCGCTCCGGTCGCACCCCGGCATAGAGCCCGGCGACGTTGCCGCCCATGCTGTGGCCGGCGAGGTCGACCGGCGCATCGCCGGCAAGCGCGCGCAACAGCACGTCGAGGTCGCCGAGATAGTCGGCGAACCAATAGCCGCCCGTGGCCCACTCGGATCCGCCGAAGCCGCGCCAATCGGGCGCGATCACGTACCAGTCGTGCGCGAGCGCGTCGACCAGGAACTGGAACGACGCCGACACGTCCATCCACCCGTGCAGCAGCCACAACTGGCGGTGGGAAGGATCGCCCCAGGTGCGCACGTGATAGCGCAGGCCGCGCACGTCGACGAATTGGGATTGGCTGAGTCGCATCATTCCTGTCCCATCAAGGCCTCCTGCGGCCGGTGCCGGCGCATCGTATCCCAGGACACCAGCGCGAGCGCGACGGCGATGAGGCCGATGCCGCTCCACTCCGCCGCGCTGGGACGCTCACCCAGCTGCAGCGCACCGCCGAGCAGGGCCACGACCGGGATGCCGAGCGATGCCATGCTGGTGGTGCCGGCCGGCAGGTGATCGAGCACGTAGAACCAGGCCATCCAGCCCCCTGCCGTCGCGACGATGCCGAGCAGCACGACCACCGCGATGAACTGCGGGGTCCAGTCGATCGGCCGGGTGTGCGTCATGCCCGCCACCAGCGCCATGGGGATGAGTCCGAGCACCATCTGCCAGAAGGTGAAGTTGAACAGGTCCACCGGGTGGCGGTTCTGCAGGCGCTTGGATATGACCACCCCCAGGGCCCAGCACACGCCGGCGAGGATCGCCAGCACCTTCGCGAGCAGGCCGCTGCGCGTGCCGGCAGGCTCGAGGATGAGAACCAGCCCGGCCGCCGCCAGCCCGACGGCTGCCCAGCCGATCGCGTTGACGCGCTCGCCCAGCAGCGGCCAGGCGAACAGGAGCACCCAGAACGGCATGGTGAACACCAGCACGGACGTCTTGCCTGCGTCGCCCTGCGAGAGCGCCCAGTTGTTGAGCAGCAGGAACAGGGCGGTGCCGATCACACCCACGCCCAGCGCCTCCAGCGGGTGGTCGGGCAGGATGCGCTTGCTCTTCCACAGCAGCACGGGGAACAGCGCGACCGCGCCGACCGCCGTGCGCAGCGCGGCGAAGTCGAGCGGGCCGCAATAGCGCAGCGCGATCTTGGCGAGGATCCAGGCGTAGCCCCAGACCAGCACGAGCACGAGCATGACGAGGGCGGCCCGGCGGATGGCGCGGGCGTCGCTCATCGCGGTAAGGCAGGAAGCAAGATCGGGGGAGTCCGGTTGCAGCGCAGGCCGCGCATTATAGCTTGCGATACGCCGCGTATCGAAATTCGGCCGGAGCGTGTCCGGGCGGCGACAGTCCGCGCCGTGCGTGCGCTGCTAGAATCCCGCGCATGTCGTCGCCGCAGTTCATCCACCTCCGCCTGCACAGCGAGTACTCGATCTCCGATGGCACCGTGCGCATCGACGAGGCCGTCGCGCGCGCCAGCGGCGATCGCATGCCGGCGCTGGCGCTCACCGACCTCGCCAACGTCTTCGGCCTGGTCAAGTTCTACTCCGCGGCCCGCGGCGCCGGGGTCAAGCCCGTCATCGGCTGCGACCTGTGGATTACCAACGACGCGGACCGCGACCGCCCCGATCGCGCGCTGGTGCTGTGCCAGGACCGCGAGGGCTATCACCGCCTCTGCGAGCTGCTCTCGCGTGCCTACCGCAACAACCAGCACCGCGGTCGCGCCGAGGTCAGGAAATCCTGGTTCCTGGAGCTCGGCACGCAGGGGCTGATCGCGCTCTCGGGCGCGACCTCCGGCGACATCGGGCAGGCGCTGCTCTCCGACAACGAGCCCGCCGCCGAGCTGCTCGCGCGCTCCTGGGCCGAGCTGTTCCCCGGCCGCTTCTACATCGAGGTGCAGCGCTGCGGCCAGCCCCAGCAGGAGACGTATGTGCGCATGGCGGCCAGGCTCGCCGCTCGCCTGCAGCTGCCGCTGGTGGCCACGCACCCGGTGCAGTTCCTCGCACCGGATGAGTTCAAGGCCCATGAGGCGCGCGTGTGCATCAGCCAGGGGTACGTGCTGGCCGACCAGCGCCGCCCGCGGACGTTCACGCCCGAGCAGTACTTCAAGACCCAGGCGGAGATGGCACAGCTGTTCTCCGACCTGCCCGCGGCGCTGGCCAACAGCGTGGAGATCGCGCGTCGCTGCAGCCTGGAGATCGAGCTGGGCAAGAGCCGCCTGCCGCAGTTCCCCACGCCCAACGGCGAGAGCCTGGACGACTACCTGCGGACCCAGGCGAACGAGGGGCTGCGCCTGCGCCTGATCGCGCTCTACCCGGACCCCGCCGCGCGCGAGGCGACGGCGCCGCAGTACCAGGCACGCCTGGAGCTGGAGATCGCGACCATCATCAAGATGGGCTTCCCGGGCTACTTCCTGATCGTGGCCGACTTCATCAACTGGGCCAAGCGCAACGGCGTGCCGGTGGGGCCGGGCCGCGGTTCGGGCGCGGGCTCGCTGGTGGCGTACTCGCTGGGCATCACCGACCTCGACCCGCTGCGCTACGACCTGCTGTTCGAGCGCTTCCTCAACCCCGAGCGCGTGTCGATGCCCGACTTCGACGTGGACTTCTGCCAGGACGGGCGCGACCGCGTGATCGAGTACGTGCGCCAGAAGTACGGGACCCAGAGCGTGTCGCAGATCGCCACCTTCGGCACCATGGCCGCGAAGGCGGTGGTGCGCGACGTGGGCCGCGTCCTGGACATGCCGTACAACTTCTGCGACCAGCTCGCCAAGCTGATCCCGTTCCAGCCCGGCAAGCTGATCACCCTGAAGATGGCGCGCGAGATGGAGCCGCTGCTGGCCGAGCGCGAGCAGAAGGAAGAGGAGGTGCGCGACCTGCTCGAGCTGGGCGAGCGCCTCGAGGGCATGACGCGCAACGTCGGCATGCACGCAGGGGGTGTGCTGATCGCGCCGGGCAAGCTCACCGACTTCTGCCCGCTCTACTGCGCCGAGGGCACCGAGAGCGTCGTCAGCCAGTTCGACAAGGACGACGTCGAGGCCGTGGGCCTGGTGAAGTTCGACTTCCTCGGCCTGACCACGCTCACCATCCTCGACTGGACACTGAAGTTCATCGCGCGGCTGGAGGGCGGGCAGTCCTCGAGCCTGAAGCTGGAGGAGCTGCCCCTCGACGACGCCGATTCCTACCGCGTGTTCTCGACCGCGAACACCACCGCCGTGTTCCAGTTCGAATCGCGCGGCATGCGCGACCTGCTCACCAGCGCCAAGCCCGACCGCTTCGAGGACATCATCGCGCTGGTGGCGCTCTATCGCCCGGGGCCGATGGAGCTCATCCCCGACTTCATCAAGCGCAAGCACGGCCGGCAGAAGGTGCACTACCTCGACCCGCGCCTCGAGCCGATCCTGGGCTCGACCTACGGGATCATGGTGTACCAGGAGCAGGTGATGCAGATCGCCCAGGTGATCGGCGGCTACAGCCTGGGCGGCGCCGACCTGCTGCGCCGCGCGATGGGCAAGAAGAAGCCCGAGGAGATGGCCAAGCACCGCGACATCTTCGTCGCCGGTGCGATCGGGAACGGGCTCACGAAGGACACCGGCAACGAGCTGTTCGACTTGATGGAGAAGTTCGCCGGGTACGGCTTCAACAAGTCGCACGCGGCGGCTTACGCGCTGGTCGCCTACCACACCGCCTACATGAAGGCGCATCATTGCGCCGCCTTCATGGCCGCCAACATGGCGGCGGTCATGGACGACACCGACAAGGTGCACCAGCTGTGCGAGGACGCCCGCGCCAACGGTCTGGCGATCCTGCCGCCCGACATCAACGCGTCCGAGTATCGCTTCGTGCCGACCAGCCGCAAGGAGATCCGCTACGGCCTGGGCGGCATCAAGGGCACCGGGGAGTCCGCGATCATGGCGATCCTGCAGGCGCGCGAGAGCGGCGGGCCGTTCCGTGACCTGTTCGACTTCTGCGGGCGCATCGACAAGCGCGTGGTGAACCGGCGTGTGCTCGAGGCGCTGATCCGCGCCGGGGCGTTCGACTCGGTCGACGATCATCGCGCACGGCTGTTCGCCTCGGCCGGGATTGCGATCGAGAGCGCCGAGCAGGCGAGCCAGGCGGCGATGCAGAACTCGCTGTTCGGCGGCGAGGCTGCGGCGAGCATGGCGCCGGCGCTGATCGAGCGCCCGCGCTGGAGCGAGCGCGAACGGCTGCAGGAGGAGAAGCAGGCACTGGGCTTCTACCTCAGCGGCCATCCGTACAACGCCTACCGCCAGGAGTTGTCGCGCTTCGTGCGCACGACGCTCGCCAAGCTGCAGCCGGCCACCGACGGGGAAAACGGGCAGCGCTCGCAGCTGATCGCCGGGATCGTCGAGTCGTTGCGCTGGGCCAACACCCAGTCGGGCCGAATGCTGGTGATCCGGTTGAGCGATGGCACCGGGTCGCAGGAGGTGACGGTCTACAACGAGCTCGCCGACCAGGCGCGCGGCGTGGTCAGGGACGACGCATTGCTCGTGATCGAGGCGCGCGTGCGCCTGATCCGCCGCTCCGGCGACGAAGGCGAGGAGACCTTCATGCGCGTCAGCGCGGAGAAGGTCTACGACCTGGCCGCAGCGCGGAACAAGTTCGCGCGCGGGATCAAGCTGGTGTGCAATGGCGGCTCCAATGGCGCGCGCCTGCGCGAGCTGCTCGGGCCATACCGCGCCGGCGCGTGCCCGGTCTCGATCGTCTACAGCAACCAGAACGCGCAGTGCCGCATCGACCTGGGCGAGCAGTGGCGCGTGCGCCTCGACGACATGCTGATCGATTCGCTGGCGCAGTGGCTGCAGCCGGAGAACGTGCAGATTCTCTACTCCTGAACTGCGGCGACCGAAAAGCGTCACGGGGACGTCACGCGGTCCCGGTCGCGCCTGTCTGTCACGCCGTATCCGTCCTCGAAACATGAAGCCCATCACGTTGATCGACGCTGCGCTCCTCGATGCCACCACCGGGCGGGCGCGCACCAGCGCGCGCCTGCGCATGAACCACAACTTCCACGCTTCCGACGCTGATCCGGCCAATCGCCTGCTCAACGCGATCGAGCCCGGATCGTACGTCGCGCCGCACCGTCACCTCGACGCTGCGAAAGACGAGACCTTCGTGGTGTTGCGCGGGCGGTTCGGGCTGGTGTGCTTCGATGAAGGGGGCGCGATCACGAACGCGACACTGCTGGACGCGCAGGGCCCGGTGGTCGGGGCGGACGTGCCCTCGGGCACGTTCCACACGCTGCTGTCGCTGGCGCCGGGGTCGATCTTCTTCGAGGTGAAGGCCGGGCCCTACGTGCGGATCGCGGACAAGGACTGGGCGCCGTGGGCGCCACGCGAAGGCGACGCGGCCGCCCCCGCATATCTCGCGCAGCTCGAGGCGCTGTTCAGGTAGCGCGGCGTGCCTGATCGGCCGCTGGGCGATCGGCGTCGACTCACCCCTCACTCCGGCCCTCTCGCGCAAGGGGAGAGGGGGAACTGCGCGCGTCCGTGGTCTGCTCAGGCCGCGCTGATCGCCGCGCGCGGCTCCTCGCCGACGATATGGCGTTGCGGCAGCTGCAGCGGGATCAGGCCGACCTCGCAGGCCTTGATCTGCAGCGCGAGGAAGCGCGAGAAGATCCGGCACTGCGCCAGGCTGCCGGCGATGAACCACAGCCCCTTCTGCGGGGTGCGCTTCCACATGTTGCGCAGCTCGCCGCTCGCGTCGAAGCCCCAAACCGGGCCGATGCGCTGCGCGACCTCGTCGCCAAGCAGGATCCGGGCGACCTCGTGCTGGCTCTTGTAGCCGGTCGCGAGCACCAGCAGGTCGGCCGGCAGCACGCTGCCGTCGCGCATGCGCGCACCCTCCGGCACGAAGCGCTCGACGTCGCTAAACTGGATGAGCTTGACCTTCCCCGCGATGATCAGCTCCGAGCAGCCGACGTTGAAGTAGTAGCCGCCGCCGCGCTGGTGGTAGCGCATCTGGAAGCCGGGGTCGTTCTCCTTGAAGTCGAGCCGGAAGCCGGCGCGCGCCAGGCCGTCGAGGAGCGGCTGGTCCTGGCGCTTGCTCTCCGCGGCGGACAGCTGGTAGCCGCGCACCATCACCGGGAACGGCATGGAGGTCAGGAGCAGATCGCAGTCGTCGACGGGCATGCCCTGGGTGTAGAGCGAGTAGACGCGCTGGCCCTCGCGCAGGCTGCACACGTAGGTGGGGCTGCGCTGCATCAGGGTCACGTGCGCTCCGCAGGATTCCAGGTCCTGCGAGACATCGTGACCGCTGGTGCCGGTGCCCAGTACCAGCGCCTTGCGACCCCTCCACTCGACCCCGCTGGTGTAGGCCTCGGAGTGCAGCACCTTGCCGGCGAAGCTGTCCAGGCCGGGCAGCTGGGGAATCTGCGCGATGGGACTCGCACCGATCGCGAAGACCACGTGGCGCGGGCGCATGGTGCGGATGGTTCCATCCGGCCGGCGCAGCTGCACGACCCAGCAGTTCGCCGCGTCGTCGTAGCGACCGCTGACGAACTCGGTGCCGGTCCAGCAGTTGAGCTCCATCGCCTCGGCGTAGGACTCCAGCCAGTTCGCCAGCTTGTCCTTCGCGATGTACACCGGGAAGTTGGGCGGGAACGGCAGGTAGGGCAGGTCGTTGACATAGACCTCGTTGTGCAGCGTGAGCGAGTGATAGCGCCGGCGCCAGTTGTCGCCGATGCGCGCGTTGCGCTCGATGATGAGCGTGTCCACTTCGAGCTGGGTCAGGCGCGCGGCGATCGCCAGCCCGGCCTGCCCGCCGCCGATCACCAGCACGGCGGGGTCGCGGTCGGCGTAGGCCATGGCCTTGCGCCGCTTGTCCAGCCAGTTCTCGGCGCCGAAGTCGCGGTAATCCGATGGGCCCGTGGGACGCCTTGGGCCGATGCGCTCCTCGTGGCCCTTCAGTTCCTGGAGCGTGGTGGACAACGTCCACCCACGCAGCCCGCCCGGTCCGCCTGCATCGGGGACCAGGCGCAGGATGCCGCTGCCGCGGCCCACCGCGGTCTCGAACGCGACCATGACTTCGAGCGACTGGGTGCCGGCGCGCTCGATCCAGCGCGGCGCGGTGCGCTTCGGGTCGGCTTCGAAGGCCTGCGGCTGCAGCTTGTCGATCGCTTCTGCCAGCTGCGCGCGGATGCGCTCGCGCCCGCTCACGGTCACGAAGTGCCAGGTGAAGGCGAGAATGTCGCGCCAGTGAGCATCCGGCAGGAACAGGTCGGCCGCGCGGGCGGCGTCGTGTGCGCGCAGCGCGGCATCGAACGCGGTGAGCCAGCGCGCAGCGGCGCCAGCGGGGTCGTGCAGGTCGCTCATCGTGTCCTCGGGTGCGTCCCGGTCTTAGCCGGGGCGGTGCTGATCGGGACGATACTAGCGCGGTTCGTATGCCCGCGCTGCGGGTGCGGAGATCCGGGCGTCGCGCGCATATAATGCCGGCGCTGCATCGGACACAGCCAGCCGGCCGGCGCACGCCATCGACAACTCAGGAGGAGCACCATCATGCAGGACGACATTCCGGGCACGCGCAGGGATTTCCTCGGGCTCGCCGCATTCGCCGCCGCCGCGGGGGTAGGCGCCGCACTGCCGGCCGCCCAGGCCCAGGCCGCCACCGAGCCCTCCACCGATTTCACCCGCTGGCTGGACAGCATCCCGGGCCGTCATCGCCAGCTCTACGACATGGCCGACGTCAATGGCGGCTTCGGCCTGGCCTGGTCCTGGGTGTTCCTGACCACCGGCGCGAAGGGCTACGGCGTGCCCGAGAGCGACCTGGGCGTGGTCGTGATCCTGCGCCACGATTCCCTGCCGCTCGCCTTCAACGACAGCGTCTGGGCCAAGTACAAGCTGGGTGAGCTGCTGCACATCGAGGACCCGGAGACCAAGGCGCCGGCGGTGCGCAACCCCTACTGGCTCAAGCCGGGCGCCCTGCCGCTGCCCGAAGCCGGGATCCAGAAGCTCATCGAGCGCGGCGTGAAGTTCGCCGTGTGCAACATGGCGATCACCTTCCGCAGCGGCATGGTGGCGAAGAAGCTGGGGCTCAAGCACGAGGAGGTCATGCAGGACTGGCTCGATGCCGTGTACCCCGGCATGACCGTTGTGCCCTCCGGCGTGCTGGCGATCAACGGCGCGGTATCGCGCGGTTGCGTATACGTGTTCGCGGGCTGATCGGCGCGGCGAGCGGCGGTGCAGCGCTCGCCGTGATCCCGGCCAGCGTGGCGGAGACGAACCCGGCCGGTCTCGAGGCCTGCGTCAGCCCTGCGCGCGCGGCGCGCTGATGGCCTCTTCGGCCCAGGCCAGCGCGGCCACCGTCGCGGACTGGATCTGCGCCGGGTCGATCTCCAGCAGCTGTGCGAGCGAGGCCCACTGCTCGCTGTGCCCGCGCTCGACCGCAATGGCGAGCGCCAGCGGCCTGGCGTAGGGCCCCTGGCTGCGCAGCAGCACCTCCTCCACCTCTGCCGGCAGCGACAGCTTGGCGAGGATCGCCGGCATCGGCAGGCCCAGCAGGCAATCGAGCAGCGACAGCAGGCCGACCAGGAACAGCTCGTCGGCCGTGCTCTTCGCCCCGCTCGCGAGCGCGATGAGCTCGAGGAAGCGGGCGCGGGCGAGCGCCATCTCGAGCAGCGCCTCGTCGCGGTTGCCCGAGCTGCCGGCGCGGAACATCGAGATGGAGATCCAGCGATAGAGCTGGGCGCGCCCGAGCACCATCATGGCCTGCTCGAGGCTGGCCACGGTCCGGCCCGCGCGGGCCGCAGGCGAGTTGGCCATGCTCAGGATGTGCACGGCGACGGCCGGGTCGCGCTTGGCAACAGCGGTCAGCGCGGCGAGGTCCGCATCCTTGCGCAGCAGGTTGAGCATCTCGATCAGCACCAGCCGGCTCTGGTTGAGCTGGCCAGGCTCCTCCTCGTCGCGCTGGGCGACGAACTCGCCCAGGCAGTATTCCGCGCCGCGCGCGACGCACAGACGGCGCTCCGGCCAGGAGGAGACGCTTTCCACGGCCAGCCCCACGCCGGGGCGCTGCCTGCGCAGCGCCTGCACCAGCTGGTCGAACGCGTGCAGCGGGAAATCGCGGAAGTTCACCAGGGCGAGGTCGCCCTTGCGCAGGCTGCCGGCGAAGCGCTCTCCGGCATCGGCGCCCTGGAAGGCGAGACGCACGCCGCTGCGGCGGATCTCCTCGATCCCGGCGCTCCAGCCGGCGAGGTCCTCGTCCGCGCGCGGCGCTGTGACCACGAACACGGTCTTGGGGGCGACGAACTGGCGATAGTCGGCCGCATGCCATTCCTCGACCGAGAGCGGGATCAGCGCCATGCGCCGCTGGGCGAAGGTGGTGACGGCCTCGGCCTTCAGCGCGTCGATGACCGCACCGGGCTGCAGCGCCGGTGCGCCCGAGGGCGAGCGGACGTGGAAGCGATAGCCGGCGATGCGCGTCTTCGCATCGATGACCTCGTCACGGTGCAGGACGGCGCTGCCGGCCCGGTCCTGGATGGTGCGCGGCGCGGCCCCGATCTGCGGCGTCGGGCTGGCCCGGTCGAAAGCATCCTCCGGAAAGTCGGAGGTTGTGCCGCTGGCGGGCAGCAGGCGCTTGAAGGTGGAGCCCAGTCCCATGCGGGGCGGTGGTTTGCGATGGCGGCAGCGTCGGGGAGGAGTGGCGGAGCAACTTCTGCACCAGTGGCCTGAAGCCGTCGCGAAGGCTCTGATAGCGTGCTTGTCTGGGCTTGCGAAGGCCGCCTGCCCGGGCAAGCCAACGGATCTGGGAGGACGGGGTAGATGTCGGGACTGCTGGAGGGCGATGTCGCGCTGGTCACGGGCTCGGCCTCCGGGATCGGGCGGGCGATCGCTGCGGCGATCGCGCGCGAAGGCGCGCGGGTGGTCGGGACGGACGTGGACGAGGCGCGCGGCGAGGCCGCCGCCGCCGAGGTCAGGGCCGCCGGCGCAGACGTACGCTTCGTGCCATCGGACCTGGCGCAGCGCGACGGTGCCGTGAAGCTGCTCGCGCGCGTCGCGGAGGAGGCCGGGCCGCTGTCGATCCTGGTGCACGGCGCGGCGCCGCCTCGCCGCGAGGGCGATCACATCTTCGCCGTGGCCGAGGCGACCTGGGACGCGATGCTCGACGTCAACCTGCGCTCGGGCTTCGTGCTGGCGCGCGAGATCGGGCGCGACATGAAGGCGCGCGGCACCCGGGGCAGGATGCTGTTCATCACCTCCCTGCATGCGGACAGTCCGCGCAACCTGCCGCACTACAGCGCGGCCAAGGCGGGGCAGACGATGCTGATGAAGGAGTTCGCCCGCGCGCTGGGGCCGCACGGCATTCGCGTCAACGCCATCGCACCTGGCGCCATCCCCGGAGGCGGGTTCGACGCGAAGGCATCCGGGGTCGAGCGTCTGACCCGCTGCACGAGCCTGGGCCGGCTGGGCAAGCCGGAGGAGATCGCCGGCATGGCGGTCGCCCTGCTGTGCGACCGCTTCTCGTCCTACGTCACCGGCACGACAGTGGTGGTGGACGGCGGCATCGCACTGACGAACTGGATCGAGCCGCCGGTCCTGTAGAGTGCGCTCACATCCGCCGCTTCGGCGCGCGGAACAGCCAGGCCAGCGGCAGGGCCGCCGCCGCGGTGGCCGTGAACAGGATGAAGGTGTTCAGGTACCCGCCGATGGATGCCTGCCGCTGCATCTCGGAGCTGAGTGTTGCCAGGCTCTTGGTCGGATTGGAAGAGAGCTGCGTCAGGCTGGAGTAGGCCACCGCGCCGTCGATCGACGAGATGGACGCGCTCAGACCGGCGTAGTTCTCCGCGGTGGACCGCACCAGCACCAGCACGCTCAGCGAGATGAAGATGCTGCTGCCGAAGTTGCGCAGCAGGTTGAACACGGCCGAGCCCTGCACCACCAGCGACTCGGGCAGCGTGGCGAACGCCAGCACCGTCATGGGCGTGTACGCGAGGCCGTAGCCGAAGCCCTGCACGAAGTTGGTCCAGTAGATGTCGAAGTCCGACATGTTGATGTCGAACAGGGTCATGTGCCAGGCCGCCCAGACCTGCAGCAACACGCCCACGGTGAAGGCCAGGCGCGCGTTGAACCGTGTCGCCCACACCACCACGCTGAAGCTGATGAAGTTGCCCAGCCCGCGAGCGGACATGAGGTAGCCCACCGTTGCGTCGGGGTAGTGCCGCAGGTCCTGCAGCAGCGGCGGGTACAGCACCAGCAGGGTGAAGCCCATCGCGCCCATCACGAAGACGGCGAACAGGCCGATGACGAAGTTCCAGTCCCGGAACATCCGCGGATTGAGGAACGGCGTGCGGGAGAACGCGGTGTGCAGGATGAACACGAGCGCGCCGGTCACCACCAGCAGGGCTTCGGTCGTGATCTCGCCCGACTCGAACCAGTCCAGGCGCTGCCCCCGGTCGAGCATGAGCTGCGCGCTGCCCATGCAGATGCCCAGCGCGATGAAGCCCACGGTCCCCAGCCGCCCGGCGGTGCCGCGCTCCTGGTCGCCCAGCGCGAAGGCCGCGAGCGCGGTGGAGATCACCCCCAGCGGGACCATGCACAGGAACGCCCAGCGCCAGTTGATCGCCTCGGCCATCACGCCGCCGACGATGGGGCCCAGCGTTGGCCCCATGACGGCGCCCACGCCCCACAGCATCAGCACGAGCGGGTGCATGCGCCGCGGGAACGTGGCCAGCAGCATGCCCTGTCCCATCGGAAACAGCGGTGCGCCGAACAGGCCCTGCGCGACTCGCGCGGCAAGCAGGGACTCCAGCGAGCCGGCCAGGCCGCACGCGAGCGAGGAGAGGGTGAAGCCGGTGAGCGTGATCACCATCAGCCGGCGCCATCCCAGCCGGCCGGCCAGCCAGCCGCTCACCGGCGTGGCCACCGCGGCCGCGACGAGGAACAGCGTGACGATCCAGGCGCCTTCCTCCTGGGTCAGCGAAAGTGCCCCGCGAATTTGCGGCACCACCACGTTGGTCGCGGTGATGGCCATGCCGAAGGTCAGGGTGGAGACCTGCACGAGCACCAGGATCCACCACCGGCGCGCCGTGGCCAGTGCGGGCGGTTCGTCTGCGCTGCTGTGCTTATCGGAAGGGTCGGACTGCGCTGCGTCGCTCATCGCCAGGGCGATCCGCGGTGCGACCGCTGTGCGCGGCCCCGTCATGGTGCGGCGCGTCAGCGATGGCGCGCCGGAGCGGATCGATGTTCTATTGTGGTCCAAGTGTACGACGATCCCGGGTGCACTAGACTGGGAGTCACGTCCTCATCAACCGCCTCCTGCCATGGCTCTCGAGTTCAAGGGTGTCTTCCCGGCGCCGCCCACGCCGATCACCGACGACGGCCGCGTCAGCGAACCCGCGCTGCGCGCCCTGCTCGAGGACAACATCGCGCACGGCTGCGGCGGATTCTGGATGGCCGGCAGCACGGGCGAAGGCCCGATCCTCACCGAGTCCCAGCGCGACGCCGTGACGCGGATCTCCGCCGAGGTCTGCAGCGGCCGCGCGCTGGTCATCATGCAGGTCGGCTCGATGAGCACCGCGAGCGCCGTGGCCGCCGCCCGCACCGCCCGGGCGGCGGGGTGCGCAGCGGTGTGCTGCCTGCCGCCGCTGTTCTTCCGCGCAAGCCAGCGCTCGATCGTCGACTACTACAAGGCGGTGGCGGACGCTGCCGGCGAGCTGCCGTTCTTCGTCTACAACCTGCCGCAGCTCACCCAGGTGGAGTTCTTCGCGCCGATGATGGAGAAGCTGCGGCGCGAGATCCCGACGTTGAAGGGCCTGAAGCACTCGGCGTACGACTTCTCGCAGATCCGCGTGTTCGCTGACATGGGCCTGACCGTGTTCTCGGGCAACGGCGCATATCCGCTGCCGGCCCTCGCGATGGGTGCGGTGGGCACGATCGACGCGCAGCTGTGCCTCGCGCCCTGGCACTACTCGAAGCTGCACCGCGCCTTCGAAGCCGGCGACCTCGCCACTGCGCAGTCGCTGCAGGACCAGGTACGCAGGTACGTCGACCTGGTGTGGATGTACAACGCGCCCGCTGACGTGTGCAAGACCGTCCTGTCTGCCAGGCTGGGGCTGGATTGCGGGCGCTCGATCCCGCCGGTGAACCGGCTGAGCGACGACGAGCGCAGGGAGGTGCTGAAGGCGGCCGAGGCGGCGGGCGTGACGCGGGCGCCGCGGGCGTAGGCGGTCGGTCCGGCTCAGCCGCCGGGACGGCGCTCGAAGGTGTCGTACTCGCCCGAGGCGTCGTTGACCGCCATGTGGGTGACGTGCGCGGCCGGCGGGCCGCGCCGCGCCCAGTCCATCATCGCGTTGACGTCATCGGCCCAGCCGTGCACCACGGCTTCGACCGTGCCATCGTGCCGGTTGCGCACCCAACCGGTCACGTTCAGGCGCTGCGCCTCCATCCGCATGCTCTCGCGGTAGTTCACGCCCTGGACGCGGCCGTGGATGATCAGGTGCTTGGTGATTTTCACTTCAGGCTCTAGGCGCTAGGCCCTAGACGCCAGAGCGGCAGTGCAGCCGCCGCGCCGCAGTGTAGTCCTGGCGTCTGGCGCCTAGAGCCTAGGGCCTCCTGGTTCACTTCACCTTCATCCCCGGCTGCGCCCCCTCGTCCGGCGACAGCAGGAAGATGCCGGGTCCGTCGCCGCTCGCGGCGAGCACCATGCCCTGCGACTCGCCGAAGCGCATCTTGCGCGGCTGCAGGTTGGCGACCATCACGGTGAGGCGGCCCTTCAGCTGCTCGGGGTCGTAGGCGGACTTGATGCCGGCGAATACCTGGCGGATCTCGCCGCCCAGGTCGAGCTGAAGCCGCAGCAGCTTCTCCGCGCCCTCCACGTGCTGCGCATCGACGATGCGTGCGACGCGCAGGTCGACCTTGGCGAACTCGTCGATGGTGATGGTCGCGGGCCGTTCTCCCTCTCCCCTCGCGGGAGAGGCTTGGGGTGAGGGGGCGTTGACCTGGTTCACTGCTTTCTCCTGGTGCTGTGCATGGCGTTGCTGCGAGTGGCTGGCGGCGCTCGGCTGCAGGCTCTCGCGGTTGGCTTCCACCAGCGCAGCGATCTGCTTCGGATCGATCCGCGTGGTGAGGTGCTGGTATTCGGCGATCGGCTCGCCCGGATAGTCCTTCAGGTGCGCCCAGTCGAGCCTGCCCTGCAGGTTCATGAACGCGGCTACACGTTCCGCGGTCTTCGGCAGGATCGGCGCGAGGTAGATGGTCAGCACGCGGAACGCGTTGAGCAGCTCGCTGCACACCTGGTGCAGGCGCTGCGCCTGGTCGGGCTGCTTCGCCAGCTCCCACGGCTTGTACTGGTCGGCGTACTGGTTGGCATGGTCGGCCAGCCGCATGATCTCGCGCACCGCGCGGCTGTACTCGCGCGCCTCGTAGGCCTGGGCGATCTCCTCTGCGCCGGCATAGAGCAGATCGTCGAGGCGATGGGTGGAACGCTGCGCCGGCTCGATCAGGCGGCCGCCGAAGCGCTTGCCGAGGAACCCTGCCACCCGGCTGGCGATGTTCACGTACTTGCCGACCAGGTCGCTGTTCACGCGCGCGACGAAGTCCTCGAGGTTGAGATCGATGTCCTCCATCGTCGGACCGAGCTTGGCGGCGTAGTAGTAGCGCAGCCACTCCGGATTCAACCCTTGCGCCAGGTAGCTTTCGGCGGTGATGAACGTGCCGCGCGACTTGGACATCTTCTGCCCGTCCACGGTGAGGAAGCCGTGGGCGAACACCTTGTCCGGCGTGCGGTAGCCAGCGAACCTCAGCATCGCCGGCCAGAACAGCGCGTGGAAGTACAGGATGTCCTTGCCGATGAAGTGCACCAGTTCGGCCGGCGAGCCCGGGCGGCACCAGGCGTCGAAGTCCAGCCCCAGCCGCTGCGACAGGTGGCGGAAGCTGCCGAAGTATCCGATCGGTGCATCCAGCCAGACGTAGAAGTACTTGCCCGGCGCGCCGGGAATCTCGAACCCGAAGTACGGCGCGTCGCGCGAAATGTCCCAGTCGTTCAGGCCCTGGTCGAACCACTCGCGGATCTTGTTGCGCGCCTCGTCCTGCAGGTGATCGCCGCCCTGGGTCCAGTCGCGCAGGAACGCCTGGCAGTCCGGGTGCGAAAGGCGGAAGAAGTAGTGGTCCGACGCCTTGCGCACCGGCGCCGCGCCCGACACCGCGGAGTAGGGGTTGATCAGGTCGGTGGGGCTGTAGGTGGTGCCGCACACCTCGCAGGAGTCGCCGTACTGGTCCCTGGCGTGGCAGTTGGGGCACTCGCCCTTGATGAACCGGTCGGGCAGGAACATCGACTTGACCGGGTCGTAGAACTGCTCGATCGAGCGCACCTCGATCAGCCCGCGCTCGCGCAGCCGCAGGTAGATGTCCTCGGACAGTGCGCGGGTCTCGTCCGAGTGCGTGGTGTAGTAGTTGTCGAACTCGACGTGGAACCCGGCGAAGTCGCGGGTGTGCTCCTTCCAGACGCGCTCGATCAGCGCCTCCGGCGTGATGCCCTCCTTCTCGGCCCGCAGCATGATGGCCGTGCCGTGGGTGTCGTCCGCACACACGTAGTAGCACTCGTGCCCGCGCATCTTCTGGAAGCGCACCCAGATGTCGGTCTGGATGTACTCGACCAGGTGGCCGAAGTGGATGCTGCCGTTGGCGTAGGGCAGCGCGGAGGTGACGAGGATCTTGCGGCGCATCTGCGCGATCACGGGAATGGGGCTGAATTTCCGGAGTCTAACAAAGGGTTAGCAGGCTGTCGAAGAACTGCTTCGGGGCGTGTCTCCGCGGTCGGATCCCCGCAAACAGGGCCCCTCCTCCGCGCTCCGGCGCGCACCCGCGCAACAAGTGTTTGAACGAGCGGGTCCCGACATTGGTTCAACTGCCCGGTCCGCAGGCGCTGACGGCATTCCTCCAAGGGCTATAGGGAAAACACGAAATGTTAGAATCCGCGTCCTCCAGAGGTCCGCAGATGCCGATCACCGAAGCGCAGGTCCAGGAAGCCCTCAAATCCACCATTGACCCCACCACCGGGAAGGACTACGTCGCCGGCAAGGCGGTGAAATCCGTCAAGGTGGCCGGTGACGAGGTCTCCGTGGAGATCGTGCTCGGCTACCCCGCTGCGGGCGTGCTGGAGGCGGTCCGCGAGCAGGTGGCCGCGGCCGTGCGCGCGCTCCCCGGCGTCGGTGCGGCGAAGGTTTCCGTCAGCTTCAAGATCACTGCGCACCAGGTGCAGGGGGCAGTGAAGCTGATCCCAGGCGTGCGCAACATCGTCGCGGTCGCCTCGGGCAAGGGCGGCGTCGGCAAGTCCACCGTTGCGGTCAACCTGGCGCTGGCGCTTGCCGCAGAGGGGGCAAAGGTGGGCCTGCTAGATGCCGACATCTACGGCCCGTCGCAGCCGCTGATGCTCGGGTTGCAGGGCCAGCGGCCCGAATCGCCCGACGGCAAGACGCTGGAGCCGATTCAGGCCCATGGTGTGCAGGCGATGTCGATCGGGTTCCTGATCGACATGGACCAGCCGATGGTCTGGCGCGGCCCGATGGTCACGCAGGCCCTCGAGCAGCTCCTGCGCGACACGCGCTGGCACGACCTCGACTATCTGGTGGTGGACATGCCCCCCGGCACCGGCGACATCCAGCTCACGCTGGCGCAGAAGGTGCCGGTCACCGGTGCGGTGATCGTCACCACGCCGCAGGACATCGCGCTGCTGGACGCGCGCAAGGGCCTCAAGATGTTCGAGAAGGTGAACATCCCGATCCTGGGCGTAGTGGAGAACATGGCCATCCACCGGTGTTCCAACTGCGGGCACGAGGAGCACATCTTCGGCGCTGGTGGCGGCGAGCGCATGGCGAAGGAGTACGGCGTGACCCTGCTGGGCTCGCTGCCGCTGGACATCCGCATCCGCGAGCAGGCGGACTCCGGCAACCCGACGGTGGCGTCCGATCCCGGCAGCCCTGCCGCGCAGGCGTATCGGGGCATCGCACGCAGGGTCGGCGTGAAGATCGCCGAGAAGGCGCAGGACTACAGCGGGGCGTTCCCCAAGATCGTCATCCAGAACACTTGAAGTGCTGAACCGCAGAGGCGCGAAGGTTGGCAGAGACGGCACGGATTACTCTGCGTTGCTCGGCGCCTCTGCGGTTGGCGGTAGGCAGTTGGAAGCACAAGGGAGAAGAGCATGAGCGTGAAGTCCGACCGCTGGATCCGCCGCATGGCGCAGGAGCACGGCATGATCGAGCCGTTCGAGCCGCGCCAGGTCAAGCAGGTGGCCGGACGCCCGATCGTGTCCTACGGCACCTCGAGCTACGGCTACGATCTGCGCTGCTCGGACGAGTTCAAGCTCTTCACCGACATCAACAGCACGATCGTCGACCCGAAGAACTTCGACTCCAGGTCGTTCGTGGATTTCAAGGGCGAGTCCTGCATCATCCCACCCAACTCCTTCGCGCTCGCCCGCACGGTCGAATACTTCCGCATCCCGCGCAACGTACTGGTCGTCTGCCTCGGAAAATCGACGTATGCCCGTTGCGGGATCATAGTGAACGTAACGCCCTTGGAGCCCGAGTGGGAGGGCCACGTCACGCTCGAGTTCTCCAATACCACCCCGCTGCCGGCGAAGATCTACGCCAACGAAGGCGTCGCCCAGGTCATCTTCCTCGAAGCCGCGCCCGACGACGTCTGCGAAACCTCCTACAAGGATCGAGGCGGCAAGTACCAGGGGCAGAGCGGGGTGACGCTGCCCAAGATCTAGGCAGGAGGCTCGAGGCGAGAGAGGCCCAGGGCGAAGCACGCGACCGCAGCGATGTTCCGACGATGGCAGGAACCCGCCGGAGAACGCACCGTCCCACCTCTAGCCTCTAGCCTCTAGCCTCTAGCCTCTAGCCTCTAGCCTCTAGCCTCTAGCCTCTATCCTCTATCCTCTAGCCTCCAGCCTCCAGCCTCTAGCCTCCAGCCTCGAAAAGGCCTTGCATCCTGGGGGGGTGCCCCTATAATTCGTCTCCTTCTTGGTCGACCCCCGGAGGTCGTGTATGACAGTCGCCGCGCGCTATCTCCCGAGCGTTGAGCTCACCAACCTGCACATCCCCCTGACGTAGCGTCGTCTTCCAGGAGAACTCGATGACCGTACGCAGCGCGCTGAAACAGCGCCTCGACTCCGAGCCAAGGCTCGACACCCACCCCGAAACCCGCCTCGACTTCGACCAGGTCCAGCTTGCCGTCCGGCAACGCTACGACAGGCCCTTCCTGCTGGTCGACCCGCAGATCATCCGTACCAAGGCCCGGCGCTTCAAGGCCGCGATGCCGCGCGTCCATCCGCACTACGCGGTGAAGGCGAACCCGCATCCGGAGGTGCTCCGCACCCTGATCGAGGAGGGCGTGAGCTTCGAGATCGCGTCCATCGCCGAGCTCGACCTGCTGCAGAGTCTGGGCGTGCCGGCCGAGGAGATCTACTACAGCAACCCGGTGAAGTCGCGCGCCTACCTGGAGTACGCGGCGAGCAAGGGCGTGCAGTGGTACGTGCTGGATTCGGTCGAGGAGCTGCGCAAGATCGTCGCGATCAAGCCGGACGCTTCGCTGTACCTGCGTATCGAGGTGACCAACGCGGGGAGCGACTGGCCACTGTCGGGGAAGTTCGGCGCCGGTGCGGCGGAGACCGACACGATCATCGACGAGGCGGTGCGGCTGAAGGCCGACCTGGCCGGGATCACGTTCCACGTCGGGTCGCAGTGCCGCAACCCGGACAACTGGCACATCGGCATCGAGAGCGCGAAGCGCGTGTTCCGCAGCATGCGGCTCAAGGGCCTGCGCCCGCGCCTGCTCAATATCGGGGGCGGGTTCCCGGTGCGGCACACCCGCCCGATCCCCTCGGTCGAGGTGATCGGCGAGGTGGTCAACGGCGCGCTCGCCGGCATCCCGGCCGACGTCCGGGTGATGGCCGAGCCGGGCCGCTACATGGTGTCCGACGCCGGCTGGTTCGTGTGCCGGGTGGTGGGCACCGCGACCCGCGGGGGCAAGCGCTGGGCGTACTTCGACGCCGGGATGTTCGGCGGGATCATCGAGACCACCCAGGACCTGCAGTACGACACGGTGACTGACCGTCCCGGCGCGCTGGTGCCCTGGACCGTGGCCGGTCCGACCTGCGACTCGGTCGACATCATCATGCGTGACCAGGCGCTCCCCGAGGACCTGCAGGCGGACGACTTCGTCTACATCCCCAACGCCGGCGCCTACACCTCGGCCTACGCAAGCACCTTCAACGGCTTCCCGCTGCCGGAGGTGCGCATCCTGAAGCGCTGAGCACAGCGCTTCCGGCTTGCGGACGGGTGCCTTCGGGCACCCGTTTTCACATCTGCAACGCGTGGATGTGCCGGGCCCGGTCATGGATCGCCGCGCCGCGCCTTCGGGCGATCCCCTAGGTCCGCGGAGATGCCCCCAGAATGTCCGGAAACCTTAAAGAAACAGGGCGTTCGTGCCGATGCTCGTGGAGCCTCCCGCACCCTGAGAGTCGCCCATGCGTTTCCTCCTCCGCGCCCTCCCGCTCGCGCTTGCCGCGCTGCTGCTGGCCGGCGCCCCCTTGGCGCACGCGGCTGACGCCACCCTCGACAAGGCCGGAGCGCTGCTCGACGCCGGCAGCCCGCAGGCTGCCTACGACCTGCTCGCGCCCCTGCAGAGCCAGCGCGCGGGCGAGCCGCAGTACGACTACCTGCTCGGCGTGGCGGCACTGGACACCGGGCGCAACACCGAGGCCGTGTTCGCCTTCGAGCGGGTGCTCGCGGTGCAGCCCAACGACGCCGCGGCCCGGGCCCAGATCGCCCGGGCCTACTTCAACCTGAAGGAAACCGAGAGCGCCAAGCGCGAGTTCGAGACCGTGCGCCAGCAGGACCTGCCGCAGGAGGTGCGCGACAGCATCAACCGCTACCTGACCGCGATCGACCAGATCGCCGAGGCCGAGCGCTTCAGCACCCGGATCTACGTCGAATTCGTGATTGGCTACGACACCAACGTGAACGGCGCCACCAACTCCAACCAGTTCGCGGTGCCCAGCCTGCCCAACGTGACGTTCACCCTCGCGTCGAACGCCCAGAAGACGTCGGCTTCGTTCATGTCTGCCGCCACCGGCCTCGCGTTCCGCAACCCGTTCACCTCGACGTGGTCGATGATCGGCGGCATGTCGGCGTACAAGCGGGTCAACTACAAGGAAGGGGACCTGAATACCGGCTATCTGGACGGGTACCTGGGGGTTGCTGCCAAGAGCGGCCGGAGTACCTTCTCCGCAATCGGGCAGGGCAACATCTTCCTGTCAGATGCGCCCAGCTACAACGAGCCCTATCGCAACGCGATGGGGACGACCCTGCAGTGGGTCTACGACGCAGACGCCCGCAACCAGTTCACCGTGTACGGGCAGTACGCCAACCTCAGTTATCCCCAGCAGTCACCCCGGGACGCAAACCGCTACATCGCCGGCATGGGCTATGCGTATGCCTTCCGTCGCTGGGAGGCGACCGTGTACTCAGGGTTATACGGCGGCGTCGAGCAGACCAAGAACGAGGACTTCGATTACCTTGGCTACGACGTGGTCGGCGGGCGCCTGGGGGGGCAGATTGGCCTGAGCGAGAACCTGTACGCGTTCGTCAATGGGGCAGCCGAGTGGCGCGGCTACCAGGGCAAGGATCCGTTCTTCCTGGTCACGCGCGAAGACCGGCAGTACAGCGCGGTGGTTGGCCTGCATCGATTGCTGGCCAATGGCTGGCGCATATCGCCGCAGGTGAGCTACCTGAACAACATATCGAACATCGTGATCAACGAGTACGACCGCTGGCAGGCCTTCGTGAGTCTGCGGCGGGACTGGTGAGGACGCTGGAGATGGCATCCGTCGAATTGTTGAAGGCACTGCGTACGAGCAGCGTCCTGGCTGCGGTTCCGCTGGCGCTGTGCGCCGCGGTAGCCGATGCAGGTGCAGCCGCCCCGGCTGCGACCGTGGAGTTCGCCATCGGCAACGTGCAGGTGGTGAGCGTCAACGGCCAGGCCCGGCCGGCGAGCAAGGGCCTGACCGTGGGCACCGGGGACACCATCGACACGCGCGGGGGGCGCGCGCAACTGCGCTTCAGCGACGGCGCCTACGTTTCGCTGCAGCCGGAGTCGAAGTTCCGCATCGACGACTACCGCTACGAGGGCAGGCAGGACGGCAACGAGCGCGGCTTCTTCAGCCTGCTCAGCGGCGGCATGCGCACGATCACCGGCCTGGTCGGCCGCACCAACAAGCGCAACTACCAGGTCACCACGTCGGTGGCGACCATCGGCATCCGCGGGACCGAGTACAAGCTCGCCTACACCGGCAGCATCTCCGGCATGGTGGGCGAGGGCGCGATCAACGTCTGCACCGGTGCGGGCTGCCTGCCGGTGAACAGCGGGGAGACGTTCTACGTCCCCAACCCGCAGGTGATCCCGCAGATCACCAACAAGCAGGTCAACCTGCCGCCGCAGCAGCCGGGAGATCCGGCCGGGGGCAGCTTCGAGACGTCCAACTCGTCGACCGGTGGTGGCAGCGGCACGCTGGTCGCCGGGGACACGGTCAACGACAACGGCGTCCCGGCTGGTGTGGTCCTCACCGGTACCGTTCCCAACATGATCCTCGCCAACAACGGCGATGGTCTGCTCGTCTTCGACGTGAGCAGCGTGAGCTTCGACGCCAACGGCGTGCCGCTGGCCGTTCAGGGCTCGCCGGTGACCGTCGCGGAATACGGCAACAACGGGCTGCTCGCGTGGTGGCGCGAGCCGGCCGGCACCTTCAGCATCAGCAGCTTCGCCATCACGGGGATCCCGACGCCGTATGCCGATATCCAGACGCTCGCCCAGAACCGCGCCGTCGCAACCTATTCGGCGGTGGGTGGCACGACCCCGGTCGGCTATCAATCGCTGTCGGCATCACCGGGTCTCGTAGAAGGAAAGCTCCTCGGTGCCACGCTCACCGCGAACTTTGCGGCGGCAAGCGTGAATGCGACCGTGTCGGTGAGCATCGCCGGCAAGCAGCTGGACATGGCCGCCACCGGCATGTCCATCTCCAGCCAGGCGGGAGGCAGCACCAAGTTCACCGGCGGCACCTGTGCGCTCGCTGGCGGCGGTTGCAGCATGGCCGGATTCTTCGCCGGTCCCCGCGCCTCGGCGGCGGGGCTCGTCTACAGCGGCAGCATCTTCGACTCGAGGACGCAACAGAGCGTCAGTGCCGATGGCGCAGTCGCGCTCGGGATCAAGCCCTGATGCGATCCAGGGTGATGTAGGAAACCGGCGGGGCGCTCGTGGTGCCGGAGACACGATCCGTGACGCGCCACTCGGAGACGGCCAGGTCCGGGAACAGCGCATCGCCGCGGTAGTTGGCTTCCACTTCGGTAAGATGGATCCTGTCTGCCATCGGCAGTGCCTGGCGGTAGATCTCGCCGCCGCCGATCACGAACACCTCTTCCTCTCCCGCACAGGCCGCCAGGGCTTCCTGGATCGAATGCACCACGTGTGCGCCGGGCACCGCGTAGTCCGACTGGCGCGTGACGATGACCGAGCGGCGTCCCGGCAGCAGCCGCCCGATCGACTCGTGCGTCTTGCGGCCCATGATGATCGAGTGACCCATGGTGAGCGCCTTGAAGCGCTTCAGGTCTTCGGGGATGTGCCAGGGCAGCCGGCCTTCGTGACCGATCACGCGCTGGCGGTCCATCGCCACGATCAGCGAGACCCGGTGCGGCCGGGCGGTCTTGGACATGCCGGCCGCAGCTAGACCGCGACCGGCGCCTTGATGGCCGGGTGCGGGTCGTAGCCTTCGAGCAGGAAATCCTCGTAGCGGAAGGCGAACAGATCCTTCACATCCCGGTTCAGGGTCATGCGCGGCAGCGGCCGCGGCGCGCGCGTCAGCTGCTCGCGCGCCTGCTCCAGGTGGTTGAGGTAGAGGTGCGTATCGCCCAGGTTGTGCACCAGCTCGCCGGGCTCGAGGCCGCAGGCCTGGGCGACCATCAGCGCGAGCAGGGCGTAGGAGGCGATGTTGAACGGCACGCCGAGAAAGAAATCCGCGCTGCGCTGGTAGAGCATCAGCGACAGCCTGCCTTCCGCGACGTAGAACTGGAAGAACGCGTGGCAGGGCGCGAGCTTCATGCGTGGGATGTCGGCGACGTTCCACGCAGACACCAGCAGGCGGCGCGAGTCGGGATTGCGGCGCAGCTCCTGCAGCACCTGCCCGAGCTGGTCGATGTGCCGGCCGTCGGGTGCCGGCCAGGAGCGCCACTGATAGCCGTACACCGGCCCCAGGTCGCCGTGCGCGTCGGCCCACTCGTTCCAGATCGTGACGCCGTTCTCGCGCAGGTACGCGATGTTGGTGTCGCCCTTCAGGAACCAGAGCAGCTCGTGGATGATCGACTTGAGGTGGACCTTCTTGGTGGTCACCAGCGGAAAGCCCGCGGCGAGGTCGAAGCGCATCTGCGGTCCGAACAGGCTCAGCGTGCCGGTGCCGGTGCGATCGCTCTTGCGCACGCCTTCGTCGAGGATGCGCTGCATGAGGTCCAGGTACTGACGCATGACGGGCCGGCTGCGGTGGAGGAGCCGGCCTAGTGTACCGCAGCTGGCTCAGGCAGCGGCGGCCTGCGGCAACGGACTGGCAAGGGCTTGCACGAAGGCCTCGGGAGCGACCGGGCGGCCGAACAGGTAGCCCTGTGCCGCATGGCAGCCGCGCTCGCGCAGGAACGCCAGCTGCTCGGCGGTCTCGACGCCCTCGGCGACGATGTTCAGGCGCAGGCTCTGGCCCATCGCGATGATGGCGCTGGTGATGGCCGCGTCGTCGGGGTCGGCGATGATGTCGCGCACGAAGGACTGGTCGACCTTGAGCGAGTCGAGCGGAAAGCGCTTGAGGTAGGACAGCGAGGAATAGCCGGTGCCGAAGTCGTCGATGGAGATGCCGATGCCCATCCCCTTCAGCTCGTGCAGCGTGCGCACGGCCGCATCCGCGTTGTCCATCACGCTGCTCTCGGTGACCTCGAGCGTGAGCTTGTCCGGCCGCAGGCCGGCGGCCTCCAGCGCCCGCGCGACGCACTGCGCCAGGTCCGGCTGGCGGAACTGCCGGGGCGAGAGGTTCACCGACACCACCAGGTCGGCGTGGCCCGCGTCCTCGAGCGCGCGCGCCTGCCGGCACGCCTGCTCCAGCACCCATTGCCCGATTGGCAGGATCAGGCCGGTCTCCTCGGCCAGCGGCACGAACTTCGCGGGCGAGACCATGCCGTGGTCGGGATGCTGCCAGCGCAGCAGCGTCTCCATCCCCGAGACCCTCAGCGTGCCCAGGTCCACGATGGGCTGGTAGTGCAGCACGAACTCGCCGCGATCGAGCGCCCGGCGCAGGCTGGTCTCCAGCATGAGGTGCTCGAAGCGCGCGGCGGTGACTTCGCTGGAGTAGAACTGGTAGGTGTTCTTGCCCTGCTCCTTGGCGCGGTACATGGCGATGTCCGCGTTCTTGAGCAGGCCTGCCGGATCGCGCGCGTCGTCCGGGAACAGGCTGATGCCGATGCTGCACGTGACGTACAGCTCCTGGCCGTGCACGTCGAACGGGTCGGCGAGCACGTCGAGCAGCTTCTGCGCGCAGGCGGACGCGTCGTCGCTCGACTGCACGTCGCGCAGCAGCACGGTGTACTCGTCCCCGCCCAGCCTGGCGACGATGTCGCTGTCGCGCAGGCGCGAGCGGAAGCGCTGCGCCACCTGCTGCAGCAGCAGGTCGCCGCTCTCGTGGCCCAGGGTGTCGTTGACGTTCTTGAACCGGTCCAGGTCGATGAACAGCGCGGCCAGCTTCTCGCCGCTGCGCTGCGCCTGCGCGACCGCCACGCCCAGGTGCTCATTGAACAGGTTGCGGTTGGGCAGGGAGGTGAGCTGGTCGTGGTTGGCCAGGAAGTGCAGGAGCGCCTCGTCCTTCTTGCGCTCGGTCACGTCGGTGAGCATGACGAAGTAGCCGCACACGGCATCGCACGCGTCCCGGTGCGGCACGTAGTGCACGTCGAAGTCGCGCAAGACGCCGTCGCGGCCGCGCTGGCGCCGCTCGTAGCGCACCTCGCGGCCCTCCAGCACCTGGTTCAGGTACGGCAGCATCGTGGCGAAGATCTCGTCCCCCACGATATCGCGCACGTGCCGGCCACACAGCCTCTCGCGCTCGACGCCGGTCCAGTCCGCGTAGCGGCGGTTCGCGTGGACGAAGCGCATGCTCGTGTCGGCATAGCAGATCATGGCAGGCAGCGAGTCGATCGCGGTGAGCAGCTCGCCGTGCTGGCGTTCCAGGCGCTCCTGGGCGCGCGCGCGCTCGATCGCGATGCCGGCGATATGGCGGGCGGTTTCCAGCAGCTCGAGGTCCGTCCGGCTGGGCTCGCGCGGCTCGCGGTAGTAGGCTGCGAAGGTCCCCACCACGCGCCCGCCCGGGGACTTGATCGGAATCGACCAGCATGCGCGCAGACCGTGGGCGAGCGCGATCGCTCGGTATTCCGCCCACAGCGGATCGGCGGCGATGTCGGACACGATCACCAGCTCGCCGCGCCAGGCCGCCGTGCCGCAGGATCCCGCGGCCGGCCCGATGGCGACACCGTCGATGGCCGCGCTGTACGCCTCGGGCAGGCTGGGGGCTGCCGCGCTGCGCAGCCGGCCGTGCTCGTCCGTCAACAGCACCGAGCACAGCAGTCCGGGGCTCAGCGTCTCGATCTCGCGCGCCAGGAAATGGAGCACCCGCCGCAGCGGTTCCGCGGTGGAGACCATCTCCAGCAGCCGCTTCTCGGCCATCTCGCGCTGGTCGCTGAGCGCCTGCTCGGTGACGTCCCAGGCGTCGAGCAGCACGACGGCGCTGCCGCTCGCGGGGTCGCGTGCCGGTCGCACCGCGATCTGATGCCAGCGCCAGCCGTTGCGCGTCTCCACGCGCACGCGCTGGCGAGCCACGCCGTCGGCTCCGAGGGTGCGGCGGATCTGTGCCGCCTTGACACCGACCTGTCGGGCGAAGTCGTCCTCGACCGTGCCCGGCTCGATTGCGCCGAACGCCTCTACCGCAGCGGCGTTGCGCAGCAGTGCATGGCCGTCGGGCGCGTGGATCGACAGCATCGCGCTGGTGTGGTTGAGGATCTCGTAGTTGCGGTGCTGCGTGCTGTCGCCGGCTGTTTCGTCCAAGGGTACGGCGTGGGCGAGCAGGCCGATGCGGGCGTCGGGCAGTGCGACCTGGGTCCGGGTCACGCGTACCGCCACCGGGTGGCCGAGGGGCCAGAGCGTCCACTCGGCAGTCACCGCGTCGCCGGGCGTCACGGACTGCAGCAGGTGCCGCATCTGTTCACGCGTTGCCGCCGGCACATCGGAGAAGTCGCGTGCGCGCAATGCGTCCAGATCGGCGGCCCGCCAGAGCTCGAGTGCCGCCGCGTTGGCCCATGCCATCTGCATCCGGTCGAGGTCGAACACCCAGACCGGGGTGGGCAGCCACGCATAGGCTGCGGCGAGGCAGTTCCAGGTGAGCAGGGCAGGCGCGGGATCCATGATAGCGGCTGGTTCAAGCCGGGACCGTGCCAGCCGCCCCGTCGGCAGTGATTTCGGCTTATCCGTCCGGTACTTGAGTGCGTGTCGGCGAGGTGCCCTGTGCTACACTCGGCAACCGCGGTCCTGAACCGGGCCGCGCTCCATCGCTTCCTGGTTCCCATCCATGTCCGGCAGCACCCTCGGCAGGCTCTACTGCGTCACCTCCTTCGGCGAGAGCCACGGCCCCGCAATCGGCTGCGTCGTGGACGGCTGCCCACCCGGGCTGGCGCTCAGCGAGGCCGACATCCAGGTCGAGCTGGACCGTCGCCGCCCCGGCACCTCGCGCCATGTGACCCAGCGCCAGGAGACCGACACCGTCGAGATCCTCTCCGGCGTGTTCGAGGGCGTGACCACCGGCACGCCAATCGGGCTGCTGATCCGCAACGTC
>CAZFYX010000007.1:0-28318 GCA_964523885.1 uncultured Burkholderiales bacterium | reverse complement strand
GGGAGGGCAGTGCAGTTCCCCCTCTCGCGGTTGCAGTGCGAGGCGGGAGGGCAGTGCAGTTCCCCCTCTCGCAACCGAAGCACGAGGCGGCAGCACGGCGCAGTTCCCCCTCTCCCAGGACAGAGAAGATCCCTCTCCCTCTGGGAGAGGGTAGGGTGAGGGTCCCGGGAGAGGGTCGGGGTGAGGGGTACGACAGCCGGGTCTTTCGCAACCACCCGGCACAGGAGGCTGGGATGGCGAACATCGTATTCACGAACGTACGCATCTTCGACGGCACCGGCGAGCTGCCCTACCAGGGTGAGGTGCAGGTGCAGGGCAACCGCATCCAGCGCGTGGCCCGCGGCAACCGCACCATCCCGAGCAACGGCCTCACCGTCATCGACGGCGCCGGCGCCACGCTCATGCCCGGCATGTGCGAGGCGCACACGCACTTCGCCTGGAACGACCAGCCGTCGCTCGGCTCCATCCAGAAGATGCCGCCCGAGGAGCACATCCTCTGGTGCGCGCACATCGCCGAGCGCTACCTCAACCGCGGCTTCACCTCGTGCGTGGGCGCCGCCACCGCCAAGCCGCGTCTCGACGTGGTGGTGCGCAACGCCATCAACAGCGGCCTGATTCCCGGCCCGCGCTACCTCGCGGCCAGTCAGGAGATCACGGTCGCCGGCGGCCTCGCCGACGAGACGCTGCCGCACCTGCCGTTCCAGGAGCTCTCCTTCGGTGCCGTCGTCAGCGGGTCCGAGGAGATGCGCAAGTGCGTGCGCATGTTCCTCAAGTACGGCGTGGACACGATCAAGCTCAACCTCTCGGGCGAGTACATCGCCGGCCTGCCGGCCGAGTTCACGCCCATGACCGAGGACGAGATCGCCACCGCGGTGCACGAGGCGCGGCTGCGCAACAAGCGCGTGTCCGCCCACGCGCGCTCCTCCGAATCGGTCAAGCAGTGCGTGCGCCACGGCATCGAGATCATCTATCACGCCAGCTTCGCCGACGAGGAAGCGCTCGACATGCTCGAGGCGAAGAAGGACCGGCACTTCGTGGCGCCGGGCATCGCGTGGCTGATCCACACCTCGCACTACGCGTCCGACTACGGCATCACGCCGGAGATCGCGAGGAAGATGGGCTACCACCGCGAACTGGAGATCGCCTGCCAGACGCTGCAGAAGATGCGCAAGCGCGGGATCCGCATCCTGCCCGGCGGCGACTACGGCTTCGCCTGGATCCAGCATGGCACCAACGCGAAGGACCTGGAGTACTTCGTGAAGTACCTGGGCTTCTCGCCGATGGAGGCGCTGCTGGCGTCGACGAAGCTGGGGGGCCAGATCATGATGCAGCCCGACGAGCTGGGGCTGGTGAAGGAAGGCTACCTCGCCGACCTGCTGCTGGTGGACGGCGATCCGCTCGCGAACATCGCCGTGCTGCAGGACCAGGACCGCATCCTGGCCGTCATGAAGGACGGCCAGTTCTACAAGACGCCGGACGTGCGTGCGGGGCGCGGCCGGCTCGGCCTTAGCGCAGCCTGAGGAGGAGGAACACCATGGCCAACGTGCTCTTCACCAACGCCCGCATCCTCGACGGCACCGGTGCCCAACCCTACACCGGCGACGTCCTGATCCAGGGCAACCGCATCGCCCGCGTCTCGCGCGGCCCGGCCATGGCGTCCACGGCCGGCCTCACCGTCATCGACGCCGCCGGCGCCACCCTGATGCCCGGCATGTGCGAGGCCCACACGCACATGTCCTGGAACAACGCCGCGAACTTCGACGACATCCAGCGCATGCCCACCGAGGAGCACGTCCTCTGGTGCGCCCACGTGGCGAAGATGTACCTCGACCATGGCTGGACCTCCTGTGTTGGCGCGGCGTGCGCCAAGCCCCGCCTGGACGTGGTGCTGCGCAATGCGATCAACGAGGGCCTCATCAAGGGCCCGCGCTACCTGGCTGCGACGCAGGAGATCACGGTGGCCGGCTCGCTCGGCGACGAGACCCTGCCCCACATTCCCTATCCCGAGTACAGCTTCGGCCAGATCGTCAGCGGGCCGGAGGAGATGCGCAAGTGCGTGCGCATGTTCCTCAAGTACGGCGTGGACTCGATCAAGCTCAATCTCTCGGGCGACAACTTCGTGCCGGGCGCGCCGGCCGAGACCACCTGGATGAGCGACGAGGAAGTCGCGATGGCGGTGAAGGAGGCCAAGGTGCGCGGCAAGCGCGTGTCGGTGCACGCGCGCTCGTGCGAATCGGTGAAGCAGGCGCTGCGGCACGGCTGCGAGGTGATCTACCACGCCAGCTTCACCGACGACGAGGCGCTCGACATGCTCGAGGCGCAGAAGGACAAGGTCTTCGTGGCACCCGGCATCTCGGTCATCCTCAAGCTGCTGTACGAGGGCGAGGTGATCGGTGTGAGCCAGCAGAAGGCCCGCGAGATGGGCTACGAGATCGAGCTCGAGGCCGCGGTGAAGAGCCTGACGGCCATGCACAAGCGCGGCATCCGCGTGCTGCCCGGCGGCGACTACGGCTTCTCGTGGGCGCCGCACGGCACCAACGCCATGGACCTGCAGTACTTCGTGAAGTACATCGGGATGACGCCGATGGAGGCGCTGGTCTCGGCCACCAAGTACGGGGGCGAGATCATGATGCGCCCGAACGACCTGGGTCAGCTGAAGGAGGGCTACCTCGCCGACCTGCTGCTGGTGGACGGCGACCCGCTGTCGAACCTGGGAGTGCTGCTCGACAAGACCAAGCTGCTGGCGATCATGAAGGACGGCGTGTTCCACAAGGAGCCCGACGTCCGCACCGGTCGCTCGCGGTGGGCGCTGACGGCGGCGTGATGGGAGCGTCGATGCACCGCGGGTCTCCGTCCGCTCTCCCCTCGCGGGAGAGGGCCTCCGCAGTTTCCCCTGCCCCCTTGCGGGAGAGGGCCAGGGTGAGGGGTACGAAAGGTACAAGCCTCTCGCATCGCCTGTCATCCGCTTTCCCCTTGCCGGAGAAAGCCTCGGCCGTTTCCCCTCTCCCCTTGCGGGAGAGGGCAAGGGTGAGGGGTACGAAAGGTACAAGCCTTTCGCATCGCCTTCCACCCTCACCCCTACCCTCTCCCGTCGAGGGAGAGGGGGAACTGCACCGCTCCCCCGGGGTGCATTGATGACCCGCACCTGGCGCTGGATCCTCACGCTGGTGATCGGCATCCCGGTCGCGATATTCGTGATCTGGGCACTCGCCACCGACCCGCAGCTGTTCCTGCGCTCGGCGTTGAACGGCATCACGCTCGCAGCACTCTACTTCGTGGTCGCCAGCGGCTTCACGCTGGTCTTCGGCCTGATGCGCAACGTCAACCTCGCCCACGGGTCGCTCTACCTGTTCGGCGCATACATCGGCTGGGTGGTTGGCGACGCCTCGGGCTCGTGGCTGCTGGCGGTGGCCTGCGGCTTCCTCGCTGCCGCGCTGGTCGGCCTGATCCTGCAGGTCGGCGTGTTCCGCTTCATGCAGGGCCAGGACCTGCGCCAGACCATGTTCACGATCGGCCTGTCGATCGTGCTCGCCGACATCATGCTGTGGATCTGGGGCGGCGAGATCTACCAGTTCGACCCGCCGCCGGCGATCTACGGCAAGACGCCGTTCCCGTTCATCAACACCTATCCGACCTACCGCCTGGTGCTGCTTGCGACCGCAGTGGTCATCGGGCTGCTGTTGTGGTGGTTCCTTAACCGCACGCGGGTGGGGATGATGATCCGCGCCGGCGTGGACGACCGCGGAATGCTCGCGGCCTCGGGCGTGAACGTGCAGCGCGTGTTCGCCATCACTTTCGCGATCGGCGCCGGGCTCGCCGGCTTCGGCGGCGTGGTGGGCGGCACGGCCCTCTCGATCGCACCGGGCGAGGATGTGCGCTACCTGCTCGCGTCGCTGGTGGTGGTGATCGTCGGTGGCATGGGCAGCATTCCCGGCGCAGCGCTGGGCGCGCTGCTGGTGGGGCTGGTCGAACAGCTCGGCCTGGCCTACGCGCCCACCTATGGCGTGGTGTTCACTTTCATCATCATGGTCCTGGTGCTGGCGTTCCGGCCGCAGGGGATCCTCGGCAAGGCCGCATAAAGAGATGAGCGCAGCCTACTGGCGTCGTGCAATGAATTCCGGGGCCGCCGGCGTGCAGGTGCAGCCGCCCGCGCCCGCCGCCATCGCCCGGGGCCCCTGGGCTGCGCGGCATCCCGGCCAGCGCAGCTTCGTGAGCCGCTGGCTGGGCGCCATCCGCATCCGTCACGTGATCGTGCTCGCCGCGGTGCTCGTCTACCCCTGGGTCGCCAGCCCGTTCTTCACCTTCCAGATCGGCGGCCAGGCGCTCGCGCTCGGACTGATCGCGCTGTCGCTGACCTTCCTCGCCGGCTACGGCGGCATGGTGTCGCTCGCGCAGATGACGATCGCCGGCATGGCCGGCTACGTGACGGCCATCTTCGGCACCAGCGTACAAGCGCAGATCAGCCTGGGCTGGCCGTGGTGGCTGGTGCTCGCCATCGCGGTCGTCGTCCCGACCATCAACGCGGCCTTCATCGGCTGGCTGTCGGTGCGCACGGCGGGCATCTACACCATCATGATCACGCTGGCATTCGGCGTGGCGTTCTACTACTTCTGCCTGCAGAACTACACCATCTTCAACGGCTTCCAGGGCTTCCACGAAGTCCTCCCGCCGGCGGTGTTCGGCGTCGACTGGCGCCAGCCGATCCCCTACTACTACCTCGCGCTCGGCTGCGCGCTGGCCGGCTACTTCTTCGTCAAGTACCTGGTGCGCGCGCCATTCGGACTTTCGCTGCAGGGCGTGCGCGACAACGCACGCCGCATGAACGCGCTCGGCTACAACGTGACGGCGCACCGCGTGGTGGCCTACGCCGTCGCGGGAGCGCTCGCCTCGATCGGCGGAGTCCTGCTGGTCTGGTACAACTCGCTGATCGCACCGGGCTCGGTGGGCACCGGGGCGCTGCTCACGATCCTCATCATCGCGGTACTGGGCGGCATGCGGCACCCGATCGGCGCGTTCCTGGGCGCGATCCTGTTCGTGCTGCTGCAGAACTTCGCCATCGATCTGCTCGGCACGGAGTATCGCGACCGCTTCAACTCGGTGATCGGCCTGGTGTTCCTGCTGATCGTCGCGTTTTCTTCGGATGGGCTTCTCGGCTGGTGGACAACCGTGCGCGGACGGCTCGGCGCACGCCCCAAGAAGGTGGGTTAACCGCGGCCTTGCGGCCGCATACAAGAGGAGTGCAAAAAGATGGAGAGGAGCAGACGACTGTTTGGCAGGACGGTGGTCGCCGCTGCGCTGGCCGCGGCATTCGCCGGCGGGTCTTACGCGCAGGAAGTGGTCAAGGTCGGGCTGGTCGCCACGCTGGAAGGTCCGTTCGCGGCGGGGGGCCAGGACGGCATGCGCGGGGCAGAGCTGGCGCTGAAGGAGAAGAACGGCATGGCCGGCGGCAAGAAGATCGAGTTCATCAAGGGCTCGTCGGATGCCACCCCGGACAAGGCCGTCAATGCGGTGCGCAAGCTGGTGGAACAGGACAAGGTGCAGCTGGTCATCGCGCCGCTGTCCGGTGACGAAGGCGTGGCGGTGAAGAACTATTCCAAGAGCCAGCCCAACATCACCTTCATCAACGGCTCCTCGGGTGCGCAGGCGACCACGCTGGTCGATCCCTCGCCGAACTTCTACCGCTTCAACACCGAGGGCGCGCAGTGGATGGTGGGCCTGGGCGAGCACGCGCTCGGCAAGGGCTACAAGAAGATGTACCTGATCTCCGAGGACTACGGCTTCCCGTACTCGCAGGTGCAGGGCTTCATGGCCAGCTACTGCGCGAAGGGCGGCCGGGTGGTCGGCAAGTCCTGGGTGCCGCTCGGCACGAAGGACTATTCCTCCGTGATCGCCAAGATCCCGAAGGACATCGACGCACTGCTGGTCGTCCTCGGCGGCTCCGACGCGGTGAATTTCCTCACCCAGTACGAGCAGGCCGGCGGCGACAAGCCGATGGTTGGCGGCACGATCACCGTGGACCAGACCGTGCTCAACTTCAAGGGCAAGCGCCGCGAATCGCTGGTGGGCACGCCCTCGGCCGGACCGATGGCCGACTCGCTGGATACGCCCGAGTGGAAGAAGTTCGTGGCCGACTACAAGGCCAACTTCAAGGACGGTTTCCCGTCCCCGTCGCTGTTCGCCTACCTGTATTACATCAACACCAGGGCGGCACTGGAAGGCATGGACGCAGTGAAGGGTGACCTGTCGGGTGGGCAGAAGAACTACCGGGCTGCGTTGAAGAAGCTGACGTTCAAGGGTCCGGCGGGCGAGGTGAAGATCGACGAGAACCGCAACGGCATCGGCACCACGTACATCACGGAAGTGGTGAAGAACGCCGATGGCAGCCTGGCCAGCAAGGTGGTCAAGTCGGTGCCCAACGTGAGCCAGACCCTGGGCTTGAGCAAGGCCGAGTTCCAGAAGATGGGCCTGGGCTCGCGCGACGTGCCGAACTGCCCGTAAAGCGTAGGACGTAAGGCACAAGACCCAAGGCAGCCGCAGAGGCGCCGAGGCGCGGAGAAGCACAGAGGAGATCATGAGCGAGCCTGTACACAGGACGGCGGTCGGGTGGAACGCACCAGGCTGCACCGACCCCATCGCCCATCTCCGCGCTCCTCTGCGCCTCGGCGTCTCTGCGGTTCGCCGTAAGGGGTAATCCGTAGCCATGGCATCCGTAACGCAGTTGCGACGCCCGAACGACTCGCCGATCACCTCCGGCGATGCGCTCGTGCTCGAGCACGTAACACGCACCTTCGGCGCGCTGCGCGCGATCGAGGACGTGAGCCTGCGCGTGGCCGCGGGCGAGCGCCGGGCCATCCTCGGCGCGAACGGCGCGGGCAAGACCACGCTGTTCAACGCGATCACCGGGGACTTCCCGCCCACCAGCGGGCGCGTGTACTTCTTCGGCGAGGACGTGACCGACATGCCGCCCTACGAGCACATCCGTCGTGGGCTGCGCCGCACGTACCAGGCCTCGCTGCTGTTCCGCGAGCTGACCGTTCGCGACAACCTGTTCCTGGCGGTGCGCGGCGTCTCGCGCGGCCGCTTCTCCTTCCTGCGCGTCGGGCGCGACCATCCGACACGCCTCGCCACCGAGGAAGTGCTGGCGCATGTGCGTCTGGACCACCTCGCCGACGTGCCGGTCAATGCGCTCTCGCACGGGCAGCAGCGCCAGCTCGAGGTCGGCATGGCGCTGGCCGGCGCGCCGCGCCTGATCCTGTTCGACGAACCCGCCGCCGGCCTGTCGCCGGCCGAGCGCCGCGAGCTGGTGGCACTGCTCGAAGGCCTGCCGCGGCACGTGACCTTCGTGCTCATCGAGCACGACCTGGACATCGCCCTGCGCGTGGTGGAGAGCGTGACCGTCATGCACAACGGCCGCATCCTGAAGCACGGCACGCCCGCCGAGATCGAGAGCGATCCGGAGGTGCAGGCGATCTATCTCGGAGAGCACGCAGCGTGACCGCTTCGGTTCAGAGCCGTTCCCCTTCTCCCCTCGCGGGAGAGGGCCGGGGTGAGGGGGCAGCAGCACGCTGCATGGAGATCCGCTGATGGCCCGCTCCCCCTCCTTCGCCGCCACCGACGCCCCGATCCTCGAGATCAAGGACCTCGACGTCTACTACGGCCGTGCACACGCGCTGCAGGGCGTGTCCTTCACGCTGCCGCGCGGGGTCCTCGCCGTCGTCGGCCGCAACGGCATGGGCAAGACCACGCTGTGCAACGCCATCATGGGGCTCGTCCCGGCAACCGGCAGCGTGAAGCTCGCCGGGGAGGAGATCCGGGGCATGCCGCCCAACCGGATCACCGACAAGGGCATCGGCTACGTGCCGCAGGGCCGGCGCGTCTGGCCCTCCCTCACCGTGGACGAGCACCTGCGTCTCGCAAGCAAGAGCGCCAACCAGGGCTCCTGGACCGTGGCGCGCATCTACCAGACGTTCCCGAGGCTGGCCGAGCGCAAGGGCAACGGCGGCTCGCAGCTGTCGGGCGGCGAGCAGCAGATGCTCGCCATCGCGCGCGCCCTGCTGTTCAACCCGCGCCTGCTGGTGATGGACGAGCCCACCGAGGGTCTCGCGCCGGTGATCGTCGAGCAGGTCGAGGCGATGCTGACGCACCTCGCGCACGAGGGCGAGGTCTCCGTGCTGCTGATCGAGCAGAACCTCGGCGTCGCGCTCGCCGTCGCCGACAACGTCGGCGTGATGGTGAACGGGCGGCTGGCGCGCATGATGCCGGTCGCGGAGCTCGCCGGCGATCCGGAACTGCAGCAGCGCCTGCTGGGGGTGAAGTCTGCCGGCGAGGAGGACGAGCCGGAGACACCGCCGACTGAGCCGGAGGATCAGCCGGCGCGCGTGTTCACCGTGCGCCGCGCCGGCGACGAAGGGGTCGGTCCGGCGGTATCACCCACGGAAGCGCCGCGCACGGTGCGCGGATTCACTCGCTGGAACGCCGGTGACCCGGGCGCGCAGCCGACCGAGCACGAGGTCCGCCCGGAGGCACCACGACCGGTGCCGGCAGCGCGCGCCGAAGCGGCCCCCGCCGCCTCCATGCCGCAGATCGCCGTGGGTACCGGCAATGTCGCCTACGTCGCCGGCACCTTCGATACCAAGGGCCGCGAGCTGATGTTCCTGCGCTCGTGCCTCGAACGCCTGGGACTGAAGACCGTGACCGTGGATCTCTCCACGACGGGCAAGCCCTCCCCGGCGAATGTGAGCCCGACCGAGGTCGCGCGCCACCATCCACAGGGCTCGCACGCGGTGTTCACCAGTGACCGCGGCTCGGCAGTCGTCGGCATGACCCGCGCCTTCGAGCGCTTCATCCTGACCCGGCGCGACCTGGGCGGCCTGATCTCCGCTGGCGGCTCCGGTGGCACCGCACTCGCCACCGCGGCCATGCGGCGGCTGCCGATCGGCACGCCCAAGGTGATGGTCTCCACCGTCGCGTCCAGCGACGTCAAGCCCTATGTCGGGCCATCGGACATCTGCATGATGTACTCGGTGACCGACGTCTCCGGCATCAACCGCATCTCCGAGCGTGTGCTGTCGAACGCCGCCCACGCACTCGCCGGGATGATGCTCAACGCCAACCGCGACCACGGCCGCTCGCAGTCCAAGCCCGCGATCGGATTGACGATGTTCGGCGTGACCACGCCCTGTGTGCAAGCCACATCGAAGGCGCTGGAGGACCGCTACGACTGCATCACTTTCCACGCCACCGGCACCGGCGGCCAGTCGATGGAGAAGCTGGTCGAGTCCGGCCTGCTCTCCGCGGTGCTCGACATCACCACGACCGAGGTGGCCGACGAACTGATGGGTGGGGTGTTCTCGGCCGGGCCGGAGCGCTTCGAGGCGATCATCAGGTCGCGCCTGCCCTACGTCGGTTCGTGCGGCGCGCTCGACATGGTCAATTTCCACGCCTGGGACACGGTGCCGACGCAGTTCAAGGGCCGCAACCTGTACCGCCACAACCAGAACGTGACGCTGATGCGCACTACATCCGAGGAGAACACCCGGATGGGCGAGTGGATCGTGGCGAAGCTCAATCGCATGGAAGGCCCGGTGCGGTTCCTGATCCCGGAAGGCGGTGTGTCCCTGCTGGATGCACCCGGCAAGGCGTTCTGGGATCCGGCCGCCGACAAGGCGCTGTTCACCGCGATCGAGCGCGGGTTCCGCAGCGGGGTCAACCGCAAGCTGGTGAAGGTGCCGTACAACCTGAACGACGCCGGCTTCGTGGATGCGCTGCTGAAGGCGTTCAAGGAGGTCGAGCCGCTGCGGGACGGGGCGAAGGCCAGCCCGTTGGCGATTCGATGAAGGAGCGGTTTTCTTCCTCTGCCAGGACAGGAAAGATCCCTCTCCCTCTGGGAGAGGGTAGGGTGAGGGTCCCGGGAGAGGGTTGGGTTGAGGGGTACACAGCGAAATGCCACGCATAGCCAGACAAGACATCCTGACCAGGTTCCGCGGCATGATCGCCCGCGGCGAGCCCATCGTCGGCGGCGGCGCCGGCACCGGCCTCTCGGCCAAGTGCGAAGAGGCGGGCGGCATCGACCTGATCGTCATCTACAACTCGGGCCGCTACCGCATGGCCGGCCGCGGCTCGCTGGCGGGCATGATGGCCTACGGCAACGCCAACGACATCGTCGTCGAGATGGCGCGCGAGGTCCTGCCGGTGGTCAAGCACACACCGGTGCTCGCCGGGGTCAATGGCACCGACCCGTTCATGATCACCGACCACTTCCTGCGCCAGCTGATCGATCTCGGCTTCTCCGGCGTGCAGAACTTCCCCACCGTCGGCCTGATCGACGGCCAGTTCCGCAAGAACCTGGAGGAGACCGGCATGGGCTACGGCCCCGAGGTCGAGATGATCCGCCAGGCCGCCGCGATGGACCTGCTCACCACGCCCTACGTGTTCAGCGAGGACGACGCGCGCGCCATGGCCGAGGCCGGCGCCGACATCGTGGTCTGCCACATGGGCCTGACCACGGGCGGCGCGATCGGCGCCGAGACCGCGTTGAAGCTGACCGACTGCGTGCCACTGATCAACAGCTGGGCCCGCGCCGCCAAGGCCGTGAAGCCGGATGTGATCGTGCTGTGCCACGGCGGACCGATCTCGATGCCCGACGACGCCACCTACATTCTTAAGCACTGCCCCGAGTGCCACGGCTTCTACGGCGCCTCCAGCATGGAGCGGCTGCCCACCGAGGTGGCACTGACCGACCAGACCCGCCGTTTCAAGCAGATAACGAGATAAGGAAAGCGAGGAGAACAGCATGACAGGCGCCGACTTCGGATACTTCATCCTCGGCCTGATCGCGGTCGTCGTCGTAGTGGCGATCGTGGTCTGGCTGCTGCACTGGCTCTACCTGCGCTCGTCCAAGGAGCGCGCCTTCGTGCGCACCGGCCTGGGCGGGCAGAAGGTGGTGCTGGACGGCGGCGCCTTCGTGCTGCCGATCGTGCACGACGTGATCCCGGTGAACATGAACACGCTCAAGCTTGAGGTGAGCCGCGGCCGCGACAAGGCGCTGATCACCAAGGACCGCATGCGCGTGGACGTGATCGCCGAGTTCTACGTGCGGGTGCAGGCCGCGCCGGAAGCCGTTGCCGCCGCCGCGCAGACGCTCGGCCAGCGCACCCTGCAGCCCGAGAAGCTCGAGGAACTGATCGAGGGCAAGTTCGTCGACGCGCTGCGCACCGTGGCGGCCGAGATGACGATGGAGGAGCTGCACGAGAAGCGCGGCGAATACGTGCGCCGGGTGCGCACGGTGGTCGCGGATGACCTGCTCAAGAACGGCCTCGAGCTGGAGGCCGCCTCGCTCACCCAGCTCGACCAGACCGGCCTGGAGTTCTTCAACCCCAGCAACGCCTTCGACGCCGAGGGCATGACGCGGCTGACCGAGCAGATCGAGAAGCGCAAGAAGCAGAGGAACGACATCGAGCAGGACACGATGATCCAGATCCGCAACAAGAACCTGGAGACCGAGCGCATGGCGCTCGACATCGACCGGGAACTCGAATACGCCCGCCTGACCCAGGAGCGCGAGCTGGAGGTGCGCCGCGCCCACCAGCGTGCGGACCTCGCGAAGGAGCGAGCGGACAAGGAACAGGAAGGCGAGCGCGCGCAGATCACCGCCAAGGAGGCGATCGAGAAGGCGCGCATCGTCTCCGAGCGCGTGGTCGAGGAGGAGCGCATCAAGCGCGAGCGCGAGGTGCAGTCGGCAGAGATCGAGCGGCGCAAGGCGCTGGAGCTGGCGGAGCAGCAGCGCGCCATCGCCGTCGCCCAGCAGTCCAAGGCGCAGTCCGAGGCGCAGGCGCTGGCCGACCAGGCCCGCGCCAAGGCCGCCACCGAGGAAGAGCGCGTGTTCACCGCGCGCGAGACCGAGATGGCCGAGCGGCGCAAGCTGATCGAGCTGATCGAGGCGCGCAAGGAAGCCGAGCGGGAGGCGCTGCGGCTGCGCGTGGCCGCGGAGGCGGAGAAGATGGCCGCCGCCGATCGGGGCGCGGCGATCCGCGCCGAGGCCGAAGCCGAGGCGGACGCGGACAAGATCCGCTCGCTGGCCATGCGGGTCCGTCACGAGATCGAGGCCGAGGGCACCCGCCTGATGAACGAAGCGCAGAACGTGCTCACCACCGACGCGCGCCTGTCCGCCCTGCGCTTGAAGCTGGTCGAGAAGATCGATTCGATCATCCGCGAATCGGTCAAGCCGATGGAGCGCATCGAGGGCATCAAGATCCTGCACGTCGACGGCCTCGGCGGCGGGGGCGGCGGCAACGGTGCGGCGGCCGAGGGCGGCGCAGGCTTCGCCGATGGCGTGGTCAACTCCGCGCTGCGCTACCGTGCGCAAGCACCGCTGGTGGACCAGCTGCTGAGGGAGATCGGCATCGGCGGCGGCGAGATCGGCAAGCTGGCGCAGTCGGTGGCCACCGCGCTGCCGTCGAACAAGCCGGAGTGAGGCCGGCGTGGTCCGCGTGTACACCTCCAGCGTGATCGACGCCTCCGCCGATGCGGTGTGGAACGTCATCCGCGACTTCAATGCCCTGCCCGCGTGGCACCCGCTGATCGCCGATTCGCGCATCGAGAACGGCCAGCCCTCCGACAAGGTCGGCTGCGTGCGGGCGTTCCGCATGCGCAACGGGGGCCAGCTGCGCGAGCAGCTGCTGAGCCTGTCCGACTACGACTACCAGTGCACCTACTCGATCCTGGAGTCGCCGATGCCGCTCACCGACTACGTGGCGACGCTGAAGCTGACCCCCGTGACCGACGGCAATCGCGTCTTCGCGGAGTGGAGCGCGGAGTTCGAGTGCGATCCCGCGCGCGAGCGCGAGCTGGCGCAGAACATCGGCCAGGGCGTGTTCCAGGTGGGGTTCGATGCGCTGAAGCAGCGGTTCGGGCGGCGGTGAGAGCAGTTTCCGAACCGCATTGACCGCAGAGGACGCAGAGGGCGCAGAGGAAAGGCAGCACCATCAGGGTCGGGGACGACAGGAATGGCAGTGCCAGGCTGCTTGTCCGTGTGGACGGAGTCATTTATGAACCCATCGCATTTCCTCTGCGATCCTCTGCGTCCTCTGCGGTGAATGAGTTTTCCAGTGCGAACCTAGCAGCATGCAGCGCGTAACGCGATCCGCCATCATCGACGCACCCATCGACCGGGTGTGGGAGATCCTGCGCGACTTCAACAGCCACACCGCCTGGCACCCGGTGGTCGCCGAGTCGATGATCGAAGGCGCCGAGCCGTCCGACCGGGTCGGCTGCGTGCGCAACTTCACCCTGCGTGACGGCGCCCGCATCCGCGAGCAGCTGATCGCGCTCTCGGACCGCGATTACCGCTTCACCTACTGCATCCTGGAAGCGGACGTCCCGCTCGACCGCTACGTCGCGACGGTCCAGCTCAAGCCCGTCACCGACGGCAACCGCACCTTCTGGCACTGGCAGTCGACCTTCCGTACGCCGCGCGGACGGGAGCGCGAGCTCGCCGACATGGTCGGGGTGAACGTCTACGAGGGCGGCTTCCAGGGGCTGCGGCAGTACCTCGCGCGCGGTCGCGGCGCCGGCGGGCTGTCGGTCGAGCGGGGTGCGCCGGTCGAATCCGATGGCGTGATCTTCGAGCGCACCGGCGGGCCGGAAGTGCTGGCGCTGCGGCGCGTGGTCGCACCCGCACCGGGCCCGGGCGAGGCGCGCGTGCGGCATGCGGCGATCGGGGTGAACTACCTGGACGTGTACATCCGGCGCGGCTGGGTGCCGCTCGCCTCGCCGGGCGCCGTGCTGGGCGTCGAGGCCTGCGGCGTGGTGACCGATGTCGGGCCTGGCGTGACCAGTGTGATGCCCGGCGACCGCGTCGCCTACGCCATGCTGCCGCCGGGCGCGTACAGCGGCGTGCGCACGCTGCCCGCCGAGCAGCTCGTGCGCGTGCCCGACGATGTCACCAACGAAACGGCCGCCGCGGCACTGCTGAAAGGGCTCACCGCCGAATACCTGATGCACCGGCTGCACAAGGTCGAGACCGGGCAGCACGTGCTGGTGCATGCCGCTGCCGGCGGACTGGGCACGATCGTCTCGGGCTGGGCGCGTGCACTGGGTGCCAACGTGATCGGCACGGTGTCCTCCGAGGAGAAGGCCCGCATCGCGCGCGACCACGGCTGCCATCACGTGATCGTGACCCGGGAGTACAACTTCAGCGAAGCCGTGATGCGCGCCACCGGAGGCCACGGCGCCGACCTGATCATCGATGGCCTGGGCGAGCAGGCAGTGCGCGAGAACCTCGCCGCCCTGGCCGTCTTCGGACACTGGGTGAGCGTCGGGCAGGCCAGCGGTCCCCTGCCCGCGCTGGCACCCGATGCCCTGGTGCACAAGAGCGCGACCTTCTCGCAGCCGGTGGTGTTCCATTACACCGCCGACCCGAAACGGCTGGAGGAGATGGCGCAGCGGCTGTGGTCGATGTTGCGCTCCGGCGCAGTCCGGCCCGGGATCGGCGGGTCCTACGCCCTCGCCTCCGCCGGCGAGGTGCATCGGATGCTCGAATCGCGCGCCACGCGTGGCTCGCTCGTCCTCATCCCCTAGCCTCGTCGTTCCCCCTCGCCGCGCACACCGCAGCACCCCTTCTCTGCTGTCGTCGTGGTTCCCCCTCCAATGGCGTCGTAGTCCCCTCTCTCCACCGGCGTCGCAGTTCCCCCTCTCCCCTTGGAGAGGGCCGGGGTGAGGGGTCAGCCGGGGCGTGCCTCGCCGCGCATCACCGTGACGCGGTGCTGGTCGATCGAAGGGTCCGATCACGGCACCGCAGTGTTGGCTCCGATCCACAGCACCAGTCCGAGAAGCGTCTTCAATCCCGAGGTCTCGATCACCTGGTCATCGCAGATGATCGGTACGTCCGGGGGCGGAAGCACTTCGTCCAGCGCCGTCCTGTCGAACCACTCGCACGCGAGGCCACGAAACTTCTCTGCTTCACTGCGCACCGCCAACCATCCGGGCCCGTTCAAGTCCCAGATGCGATGGTACCGTCGTCGCTCCCTGCCCCGGGCACTCCAGCGGAGACGGCGCCTGATCGAATCGCCTATGTAGTGATGCACGCGGGGACGAAGCGGCATGATGTCGTGGCTGAAGCGCTCCAGCGGAAGCGCTGCCAACCGTGGGAAGTCCTTGCACAGCACCGCGTCCTCCACGCGGCGCTCGGCCAGACTGCACGCCGGCATCCCTGCACATAGGTCGATCAGCCGGCGGTCGACGAAGGGAGACACGGGCCACGCGGCGAACGAGAGCCGCCAGAGCTCGCCGCCGACGTGAAACCGTTGCCGGTGGTAGAGATCGAAGCACCAGGCCCGGCCGGCCTCGTCATCGGAGTACTCCCGATAGCGCGTGCGAACCATGTCGATGGCCTCGTCGACCGCATCCTTGAAGACCTCTTTCCTCGCGAGCGTCCTGACCGTCCCGGGCTGGATGGCGTATGCGTTGTACTGGGCGAAGAACGTCTCGAACGACATGGCGTGCGTACGGCGGTCGCGAGCCCAATGGATGTGGCTGCCGCCGATGATGGAATCGCCTACGTACCCATTCACCATGCGGGCGGGCATGTCGTTGACGAGCGGCGTGATACCCCAGCCCGTGATGGTGTTGAACCCCTGCGCCCCATGCTCCCAGGTGACCTGCCGCAATGCGTAGTCGGGGTAGCTGCCTTGGTCGATCTCCCGCACGTGGTGCTCGAACCCCAGCGCCTTTGCCACGGCTTTCGCGCACCTGATTTCCAGGTCGCGGCCCAGGCCCAGGCTCAGCGCCGACACCGGTACGTCCCGCTCGCGCAGGTACCCGGCCAGGAGCCGGGAGTCGCGGCCCCCCGATAACAGCAGCCCATGGCGCGACCCGGAAGAAACGTGCCGCCGGACGGTGTCCCTCAGCTGCTCGGAAAGAATCGCGGCATGAGAGGAGAAGGGGCGGTCGACCAGCGTGCGGGACGGCCTCACGCGATACTGTTCGACCTCCGCAACCGCTCCACCACGTCCACGGCGCAACAGGTGTCCCGATGCCAGCCGCCGAATGCCTCGCCACAACGCGCTTCCGTTCACCAGGTGCATGGTCAGCATGATCGCGGCCAGGGCGGTGCGATCCACCCGCCGCCAGTCGAACCGCGGGTGGGCCCGGAACAGTTCCGGGCTGGACCCCACGAGCAGGACATGGCCCAGATCCGCGAAGTACACCGGATAGAGTCCGAGAATGTCCGCTCCGACCGTCAACTGCCCATCACGATAGGTCAGCGCTGCGTGGTACCCGTCCAGTGGCTCTGGGCACGGGTCCGGTGCACGCCACCGCTCGTCCAGTTGCTCGGCGTCGAGCCTTCTCCCGGTCGCCCCATCCATGGCCTCGCCCCAGATGATGGCCACGGAGTCCTCACTGGTCATGCAACGCACGGGTGCCCTGGCGCCCGCCGCCCAGAGGACCCGGAGGCTGCCGGCCCCACATCCGCCCCGACTCAGCCCATCGAAGATCGCCAGACGCGGTTCAACCTCGCGCTCGAATCGCGCGCGTCGCTCGTGATCGTCGTCCAGCACAGCGATGAAATTGGCCATGCAGCGTTCACATGTTGCCGGGCATTGCTTCAGGCACTAACGCACGCCGCCTGCCGTGATCGGTTGGCAGAGCCCTGTCCTCTGAGCCGCAGGCTGGTTGCTCGGGAGCCCCGGGCTTGCCCGGATCCGAGCGTTGCCGCGAGCGGTGCACACAAGCTGCCGGTGGAAGGGACTCGAACCCCCGACCTTCGCATTACGGACGCGCTGCTCTGACCAACTGAGCTACACCGGCATCGATTCGCGGGTCGACGCACGCCGTGATGGCCTCCCGTAATTCCGGCAGAAGATCCAGGATCCGCTGCGCCGCCTTCTCACAGGCTGCCTCGACGGCCGCAGTATCCGAGGGCGCAAATGGTTCCAGCACGTAGCCCGACAGCCCGTCCTTCTGCCCCGGCCTGCCGACCCCGACCCTCACACGCCGGATCGCGCTGGTTCGAAACGTCTCGAAGACCGAGCGAACGCCGCGGTGACCTCCATCGCCGGCATGGGTGTGGATCCGCACCGTACCGAGCGGAAGGTCGATCTCGTCCTGGATCAGGACGCACTCGGTGACCTGGAACTTCAACTCGTTGCGAAGCCGGAGCAGGACCGGGCCGGTATCGTTCACCATCGCGAGAGGCTTCACCAGGTACACGGCTTCCCTGCCCCACTCGACCCGGGCGATCACGGCATCGTCGGTCTGCTGCCACTGCGCCCGCAGTGCGCCGGCAATCGCATCGAGCACGCGCTGCCCGATGTTGTGGGGCGTCTGCGCGTACCGCTCGCCCGGGTTCCCCAGGCCCACCACTGCCCGAACCGGCCGCTTCCAGCCCATCGCAGCGAGGCGGGTGTCGTCCGGGGCTTCGATTGCGTGCGCCGGAGGCCCGTTCGGTTGCAGCCCGGAGCGCGGCTCGCGCTCGCCCCTGGTCTCGGCGCTGATCTGCGCGTCCATGACGGCCCCCAACTCATCCTTGTAGCCCCCCTTGAGCAGGACGAGGTCGCCGGGCTGCAACCGCCCGCCCAGGTGGTGCGCAGCCGCTTCCGCCGAGTAGAACGTGCGCAGCGCACCAGGGCGCGCATCGCGCCCGGCCTTCGCTGCCTTGCCGGCGTGCACGCCCGCGAAGACCACCTCGTCGGCCACGTCCAGCGCCTGCCTGGCGACCGATATGTACTTGCGATCGGAGTTCCCGGAGTAATCCGAGATGGTTCCGAAGACGATGACCTTGCGCCGCGCGCTGGCATCCTTCATGAACTGGAGCGCGTGCGGAATCGACCCGAGCGGGGCTTTCGCATCGTCACGGATGAATGTGACGCCACCCGGCGTGGTCATCGGGTACATGCGCCCCTTGGGTGGCGCCGCGGCTCCAAGCGCCCGTGCCGCGGCCTCCATCGGCATCTTCATCGCAAGCCCGACCGCGAGTGCAGCGAGCGCGCAGGACACCCAGTGGCTGCCGCACAACTGGGTCTCCACCTCGCACCACCGGCCCTGGTAGCCGACGGTGAAGCGCAGCCGCTCCGGCCACGCACTGCTGACGTTCACCGCCCGGACCAGCGCCGCGGGACTCAGGCCGTAAGTCAGGACTCGGCCCGCACAGCGCCTGCTCATGGCCAGTACGTTGGGATCGTCCGCGTTGAGCACGGCGGTTCCGTCGCGCGCGAGTGCAGCGATCAGCTTGCCCTTCTCCGCCGCGATCGCCTCCTGGCTCCCGAACGCACTGATGTGATCGGTGCCGATGTTGGTGACCACGCCGATCTGCGGCCGCACCATCCTCAGCGGCCGCTCCAGGGCGATGCGGGCGCTCTCCTTGGCTGCGGCGATCTCGATGACGCAGAAGTCGTCCCAGGGCCTTGCATCCAGGATCGTCTTCGCGATGTGGGGCGGCAGGTTCATGTTCCCATGGCTCCCGCCGCCGCGAAACCGTATCCCGAGCATGGCCGTGATGAGCTGCACGGTCGTGGTCTTGCCGCAGCTGCCGGTCACGCCAATGAACGTGACCCCGGGCAGCAGCCTGCGATAGGCGACAGCAGGCCAGTGAAAATCACTATCCTTCAGTCGCCGCAGCATCTGCTGCATGAACTGCGGCCGGGCCAGCGTCGTGGACTCTGCATCCATCCGCCGTAGCTCCCTCTCCCCTGCTGGCGGCACCCCCGGCAAGAACCGATCCGGACCACGCACGCACCGGTCTGGGTCGATCGCCCCGTCTCCGGCCGATCTCCAAGTCCATGGTCCGCCTGGGTGGTACTGGCCACGCACCCCGGCTCAACCGTGGCTCGACGGCTCGCTGGAGGTTTGAATTGCGTTCTGCAGCCGATGGCTGGATTGCAATCATTACCCGGCCGCGCATCACGGCCGGAGATCCGCGCGGGAGCTTGCGCGGGATGAACAGGAGAGGGTCGACGTACTGCTGATGACCGACCGTTGCCGCGGCGCTCAGCGCTTCAAGGCCGGCTCCGGTAGAACCAGCGCTTCGCGGCCTCGGTGCAGACGGCATAGCCAAGCACAATCGCTGCGAGCGTGAGCGTCAGGGATGACGACAGCGGCACGAACCCGAACGCCGCGGCCACGCCATCGAGATAAGGCAGTGCGATCGCGAGCAGGGACACCGCGACCGTGCCCCAGAGCAGCAGCGAGCTGGGCCGGCTGCGCCAGGCCGCGCCGTGGGTGCGCAGCACCAGCACCACGATCAGCTCGGTCAGCAACGACACGACGAACCACGAGGTCTGGAACACCGCCTCGCTGGAGCCGAACACGTGCAGCAGCACGAAGAAGGTGATCAGGTCGAACGCGGTGCTGACCATGCCGAAGACGAGCATGAAGCGTTGCACCGCGTGCACGTCCCAGCGCTGCGCGCTGCGCAGGCGCTCGGCATCGACGTTGTCGGTGGAGATGGCGATCGACGGGCCGTCGGAGAGGAAGTTGTTGAGCAGGATCTGCTTGGGCGCCAGCGGCAGGAACGGCAGCAGCGGCGTGGCGAGCGCCATGCTCAGCATGTTGCCGAAGTTGGCACTGGTGGTGATCGAGATGTACTTGAGGGTGTTGGCGAAGGTCCTGCGGCCGTCCTCCACGCCCCGGCGCAGCACGTCGAGATCGGGACGCAGCACGATCACGTCGGCGCTCTCGCGCGCGACGTCCACCGCCTGGTCCACGGAGATGCCCACGTCGGCCGCGCGCAGCGCCGGCGCGTCGTTGATGCCGTCGCCGAGATAGCCCACGGCGTGGCCCGTGCGCTGCAGTGCGCGCACGATGTGCTCCTTCTGCTGGGGATCGACCTCCACGAACAGGTCGGTGCGCTCGGCCAGGTGCCACAGCGCCTCGTCGCGCATGCCGGCGAGTTGCTCGCCGGTGAGCATGGCATCCGGATCGAGGCCGACGCTTGCCGCCACGTGCCCGGCCACGAAGCGATTGTCGCCGGTGATGATCTTGGTGCGGATGCCCAGCGCCGCGAGCGAGGCGAGGGCGGCCTGCGCGTCGGGCTTGGGCGCGTCGAGGAACAGCAGGAAGCCCTCGAAGCGCAGGCCGCTCTCGTGCTGCACGCCGTAGTGGGGCTTTGGCGGCACCTCGCGGCTGGCCACCCCCAGCACCCGGTAGCCTTCGATGCCCTTCTGCCGGAACAGCGCGTCCAGGCCGCCGAGCACCATCTCGTCCAGCGGCCGCTCGCCGTCCGCGGTGGCGAGCGTCGAGCACGCCGCCAGCACGTTCGCATACGAACCCTTGCTGACGATGAGGTGCGTGTCCGCAGCCGGGCTGCGTACGACGATGGTGAGGCGGCGCCGGCTGAAGTCGTACGGGATCTCGTCCACCTTCCGTGCGTCGGGCGTCACATCCACGCCCTCGCGCTTCGCCGCGGCCACGATCGCCTGGTCGAGCGGATTCTCGATGCCGGTCTCCAGCGCGGCGTTGATGTACGCCAGGTCGCGCACCTTCTGCGACGTGGCACCGTCCGGCCCGAGCGTGCCGGCCAGCTCGACCACGCCGGAGGTGAGGGTGCCGGTCTTGTCGGTGCACAGAACATCCATGCTGCCCAGGTTCTCGATCGCCTCGAGGCGTCGCACGATGACGCCCCGGCGCGCCATCGCGCGCGCGCCGCGCGACAGGGTGACGCTCACGATCGCCGGCAGCAGTTCCGGCGAGAGCCCCACGGCCAGGGCGACCGCGAACAGCAGCGATTCGATCGCAGGGCGTCCGAGCAGCTGGTTCACGGCCAGCACGAACACGACCATCAGGAACATCACCCGCAGCAGCAGCTGACCGAAGTGCCTCACGCCGCGCGCGAAGTCGGTTTCCTCTTCCTGCGCCAGCAGTCGCCCGGCAATCGCACCGAATGCGGTGGCCCGCCCGGTGCGGATGACGAGCACCTCCGCGGTACCGCTGCGCACCGAAGTGCCCAGGTAGACGCAGTTGGTGCGCGCGGCGAGTGGTGTCGCGGGCGGCAGGACGTCGGCATGCTTCTCGACCGGGAACGACTCGCCGGTGAGACTCGCCTCGCTGACCAGGAAGTCGCGCGCATCGAGCACCACGCCATCGGCGGGCACCAGGTTGCCGGCCGCCAGCAGCACGATGTCACCAGGCACCACGGCGGTGGCGGCCACGACGCCCACGACCCCCTCCCGGCGCACCCGGACGGTCAGCGCCAGCCGCTGCCGCAGCTGGGCGACCGCGTTCGACGCCCGGTACTCCTGGCTGAAGCCGAGCACGGCGCTGCCGACCACGATGGCAAGGATGATGGAAGCTTCCAGCCAGTCGCGCAGCCCGAGCGACACCAACGCGCCGAACAGCAGGATGAGCACCAGCGGACTCTCGAACTGGTGCAGCAGCAGGCGCAGCGCGGTGGCTTCGGCGTGTTCCTCGACGCTGTTGGCGCCGCAGCGCCGCAGGCGCTCGTCGGCGTCGGTTCGGGACAGGCCCTGCGTTGAGGAGCCCAGCGCGACGAGCAAGTCTGCGGGCGTGCGGATCCAGTAGTCCTGACCGGGTGCAGCGGGGTCCGCGCCGTCTGTCCCTCGACCACGGACCGGGTCGGTCATCAGCGCAATTCCGGCCGCTCCCGGATCTGGATCTTGTCGGCCTGGAACTGGCCCGGCGACTTCAGGTAGATGTCCCAGCGGACTGACTGGATGCTGCCGTCGAGCTGTACGATCGAGCCGTCCACGCGGATATCGCTCTCCGCCCCGCTCTGCAGGAAGACCTTGGCGACGCGCACGGGCAGCGTCCCATGCCGGGGGAACGGCACCTGGATCACGTCCCCCGGGCCGAAGCCGTAATGGGCGCGCACGTAGTCGTTCACCGCACTCTCCGCATCGCCGGCGAGCCGGGTCATCTCCTCGAACAGCAGGGACTCCATGCGGGAATGCAGGTCGCGGAACTCGCCGAAGATGACCTGCAGCGACGGGGCGGCGGCCAGGTCGGTGGCATCCGGCACCGCCTCGAGCAGGTGGGCGCCGCGCAGGGAGTGATAGAAGCCCGCCACGCGTCGCAGGGCGAGCTTGATCGAGAAGGCACGCAGGCGCAGGGACGAGACGTCAGGCATGCGGCACTCGGCGGGCGGGTTGGCGGCGGCTTGTCTTCGTCATCGGTCGCCTTCCTCGGCGACCCCGACTATTCTAGCTCCGCCGCCGGCGCAGGTGCAGCCCGGCTGTCCAGCCCTCACCCGGCGCCCAGCGCCCGGACGATGTCCGCCTCGATCGCCTCGGGCTTGGCAGCCGGCGCATAACGCTTGATGACCTTGCCATCGCGTCCCACCAGGAACTTGGTGAAGTTCCACTTGATGCCCTCGGTGCCCAGCAGCCCCGGTTCGGCTGACTTGAGGAACGCGTAGAGCGGATGGGTGTTCGGGCCGTTGACCTCGATCTTGGCGAACAGGGGGAAGGTCACGCCGAAGCGGGTCTCGCAGAAGCGCTTGATCTGCGCCTCGTCACCCGGCTCCTGCCCGCCGAACTGGTTGCAGGGGAAGCCCAGCACCGCGAAGCCCTGCGCGGCGTGCTTGCGCTGCAGCGCCTCGAGCCCGGTGTAGTGCGGCGTGAAGCCGCATTCGCTGGCGACGTTGACGATCAGCAGGACCTGGCCGCGGTACTCGGCGAGCGGGCGCTCCTGGCCATCGATGGTCCTGGCGGAGAAGTCGTACACGGTCGCGTCGGGCATGGTCGGCTCCTTGACTTCACTTCACTTCGACTTCGACGAAGACGAGTTACGGGGCGTGTCCGAAGGGGTCTTAACCACTACCCTACCCTTTCAATTCAGGACGATAGCGAAACGCTCGGGGCGTCCGCTGTGCACTGGCCGTGCACTAGCCGGGGCGGAATATCCGAGCGCAGCGCGGGGTCTTTCGGGGTTGGGAAAACCGATCATGCTACACTGGTTTGTAGGGTAGCGGTTTAGATCGGAGGTTCGTTTTAGAGACTCCTGTAAACTGGAAGGTAGGGTGGTGAACCGACGAAGGAATGACATATGAATTTGCAACAGTCCAAGCAGGTTTCACCTGTGCTCCGTGGTTCTCCTCTGACCGCGGCTCCCGGCGTCCACTCCCATCCGTTCGACCGCCGCATCAAGCTGCGCGTTCACCCCACCGGCAAGCGCGCCTGGTTCATTCGCACCCGCGTCAACGGTGCGCAGAAGTACGTCGAGTTCCCCGCTGATCTGAGCGTCGCAGCCGTGCAGGTGGAAGCTGCCCGTGCGTTCGCCCTGCGCGACACAGGTATCGACCCGGCCGCGCACAAGGCGCTCGAACAACAGCGCCGGCGTGAGGAACACGAAGAAGCCATGCGCGCGCAGATCACCCTCGAAGCGGTGCGCGACGAATTGATGCGAACCCCGAGGGTTCGCGCGCTACGCGCCCCTTCCCTGAAGAACCTGCAATGGGCGCTGTCGAGCGACTACGTCAAGCCGCTGCTGTCGCGCCCGGTGCGCTCCATCACCACTAAAAGCATTGAGGCGATCCAAGCGGGACTGATGGAGCAGGGCAAGCTGTCCACTTGGCACACGGCTGGCGGTGCCCTGAAGCGGTTGATGCGGTTCGCCGTCCAGCGCGAGTACATCACCAAGGATCCGATGCAGGGCGTTTCCGTCGGTGGCGCGCCCGAGCGGCCCGACGGCATGCTGCGCGGCTGCGATTGGTCCGAGGTGGTTGCGACATGGAAGGCAATCGACGAGCACGCACGCCTGCATCCGCGTTCCCCGCTGGCGGATATGTGGCGGGTTATGGCGTTGACCGGATTGCGCCCCGGCGCCGTCGAGCGGCTGCGCGAGGAAGACTTCCGCGACGGCGACGAGCCGGTCATCGTCATCCCCGCGGCAGCGTCCAAGCTCGGCAAGACGCTAACGGTTCCGGTATCGCGCCAGTGCGCCGACATCCTGCGCCGCGTCATTGCCACGCGCGGCGATCGTTGGACGGCGGCGCAGCGTAAATCGGATCTGCTGTTCCCCGGCATCAAGGGCGGACCGATGACCAAGCAGCAAACCGCTTTCGACGAGGTCACGCGGCTCCGCGGCGGGCAGTGGGCCCCGTTCCGCCCCCACCGTTGGCGAAAGACTGTGATCGAATGGCTCACCACGCAGAGCGGGGCACCGCACCTGGCGATCTGCCGGCTGATCGACTGGAAGGCGCCGGGCATGGTCGACAACTACGTACAGGCGCAGAACATCGGCCGCGAGTACATCCAGCGCTGGGCCGACGCGCTCGACCGCGCAGTGGCGGGCGAATCCAACGTCATCACCCTCGCGAGGTCCGCATGAACCATCAACGCGGAGAAGTGGTGATGGGCCTGATCCTCCTCGGCGCGCTCGCATGGGGCGCGGTGCTCGTGGGCGCCGCTGCCTTTGGTGGCGAGGGATTCAGCGCGGAGTACAAGCGCAAGGCGCGGCAGCAGCAGATGAAGCAGTCCGCGCCGGACCAACCGACCGAACACACGGGGCGCGCATGAAGCTCACCGTCATCGTCGGCGACGGCACGACGCACAGCATCGAAGTCGAAGACCTGACGGGCAGCGCGCTCGTGCTGCGCGAGGGCGAGCGCGGATGGGGCTGGTTCGTGCAGGAAGCGGACGGCCCGTGGAGCTTCCAAGTCGGCCGGCGCAAGGATTGGGCGGCAGCGCTGGGCGATGCGCTACGCCACTTGTACGAGCTGGACGCCAACGACCGCGCCGCGCTCGCCGGGTTCCGCGCCGCGATCGGCCTGACCGACGGGGGCCGATCATGAAGCGCGCGATCATCGAGGCGATACGAGAGGCCGCCGCGCTTGAAGCGGAGTGCAGGCGCAACGGGTTGCACCTGACCGTCGGGAACCCGAAGTATGAGGCGGGCATGAAGGAAGCGGGCCGCGCAATGCTCGGCGCGTTCTACGGCGGACTTCGGATGGATCCGATGCTCAAGGGCCGGCTTATCACGGGCAGCACGGTCCGACGTCGGCTGCTGTCGCCGAACGCGCCGCGCTGGTGGCCCGGGCTGCTCGCCATCGCCGACTACCCCGGGAGCGTGTACGGCTCGCGGATGCTCATTGATTGGGCCACGAATCTGGAATTGGCCCGCCTGCGGCATCGCCGGCAGGTTGCGCGCCGGGAACGCGAAGAGCAAGCGCGCCACGATGCCGCCGACTTCGAGAGCCTGCCAGGCGGCGGCGACCTGTATTCCCAAGCCGTCGCCGAGGAAGCCGCCCGCGCCGCGTTCTTCGGAGACAGCGACCACGGGTTCAAGCGCGAGGACCGGCGCGGGCGCAGCAAGCTGGATTGGCGCGACCCGGCCGACGTGTACGAGCCGATCGCGAACGCCGGGCAGCTATTCCAATAGGAGACGACCGATGACCGAGGCAAGTTACCGGCTGCGTCAAGCCGGCTTGTTGGCCGTCGCGGCCGTGATGGCGGGCGCGCTGCTCTACGCGGCGACCGGGGAGACGGCCGCCGATCGCGCTCGCGAAGCGCGCCACGCCGAGGAGCTTCGCGAAGAGGCTGATTCGCGCGCCGTGTATGCGGAGCTGCTGCTTCGTGACGCGGCCCGCTGTCAGGACGTGGGCACCGATGCCGCGCGCATCCTTATCGAGCTGGCGCGCGAGGCGACCGACAAAGAGACGTGGCAAACATTGGTAACCGAATTGTCGGAAGCCGCATGGCGCTGCCCGCGTCCGCTGGACGAAGCATCACTGGACGCAGAGATCGAGCAGCTTCTGGCGTCGACTTAGTCGTTTTTCAGCAGGGCCGGTAACCGTCACCGGGTCAGCAGCATCGACGAAACGGAGTGCCCCGGGCTTGGACCGGGTGCGGGACGCCGGCAGAAATGCCGTCGAGGGCTCCGCGATTCTCCATCAACCGATGGGGGTCGCGGGGCCTTTTTCATTTCCGGCTCCCGATCCTCGAACATGAGGACAGCAGCATGGCAACAGCAACGAAGACCAAGCGGGTTCACGGCGGCGACCCGAACGCGGAATTCCTGACCGTCGAAGGCGCGGCGGCGGTCGCGCAGATCAGCAAGCAGTCGCTTTGGAATCTGCGCAATCGCGGCAAGTTCCCGCAAGGGCATCAGACATCAGCGGGCGGTCGACGCTTCCGGCGCGACGACGTCATCGCGTGGTGTGAAGGCACCTGGCAACCGGAGGAAGCCAACCAATGATCCCGGACCATATCGCGAAGCGATACCGGCTACGGCGCGCAGAGCGGCAGCTAGCAGCGCTTGCCGTCGAGGCAGGTAACGACTTCGTCGTGCTTCGTGGCGGGCGCAAGCCGCTCACATTGCACCGAGCGACCGACGAAGCGCTCGCGGAGTTGCGCGAGCGCGCGCCTCACTTCTTTATCAGTGAATGGCTCGGCACACCGCCCGAGGGCGTGCTGCTGCGCGCCGATGTGATACCCCAATCTAGGAACCCAAAATGATCGACGTTACCAAGCTGGATAACACCGAGCTGATCGCTCTGCACGTGAGTTGGCGTAGCCACAACACGCCCGCCTTCGTGGCGAACATTGCGGAGAAGCATTTCCAGATGCAGCTCGACGAGAGTGACCTGAAAGTTACTTGCCTCGAAACCGTCGCTGCCTGCGCAGCGGAGATCGCCCGGCGGCAACGCGCTGGCACCCTGTAACAGACAAGGATCTCGACAATGAACACGATTCGACCGCAGTTCAAGACGTTCAATGAGATGGCTGGGCAGTTCCTCACCGACGAGGGCGTCGCCGCGCTCGCGCTCGACGCGGCGCTGGTCACCTGGCCGACGACCAATGACCCGCGCGAGGAGTACCAATGCCTTTGGTTCGCGCATCCCGCCGGGCTCGACCATGTGCGCACCCTTAAGGGTGGCGAGTTAGCCTGGCTCGAAGGGATCACGATGGCCGGCTATGCGAAGCATGCGCAATACCTGCCGCTCGCCCCTGGCGTCATCGACACCCCGGTGTATTACGAGAAGTGGAGCATCCGCACGCCGGGCGGCGGCTGGGCGCTGGTCGACGGGTACGAGCACGGAGAGGTCGACATCCGCGCTGAGATCCCCGGCGGGTACAGCATCATCATCACTGCCAAGCGTGGCGCTGACCTGAAGCTCACCCGCGCTGATCTGTGGATTTCCTACGATCCCCGCGAGGTAGCACGCCAGCGGCCGATCGACGACGCGGAGGGCATCCAATGAGCCCGATGACCGCCCGCATTATCGAGCTGACCAAGGCGAAGGCCGCGCTCGGTCCCGTCAGCACACCCGCTGACGTCGACCGCGTCCTGACCGGGCTGGGCGTCATCCCTCCTGATCCCGACGCGCCGGATCCGCCCGAGTTGCCCGGCGCGTTCGCCACCGGCCGCCCGCTGCGGTATCTCGTCAAGGGTTTGCTCAATCTCGACTCGCAAGTCACCTGGTACGGTGCGCCAGGCGCGGGCAAGACCTACAGCGCACTCGATCTGGCAGCCGCGATTGCCACCGGGCGGGAATGGATGGATAGACGCGTGCGACAGGGCGCAGTGCTCTATCTCGTGTACGAGGGCGCGGCCGGGCTCAAGCGCCGGGTAAAGGCGTTGATCCAGCAGAGGCGCCTCGAACCCGACTCGCCGCTGTACGTCAAGGCGGCTAGCTGGCGCTTCGATCAGCAGACCGATCGGCAGGCGCTCGCCAAGTACGCGGCCCAGCTGCCGCGCTTGTCCTTGATCGTGATCGACACGCTGGCCCACGCACTTGGCAGCGGCGACGAGAACAGCGCGAAGGACATGGGTGAGTTCAACAAGACAGTCGCGCTGCTCAAGGCGAAAACCGGCGCCTGCATCCTCGTGGTGCACCACTCGGGGAAGAACGCGGAGAACGGGGCGCGCGGTTCGAGCGCGCTGCTCGGGGCGGTCGACACCGAGATTTGCGTAGAACCGGGCCTGATCCGGTCGACCAAGCAGCGGGACATGGACGGGAGCGCCACTATAGGCTTCCGGCTGGTCCCGGTGTACGTCGAGGACGACGAGGACGGCGACCCGCTGTACGCCTGCCTGGTGGAGCCTGCGCCCATATCCAACACGGCGAGGCTGCCGAAGGGGATCAAGGGAACCGCGGTCAGAGTCGTGCGGGATCACGGCGGGCCCATGACCCGGCAGGAGCTGCGCGAGGGGCTCGTTAAGGCGGGCGCCGGGTCGACCAAGTCGGTAAACAACTTCATGTCCATCAACGGCGGGCTATCGGAGCTGCTTTTGCAAGACTGGCTTGCCGCGGGCACCGATGGTTCGATCGTGCTCGGCGCGAAGCTCGGCGGGGCGGGCTGACTGTCATTAGGCAATGCCGGCGTAGCGGCTACGTGGGCGTCGGGCGAAAGCTCGGCGCCCTTTT
>CAZFYX010000006.1:0-1779 GCA_964523885.1 uncultured Burkholderiales bacterium | reverse complement strand
TAGAGGACGACCCAAAGGGGCAACGCCTGTCCTACCGATCGTGCCACCTCGGAAACACCTACATCAGCGAGGGTTCTGGCGGCAAGGTGGACACCGTGTTCCGCTGCTGGCGATGGCCGCTGCGCAACATCGAACGGCGCTGGCCCGGCAAGCTACCAGAGAAGTACCGCGACAGACTGGCAAAGAACCCCGACGAGGAAATCGAGGTCGCGCACGTCGTCATGCCGCGCGATGACTACAGCCCGGACCGGCCCGGATACTTCGGCTGGCCCTGGGCCTCGTGCTACTTCCTGCCGGCAGACAAGGCCAAGCTCAAAGAGGGCGGCTATGAGGCGTGGCCGTTCGTCGTGCTGCGCTACATGACGAGTCCGGGCGAGGTGTACGGACGGTCCCCGGCATGGCTGGCGCTGTCCAACATCCGCGTCTTGAACTCCATGAAGCGCAGCACGCTCGCCGCTGCGCAGAAGGTCGCCGACCCGCCGCTGCTGGCGACCGAGGACGGCATCCTGGGCGCGTTCAGCCAGGCGCCGGGCTACCTGAACTTCGGCGGGCTGGACTCGAACGGGAACCAACTCGTGAAGCCGCTCATCACCGGGGCCAAGGTGGAACTTGGTCTGGAGATGATGGACAAGGAGCGCGAGATCATCAGCGGCGCGTTCATGATGGACGTGTTCCGCGCGCTCGTCGAGAACCCGCAGATGACGGCGACGCAGGCTCTCGAACTCATGCAGGAGCGCGCGACCATCATGTCGCCCAGCGGCGGCCGGCTGGAGTCCGAGGGCCTTGGTCCGATGACTGAGCGTGAGTTGCAGTTGCTTAGCTCTGCCGGCCAACTTCCCCCGATGCCGCCTGAACTGCTCGAGGCACAGGGCGAATACCGCATCGAGTACACAAGCCCGATGCGCAAGGCGATGCGGGCGAGCGAAGCAATCGCCATCACGCGCACGCTTGAGGCCGCGATCCCGCTAGCGCAGATCGATCCGAGCGCGCTCGACGCCTTCGACATCCCGGCCACGATGCGCGAACTGGCCGAGATCAACGGCTATCCGGCTGCTGCCATGCGCTCCATCGAGGACGTGAAGGCGTTGCAGGAAGGCCGGCAGCAGCAGCAGGCCGTGCAGTCGCTCGTCGAAGCCGCGCCGCAGGTATCCGCAGCCGCCGCGAACCTGAGCAAGATGCAGGCGGCAGGCGGAGTGCAGCCCGGCGTATGAGTTTCGACCCGAGAGCGGAGCGCATCCGTGCGCGTTTACATTCGAGGATGTTCGCCTATCGGGCGCTGTTCCTGCAGGCGAAGCCGAATGCGCCGGCGCAGGGCGCCAGGTGGTGGCATCTTGCCTTCTGGCGCAGGCCCGAGGGTGGCGACGTGGCACCGAACGCCGAGATCGTGCTGCGCGACCTGGCTGCGTACTGCTACGCGCACAAGCCGACGCTCAAGGTCAGCCACGTGACGCAGCAGTCTGACGCGCTCGCCATGGCATTCGCGGAGGGCCGACGCGATGTGTTCAACCGGATCATCGGCCTGTGCAACCTCAACACCGAGCAGATCAACTCCATAGCCCAAAGGTCAAACGATGAGTGACGACACCACGAACACCGCGACCGCTGCGCCGGCAGCCGCACCAGCACCCGCACCCGTCGCCGCCGCTCCTGTGGCAGCGCCGGCACCGCCGACCGCCCCCGCATGGCTCGGTGAGAACCCTGACGCCGAACTGGTCGGCCACGTGCAGAACAAGGCATGGGCGTCGCCCATGGATGCCGTCAAGGGTCACCGCGAACTGG
>CAZFYX010000005.1:0-21307 GCA_964523885.1 uncultured Burkholderiales bacterium | reverse complement strand
CAAGCCGACCTCCCACGAGCTTCTCTGACGACCATAGCGCGTTGGCCCCACGCCTTCCCATTCCGAACAGGACCGTGAAACGACGCCGCGCCGATGATAGTGCGGGGTATACCGCGCGAAAGTAGGTCATCGTCAGAGTCCTTTACGCTAAAGGCTTCGGTCGAAAGATCGGGGCTTTTGCATTCGCGGGGATCCGAACGAGGACCGGGTGCGCGCGGGCACCCAGCCGGGACAAGCTGCGAAGCCCGTTGCGGCGCAGCTGACTTCGCTTCAGACAAGTCAAGGCGAAGCCGGCCGCAGCCAACGCAGGTCATCGTCACCGCAGCCGCAGCAGTGCGCTGCCGAACGATCAGGTCGTTGGCGTCATTTCCCCCGAGCGAATCGACTGGCGCGGCTGTCCCCCTCAGACCGAATCCAGCTCATTGCATGCTCCGCATAGACCCGGTCCCTGCGCCCAAGCACCCCTCCAACCCTTGATCCCCCTCGCGCCACCCCCACTTATACCCTTGATTTATTACCGCGGATCTTGGAATCGCAACCTCATTCTGCTAGACTCCGCGCAACAATATTGGAATGGGCGGTCCGCCCATTTTTTATTTGTGTTGGACGATAAACGACTGCACACGCTGCTGGAAACCACACTTGCCGGGCTCGGCTACGAGCTGGTCGACGTCGAGGCGTCGCGCAGCGGGGGCATGGTGCGCGTATTCATCGACCGCCCCGGCGGGATCGACGTGGACCATTGCGCCGAGGTGAGCAACCACCTGACCCGGCTGTTTGCGGTGGAAGGGATCGATTACGACCGGCTGGAGGTGTCCTCCCCGGGCCTCGATCGGCCGCTGCGCAAAAGCGCCGACTTCCGCCGCTTCACCGGGGAGCGGGTGCAGGTCAAGATGCGGGTCCCGTTGCAGGGCCGCAAGAACTTCCAGGGCGTCCTGCGCGGCGCGAGCGACTCGGAGATCCAGCTCGAGGTGGAGGGCGGAGTCGTGACGCTGGACCTGTCCATGCTGGACAAGGCGCGCCTGGTGCCCGACTTTAGTGGAGATCATCGATGAGCCGAGAACTGCTGCTGCTGGTGGATGCACTGGCCAGGGAAAAGAACGTCGACAAGGAGACGGTGTTCGGCGCGCTCGAGCAGGCACTGGCCTCTGCGACCAAGAAGCGCTTCAAGGAAGACGCAGAGGTGCGCGTCGAGATCGATCGCACCAGCGGTGACTACAAGTCGTTCCGCCGCTGGCACGTCGTGCCGGTCGAACTGCTGGAGGCACCCGACCGCGAGTACACCCTCGAGGAAGCGCAGGAGATCTCGCCCGGCATCGAGGTCGACGGATACATCGAGGAGCCGCTCGAGCCGGTCGAGTTCGGCCGGATCGGCGCGCAGACCGCCAAGCAGGTCATCCTGCAGAAGATCCGCGACGCGGAGCGCGAGCAGATCCTCAGCGACTTCCTCGCCCGCAAGGAGCACCTGGTCACCGGGACCATCAAGCGGATCGAGCGCGGCAATGCGATCGTGGAGTCCGGACGGATCGAAGCGGTCCTTCCGCGCGACCAGATGATCCCCAAGGAGAACCTGCGCGTGGGCGATCGCGTCCGTGCGTTCCTGCTCAAGGTCGACCGCAGCGCGCGGGGCCCGCAGCTGGTGCTCTCTCGCGTGGTGCCGGACTTCCTGGTCAAGCTGTTCGAGCTCGAGGTGCCGGAGATCGAGGAAGGCCTGCTCGAGGTCAAGGCCGCGGCGCGCGACCCCGGCGTGCGCGCCAAGATCGCGGTGAAGTCCAACGACCAGCGCATCGATCCCATCGGCACCTGCGTTGGAATGCGCGGGTCGCGGGTACAGGCGGTGACGTCCGAGCTGGCCGGCGAGCGGGTCGACATCATCCTGTGGTCGCCGGATGCGGCGCAGTTCGTGATCAATGCACTCGCCCCGGCCGATGTCATGAGCATCGTCGTGGACGAAGAGCGCCGCAGCATGGACATCGTCGTGGACGAGGAGAACCTCGCCCAGGCCATCGGCCGCAGCGGCCAGAACGTGCGGCTCGCCAGCGAGCTCACCGGCTGGGAGCTGAACATCATGACCGAAGAGGAGTCCAAGCAGAAGAGCGAGGAGGAGACCACTTCGATCAGGGCGCTGTTCATGGAGAAGCTCGACGTCGACGAGGAGGTCGCGCAGATCCTGGTGGAGGAAGGGTTCAGCACGCTCGAGGAAGTGGCGTACGTTCCGATCAACGAGATGCTCGAGATCGAGCAGCTCGACGAGGAGACGGTGAACGAGCTGCGCAGCCGGGCGCGCAACGCGCTGCTGATGCAGGAGATCGCGAGCGAGGAGAAGGTCGAGGGCGTAGCCTCCGACCTGCAGGCGCTGGAAGGCATGGATGGCCAGACCGCCCGCCTGCTGGCGAGCAAGGGGATCAAGACCCAGGAGGAGCTGGCCGAGCTGGCCGTCGACGACCTGGTGGAGCTGACGGAAATGGACCCGGAGCGCGCGAAGACGCTGATCATGGCGGCGCGTGCACCCTGGTTCGCCTGATACAGGGCGAGCGCGCGCTGCACAGCAGCGGTTAGGAGCAGGCAGGATATGGCACAGACGAATGTGGCTCAGTTTGCGAAGGAACTCGGGGTTCCTTCAGGGAAGCTGCTCGAGCAGCTCCAGGCGGCCGGCATCAACAAGAAGTTGATGGAGGAGACGCCGCTGACCGAGCAGGACAAGACCCAGCTCCTCGAGTACCTGCGGCGCATGCACGGCACCCAGGAGAGCAAGACCAAGATCACCCTGACTCGCCGGCAGACCAGCGAGATCAAGAAGTCGGACGCCACCGGCAAGGCGCGCACGATCCAGGTCGAGGTGCGCAAGAAGCGCGTGTTCGTCAAGCGGGAGACGCCGCAGGCCGGCGAAGCCGAGGTGCCGGCCGGTCCGTCGGTTGACGCCGAGCAGGCGGCGCTGCGCGAGGAAGAGGCGCGCAAGCAGGCGGAACTGAGCTCCAGGCAGGCGGCCGAGGCCGCAGCGAAGGCGGATCGCGAGAAGAAGCGCAAGGCGCCGGACGAGCCGGCTGCGGCGCCCGAGACTGCAGCCGCAGCGCCTGCCGAGGCCCCCCAGGCTGCGGCGCCCGCAGCGCCGGCAGCTGCGCCGGTGGAGGCCAAGGCCGAAGCCAAGGCTCCCGCTGGTGGGACCACCCTGCACAAGCCGGCGGCCAAGCCGGCCGAGCCCGGCGACAAGAAGGTGGCGAAGAAGCCCGGCGGGCGAGAAGGCTTCCGCGACGAGGCCGCCAAGAAGCGCGGGATCAAGACCCGCGGCGACGAGGGCGGTGCCGGGGGCTGGCACGGCCGCAAGGATCGCCACGCCCGCGGCCGTTCGGGTGACGGGTCGGGCCAGCACGCGTTCTCGCTGCCCACCGAGCCGGTCGTGCACGAGGTCCTGATTCCGGAGACGATCACCGTTGCGAACCTCGCCCAGAAGATGTCGGTGAAGGCGGCCGAGGTGATCAAGACGCTGATGAAGATGGGCACGATGGTGACCATCAACCAGGTGCTGGACCAGGACACCGCGATGATCGTGGTCGAGGACATGGGGCATCTGGCCAAGCGCGCCAAGCTCGACGACCCGGAGTCCTTCCTCACCGAAACCCCGGAGAGCTCGGCTCCGCTGGAGCCGCGCGCGCCGGTGGTCACGGTGATGGGGCACGTCGACCACGGCAAGACCTCGCTGCTGGACTACATCCGCCGCACCCGCGTGGCCAGCGGCGAAGCCGGCGGCATCACGCAGCACATCGGCGCGTATCACGTCGAGACGCCGCGCGGCGTGGTCACGTTCCTGGATACCCCGGGTCACGAGGCCTTCACCGCCATGCGTGCACGGGGTGCGAGGGTCACCGACCTGGTCGTGCTGGTGGTTGCGGCCGACGACGGCGTCATGCCGCAGACCATCGAAGCCGTACACCACGCGAAGGCCGCGAAGGTGCCGCTGGTGGTGGCCGTGAACAAGATCGACAAGCCCGAGGCCCAGCCCGAGCGCATCCGCCAGGAACTGGTGGCGCACGAGGTCGTGCCGGAGGACTGGGGCGGCGACACCATGTTCGTGGACGTATCGGCCAAGACCGGAAACGGCATCGACACGCTGCTCGAGTCGGTCCTGCTGCAGGCCGAGGTGCTGGAACTGAAGGCGGCGAAGGAAACGCCGGCGAAGGGCATCGTCATCGAATCGCGCCTGGACAAGGGGCGTGGCCCGGTCGCGACCGTTCTGGTGCAGTCCGGTACGCTGCGTCGAGGCGACGTGGTGCTGGCCGGCGCCGTCTTCGGCCGCGTGCGTGCGATGCTGGACGAGAACGGACACGCGGTGCCGCAGGCCGGTCCTTCCATCCCGGTCGAGATCCAGGGCTTGTCGGACGTTCCGGCCGCCGGCGAAGAGGTCATCGTGCTGGGCGACGAACGCAAGGCACGCGAGATCGCGCTGTTTCGCCAGGGCAAGTTCCGGGACGTCAAGCTGGCGAAGCAGCAGGCCGCGAAGCTGGAGGGGATGTTCGACCAGATGGCGGCCGGCGAGAGCAAGACGCTGTCGCTCATCATCAAGGCGGACGTGCAGGGTTCGGTGGAAGCGCTGGCGCATGCGCTGCAGAAGCTGTCGACCGAAGAGGTCAAGGTCAACGTGGTGCACAGCGGCGTGGGGGCAATCACCGAGTCCGATATCAACCTCGCGCTGGCATCCAACGCGGTCGTGGTCGGCTTCAACACGCGCGCCGATGCGACTGCGAAGAAGCTGATCGGCGCACACGGCGTGGACGTCCGCTACTACAACGTCATCTACGATGCCGTGGACGAGGTTAAGGCGGCGATGTCGGGCATGCTCGCGCCAGAGCGCAAGGAGTCGGTGACCGGCCTGGTGGAGATCCGCCAGGTGTTCCACATCTCCAAGGTTGGAACGGTGGCCGGCTGCTACGTGCTCGAGGGCGTGGTCAAGCGCGCCTCGCAGGTGCGCGTGCTGCGCGACAACATCGTCATCCACACCGGCGAGCTCGATTCGCTCAAGCGCTTCAAGGACGACGTCCGGGAGGTGAAGGCGGGCTTCGAGTGCGGTCTGTCGGTCAAGAGCTTCTCCGATCTCAAGGTCGGCGACCAGCTCGAGGTCTTCGAGGTCGTGGAGGTCGCGCGCTCGCTGTAGGCGCGGCCCGGGTGAACGTGCATGCCGCGTGAATTCTCGCGATCTTCGCGGCTTGGGGACCAGATCCAGCGCGACCTGTCGGAGCTGATCCGGCTGGAGGTGCGCGACCCGCGCGTCGGACTGGTCACGATCACCGAGGTCGAGGTCAGCCGCGACCTCTCGCATGCCAAGGTGTATGTCACCGCGCTGTCCGGCGCGGAACAGGGCGCACAGAGCATCCAGGCGCTCCAGCGTGCCGCCGGCTTCCTGCGCAGCCGGCTCGCACAGGGCATAAAGGCCCGCACCGTGCCCGAGCTGCACTTCGTGTACGACGAGTCGGTGGAGCGGGGTGTCCACTTGTCGCGCCTGATCGACCAGGCGGTCGAGACCCTGCCGCCCGAGGACGAGAAGCCTTGAGCAGGACCCGGCGCGGCGCCGTCACGGTGGACGGCGTCGTGCTGCTGGACAAGCCGGCCGGACTCACTTCCAACGCCGCCCTGCAACGCGTGCGGCGTGCCCTCAATGCCGCCAAGGCCGGGCATACCGGCACGCTCGACCCCCTCGCGACCGGACTGCTGCCCATCTGCCTGGGCGAAGCCACCAAGTTCTCCGCCCTGCTGCTGGACGCCGACAAGACCTACCTTGCGGATATCCGCTTCGGCATCACCACCACCACCGGGGATGCGGAAGGCGAGGTCGTCGAGCGCGGCGATGTCTCGGTACTGTCCGCGGCCGGCATCGAGGCCGTCTTTCGCGGGCTGGCCGGGACGATGGATCAGGTGCCGCCCATGTATAGCGCGCTCAAGCACCAGGGCAGGGCGCTGTACGAGTATGCGCGGGCGGGCGAGACGGTCGAGCGCGCGGCGCGCAGCATCACCATCCACGAGGTGGCCATCGTCGCCATCCGGCCGGAGTGGGTGAGGGTGCGCCTGCGGGTCAGCAAGGGCACCTACATCCGCACGGTGGCGGAGGAGGCCGGCCGGCGCCTGGGCTGCGGCGCCCACCTGGCAGGGCTGCGACGCGAGGTCACGGGGGGGATGGGCCTGGCCGGTGCGGTCACCCTGGAGCGGCTGGAAGCCATGACTGAAGCGGAGCGCGCCGACGTGCTGTTGCCGGTCGACGTGCTGGTCGAGGGGCTCCCCCGGGTGGACGTGACCGGTGACGACGCCCGGGCGATCCGGCAGGGCCGGCAGATCGACGCCCCTGCGCAGGCCGGGGGAGAGCTGCTGCGCCTCTATGGCCCGGGCAGCGCCTTCCTCGGGGTGGGCAGCCTGATCCCGGGGGGGCGCATCGCGCCGAAGCGCCTGTTGCAGACCGCGCCGGAAGCGAGCACGTAACTCCTTGGGGCGGCTTGAGGAAAGCTTGAATTTCAGGCTACAATGCCGGTTTTTCGACAGAGACGGGTCCCATGACGATCAGCACCGAACAGAAAGCCAAGCTGGTGGGCGACTACCAGCGGGGCACGGGCGACACCGGTTCGCCCGAAGTGCAGGTGGCGCTGCTCACTGCGCGCATCAACCAGCTCACCGACCACTTCAAGACGCACATGAAGGATTTCCATTCCCGCCGCGGCCTGCTGCGGCTGGTGAGCCGACGCCGCAAGCTCCTCGACTACCTCAAGGGCTCGGACAGCGGGCGCTATCACACGCTGCTCGATCGCCTCGGTCTGCGCAAGTAGGCAATGGCGGCGCAACCCGCGGCGCCATTGTCTTCGACACCTCCGAGTGTCTTCGACACCCCGTGTGCATCCGCCACGCCGTGTGTCCTCAACGCCCGTGCCGGTAATGCCCGGCCCGTCACGCGGTCGCAGGTGAGTCGCATCGCCGCCGACCGGATTCCCGCTCGCTCGAGCCTACCAGCACCGCTGGCCACTCCCATACTATGGACGTAAATCCGCTGACCCCCGTCAAGAAATCCATTCAATACGGCCGCCACACACTCACCATCGAGACCGGCGAGATCGCCCGGCAGGCGCATGGCGCCGTCATGGTGAGCCTCGATGACACCTGCGTGCTCGTCACCGTGGTCGGCAGGAAGGAGGTCAAGCCCGGACAGGACTTCTTCCCGCTCACCGTCGACTACATGGAGCGCACCTACGCGGCCGGCCGGATTCCCGGCGGGTTCTTCAAGCGGGAGGGGCGTCCTACCGAGAAGGAGACGCTGACTTCGCGGCTGATCGACCGCCCGATCCGTCCGCTGTTCCCCGATGGCTTCTACAACGAAGTGCAGGTCGTGGCCACGGTGATGTCGTCGGACAGCGAGATCGACGCCGACATCCCGGCGCTGATCGGCGCGTCGGCTGCGCTGGCCCTGAGCGGCATCCCGTTCAACGGGCCGATTGGCGCTGCGCGCGTGGGCTACCTCAACGGCGACTACGTGCTCAACCCGACCGCCAGCGAGTTGAAGGGATCGCAGCTGAACCTCGTCGTGGCCGGCACCCAGCAGGCGGTGCTGATGGTCGAATCGGAGGCGCAGGAGCTGTCCGAGGAGATCATGCTCGGCTCCGTGGTCTACGGCCACGACCAGATGCAGAGCGTCATCAACCTGATCAACGAGCTCGCGGACCAGGCCGGCAAGCCGCTGTGGGACTGGACCCCGGCGCAGAAGGATGAGGCGCTCGTGGCCAAGGTTGCAGAGCTCGCCGACGCCGGGCTGCGCGAGGCCTACCGGATCCGCCAGAAGCAGCAGCGCACCGAGAAGGTCAACGCGCTGCGCGACACCGTGTTCGATGCGCTGGTAACCAACGCCGCGACGCCGGCCGACGCGAACCTGGTGCAGTCCCTCTTCGGCGACCTTGAATCGAGCATCGTGCGCGGCCGCATCCTCAGCGGCGAAGCCCGCATCGATGGGCGCGACACGCGCACCATCCGTCCCATCTCGATCCGTACCGGCGTGCTGCCGCGTGCCCACGGTTCGGCGCTGTTCACGCGCGGGGAGACCCAGGCCCTGGTCGTTGCGACGCTGGGCACCGCGCGCGACGAGCAGATCATCGACGCGCTGCAGGGCGAGTACACCGAGCGCTTCATGCTCCACTACAACATGCCGCCCTATGCCACCGGCGAGACCGGCCGGGTGGGCTCGCCGAAGCGCCGCGAGATCGGCCACGGCCGGCTGGCGAAGCGGGCGCTGGTCAATATGCTGCCTACGGCCGAGGAGTTCGGCTACTCGATGCGCGTGGTCTCCGAGATCACCGAATCGAACGGCTCCAGCTCCATGGCGTCGGTATGCGGCGGCTCGCTGGCCCTGATGGATGCCGGCGTGCCGATGAAGGCGCACGTGGCCGGCATCGCGATGGGCCTGATCAAGGAAGGCAACCGCTTCGCGGTGCTGAGCGACATCCTGGGCGACGAGGATCATCTCGGCGACATGGACTTCAAGGTGGCGGGCACCGACCGCGGTGTGACTGCCCTGCAGATGGACATCAAGATCCAGGGCATCACCAAGGAGATCATGCAGGTCGCGCTGAACCAGGCGCGCGAAGGCCGGCTGCACATCCTCGGCCTCATGCGCGAGGCGCTCGGAGGCGCGCGCCAGGAGATCTCGGCCTATGCGCCGCGCATGATCATCATCAAGATCAAGCCGGAGAAGATCCGCGACGTGATCGGCAAGGGCGGTGCGGTCATCCGGGCGCTCACCGAAGAGACCGGGACCACGATCGACATCGCCGAGGACGGCACGGTGACCATCGCCTGCACCAGCTCCGAAGGCGGTGCGGCGGCGAAGAAGCGCATCGAGGACATCACGGCCGAGGTGGAAGTGGGCCGGGTCTACGAGGGCACCGTGCTCAAGCTGCTCGACTTCGGCGCGATCGTCAGCGTGCTGCCCGGCAAGGACGGCCTGCTGCACATCTCCCAGATTGCCGAGGAGCGCGTCAAGGCCGTTGGCGATCACCTCAAGGAAGGCCAGTCGGTGCGCGTCAAGGTACTCGAGGCCGATGAGAAGGGCCGCCTGCGCCTGTCGATGAAGGCCGTCGGCGCGGAGACCCCGCAGGGCTGATCGCCTGGCGGTTTCAAGGCACTCCCGAAAAACCCGCCGCTGGCGGGTTTTTTGTTGCCGGCGTCGGCCGCCGCGCCCGTGACACCTTCGCGGCCTTCACCTTGCCCCGGCCGGGGACTGCACGCGCCGCCTTGAGGATGCCATCGCCCCGCGGCGCTCGGGTGCTGCTCACGGCTGATCCGCCTGGATGCGTAAATCATCCGTAAGGTCTGGCATGCCAAGCTTCTCCGGTCGCCGGGAAAGGCGATGCGGCACACCCAAAACGATGAGAGGAGGCGGACGTCATGAGCGTGCTTGGAAGGCTGTCTGTCGCTGCGGCCCTGGCCGTACTGCCGCTGGCCGGCTGGGCTGACGGAAAAGTGGTGGGTGAGTTCGGCTGGTTCGGGGTCGGCAAGGCGTACGAGCTGGAAAAGGGGCACTACTACTGGGTCGGCGAATTCAGCGGCACCTTCTTCAGCGACAAGGGAGACGGTGGCATGTTCCACCGCGCCGGCGTGAAATGCCCGGGATGGCTGGACATGGATTTCAACAGCAAGAAGAGCCAGGGAGGCGGCACCTGCATCATCACCGACCTCGATGGTGACCAGGCCTTCTGTGCCTGGCGCAATGCCGGCACGCCAGGCCCGGGCGGGAAGGGCCCTGGCACGTTCGAGTACATCGGCGGCACCGGCAAGTACAAAGGCCTGAGCGGCTCCAACACGTTCACCGGGGTGACCCAGGTGAACTGGGCCGATGGCACGGCCAGTGGCTACGCCATCTGGAACCGCTAGCCGGGGACCGGGGCACCGGGAGGCGGGCGCGCGCCCTCTGCAGCAGGGCCCGGCGGTGAGGTGTGTCGGGTGGCTAGAGCAGCGGGCTCACCAGGCGCGTCATGTTGTCGACGAACTTGTGCGAGAACGGCCGGGCGCGCCATGCCTCCAGCTCGATCTCCTCCGACGCGTCCATGTACCCCGCATGGACGCGCTGCAACTCGGCCGTGACCGCCGCGTGGTAGAACAGCGCAACGACTTCCTCGTTGAGCGCAAACGAGCGGATGTCCATGTTGCAGGAGCCGATCCACGCAACGGCGTCGTCCACGCAGACCGACTTGGTGTGCAGGAATCCTCCGGCGTAGGCATGGATGCGCACGCCTGCCTGGAGCAGCTCCTCGTAGTAGGAGCGCTGCGCGTGGCCCACCAGGAACTGATCGACCTGGCTGTCCACGATCAGGTGCACTTCCGCTCCGCGCTGAACCGCCGTTTCCAGTGCCTGCAGCAGCGCGCCGTCCGGGATGAAGTAAGGCGTGGTGATGACGATGCGATCGCGCGCGGCATAGACCAGGTTGACCAGCAGCCGGTGCGCTTTCTGACCGGGCGATTGGGGACCGCTGGGCAGGATCTGCCCGGCACATGTTCCTGACCGCGCAGGCTCGGGAAAGGCGTCTTCATCCAGCAGCTGGCCGCTTTCCACGTACCAGTCGGATGCGAACAGTGCCTGCAGCTGCAGCACCATCGGTCCGGTCATCCGCACCATGAGCTCGGTGTAGTGCAGTCCCGGCTTGAAGTCCGCCGCGACCATGTTCTGCGAGCCGGTGTACCCGATGCGGCCGTCGACGACGACGATCTTGCGGTGATTGCGCAGGTCGAAACGAGCCGCCTTCCGGCCGAACTTCACCGGCAGGGCAACCCGGGCATCGACGCCGACCGCTGCGAGCCTGGGCAGGATCCGCTTGAGGCTGTGCTTGGAGCCGAAACCATCGATCAGAACGCGGCACGCCACGCCGCGCGCGACCGCGCTCCCGAGCGACCGGATGACCGGTGCCGTGGCGTGGTCGTCGCCGAAGATGTAGAAGCACAGGTGCACGCTGTGCCGCGCGGCGTCGATGTCGGCGGCGATGCGCGCGAGCGTGGCGTCGTAGTCGCCGAGCAGCTCGACCTCGTTGCCGCCCAGGATCGGCATCGTCCCCAGGCTGGTGGCGAGCCGAACGCTCGGCTCGAAAGTGGCCGGGATCTGCGGCAGGGCGGGCGCGGGGAGCGCCTGCAGCCGGGTGCGGATCGGCGCCAGCGCGGTCGGAAAGCGCTCGAACCGGTCCAGGCGCCACTTGGGCAGGCTGGGCCGGCCGATCACCAGGTAGACGAGCAGCCCGATCCAGGGCAGCACCATCACGAAGATGAGCCAGCCCTTGGCCGCTTCGGGAGAGCGGCGGTTCGGGACCACGACGAGCATGCCCAGCCGGATCGCCCAATCGGACAGGACCACCAGAGCAGCGAGCGCAGCATGGGATGAGGCGAGTTGCAGCTCAGGCACGGCGGGCCTCCGTCGGGCAGAAGGGATCGATCGCGCGGCGCCGCGGATGGATGATGGTGCAGGAGTGGGGCACCAAGGGGGCGTGCGCCGTGCCGTTGCGGGGTCGGGAAAAGAGAAACCCGCCGGTGGCGGGTTTCTCTGCTTGCGGTGCTCAGTGCGTGGCGGCCGCCGCGGGCGTGGGCGGGTGCACGACCAGTTCGGTGAACGGATACACGTGCGCCTGCAGCCAGACGACGCCGCCCACGAGCGCGGCGAGCACGAGGCTGTGCCAGAACACATAGCGCAGGATGGTCCCCTCGTGCCCATACCAGCGCGTGGCGGTGCTGGCCACCACGATGCTCTGGGCGTCGATCATCTTGCCCATGACACCACCGGAACTGTTCGCCGCAGCCATCAGCACCGGGCTGAGATTCAGCTGCTCGGCCGTGATCCGCTGCAGTCCGCCGAAGAGCACGTTGGATGCGGTGTCCGAGCCGGTCAGCGCTACCCCCAGCCAGCCGAGCATCGTGCCGAAGAACGGATACAGCATCACGCCCGTGGTCGCGAAGGCGAGGCCCAGGGTCGCGTCGGTGCCCGAGTAGCGGGTCACGAAGCCGAGCGCGAGCATGGCGGCGATGGTGATGAGCGAGTAGCGCACCAGCCAGACAGTGGACAGATACTTCCTCACCAGTTCCACCGGGGAATAGCCCATGAACAGTCCGGCGATGAGGGCCGCGAGGAAGATGCCGCTGCCGGTCGCCGAGAGCCAGTTCAGGGTGTAGACCGCCTTCTCCTTCGTGGGCTTGGCCACCACCGGCGGGACCTTCTCGATCATGTCGTTGAGACCGGCGATCGGGAAGTCGATCTTCGTCACGCCGTTCCAGGCGAGGTTGGTCTTCTCTTCCTTCTTCACCCCGTCCACCACGGTCGCATTCACGACCTGTCCGTTGAGGTAGTTCTTGACCGTGGGGAAGCCCCAGGCGAACACGAAGACCGTGAGGATGAACCAGGGAATCCACGCGCGCACGATCATCCCGGTGGGGTGACGCGTGAACGTGGTGGGCGGTCCTTCCTCGCCGCTGTCCTGGTCGTGCCCCTTGAGCTTGGTGGTGGTCCAGATCTCCTTGGGCTTCCACACCTTCAGGAACGCCGTCAGGCAGCCCATCGAGATGATCGCGGCTCCGACGTCCACGAGCATGGGACCGTGAAAGTTCGAGATCAGGAACTGCGGGATGGCGAAGCTCACGCCCGTCACCAGGATCGCGGGCCAGATGCCCTTCACACCCTTCCAGCCGGCGAAGGCCCAGATCAGCCAGAACGGCACCAGCAGCGAGAAGAACGGCAGCTGGCGGCCCACCATCGCGGAGAGCGCCATCTCGTCGAGCCCGGTGACCTTGGCCAGCGTGATGATCGGTGTGCCGAGTGCCCCGTAGGCGACTGGCGCAGTGTTGGCGATCAGCGAGAGGCCGGACGCCGCGAGCGGCGAGAAGCCCAGGCCGATCAGGATTGCGCCCGTCACCGCCACCGGTGTGCCGAACCCCGCTGCGCCCTCGAAGAACGCCCCGAAGGCGAAGGCGATCAGCAGCAGCTGCAGACGGCGGTCCTCGGTGACGTTCGCGATGCTGTCCTGCAGGATCTGGAAGTAGCCTTTGTCCTTGGTCAGCTGGTAGAGGAAGATGATGTTGAGCACGATCCAGCCGATCGGCAGCAGGCCGAACAGGGCGCCCAGCCCGGCCGAGCCCAGCGCCATGCCGGTGGGCATGCCGAACACGAGGATGGCAACGAGCAGTGCGCTGATCAGTCCGAGGATCGCGGCCCAGTGCGCCGCGACATGCATGAAGGCGAGTGTACCGAGCAGCACCACGATGGGGATCGCAGCCAGCAGCGTCGACCACAGCTGGCTGTTGAGCGGGTCATAGATCTGCTGCCAAACCATGTGCTGCCCTCCCCGGCGAGGTGTCTGATTGTGGTTGTATGACCGGCGTGTGTTTTGCCGGCGGATGGGGGCCGATTATAGCGAATCCCCTGATCCCGGACCCTGGGTCGGAAGGTGGAGCCCGCGCCCCCTTATAATCGCCGGATACCAATCGGGAGGGGAGCATGGCGGAGGAGAGCAGGGGAACGGCCACCGGCGGCCGGCTGCTGGTGAACGCGCTGCGCACGCACGGAGCGGACATGGCGTTCATCGTGCCCGGCGAAAGCTACCTTGCCGTCATCGACGCACTCTACGACGAACGTGCGCACATCAGGCTGGTGGTCTGTCGCCAGGAGGGCGGGGCGGCATTCATGGCCGAGGCCTACGGCAAGCTCACCGGGCGTCCGGGGATCTGCATGGTGACGCGGGGTCCTGGCGCGACCAACGCGAGCATCGGTGTCCACACCGCATTCCAGGACTCCTCGCCGATGATCCTGTTCATCGGCCAGATCGGCAGCGACGTGGTGGAGCGCGAGGCGTTCCAGGAGATCGATTACCGCCGCATGTTCGGCCAGATGGCCAAGTGGGTCGCCCAGATCGACCGCCCCGATCGCGTCGGCGAGTACGTGAGCCACGCGTTCCATGTCGCCACGTCGGGCCGCCCGGGCCCAGTCGTGCTCTCGTTGCCCGAGGACATGCTGGTGGCCGAGGCACCGGTGGTGCCCCTGCAGCGCTACCAGCGCATCAAGGCACATCCGGGCGCGGCCGACATGGAGCGCGTCCGGGCGATGCTGGCCGAGGCTCAGCGGCCCCTGCTGCTGCTCGGTGGCGGAGACTGGGACGCGAGCGGATGTGCAGACATCCGCGCCTTCGCGGAGGCCTGGAACCTGCCGGTGGGCTGCTCCTTCCGGCGCCAGGACCTGCTGGACAACCGCCATGCCAACTACGTCGGCGAGATCGGCATCGCCACCGGCGCGGAGTTGAAGAAGCGCGTCCAGGAGAGCGACCTCGTCCTCGCAGTGGGGCCCCGACTGGGCGAGATGACGACCGGCGGCTACACGCTGTTCGAGATCCCGCGCCTGAAGCAGCGCTTCGTGCACGTGCATCCGGGCGCCGACGAGCTCGGTCGAGTGTACCAGGCCGACCTGATGATCAACGCGGGGATGCAGGAGTTCGCTGCTGCCGCGCGCACGCTGCACGCGCCGCCCTCGAGCCCGTGGAAGGCGCGCACTGAGACGATGCGGGCCGAGTACCTCAAGACCCTGGAGACGGTTGCCACGCCCGGCGCCCTGAACATGAGCGAGGTGGTGGCGTGGCTGCGCGAGCGCCTGCCGGCGGGCTCGATCCTTACCAATGGAGCCGGCAACTTCTCCGGCTGGCCCCAGCGCTTCTACACCTACACCGGCTTCCGCACCCAGCTGGGGCCGACCAACGGCGCGATGGGCTATGGCGTGCCGGCGGCCGTGTCCGCGAAGCTGGTGCACCCGGAGCGTACCGTCGTCTGCTTCAGCGGGGACGGCGACTTCATGATGACCGGGCAGGAGCTGGCGACCGCGATGCAGTACAGCGCGGCGGTGCTGTTCATCGTGGTGAACAACGGGATGTACGGCACCATCCGCATGCACCAGGAGCGCGATTACCCCGCCCGGGTGCACGGCACTGCGCTGAGCAACCCGGATTTCGTTGCGCTGGCGCAGGCCTACGGCGCCCACGGCGAACTGGTCGAGCGCACCGCCGACTTCGCGCCGGCGTTCGAGCGGGCAGTGCAGTCGGGGCGTGCAGCGCTGCTCGAGCTGCGCGTCGATCCGGAAGCGATCACCACGCGCACCACGCTGAGCGCGATCCGCGCCCAGGCGCAGAAGGCGCGCTGAGGCGCGCGCCCGGCCGGCTGCTCAGAAGCCGACCGCGAGCCCGTCGCGGCGCGGCTCGGAAGCCGCGATGTACGCGCCGTCGTCGAGGCGGTGGATCAGCTGCGCGCTGCCGTATTCCATGCTCCAGCGCTCGGTCTGCGAGATCGCATGGCCGAGCTGGGCCAAGCCCGCCACGGTCGCTGCGGGCATGTGGCTCTCGACGATCACCTTCCTGTCGAGCGTGACCTTCCAGCGCGGTCCGTCCGCTGCCGCCTGCACGTTCTGGCCGTAGTCGGTGGTACGGATCATCATCTGCACGTGACCCTGGGGCTGCATGTCTGCACCCATCACGCCGAAGCTCATCAGCGCCGAGGTACCCTGGGTCGCGAACGCCGGGATGATGGTGTGGAACGGCCGCTTGCGCGGGCCGACGCAGTTGGGATGGGTCGGATCGAGACGGAAGCCGAAGCCGCGGTTCTGCATCGCGATGCCGGAGTCCGGCACGACCGCGCCCGAGCCGAAGCCCATGTAGTTCGATTGGATGTAGGAGACCATCATGCCGCTTGCATCGGCGGCGGTCAGGTACACGGTGCCGGTGGGTGCCGGGCTGCCGTGACCGAAGTCCTGCGCGCGCCGCCGGTCGATGAGCGCGGCGCGCTGCTTCAGGTACGCCGGGTCGAGCAGATGCGCGGCGGTGACCTCCATGTGCCGCGGGTCGCAGACGTAGCGGTACGCATCGGCGAATGCGAGCTTGATCGCCTCGAGCTGCAGGTGCACGCTCTCGGTGGAGTCGGGGTCGAGGCTGGCCAGGTCGAAGTGCTCCAGGATGCCGAGCGTCATGAGGGCCACGATACCCTGGCCGTTCGGCGGGATCTCGTGCAGCTGGCGTCCGCGATAGCTCTGCGAGATCGGCTCCACCCAGTCGGGCTGATGGGCAGCCAGATCGGCGGTGGTCATCGCACCGCCGTTGGCTGCGGCGGCAGCGGCGATACGTTCGGCCAGCGCGCCACGGTAGAACGACTCGCCCTTCGTGTCGGCGATCTCCTTCAGCGTGCGGGCCTGCGCGGGCAGGCGGAAGCGCTCGCCCGCGACCGGCGCGCGGCCGCCGGGCATGAACGCATCGGCGAAACCCGGCTCCGACTTGAAGCGCTCGATCTGGTTCGCCCATTGGCGGGCGACGGTCGGCGAGACCAGGAAGCCCTCCGAGGCGTACTGGATGGCAGGACCGAACAGCTTCGCGAACGGAAGCTTGCCGAAGCGCGAGGAGATCGCGGCCCAGGCCGACACCACGCCGGGCACGGTGACCGAATCCCAGCCGGTCAGCGGCATCTGGTCGCGGCCCGCGAAGCGCGCGGGGCTCCAGGCGGCGGGCGAGTGCCCGGACGCGTTCAGCCCGTGCAGCCTGTTGCCGTTCCACAGCAGTGCAAAGGCGTCGGAGCCGATGCCGTTCATCACCGGCTCCACCACCGTGAGCGTGATCGCGGTGGCGACGATCGCGTCGGCAGCGTTCCCGCCGTCGAGCAGCATGCGCAGGCCGGCCTGCGCGGCCAGCGGCTGCGAGGTGGCGACGACGTTGCCCGCGAGCACGGGCATGCGTTGGGACCAGTAGGGAAGGTCGGGATTGAAGTGGGACATGTTCGGTTCGGACGGAGCAGGGTGAAGCTACGACTCCTGGAACGCTTCCTCGCGCTTGGCGCGCACGGCAGGCAAAACCAGGATCAGCAGCAGGATGCCGGCCAGGATGAGCATCGAGAGGCTCAACGGCCGGGTGAAGAACACGCTGGGGTCGCCGCGCGAGATGGTCAGCGTCTTGCGCAGGTTCTCCTCCATCATCGGGCCGAGCACGAAGCCGAGCAGCAGCGGCGCCGGCTCGCAGCGCAGCTTGATGAAGAGGTAGCCGAGCAGGCCGAACAGCACCGACATCGCGACGTCGGTGACGGAGTTGTTGAGGCTGAAGATGCCGATGCAGCACAGCACCAGGATGGCCGGGTAGAGCAGGCGGTAGGGCACCGTCAGCAGCTTCACCCAGATGCCGATCATCGGCAGGTTGAGCACGACCAGCATCGCGTTGCCCACCCACATGCTGGCGATCATGCCCCAGAACAGCTCCGGGCGCTCCTGCATCACCTGCGGCCCGGGCTGGATGCCGTGGATGATCATCGCGCCGACCATCAGCGCCATCACCGCATTGGAGGGGATGCCGAGCGTGAGCAACGGGATGAAGGAGGTCTGCGCGCCCGCGTTGTTGGCCGACTCCGGCGCCGCCACGCCCTCGATCGCGCCCTTTCCGAAGCGCCCCGGTTCCTTCGACAGCTTCTTCTCCATCATGTAGGCGGCGAACGAGCCGAGCACCGCGCCGCCGCCGGGCAGGATGCCCAGCACGGAACCCACGCCGGTTCCGCGCAGGATCGCCTTCCACGAGCGCTTGAGGTCCTCGCGGGTCGGGAACAGTCCCTTCACGTTGGACGTGAAGACCTCGCGCGCGCCGCCCTTCTCGAGGTTGGCGATGATCTCGCCGAAGGCGAAGATGCCGGTCGCCACCACGACGAAGCCGATGCCGTCGACCAGCTCGGGCATGCCGAAGGTGTAGCGCATCTTGCCCACCTCCGGGTCGGCGCCGACCAGCCCGAGGAGGATGCCCAGCAGGATCATCGCGATCGCCTTGAGCAGGTTGCCGTGCGCCAGTGTCACCGCGGCGACCAGGCCCAGCACCATGAGCGAGAAGCGCTCGGCCGGCCCGAACTTAAAGGCCAGCTCCGCCAGCGGGGGGGCGAGCGTGGCGAGGATGAGCGTGGCCACGCACCCGGCAAAGAACGAGCCGAGCGCGGCGATGGCCAGGGCGGGCCCGGCGCGACCCTGGCGCGCCATCTCGTAGCCGTCGAGACAGGTCACGACCGATGAGGCCTCGCCCGGCAGGTTCACCAGGATCGCCGTGGTGGAGCCGCCGTACTGTGCACCGTAGTAGATCCCGGCCAGCATGATGAGCGCGCTCGCCGGTTCGAAGTGGAACGTCACCGGCAGGAGCATTGCGATGGTGGCGACCGGTCCGATCCCCGGGAGCACGCCGATCAGGGTGCCGAGCGCGACGCCGACCAGGCAGAACAGCAGGTTGTACCAGGTCAGCGCGACGGCAAAGCCCTGCGCCAGGTGCGAGAACAGGTCCATCAGGCCGGGAAGATCTTGAACGGCAGACCGAGGGCCTTGGTGAACGCACCCACTGCCAGTGCGCACATGATCACGCTGAGGATCAGCAGCTCCTTCCAGCGCAACGCGCCGCTCGCGAGCGAGCTGACGAAGATGACCAGGACCACCGCGATGACGATGCCGGCGCGCTCGACGGTGAGGGAGAAGAGGGCGACCGAACCGAGCACCAGCAGCAGGGGGACGAAGGCGAAGTTCTGCGGGCGCTCGCCCGGGACCACGAACGCACGGGCGGCGAGAACGAGGCCGACGATCACCAGAAGCCCGCCCAGGATCGCCGGGAAGTAGCCGGGACCCATGCGCATGGGGGTGCCCATCGCGTAATCACGGCCGACGTAGAGGGCGGCCGCGCCGAAGGCGGCGAACAGGAGCCCGGCCAACAGATCGCTGACCCCGCGCACGCGCACTCGTTCCTCCCCAGCCGGATATTGTTGTTGCCGCGTCCAGCGCTCTCGCGGCGCGATGCGTGCAGGGGGGCGTGCAGACCCGGCCTGGCGCCGCGGCATTGTTGCATACCGCAGTCGGCCCGGGCAAACGCGCAGCCATGGCGTCGCCGCCGGTGGCTGCCGCTATCGGCAGCAGCCTCAATTTGCTACCATCGACAGCTTTGCGAGGCTCCACCCGATGCGGGTCTGAACCGGCCAGGGTCCCGCGGGGCGCGCCGGGCAGCCCGTGTCGGCCGTCGGCCCGTGCGACCGCGTTCATGGCCCAGTACTTCCTGATCCACCCGCAGAATCCGCAGCGCCGCCTCATGCAGCAGGCGGCCGACATCGTGCGGCGCGGCGGCCTGATCGTGTACCCCACGGATTCGTGCTACGCGCTGGGCTGCCAGCTGGGCAACAAGGCGGCGCAGGAGCGCATCCGCACGATCCGACAGGTCGGGCCGCAACACCACTTCACGCTGGTGTGCCGCGATCTGTCGGAGATCGCCCACTACGCCCGCGTCGACAACCGCCAATACCGCATGCTCAAGTCCACCACCCCCGGCAGCTACACTTTCATCCTCCAGGCCACCCGCGAAGTCCCGCGCCGGCTGCAGAACGCGCGGCGCAACACCATCGGCCTGCGGGTGCCGGACCATCCGATCGTCTCGGCACTGCTGGCGGAGGTGGGGGAGCCGCTGCTGAGCTCCACCCTGCTGCTGCCCGGTGACGAACTGCCGCTCAACGATGCGCAGGAGATCCGCGAGCGGCTCGAGCACGACGTCGACCTGGTGCTGGACGGGGGGCCGTGCGGCATCGACATGACCACCGTCGTCGATCTCACCGACGAGATGCCGGTGGTGGCGCGCGTGGGCAAGGGCAGCCTCGAGCCTTTCGGCCTGGCGGCGTAGCGGAGACAGCATGCCGTTCGACATCGCCGGGCTGATCCAGCTCATCGCGCTCGCCGCCATTCCGGTCACCTTCGCCATCACGCTGCACGAGGCTGCGCACGGATACGCCGCGCGCCACTTCGGCGACTACACCGCCTACAACGCCGGCCGCATCAGCCTCAACCCCCTGCGCCACATCGACCCGGTCGGCACCATCGCCGTGCCGCTGCTGATCCTGATCAGCAGCAAGCTCATGGGCGGTGGCGCATTCCTGTTCGGGTGGGCCAAGCCGGTGCCGGTCAACTTCGGACAGCTGCGCAGCCCGAAGAAGGACATGCTGTGGGTGGCCGCTGCCGGGCCGGGGGCGAATCTGTTCATGGCCGCCTGCTGGGCGCTGGTGCTCAAGGTGGTCACGCTCTCGCCGCAGAACTATTTCAGCCTCCCGCTGGCCGGGATGGCACAGATCGGGATCACCATCAACGTGGTGCTGATGGTCCTGAACCTGTTCCCGCTGCCGCCGCTGGACGGCGGGCGGATCGCGGTGAGCCTGCTGCCGGGCCGGCTGGCCTGGCGGTTCGCGATGCTGGAACCCTACGGCTTTATAATCCTGCTGATGCTGATGTTCACCGGCGTGCTGGGGGTCGTCCTGTCCCCGTTCGTCGGCCTGGTGACGCAGGTTCTCACCGTCGTCTTCAACCTTCGATAGCCGTCCCATGTTCCCCGATCGCGTTCTCTCCGGCATGCGGCCGACCGGCAGCCTGCACCTGGGCCACTACCACGGCGTGCTCAAGAACTGGGTGCGGCTGCAGGACGAGCATCCCTGCCTGTTCTTCGTCGCCGACTGGCACGCGCTGACCACGCATTACGAGGATCCCGGCGTCATCGAGGCCAACACCTGGGACATGGTGGTCGACTGGCTCGCCTCGGGGGTCGACCCGGACAAGGCGATCCTGTTCATCCAGTCGCACGTGCCGGAGCACGCGGAACTGCACCTGCTGCTCTCGATGATCACGCCGCTGGGCTGGCTGGAGCGCGTGCCGACCTACAAGGACCAGCAGGAGAAGCTCACCGACCGCGACCTGTCGACCTACGGGTTTCTCGGCTATCCGCTGCTGCAGAGCGCGGACATCGTCATCTACCGGGCCACGCTGGTGCCGGTGGGCGAAGACCAGGTGCCCCACATCGAGTTCACGCGCGAGATCGCGCGGCGCTTCAACCACATCTACGGCAAGGAGCCGGGCTTCGCGCAGAAGGTGGAGGAGGGCATCGCCAGACTCGGGAGCAAGCGCGCGCGCAGCTATCGGGACCTGCGTACCCGTTACCAGGAACAGGGCGACCAGGCCGCGCTGGAGGCCGGGCGGGCCCTGCTGGCGGAGGCGCAGAACCTGTCCGGCAGCGATCGGGAGCGGCTGGCCGGTCACCTCGAGGGCGGGGGGAAGATGATCCTGTCGGAGCCCGAGGCGCTGCTCACCGAGGCGTCGAAGATGCCCGGCCTGGACGGCCACAAGATGTCGAAGTCTTACAACAACACCATCACGCTGCGCGAGGACGCGGACAGCGTGACCAGGAAGATCCGGCAGATGCCGACGGACCCGGCCCGGGTGCGGCGCACCGACCCGGGCGACCCCGAGAAATGCCCG
>CAZFYX010000004.1:0-107489 GCA_964523885.1 uncultured Burkholderiales bacterium | reverse complement strand
CACCAGGCCGTGCAGCACGTGCCCTACGGCACGGTGAAGAAGGTCGACGGCAAGATCACCCTGACCAACATCAAGTACTACCCGCCGGACCAGATCAGCCCGCCCGATGGCATGAAGAGCCTGGACTGGATCCGCTCGGGGTTCAAGCGCAAGTAGCACAGCGGCCCCGGGGGCGGGGCCCGGACCCGGACGCGGCGCCGTGCGATGCCGCACCGGGTCGCGGGCGCCGGTGACTGCGGGCCTCGAGGGGGAGGCAGCATGCGCCATGCGTTCACCCGCTCCCGCCGGGCGGCGCTCAAGCAGGCCGGCGCACTCGCGGCCGCGTTCGGCCTGCCCGCGCTCGCGCGGGCGCAGGCCGACACGATCCGCATCGGCCACATCACGCCGCGCACCGGCTTCCTCGGCCAGGTCGGCGAGCAGGGCTTCCGCGGCGCCACGCTGGCGGTGGAGGAAGCCAACGCGGCCGGCGGCGTGCTCGGCCGCAGGATCGAGCTGATCGCCGAGGACAGCGTCAACCCCGCCACGGCAGCGAACCGAGCGCAGAAGCTGATCGAGCACGACAAGGTCGCCTGCATCATCGGCGAGGTCAGTTCGGCCTCGGCCCTGGCGATCGGCGACCAGGCGCTGCGCGGGGGCACGCTGTTCTTCAACACCGGCGCCAACTCCGATGCGCTGCGGGGACAGAACTGCAACCGCTACATGTTCCACATCGAAGGCAGCAACACCATGTACGCGAAGACCATCGGTACATGGCAGCGGCAGCAGAACCTGGTGAAGGGTGCGCGCTGGTACTTCCTGACCGCCGACTACGCCTTCGGCCACGACCTGTATCGCGTCGCCTCGCGCTACCTGCTGGAGAACGGCGGCGTGGTGCTGGCCAACGACCTGGTCCCCACCAGCACCGCGGACTACAGCTCCTACCTCCTGAAGATCCGCTCGCTGCGCCCGGACTACGTCTACATCGCGCTGGCCGGCATCGACCAGACCACGTTCCTCAGGCAGTACCGCGAGTACAACCTCGCCTTCCCGCTGACCGGTGGGGTGATGGACACGGTGCAGTTCTGGGCCGCCGGGCTGGACAACATCTCGGGCACCTGGCAGAGCCTGTGGTATCACGGCATCCGCGCACCGGGTGCGCAGGCCTTCACCAAACGCTTCCTCGAGCACTGGAAGCTGCCACCGGAGAACCAGGCCTGGGGCGACTACATGGGGGTGCGCATCGCGCTGCAGGGCATCGCCGAGACGAAGAAGACCGATGCGGCGGCGCTGGTGCCGTACCTGGAGAGCGGCGCGAGCTTCGACCTGCTCAAGGAGCGCCGCGGCAGCTTCCGCGCCTGGGATCACCAGCTCCTGCAGGAGATGTACGTGGTCAAGGTGAAGGACCCGGCGCAGTCGAAGGACCGCTGGGACATCTTCGACGTGGTCGAGGCGATCCCCGGACCGAAGGAATCGCTCGACGTCATCCAGCCCACTCAGGCCGAAAATCCATGCAAGATGGGCTAGAGGCCAGAGGCGAGAGGCTAGAGGAATGATCGAGTACGCCAGCGTTGGCGGCAGGATGGGTCGGCGTCGAGAGCGAAGCACGCTTCTCCTCTCGCCTCTCGCCTCTAGCCTCTAGCCTCGAGAGAATGCCGCCGATCATCCCCGAGCTGATTCTCGAGCAGGTCATCAACGGCCTGCTGGTCGGTTCGTTCTACATCATCCTCTCGCTCGGCCTGTCGCTGATCTTCAGCCTGGGCGGCGTGGTCAACCTCGCGCACGGCGCCTTTTACGCCGTCGGGGCCTATGTCGCCTACGAGGTCGAGCAGCGCGCGGGTTTCGGCGGGGCCATCGTGGTCTCGCCGGTCGCCATCGCGCTCATCGGCATCCTGATCGAACGCCTGTTCCTCAAGCGGCTGTATGGCAAGGATCCTGCCCTGGGCCTGCTGTTCACCTTCGGCCTCGCCATGACCGCCGAGCAGACCCTGCGCATGCTCTGGGGCACCACCGGACTGCCGTTCTCGATCCCCGCGGCGCTGCGCGGCCAGCTGATGCTGGGCGATTTCATCTACAGCTACTACCGCCTGACCATCCTCGGCGTCACCACGCTGGCGGTGGCTGGCTGCTGGCTGCTGCTCAACCGCACTGCATTCGGGCTGGTAGTGCGCGCGGGCGTGCGCGATCCCGAGATGGTGCGGGCGATGGGCATCAGCCTCAACCCCGCGCTCGCCGCGATCTTTGCCCTGGGCGTGGGACTCGCGGCCCTCGCCGGGGTGATGTCGGCACCGCTCGCGGGCGTGCAGCCGGCGATGGGCAACGAGATCCTCACCGCGACCTTCGTGGTGGTCGTCATCGGCGGGCTGGGCTCGTTCTGGGGCGTGGTTCTCGCCGGCCTGCTGGTCGGGGTGGTGCGCGGACTCACGGTGTACTTCTACCCGCCCGCGGCCGAGGCCTCGATGTACCTGCTGATGGTGCTGGTGCTGCTCTTCCGCCCGCGCGGGCTGATGGGCGAACGGTTCGAGAAGTTCGAGTGACGCGCACCCGCAACCGCCCCGATCGCCGCCGGCTCGGCGAGACCGCGCGCCAATGGCGCGAGGACCTCGCCGGGCGCTACGGCCGCGCCCGCACGCCGGAGGAGCGGGCCGCGCTGCTGCAGGAGCTCGACCGGCCGTTCGCACTCGACGAAGACACGGCGCTGGTGCTGTACGCGGTGCAGCCCGGACTGTCCTCGGACTTCGTGCTCCGGCACCTGCCGCGCGGGCGCCGCGCGGACGACGCCCGCCTGCCGTGGGCCCGCCTGATGGGCCAGGCGCTGGGCCGCAGCGATGACGCGCTGCACTTCGCCCTGTACCGCATGCAGGCCGGCCCGGAGGACTGGGCGCGCGACACTGCCGAGCTCGCACGCCGCATCCCGGATGCCGCCGGACTGTGCGCGGAGCTCGAGCGGCGCCATCCCCAGCGCTGGCGTGCGGACCTGGGGCCGCACCTGGTCGTGCTCGCCCGCGAGCGCGGGGAGCATATGCTGCCCTACCTCGAGCGCCACGCGGCCGAAGTCTGGTCGCCGAGCCGGCGCAGCGGCTACGAAGAGATGGCCGAGCTGGCGCTGCGGCGCGGCTGGTGGGAGCTGTGGGCAACCCTGATCCGCAGCTGCGCGCCGTCCGGGCAGTACGACCGCGAGGTGATGACCCTGCTGCAGCAATCCGATGCCGAGGAGGCCGCGGTGCGCCAGCGGCTGCTGGTGCTGGCGGGCGTGTGGTCGCCGCTTGGCGGCGCGCGGCGCCCCACGCGCCTCAAGCCCTTGCGCGAGGACACGCTGGTCGCGCTCTACCACCGCTTTCCCCATCTCGCGCGCGGCCCGTTCCGTGCGCAGCTCGACCCCGGGCCCAGCCGCCCGCTCGCCCGCCTGGTCGCGCTCGCGCTGGAGCAGCGCGACGAAGAGCTGGTCGACCACTTCGCCAGCCGGCTCGCCGCGCATCGCATCCGCTCCGGTGCCGAGCGCCTGCTCGAGTCAGCACGGCGCATCGCCATGCACCTGGTCAACGGCGCAGGCAGCGACGCTGCGCTCGACGAGCGCGCCGCCGCGATCCTGCGCCGCATGCCGGCGCCGGGCGGTGCCATGCACGGTGTATCCCAGCGCAATGTGCTTGCCCGGCTGCTGCTCGAGCGGGCCGCGCACGCGTGCGTGGAGAACCCCGCAGTGGCCGCCGAGTTGCTCGGGGCGAGGGAGCCGCACCTGCGCGTGATCGCCGTGCGCGCCCTCGCCGCATCGATCCAGGCCGCCGGTCGCACGCCCCGCGGACCCGACCGGCAACCGGTACCGATCGAGCGCCTGCTCGACGCACTGGCGCCGCCCCTGCAGGCGCAGGTGCGCCGGCTCGCGCTGCGTGCGCTCGCCCGCGCTGATCTGTCGCCCGACGAGCGGGAGCGGGTGGCCGCATGGGCGCGGCAGGCACTGACGGGCAGCAAGGGGCCGCCCGACCCGGACCTGCTCGTGCTGCTCGCACACCAGCTCGCGCGTGCGCCGGCGCTGCGCATCGAGGGAGAGACGCCGCCGGCCTGGCGCGGAGCGCCGGCACCATGACGGACCGCCCATTGACAACGCCGCGCGCGACAGACATAAAGACGGCCGAGGAAGCGCGGAGGCCCGCAACCAGCCTTCCGTTCCCCGGTGCTTCGCCGGGGCGGCGCTTTCCGCGCATTACGTCGCCATGGCTCCCCGCGCCGCAGTCACGGGGAGACCACGAGGCCAGAGCCTCGCAAGTGGTCGGCCGCCGCGCTTCCTCATCCACGTTCGGGCGGCGCTCGAGACCGGAAGATGGGACTGTCTGACCTGGTCGCGCGCCTGTTCGGGCGGCGCAAGCCGCAGCCCGCGCAACCCACCCCGGCGTCGCCTCGGCCGGCGCCGCCCGCCCCTGCCGTCCAGCCGACGCAGGTGCGGCAGGCCCCGCGACTCACGCCAGTCCCGGTACCGCGCCAAGGGGGTGCTACGCCTGGCGCCGCCATGCCCACACCCGATCCCGGATCGACCGCTGGCGCCCCCGTCAGCGGCCACGCACCGCGGCCGGCGCTGGAACCCCTGCCCTCCGGACCCGGATCCGAGGCGGCCGCAGGCTCGACGGAGGCCGCGCCCGCGAGCACGGCTGCACGGCTGCCGGCTGGAGCAGAGTCCGCCGCGCCCACCACCCTCAAGCCGGGTCACCGCCGCGAGCTGGTGCGCGACGAGCGCCTGAGCGTTGCCGCGGGGCAGGAGGGCCGGTCGCGGCGCTCGCGCGCACCGCGCCTGCCTGGCGACGAGGCACGCCGCCTGTTCGCACCGACCCTGCGTACCGGCAACCGCGCGCTACGCGCGCTGGCGACCGATGCTGCGCAACTCGCACGCTACGGACTGCCGGCATGGCGCGACGAGGTCGAGCTCGCCGCTGCGCTGGAGATCGACCTTCCCACCCTGCGGCACCTGTCCATCCACAGCGCACGCGAGCGGGCCCCGCACTACGTCACCTTCGCGGTACCCAAGCGCAGCGGCGGCGAGCGGCTGATCATGGCGCCGAAGGCGCGGCTCAAGTCGGTGCAGCGCCGGCTCGATGCGCTGCTGGTGCGCAAGCTGCCGGTGAGCGAGTTCGCGCACGGCTTCCGGCGCGGCCACAGCGTGCGCACGAACGCGCAGCCCCATGTCGGGCGGCGGGTCGTGCTGCACCTCGACCTGAAGGACTTCTTCCCCTCGATCCACTTCGGCCGCGTACGCGGCCTGCTCATCGCGCTGGGATATGGCTACCAGGTGGCGGCCGTGCTCGCCACGCTGATGACGGAAGCGCCGCGACAGCCGGTCGTGGTCGACGGCGTGCCCCTGTTCCCGCCGGTGGGTCCGCGCGCCTGCCCGCAGGGCGCCCCCACCAGTCCCGGGCTGAGCAACGCCATCGTCGTGCGGATGGACCGGCGCCTGGCCGGTCTCGCCCGCCGCTTCGGCTTCGAATACTCGCGCTATGCGGACGATCTCACCTTCTCCGGCAACGACATCGACGCGGCGCACGCACTGCGCAACCTGGTCGCACACGTCGTCTACAGCGAGGGCTTCGTGCTGAACGCGGCCAAGACCCGGGTGATGCGTTCGGGTTCGCGCCAGGCGGTCACCGGCGTGACCGTCAACGACGTGCTCGGGCTCTCGCGGCGGGAGCGCCGGAACCTGCGGGCCGCACTGCACCAGCTGCAGCAGCGTGGCCAGGCGCCGGACGCGCGCTTGCACGGACACCTCGCCTGGCTGCACATGCTCAACCCGGCGCAGGCCGCGCGCCTGCGCGAGCAGGCAGCGGCACCGGGCAGTGGCCCCGCGGCAGGCAGCTCCGCCTCGGCACCAGGCAGTGCACCCCCGCCAGCAGACAGTTCCCCCTCTCCCCTTGCGGGAGAGGGCCTGGGTGAGGGGTAGATGCGCCACGCCATCGGCGGTTGCCCCGAGGCAGCCCTTGAGCGCCCGGGTTCCGGACACATCCAATGATCCCGCGCGCGCCCCGCCACCCGCTGGTGCTCCTGGCTCTGTGCCTCATCGTGCTGCCGTGGCTGGTGCTCGCGCTCGGCTACACCTGGGGCATCGCGACCGAGGTCGCGATCTTCGCCCTGGTCGGTCTGGGGTACAACCTGCTGCTCGGCTACACCGGCCTGCTTTCGTTCGGGCACGGGCTGTTCTTCGGGCTCGCGGCATACGGGGTCGCGCTCGCACAGATCCACTGGTTCGACGACAGCGTCCTGCTGCCGTTCGCCGCCGGCCTGCTCTTCGCCGCTGCGCTCGGTCTGGTCATCGGCTTCTTCGCCCTGCGCCGCCGGGGCGTCTACTTCTCGCTGCTCACGCTGGCATTCACCGCGCTCACGTTCTATGTCGTGTTCCGCTGGACCGACTTCACCGGCGGCGAGAACGGGCTGTCCGGATTGCGGCGGCATCCCGTGGCGGGGCTGCCGCTGGACGATCCGCGCGTCTTCTACTACCTCACCGCGGTGATCGTCTTCGTGATCGCATGGCTCATGTGGCGGGTCGTGCGCTCGCCGCTCGGCTCGGTGCTCGTCGCCATCCGCGAGAACGAGCAGCGCGCGCGCTTCGCCGGTTATCCGGTGCAGCGCTACAAGCTCGCCGCCTTCGTCATCTCGGCCACCGTGGTGGGGCTGGGCGGCTGCCTCGCCGCGTGGCTCAAGCTGTTCGTGTCGGCCGATCTGGTGCACGTGAACTTCTCCGGCGAAATCCTGGCCATGACCATCTTCGGCGGCATGGGCAGCTTCCTCGGCCCCCCGCTGGGCGCGTTCCTCTACCTGATGTTCCGCGAGATCGTCTCGGCGCACACCTCGACCTGGCAGTTCTGGTTCGGCCTCCTGTTCATGGCCTTCATCCTGTTCTCGCCGCTCGGCGTGGTCGGGCTCGGCGAGCGCATCCTGGTGCCGCTGCGGCGCAGGCTCGCCACAGGCGAGGCCACGATGGCCGCGATGGCCGCGCGGGTGACACCGCAGCCCCGGCAGGAGCCCCCCGCGTTCCTGCGGCAAAACCCGCGCGCCGACGGCCCCCTGCTCGAAGTGCGCGGGCTGCACAAGCGCTTCAGTGGCTTCACCGCGGTCGACGGGGTCGACCTGGTGCTGGCCGACCGCAGGCTGCACGCACTGATCGGACCCAACGGCGCGGGCAAGACCACCGTTTTCAACCTCGTGTCGGGGATGTTCCCGCCCGACCGCGGTGAGGTGCGCCTTGCCGGCGTCGCGATCGGCGGCATGCGCCCCGACCAGGCGATGGCGCACGGCCTCGCCCGCTCGTTCCAGATCACCAGCCTGTTTCCCGCCCTGTCGGTATGGGAGCACCTGCGCCTGGGCGTGCAGGCGCGCTCCAGCGTGCGCTTGAGCCCGTGGCGCCGGGCCGCGTCGCTCTCCGGGGTGAACGAGGAGACGCGCGAGCTGGTCCGCTTCCTGGGGCTGGAGGGCGTGGAGCAAGTCCCCGTGTCGAGCCTCTCATACGGCGGCCAGCGCCTGGTCGAGATCGGCGTGGCGCTCGCGGCGCGGCCGCGCGTGCTGCTCCTGGACGAGCCGCTGGTCGGACTGGCCGCGGCAGAGCGCGAGCGCATCACGACGCTCATCCGCGATCTCGCCCAGCACATGGCCGTGCTGCTGGTCGAGCACGACATCGACCGCGTGTTCGCCATCGCCGACACCATCACCGTGATGAACGAGGGCAAGGTGCTGGTCGAGGGCGATGCGCAGACGGTGCGCTCGCACCCGGAAGTGCAGCGCGTGTACATCGGGGGCGGCACCGCGCACGTCGCGGCGCGCGAATCGCGCGAGGCCCTGGACGCGCCCATCCTGCTGGCGGTGGACGGCATCGACAGCTTCTATGGCAAGAGCCACATCCTGCACGACGTGAGCTTCCAGGTGCGCAGCGGCGAGGTGGTCGCCCTGCTTGGACGCAACGGCGCGGGCAAGTCGTCCACCTTCAAGAGCATCATGGGGATCGTGCATCCGGCGCGCGGCTCGGTGAAGCTGGTGGGCCGCGACGTCACCGGCCACTCGCCCGAGCAGATCGCCCGCCTCGGCGTCGGCCTGGTGCCGCAGGGCCGGCGCCTGTTCTCGGGCCTGAGCGTGGAGGAGAACCTGCGCCTGGGCGCGCTCTCGCGCGGCCGCGGCACCGGGGTGCGCTGGGACCGCGAGCGCATCTACGACTACTTCCCGCAGATCCGCACCAAGCTCGACACCCGCGCTGACCAGCTCTCCGGGGGCGAACAGCAGATGGTCGCCATCGCCCGGGCCCTGGTGGGCAACGTGCAGATCCTGCTGCTCGACGAACCGTTCGAGGGCCTGAGCCCGGCCATGGTCGAGGAGGTGTACCGTTCGCTGGAGCAGTTGCGCAGGGAGATTTCGATCCTGATCATCGAGCACCACCTGGACACGGTGCTCTCGCTCGCCGACCGCGCGGTCGTGCTGGACCGCGGGCGCGTGTCGCACACCGGGCCGGCGGAGCCGCTGCTGCGGGATCTGGATTTCCGGCGGCAGGTTCTGTGGTTGTAGTTCGAAACCGCATTGAACACAGAGGACACAGAGGTACACAGAGGAAAGCCCCGGGTGTCCTCGGTGATCCCCTGTGTCCTCTGTCTTGAATGCGGTGAGTCTTTTTTACTGGAGGAAGGATGGAGCTGGCATTGAAGGGTAAACGGGTCCTGGTGACCGCCGGTGCCGGGGGCATCGGGCGCGTCATGACCGAGACCTTCGTCAACGCGGGCGCCACGGTGCACATCTGCGACGTGGTTCCGGCGGCGATCGAGCAGACGGTGCGCGCGCTGAAGGTCACCGCGACGATGTGCGACGTATCCGACCTGAAGCAGGTCGATGCGCTGTTCGCGGATGTGAAGAAGCACCTGGGCGGGCTCGACGTGCTGGTCAACAACGCCGGCATCGCCGGCCCGACCGGCAAGGTGGAGGACATCGCCGTGACGGATTGGGAGCGCTGCATCGCGGTGGACCTGAACGGCATGTTCTACTGCACCCGGCTGGGCGTGCCGATGCTCAAGGCCGCAGGCGGCGGCAGCATCATCAACTTGTCCTCGGCTGCTGGACGGCTCGGGTTTCCGTTCCGCACCCCCTATGCTGCGGCCAAGTGGGGCGTGGTAGGGTTCACCAAGAGCCTGTCCATGGAGGTCGGCATCGACAACATCCGCGTGAATGCGATCCAGCCCGGGGTGGTGGAGGGCGAGCGCATCGACCGCGTCATCGACGCCAAGGCGAAGGCGGTGGGCATCAGCTTCGAGGCGCAGAAGAAGATCTCGCTCGACCGCGTGTCGATGCAGACGATGGTCAGCCCGCAGGACATCGCCAACATGGCCCTGTTCCTGGCGAGCGATGCCGGCCGGCACGTCACCGGGCAGGCGATCTCGGTGTGTGCCGGCGTGGAGATGCTGGGATAGGTTTACTTCGAAACCGCATTTGACACAGAGGGCACAGAGGATTGCAGAGGACTGCAAGGAGGCGAGCGGCGGTTTTTCCCCTGTGTTCCTCTGTGCCCTCTGTGCCCTCTGTGTGAAAGCTGTAGCTTCAAACGGGAGCAGGGAGAAATGGAAAAGATCGGAGTCGTAGGTGCAGGTCTCATCGGCCGGGCGTGGGCGACGGTGTTCGCGCGCGCAGGCCATTCCGTGGTGATGTTCGACGCGGACGCCGCGGCGCTGCCCAGGGCGGTCGGCCTGATCCGCGACGGGCTGCGCGAACTCAAGGAGTTCGGCCTGATCGACGAGTCGCCGGACACGGTGGCGGCGCGGGTGCGCACGGCATCCAGCCTGGCCGAGTGCGTGCGCGACGTCGACTACGTGCAGGAGAACACCGCCGAGCGGGTGGAAGTGAAGCGCGAGGTCTACGCGCAGATGGATGCGGCGGCGAAGCCCGACTGCATCCTGGCGAGCTCGACCTCGACCATCGAGACCAGCCGGTTCGCCGACGGGCTCGAGGGCAAGCACCGCTGCCTGGTGGCGCATCCGGTCAACCCGCCTCATATCGTGCCGATCGTGGAGATATCGCCGGCCCCGTTCACCTCCCCCGAAGTGGTGGCACGGACCCGGGCGCTGCACGAGAAGGTCGGCCAGGTGCCGATCACCGTCAAGCGCGAGGTCGAGGGCTTCATCCTCAACCGCCTGCAGGCCGCGCTGCTCAACGAGGCCTGGCGGCTGGTCCAGGAGGACTACGTCAGCGTCGAGGACCTGGACAAGACCATCCGCGACGGTCTCGGCCTGCGCTGGGCCTTCATGGGGCCGTTCGAGACCATCGACCTCAACGCACCCGGCGGCATCCCGGACTATGCCGCGCGCTACGGCCCGAAGCTGCACGGCATGATGAAGGACATCCGCTACGAGGCCTGGGGTCCGGCCGTCGTCGCCAAGGTCGAGGCGGAAAGGCGCAAAATCATGCCCCAGGACCAGCACGGCACGCGGGAAGCCTGGCGCGACCGCCGGCTGATGGCGCTGATCGCGCACAAGCGTGCGATGGCAGCGAAGGACTGAACCGCATCCACCGCAGAGGACGCGGAGGTACGCAGAGGAAGACCGGGCCTGGCGTCCGGGCGCTGGTTGTTCCTCTGCGTACCTCTGCGCCCTCTGCGGTCAACGCGTTGTGCTTTTTCATTGGAGCAACAGCAAATGGCAGCCCCGCAGAAGAAAGTCATCATCACCTGCGCCGTGACGGGCGCGATCCACACCCCGACGATGTCGCCCTACCTGCCGATCACGCCCGACGAGATCGCCGAGGGTGCGATCGGCGCAGCGAAGGCCGGCGCGGCCATCGTGCACCTGCACGCGCGCGATCCCAGGGATGGCCGGCCCACGCAGGATCCGGAGATGTTCCGCAAGTTCCTGCCCAGGATCAAGGCGGCCGGCGACGTGGTCATCAACCTCACCACCGGCGGTGCCCCCACCATGCTGGTCGAGGAACGCCTGCAGCCCGCGCTCAAGCTCAAGCCCGAGGTCGCCTCGCTCAACATGGGCTCGATGAACTTCGGCCTGTACGAGATGATTCCGCGCTACAAGGAGTGGAAGCACGACTGGGAGCTGCCCTACCTCGACGGCTCGCACGACCGCATCTTCAAGAACACGTTCAAGGACATCGCCTACATCCTCGAATCCTGCAGCGACAACGACACGCGCTTCGAGATCGAGTGCTACGACATCGGCCACCTGTACACCGCCTTGCACTTCCTGGAGCGCGGCCTGGTCAAGCCGCCGCTGTTCATCCAGTCGGTGTTCGGCATCCGCGGCGGCATCGGCCCGCATCCGGAAGACGTGATGCACATGAAGCGCACGGCGGACCGGCTGTTCGGCGACCAGTACCTGTGGTCGGTGCTGGGCGGCGGCCGCAACCAGATGTACGTCGCGACGCAGTCGGCGGTCATGGGCGGCAACGTGCGCGTTGGGCTGGAGGACAGCCTCTGGCTCGGCAAGGGCACGCTGGCCAAGACCAACGCGGACCAGGTGTCCAAGATCCGCCGCATCCTCGAGGAGCTGGGGCTGGAGGTGGCCACGCCGGACGAGGCGCGGCAGCTGCTCAAGCTCAAGGGCAAGAACAACGTCGCGTTCTGACGGCGTGAACGCCCTCGCGTGACCAGTCCGCGAAGTGCCGGTGCAGGGTGGCGCCCTGCGCCGGTGCTGCGGTTCTCCGCCGCGATCCACGTGGCCGCCGGCGCCACGGCCATCGCAGCCCCCGCGACCTGGCCGGTAATGCTGGGCGTGCTCGCAACCAACCACCTCGTCCTGTTCGGTGCCGGGCTCACCCCGCGCAGCTCGCTGCTCGGTCCCAACCTCACGCGGCTGCCACGATCCTGCGCAGCGCGCAACGAGGTCGCGTTGACCTTCGACGATGGCCCGGACCCCGTCGTCACGCCGAAAGTCCTGGATCTCCTCGACGCCCGCGGCAGCCGCGCCACCTTCTTCGTCGTCGGGGACCGCGCAGCGGCCCACCCTGCCCTCATGCGCGACATCGTCCGACGCGGCCACGGTGTCGGCAACCATACGCAACGCCACTCGACCCGCTTCGGCTGGTACGGGTGGCGCAGGCTGACGCGCGAGATCGCTCAGGCGCAGGACACCATTGGATCCATCACGAGCGAGGCACCACGCTTCTTCCGCGCGCCCTTCGGCGCCCGCAACCCGCTGCTCGACCCGGTGCTCGCTCATGCGGGCCTGCAGCTGGTCTCTTGGACCCGGCGCGGCTACGACACCATCGACGGCAATCCCGCGCGTGTCCTGGTCCGTCTCACACACCGCCTGGAAGCGGGCGCCATCCTGCTCCTGCACGACGGCATCGCGACCGGCAGCCGGCGGACGCCCCCGTGCAGCCTGTCCGTGCTGCCACGGCTGCTCGATGCGATCGGGGCGCAGGGCCTGCGCACCGTCACACTCGATCAGGCGTGCGGCCCGGACTGACCCTTCCTCGACAGCGGCGCGGCGCTCGTTTATAGTCGCGCGGTCATTGGGGAGTAGCCGCCCTTCGCACCGAAGAAGGGGCCTGCGTCAACATACTTGGCCGTCCGGCCATGGCGCAGGCAGTCCCGACACCTGGCGAGACCTTTGACCATGCATGCCCTGCGATTGGCCGGCGGGCACTGCGTGGTCATCCGTCTCCACTCCGGCCAGGGAACCATGCATTGGACGCTTTCCTCGTCTCGCTGGGCATCGTCGCGCTGGCCGAAATCGGCGACAAGACCCAACTGCTCGCGCTGATCCTCGCCGCGAAGTTCCGCAAACCCTGGCCGATCGTCGCAGGTATCCTTGCCGCCACGCTGGTCAACCACGCGCTCGCGGGCGCGCTGGGTGTCTGGCTGCAGACCGCCATCGGCCCCATCGCAATGCGCTGGGTGCTCGGCATGTCCTTCATCGCGATGGCGGCCTGGATGCTGGTCCCCGACAAGTTCGAGGAAGGCGACGCCAAGCTCGCGCGCTTCGGCGTCTTGACCACCACGCTGATCACCTTCTTCCTCGCCGAGATGGGCGACAAGACGCAGATCGCAACCATCGCCCTGGCCGCGCAGTACCACGCGTTCGTGCCCGTGGTCGCCGGGACGACCGCCGGGCTCCTGCTGGCCAACGTGCCCGCCGTGTTCCTCGGCGATCGCATCGCCCGGCGGGTGCCGGTGAAGATCGTGCACGCGGTTGCGGCCGGGATCTTCCTGGTCCTCGGCGTTGCCACCCTGCTCGGCGCTGCGGGCCGCTTCGGCTACTGAGCCAACAGCGTGACGCCGACTATCCGGCGGTGATCATCCCGCCCATCTCCTCCAGCACGATGCCGGTGATGTAGGACGAGTCCGCATCGGAAGCCAGGAACACGTAGGCCGGTGCGATCTCCTCGGGCTGCGCGGCGCGCTTGATCGGCTGCTTGCTGCCGAACTTCGCGGTGTTCTCCGGGCTGAGCCCCTGGTCGGACGGATTGAGCGGGGTCCACACCGGCCCGGGCGCCACCGCATTCACCCGGATCCCCTTCTCCACCAGCTGCTGCGCCAGCGCCTTGGTGAAGGCGTTGATCGCACCCTTGGTCGCCGAGTAGTGCGGCAGCATCTTGCTGCCCATCAGGCCGGTCTCCGAGCTGGTCGCGATGATGGCGCTGCCGGGCTGCAGGTGCCTGCTCGCGGCCTTGACCAGGTGGAAGTACGCGTCGATGTTGGTGTGGAAGGTGCGGTCCCACTCCTCCTCGCGCAGCTGCTCGATGCTCTCGGTGCGGTTCTGCCATGCCGCGTTGGAGACGAGGATGTCGAGCCTGCCCAGCTCGCGCACGGTCTGCTCCACCGCATCACGGCAGAAGCCCGGGTCGCGCAGGTCGCCCGGGATGCACAGGCAGCGCCGCCCCTCCTCCTCGATCGCGCCGCGGGTCTCGTCCGCATCGCGCTGCTCCTCCGGCAGGTACACGATGGCGACGTCCGCGCCTTCCCGCGCGTAGAGATAGGCGACCGCGCGGCCGATCCCGCTGTCCCCGCCCGTCACCAGCGCGGCCTTGCCCTGCAGCTTGCCGGCGGCCCGGTAGCGGGGTGCGCGCCACTGCGGCTTGAGCTCCATTTCCGCCTCCACGCCGGGCTTGTCCAGCTTCTGCTCCGGATACGGCGGCCGGGGCTCCGACTGCATCTGCGGTTGCTCCTGCCGGGTCTGCCGCGTACCGCCTGACCTCCCGCCTGCGCCCTGCTGTCCTGCGTTGCCACTGGATGCCATCGTGCTGTTCCTCGGTCTGCCGGAATGTCCCCGGAGACGGCAGCTGCCGTGCCGAGGCCGTGCGAGCTGCCGGTACGGGTCCGGCCGCTGACCGCACGCAACGAGGAGGCCGCCACCCGGCACCGATCCTATCCGGCTGCATCGAGGAACCAGTTGACCGCAGCGGCCGCAATCGCGTGCGGCACCATGTGGCCCCCGGCGAACTCCATGTAACGGACATCCAGGCCGGATCGCCGCAGTGCGACCACCAGCCGCCGCCCGCACGGCTCCACCGGCAGCACCTGGTCGCTCGTCCCGTGCGAGACGAACACGCGGGGGCTGTCGCGCTGTTGCGTGGGCGCCGCGAAACCGGGCGAGAACGCGATCAGGTGGCTGAACAGATCGCCATTGGTCAGCCCGAGCGAGAGCGCGTAGGAAGCGCCATCCGAGAACCCGGCAATGCCGATCCTCCCCGGATCGATCCGGTAGCGGTCGAACACATGCTCGAGCGCGGCGCCGATGTGCTCGACGTCAGGCCCGTAACCGTCGAGCACGACATCCCACGAGAATGCGCTCGAGGCCGGTGCCAGCAGGATCACCGGCTGCGCGCGATGCACGTTGCGCAGCAGCGCGAGCGCATGCGATGCCTGTCCCCCTGCCCCATGCAGCAGCACCAGCAGCGGCGTCGCCTTGGCCGGCTCCACCGCGCTGGGCACGAACAGCAGGCTCTCGCGCTCCGCCTGCGGCAGGACCAGCGAGAGCCCGGCTGCGCCGATGTGCCGAGGCAAGTGAGGACGGGGTGCGAGCCGCGCGCCGCCTGCTGTCCCATCGCTCGTCACAGCGGCCCTCCGTCCGATCGGTCGGGACACGCCGCAAGGGGCGTTCCGCGGTGCGAGGAGGGCGGGGTGGAGTTCGACGACCAGCTCACTACCGACGCGCCCCGCCCCTCAAGCATTGTCGACTGCAGCCGTGAACCCGGCCTGCCGCGCACAGTGGGCACAGCAGAAGACGCGCCCTCCGCCCTCGACGCCGTGGCCGATCACCCGGCAGCCGCAGTGCTCGCAGACTGGCGCCAGGCGGTGGATCGCACACTCGAAGCAGTCGAACACGTGCGCCTGCCCCGCAGTGACCACCTGGAACGCCAGCGCGTACTCGTTGCCGCACACTTCGCACTTGCCCGCGTAGGGCTGCGGGCGCGTGCCCGCGGGGGCTTGCCCGAACTGCACCCGCCCCTGGTCCAGATCCTGTGCCATGGCTAGCGGCCTCCTCTTCGACAACCGGGAAGACTGCCGCAATGGCCGTGCCGTGCGAAGGTCTGTCACCGCTTCCGAACGCCGGGCCGGGCAAGGCTTACAGGCGGGCCGCAGTTCTTGCACCTTGACCGGCGCCTCGGTCAGGTCGCATCAGACCCCGCACAACGCCCGCTCGCAGGGGGAACGCCGATGCCGCAAGCATGTGCGCTGCCGTGTCGGCAACCCGAGGCATCGTGATTGCTGCGCACGACGCGAGTCCACACGGTAGAAGTTGCAGCCATGCAACCGCCGGGGCCGCGAGCGCGGCGCACCGGCGGCATCAGCCGGCGCGCATCCGGACGACGCGAGCGTGATGGACTGCGACATTCCACTTCGGAGGCTATCAGTCATGAAGCGAACCAGCATTCGCGCAGCCTGCGCTGCGCTGGCGGGAGGCATCGCTGCGGGCCTGGTCGTGACCGCCGCGGCCGCCGCGGAACTGGACGGCCAGCGCCTGATCCAGGCGGACCAGGAACCGGGCAACTGGATGACCTACCACGGCACCTACAAGTCGTGGCACTACAGCCCGCTCGACCAGATCAACACCGGCAACGTCGGCCGGCTGCAGGAGGCCTGGTCGCACGTCGCCTCGCGCGCCAACCGCGGCCTGCAGGGCTTCCCGCTCGCCGTCGATGGCGTGCTCTACTACGCCAGCCCCTACAACCAGCTCTACGCGCTCGACGGCGCCACCGGGCAGCCGCTGTGGAGCTACAAGCAGAAGCTCGACGAGGACCTGGTCGCACGCCAGACCCACTCCCCCTACAACCGCGGCATCGCCGCCGGCTACGGCAACATCTACATGGGCACGCTGGACGGCAAGCTGGTCGCGGTGGACATGAAGACCGGCCAGCTCAAGTGGGAAGCCAAGCTCATCAACTCCGAGAAGCTGACCGTCGGCTTCACCGGCGCCCCGCTGCTGGTCAAGGACAAGGTGATCATCGGCTCGCAGGGCGGCGAGTGGCCCTACCGCGGGCCGATCTTCGGGGTCGACGCGAAGAACGGCAACAAGGTCTGGGAGTTCTTCACCGTGGGCGGCAACCCCGACAATGGCGACGCGCGCAACACCTGGGGCAACGACTCCTGGAAGGTGGGCGGCGGCGGCGGCTGGATGGTCGGGGCCTACGATGCGGCCAGCAACACGGTGTGGTGGGGCACCGCCAACCCCGCACCGCTGTACGACTGGGCCGGTGACAACTGGAAGACCGAGGGCCCGCGTCCCGGCATCAACCTCTACACCACCTCGGTGATCCTGCTCGATCCGGACACCGGCAAGCTCAAGGCCTATCACCAGGAGCTGCCGCACGACGCCTGGGACTTCGACTCGGCGGTGGGCGAGTTCATGTTCATCGACCGCGGCGGACAGAAGTACGTGGTCCACCCCAACAAGGGCGGGTTCATGTTCGTCTACGACCGCAACGCCAAGGTGCAGAACGTCTGGCGCGGCGTGGACAACATCAACTTCGTGAAGGACATCGATCCCAAGAGCGGCGAGTTGATCGGCCGCCGCGACATGTCGCTGGGCAAGCACGAGAACCTGTGCCCGGCAATCGCAGGGGGATACAGCTGGCCCAGCGGCACGTACAGCCCGAAGACCAACCTGATCTACCGCGTGGGCTTCGAGTGGTGCATGGACCTCAACATCGTGAAGACCGAGCCGGTCACCGAGCCGTTCGTCCAGCTCAACATCGGCGCCGACTTCACCATGCATGGCCCGGGCAGCGAGCCGCCGCACGGCCACATCCGCGCACGCGACCCGATCAACGGCAAGGTGGCGTTCGAGATCCCGTACAAGGTCCCGCCGCACGGCAGCCTGCTCACCACCGGCGGCAACCTGCTGTTCGTGCCCGAGGCGGACGGCATGCTGGCCGCCTACGATGCCAGCAACGGCAAACGGCTGTGGCAGCACAACAACGGCCAGGGCCACGACGGCGGCATCATCACCTACACCGCCAAGGGCAGGCAGTACGTCGCGGTGATGACCGGCTGGGGCAGCCTGGTCAGCGACGGCTATGGCGACCTGTGGGGCGAGCCGTGGAAGTCGATGCCGAAGGACTCCGGGGTGCTGAAGGTGTTCGCGCTGCCCGAGCAGAAGTAGGCGCAAGGCTGCAGTGACAACGACGGGGCGGGCATGCTGCTCGCCCCGTCTTCATGTGTGATGTCCCCTCAGGCCCGCCGGCGTCCCTCCAGGCACCGGCCATCGACATACAGGAGTTGCACATGAACCGACTGACCATCGCGCTGGCCGCCGCAGGGCTGCTGACGCTAAGCGGGGCCTACGCCGCGGATGACGGCGATACCGGCACTGCCCCTTCCTCCGGCGTGCAGTCGCAGCAGAACAAGCAGAGCGGCGGAAGCACCACCCACCACAGCGACCAGGGCAGCGGCCAGAGCCGCGGCAGCAACGAGGGCGGTACCGGTCGCCATACCACCGCACAGCAGCCCACTTCCGATCCGGGGGCCACCAGCACCAGGGACCCGAACCGCGGCGCCGGCGTCGGCTCCGCCGACGACAGCCAGAGCCAGGACAGCAGCGCCGAGCGCCCTGACCACGATTCCTCCGGACAGGGCGCGCAAGGCGGGGGAGCGGGCAACCGCTGAACGCGGAGATCCCCTGACACGCCGTGGCTGGCTTCCAGCCGCGGCGTCACCTTGTGCTGCGACAGGGTGCAGCCGGCCGGCCTAGATGCCGCGCATGACGCCCTTCAGGCGGTTCAGTCCGCCCTCGATGAGGTCGGTGTCGGGATGCCCGGCAGGCGTCAGGCGATCCACCAGGTCGGGCAGCAGGTCCGCCACACTGTTGGCGACCAGTTCCTGATCCACGCCGAAGTGCTGCGCAACGCGCTGCAGGTGGCGGCTGCCGAGTGCCTGCATGAACTGGTCGGCCGGCAGGCGGGCATTCGAGCCGGTGCCGATCCACGACTGCACCTGGTCACCCAGCCCCCGCGTGCTCAGCCGCTGGAGCAGCCCCTGCAATCCGCCCGGGAATCCATGGATCAGGTCCAGGACCATCTGCACGTTGATCGTGGGACTGCGCGCCGCGGTCCGCTGCGCCTCGCCGGTGGCTCCGGCGAGCAACTCGTCGATGATTCCCATCACGCGTCTCCTCACAGGTGCAGCACACTCGAAGGGTGTGCCCGTACCTATGACCGCGTGGCGGCGGAAACGTTGGGGTCGTGCGCCCGGAGCGGCTCAGCCGTGGCCGCCGAGATAGGCCGCGCGGACCTCCTCGTTGCCGAGCAGGTCGGCGGTGCTCCCCTGCACGGTGAGGTTGCCGGTCTCCAGCACGTAGCCGCGGCTCGCCACCGACAAGGCCATGTGCGCGTTCTGCTCCACCAGCAGGATGGTGGTGCCGCGGGCATGGATCTCGCGGATGGTGGCGAACAACTGCTGCACGATCACGGGCGCCAGCCCGAGCGAGGGCTCGTCGAGCAACAGCAGCTTGGGCCTGGCCATCAGGCCGCGCGCCACCGCGAGCATCTGCTGCTGCCCGCCCGACAGCGTCCAGCCCAGCGCGTTCTCGAAGCGCTTGATGTCGGGGAAGATGGCGAACATCTGCTCGACCCCCTCCTCCAGTTCGCGCTTCGACAGGCGCCCGCGGCTGGTGGAGCCGAGCATGATGTTCTCGCGCACCGTCAGGCCGGGGAAGATGCGCCGGCCCTCCGGCACGTGGGAGAGGCCCAGTCGCACGATGTGCTCCGGCGGGATCTGGTCGATGCGCTGTCCGTCGAACCAGACCTCGCCGCTGGTGGGCCGGATCAGGCCGGAGATCGTGCGCAGCGTGGTGCTCTTGCCGGCGCCGTTCGCGCCCAGCAGCGTGACGACTTCGCCCGGCTCGACCGCGAGCGAAATGCCGCGCAGCGCCTCGACACTGCCGTAGGCGGAGGAGACGTTCCTAAGCTCGAGCAGCGGCACCGGTCGGTCCCTCGCCAAGGTAGGCAGCGATCACGTCGGGATGGCGCAGCACGTCCTGCGGACTGCCCTCCGCGATCTTCTTGCCGAAGTTGAGCACGGTGATCTTGTCGGACACCTTCTCCACCACGCCCATGTCGTGGTCGATCAGGAACAGGGTGAGCCCGTGGCCGCGCAGCTTCTTCAGGAGCGCGACCAGTTCCTGCTTCTCGGTCTGGTTGAGGCCGGCGCCCGGCTCATCGAGCAGCAGCAGCTTGGGATGCCCCGCGAGCGCGCGGGCGATCTCGACGTAGCGCTGGTGGCCGTACGGAAGGTTGCGCACCACCTCGTTGGCGAGGTGGGCGATGCCGACGAACTCGAGCGCCGAGAGCGCGCGCTGGCGCAGGCTCTCGTGCCCGGCCTCGAGCGGGTTGTTGTCGCGCTGCGCGCCGACCATCACGTTCTCCAGGGCGGTCATGGTCTGGAACAGGCGGATGTTCTGGAACGTGCGCCCCATGCCCTGTGCCGCGCGCTGGTGCGGCTTCAGCGCGGTGATGTCGGTGCCGTCGAACACGATGCTGCCTGCAGTCGGCCGGTAGATGCCGCTGACCACGTTGAGCGTCGTGGTCTTGCCCGATCCGTTCGGGCCGATCAGCGCATGAACCGTCCCCGGCATCACCTCCAGTTCCACGCCGTCGACCGCCCTCAGGCCGCCGAAGTGCTTTTGCAGGTTGGTGAGCTTGAGGATCGGGGTGCTGTGCTCCAGGCGGATGTCGAGGTTGAGCCCCGCGATCGTGCCGATCGCCGCGGCGCCCGCCTTGTGCACCTTGCCCCAGAGGCTGCGCAGCAGGCCCCAGATGCCCTCGGGCATGAACACCATGATCAGGATCACCGCCAGGCCGTAGATGGCCAGGTAGACCTTGCTCAGGAAGCGCAGGCCCTCGGGGAAATCCTTGAACCACTCCGGCAGCAGCACGATCAGCACCGTGCCCAGCGTGCCGCCGAAGGCCGACTGTGCACCGCCCAGCAGCGCGGCGGTAAGGAACTCGATCGAGCGCGCGAAGTTGAAGTTGTCCGGGCTGATGTAGCTGAAGCCGGCCGCGTAGAGGCCGCCGCCGATGCCGCCCAGCACCGCGCTGAGGGTGAAGGCCGTGACCTTGACGCGCAGCGTGTGCACGCCCACGGTGCCGGCCGCCAGCTCGTTGTCGCGCACCGAGCGCATGGCACGGCCCAGCCGGGTGTTGGGCAGCCACCAGACGAAGAACACCAGGGCGTACAGCACCAATGTGGAGAACAGCAGGAACGCGCGCTGGTCCGACAGCTCGTGCCCGAAGATCGACGGCCGCGGCACGCCGGGGATGCCGTCCGGACCATGGGTCAGCTCGATCCAGTTCACCACCACCAGGTCGAAGATCTGCTGGAAACTGATGGTGATCATGGCCAGGTAGTGCCCGCCCAGGCGCAGCGTGGTCAGGCCGAGGATCAGCCCCATCGCGCCGGAGACCAGCAGTCCGAGGGCGAACGCCACCCAGAACGGCAGCCCGTAGGTGACCGTGCCGAGCCCTACGGCGTAGGCGCCGAAGCCGAAGAACGCTGCCTGCGCCAGGTTGATCTGGCCGGCGTAGCCGAGCACCACCACCAGCCCGAGCACGGCCATCGCATAGGTGACCGAATTCATGAAGATGTTCAGCACGTAGTCGCTGACCTTCATGAAGTACGGCAGCAGCGGCAGCGCCACCGCGGCGGCCAGGATCAGCACCATCCACAGCACGCGGCTGGAGGCGGACGCGGGTGCGGCCGCCGGGGGAGTCGCCTGGCTCATGCCTTCTCCGAGACCTTTTCGCCGAAGATGCCCTGCGGCCGGAACAGCAGCACCAGGAACAGGAACACGAACGCGTAGGCGTCCTTGTAGGGCACCGAGATGTGATAGGCGGCGAAGCTCTCCACCACGCCGATGATCAGGCCGCCGACGATGGCCCCGGCGATGTCGCCGAAGCCGCCGATGATGGTCGCGGCGAACGCCTTCAGCGCGATGGCCGAGCCCAGCCCGATGGACACGAACAGGATCGGCGACACCAGCACGCCGGCCAGCCCGCCCAGCACGGCGCTGTAGACGAAGGTGATGATGATCATCAGCGACACCGGGATGCCGAGCAGGCGCGCCATGTCCTTGTCCTGGGACACCGCCTGCAGCTTCTTGCCCAGCAGGGTGCGCTCGAACAGGAAGTACTGGAAGCCGACGGCCGCGATGGTGAAGGCCAGGATCACCAGGTACTGGCTGTCAAGGAACACCCCGCCCACCGTGACCCCGTCCACCGGCAGCAGCTTGTCCAGCGGCCGCGGCTGCGGGTTGAACAGCGCGAGCACGGTGTTCTGCAGGAAGATCGACGCGCCCAGGGTGCTGATGAGCACCGGCAGGAACGAGCGGTTGCGCAGCGGGTAGTACACGCCGTAGTTGAAGGCCAGGCCGATGGCCGCCATCACCACCACCGTGAGCACGATCGCCAGCCAGTAGGGCAGCGCGATCTCCACGCCCGGCAGGTGGAGGTCCGGGTTGCCCGGCATGCCCACCAGGAACAGGACCATGGCGTAGCCGCCCAGCATGGCGAAGTCGCCCTGCGCGAAGTTGACGACGTTGGTGGCGCGGATGATGAGCACGAAGCCCAGCGCGACCAGCGCGTAGATGCTGCCCAGGGCGAGGCCCTGGAACAGCACCTGGAAGTTGTTGGCAAGCGCCTCCACCGCGCTCCTCCCCTGTGCTGCCGTCGGCGCGCCGCAGCGCCCCGGAGCGCGCTAGTCCTTGAAGTCGATGTGCTTGAGGAAGGCGATCTTGCCGTTCTCGTTGCGCACCACGTTGTAGCCGTGCAGGCCGTCGCCGTTCTTGTCGAAGCAGTAGGTGCCCTCGACGCCCTTCCAGCCGCACACGCCGAGCAGGGCGGCGCGAACCTTGTCGGGGTCGGTGCTCTTCGCCGACTCGATCGCCTGCTTGAGCAGGTTGATCGCGTCGTAGGCCCAGCTCGAGTACACGTCGGCGTCGAGCTTGTACTTGGCCTTGTACTTCTCCGCGAAGGACTTCGCCTCGGCGCTGGAGCCGGGCGTGAAGTCGGCCACCGCGTAGGTGCCGTAGAGCGCGGGGCCGGCCAGCTTCATCGCGGTGTCGGTGACGATCGAGGGCGAGCCGACCCACGGCACGCCCACGCCGAGCTGGCGCAGCTGCTTGGCGAAGATGCCCACGTCGGGCGAGTTGGTCATGTAGGTGGCCAGGATGTCGGCCCCGGACTTCTTGATCGCCAGCACGATCGGGGTGAAGTCCTGCGAGTTGTTGGTGTAGCCCTGCACCAGCACCGGCTGCACGCCGGCGGCCTCCAGCGCAGCGGTGAGCGCCTTCATGCCGCCGGAGCCGAACGCGTCGGTGGAGTGCACGATGGCCCACTTCTTCAGCTTGAGCGAGTTCACGCCGAAGTCCGCGATCACGCGCGACGAGTACGAGTCGTTCGGGCGCATGCGGAAGATCCAGGGGTTGTTCACCTTGGTCAGGCTCGGATCCGTGCCGCCCACCAGCGCGGGCACGCCGCCCTTCTGGATCGTGGGCGAGGCGGCCTGGATCTGCGTGCTGCGGATCGGGCCGACGATCGCGGTCAGGCCGCCCTCGCCGATGAGCTTCGAGTACGCCAGCACCGTGCCCGGATTGGTGCTCTGGTTGTCCTCGACTTTCAGCTCGATCGGGCGGCCCATGATGCCGCCCCTGGCGTTGACTTCCTCCACCGCCAGGCGAGTGCCGTTCACGGTGTAGCTGCCGGCTTCGGCGTTGGGACCGGTGGTCTCGTTGACCAGGCCGATCTTGATGGGGTCTGCGGCGAATGCGCTGCCAGCGAGCAGCGCTGCGAGCGCGACGGCGCTGGCGCCGCGTGCGATTGCGGACATGTCTCCCTCCCTCCCGTTTCTGATCTTCTCGATGCCGGCTCGGGGCCGGACCACCGATGCTCGCAGCGCGAAACTTAAGGTTGGCTTAAGACCAGCGCGGCGGGTCGGATTATGCCTTAAGTGTCGTTTAAGCGGCGGCGCCGGATACTGCGCCGCGTAGCACCCACACACGGAGAACAAGCGAACATGAACACCAGGATCAAGCGCGGCGCACTCGCCGTTTTCTTCGCACTCGGCGCTGCGGGCGTGGGCGCCATCTCTACCCATCTCGACCAGACCAGCGCGGCGGCCAGCGAGCAGTTCCGCAGCGCCGCGACGGCGCCCGTCAGCGCCGCGGTCAGCGCGCCGGACTTCTCGGCGCTGGTGGACGCGAACCGCAAGGCAGTGGTCAGCATCGTGTCGGAAGGCCGCAACCAGCCGGCGATGGCCGGGCAGGACGGCGGCATGCCGGAGATGCCGTTCAACATGCCGTTCCCGATGCCGCGCCAGCCCGAGCAGCGGCCCTCGTCGGGGCTCGGCTCCGGCTTCATCATCGGCGAGGACGGCTACATCCTGACCAACAACCACGTGGTGGAAGGCGCCGAGCGCATCACCGTGCACCTGGCCGACCGCCGCGAGCTGCCGGCGAAGGTGATCGGCACCGATCCGCAGACCGACGTCGCGCTGCTCAAGATCGACGCCACCGGCCTCGCCACGGTCAACATCGGCGACACCAGCAAGCTCAAGGTGGGGCAATGGGTGCTGGCCATCGGCGCGCCGTTCGGGCTCGACTACACCGCGACCCAGGGCATCGTGAGCGCCATGGGCCGCAGCCTGCCCAGCGAGAGCTACGTGCCGTTCATCCAGACCGACGTCGCGGTGAATCCAGGCAACTCCGGCGGCCCGCTGTTCGATTCGACCGGGCACGTGGTCGGCATCAACTCGCAGATCTTCAGCCGCACCGGCGGCTACATGGGCCTGTCCTTCGCCATCCCGATCGACGTGGCCATGGACGTGGCCGGGCAGCTCAAGACCAGCGGCAAGGTCACCCGCGGCTGGCTCGGCGTCACCGTGCAGAACGTGAACGCCGACCTGGCCCGTTCGTTCGGTCTGCCGCAGCCGCGCGGCGCGCTGGTCTCGGAAGCGAAGTCCGGCACCCCGGCAGCCGAGTCCGGGCTGCGCAGCGGTGACGTGATCGTGCGCTTCGGCGACAAGCAGATCGACGACAGCGGCGACCTGGCCCCGAGCGTGGGCCGTACCCGCCCGGGCACCAGGGTGCCGGTGACCGTGCTGCGCGACGGCAGGGAGCAGAAGGTGGACGTGACCGTGGGCACCCTGCCCGACCGCGATGGCGCGATGAAGGTGGCGAACACCGACGCGACACCGGGCAAGACCAAGCTGGGCGTGATGGTCTCCAACCTCACAGAGGAGCAGCGCAGGCAGCTGGGCGTGACCGGCGGCGTGCTGGTCCAGCAGGTCGGCCCGGGCGCTGCGGCATCCGCCGGCGTGCAGCCCGGCGACGTGCTGCTGCGGCTGAACCAGGACGAGATCAAGGACGCCGCACAGCTGCGCCAGCTGGTCGACCAGCTCCCCGCGGGCAAGCCGGCCGCCCTGCTGGTCAGGCGCGGTGAAGGCTCGTTGTTCCTGCCGCTGGAGCCGCACGCGTAACGCCGCGCTTCCCGGAGCAGGCAGCACGCTCGCCCCGTTGCCCGGTACCCGCCGGGCAGCGGGGCGAGCGCATTTTCCGATGATGGCAGCGCGCCCGCGCCATGCAGGCGCCATGCGCCGCGCCCGCCGAGAAGGTGGTCGCGATCCCCTTCAACGTGTAGGCTACGGCAGGAGAATGCAGATGAATGCCTTACGTCTTCCGCCCCCCGGCAGCGGTGGTCGCGGAGTCCTGCCGGCGACCCGCCCGGTCGAGCCGCCCTCGCCTGCCGTCGACGTCGGCATGCGCTGGCTGTACCTCCTGGCGCTGACCCCCACCCTCACCGATCTGATCGAGCGCGGCTTCGCCCTGCCGGCCGCACCCATCCAGTGGCTCACCGAGGTAGTGGTCGGCCTGGTGATGCTGGTGCTGGTTCACCGCATGCGCGGCGGGTATCGCAAGGCGCTGCAGATGGCGCGCTGCGACGCGCTGACCGGCCTGCTCAATCGCCGTGTGTTCGACGAGTCGCTCCGGGACGAGTGCACCCGCGCCCGGCGCTTCGGACAGCGCGTGAGCCTCGCCTACATCGACCTCGACGGCTTCAAGCAGATCAACGACCAGCTCGGCCACAAGGAAGGCGACCGCGTGCTGCAGCAACTTGCGGCCGTCATCCAGTGCACCGTCCGGTCCCGCGTGGACCGCGCCTTCCGCGTGGGCGGGGACGAGTTCGCCCTGCTCCTGCCCGGCAGCGACACCCGGCATGCGCAGGCAGTGGTGGCGCGGATCCGCGATGCGTTCGAGGGCCCCGCCCCCGTCCCCGGCGGCCAGCGGCGCGGGTTGAGCGCCGGCGTGGTCGAGTTGCGCCCGGGCGAGACCGCGGCGGACCTGGTGCAGCGCGCGGACCTCGAGATGTACCGCCAGAAGCGCCTGCGCCGCCACACCAGCCCGCCCGCCGGGCATGCACTGCGGGTGGTGGCGCCCGGCGGCAGCCCCAGCGCCGGCGAACTCGCCGCGTCGCACCCCACCCAACCCGCCTGAGGCGACCATGCGTCTGCTGCTCGTGGAAGACGACGCCCTCATCGGCGAGGGCGTGCGAACCGGCCTGAAGCTCGCCGGCTACACCGTGGACTGGGTCAAGGACGGCCAGTCTGCCTCGCTCGCGATCGCCAACGGGGTCTACGACCTGGTCCTGCTCGACCTGGGCCTGCCGCGCAAGGACGGCCTGACCCTGCTGCGCGAGATCCGCGCCCGCGGCGACGCGCTTCCGGTACTCGTGCTGACCGCGCGCGACACCGTGAGCGACCGCGTCAAGGGCCTGGACAGCGGCGCGGACGACTACCTGGTCAAGCCCTTCGACCTCGACGAGCTGTCGGCGCGCGTGCGTGCGCTCCTGCGCCGCAAGGTCGGCCGGCACGACCCGGTGATCCGCCACGGCGCGCTCATGCTCGACCCGGTCGAGCGCCGGGTCGAGCTCGACGGCAAGGCGGTCGCGCTGTCGCCGCGCGAGTTCGCGCTGCTCCACGCGCTCATGGAGCGTCCCGGTGCGGTGCTCTCGCGCGAGCAGCTCGAGGAACGCCTCTACGGCTGGGACGAGGAAGTGTCGAGCAACGCGGTCGAGGTCCACCTGCACAACCTGCGCCGCAAGCTCGGCGCGGGCCTCATCCGCAACGTGCGCGGCGTGGGCTACTGCGTGGCGGACCGCGATGAGATCGATTCGTAGGCGGCTGCTCCTGCTGCAGCTGTCGGCGGTGCTGCTGGTGGGCGGGCTCGGCGTGGCCGGCGCCTACTACCGCGTGCGCGACGTGTTCTACGAGATGCAGGACTACCACCTCGAGCAGGTGGCGCTGCTGCTGATGCAGCAGGGCGAGATCGCGGATGCCCGCGGCGGCATCCTGCTGCCCGGCGAGGACGACCTCGAGTTCATCGGCCAGGTGTGGAGCGAGAACGGCAAGCTGGTGTATTCCTCGCACCGGGACTACGACCTGCCCCAGCCTGGCAGCATCGGACTGCTCACCGTGGTGTGGGACCAAGAGCGCTTCCGCGTCTACGCCATCTCGCGCAACGGCCGCAAGGTGCAGGTGGCCCAGTCGCTCGAGCTGCGCGAGGAGGCCCTGCGCGGGATCACCTCGCGCCTGCTCGCACCGCTGGCCCCGGTGCTGCTGCTGCTGGGCATCGCGACCTGGATCACCGTGGGCCGCGGACTGCGGCCGCTCGCCGCGCTGCGCGACGAGGTGGTGCGCCGCAATCCCGCGTCGCTGACGCCGATCGCACTGGAGCACGCCCCGGAGGAAGTGCGGCCGCTGGTGGGCTCGCTCAACGACCTGCTCGCGCGCCTGGGAGATGCCCTGGACAGCCAGCGGCGCTTCACCGCCGACGCGGCACACGAGCTGCGCACCCCGCTCACCGGCGTCAAGCTGCAGTTCCAGCTGCTCGAACGGGCGCAATCGGCCGAGGACCGCCAGCGTGCGATCGACCAGCTCAAGGACGGGATCGACCGCGCCATCCGCCTGGTGCAGCAGCTGCTCACGCTGGCGCGTCTGGAGCCCGAGGCGATCGCCGCCGCCCCCGCCCGGGTCGACCTCGCGATGCTGGTGGCCCGCGTCGTCGAGGACTTCCATGCGCACGCCAGGGCGAAGGACATCCGCCTGAGCCTGCTGCGTGCCGATCCCGCGGTGGTGGTGGGCGACGAGGACCAGCTGCGCACGCTGCTCAACAACCTGGTCGACAACGCCATCCGCTACACCCCTGAGGCAGGGGCAGTCGGCGTCGACCTGCGTACACAGGCCGGTGAAGCGGTGCTGGAGATCGCCGACACCGGTCCCGGCATCCCGGTCGAGGACCGCCAGCGCGTGTTCGACCGCTTCTACCGCGTCGAGGGCAGCAGCGCGCCCGGCAGCGGCCTCGGGCTGTCCATCGTGCAACGGGTCGCGACCGCGCATTCCGCGCAGGTGGAGCTGGACGACGCGCCCGGCCAGGGCCTGCTGGTCAGGCTGCGCTTCCCGCTGCCGGAGCGGCCCTGAGCGCCCGCCGGCCGGGCCTTAAGTCTGGCTTAAGCCCCACCGCCCTACACTGGCCGCCGTTGTCTCTCCTGATTCCGCTTTACCTCCCGAGTCCCCTGTCTCTGGAGAATTTGGCGCCGCTACCACGGCGCCATTTTTTTTGTCTCCCGCGCAGACCGGGCAGGCTGCAGCCGGCTACGGCTCCGGCGAGGGCGGCTTGGGGTCCAGCGCGGTGTCTACGTACAGCTTCTGCACGAACACCATCACCACGACCATCAGCGGTGTCGCGAACAGCACGCCCAGCACGCCGAACAGCAGACCGAAGATCACCACGCCGAGCAGGCCGAGCGCCGGCGGCAATGACACCGCCCACTTCTGGATCACGGGCATGAGCACATTGCCCTCGACCTGCTGGATGAAGAAGTAGAGCAGCAGCACGTAGAGCGGCGTCCAGCCGTCCTGCGTGAAAGCCACGAGCAGGGCGGGAACGGCCGACAGGATCGGCCCGATGAAGGGAATGAATTCGAGCACTCCCGCGATCAGTGCCAGCGACATCGCGAGCGGAACGTCCAGCAGCCACAGGCCGATCCCGGTGATGGCCCCCACGGTCATCATGGCGACCAGCTGGCCCATCAGCCAGCGCTTGAGCACCTCGCCGGTGGCGTCCAGCGCGGCGGCTACGCGAGAACGTCCCGAGTGCGGCACGAGCGTGACCAGGCCGCGCCGGTACAGCCCAGGATCGGCGGCGAGATACAGGGCGAGGAAGGTGATCAGCACCCCGTTCGCCACCGCGCCGAAAGTGGTGCTGGCAAAGCGTGCGAGGCCACTCAGGCTGCCCTGCGCCACCTCGAGCCCACGCTGGCTCAGTTCCACGACCCACGCGCCGAATGGCGTGCGCTCCAGCCACTCGCGCACGTCGTCGGCGCCGCCGGGCAGCAGCTCGGTCAGCTGACGCAGCTGCACGGCGAGCTGCTCGCCGGTGAGCCAGAACGCGCCGACCAGCCCGGCCACCAGCAGCAGCACCACCAGCGCGAGGGACACCCGCGGCGAAAGCCCGGTGAGGCGCGGCAGCGGATCGGCCAGCGCGCGCAACGCCGAGGCCAGCACGACCCCGCCGAAGACCAGCATCAGCACGTCCGCCAGCTGCCACGCGAGCACGGCCAGCGCGGCGATGCCCACCGCAATGAGAACGCGGTAGGTATACGCGGCCAGCGCCCCGCGCTCGAGCTCGATGTCCCTGTGCATCCTGGCCTCATCACCTGATCGGGACCGGGCGTCCCCCTCCGGCAGATAGCGCGAGTCGTTCCCGCCCGGGTGCGTGGATTGCTGCGCGGTCCGGCGCCTACGAGGGAGCCCCCATGATCCTGCTGCAGAAAGAGAGCCCCGGCACGGCGAGGCGCGCGCCGGCCCGCCGCAACGGCACACGGCACGGCCGGCCATCGGCCGACCCCGACAACCCTGCGTCCATCCTGGCGATCGACGTGGGCGGGACCAGCGTGAAGCTGCTCGCCAGCGGCCAGCACACGCCGCTGAAGCTCCGGTCGGGCAAGCGCATGACGCCGGCGCGCATGGTGGAAGCAGTCACGGAAGCAGCGGCGCAATGGGAGTTCGAGGCGGTGTCGATCGGCTATCCCGGCCTGGTCGGCGAACACGGGCCGCACTCCGAGCCGCTCAACCTCGGCCCCGGCTGGGTGGGATTCGATTTCGCCGCGGCGTTCGGCAAGCCGGTCAAGATCATCAACGACGCCGCCATGCAGGCGCTGGGCAGCTACGACGGCGGGCGCATGCTGTTCGTCGGCCTGGGCACGGGACTCGGGTCGACCCTCATCACCGAGCGCGTCATCGTCCCGCTGGAACTGGGCGAGCTGCCCTATGGCGACGAACAGCGCCTCGGCCTGCTGGTCGGCCGCCGCGGTCTCAAGCAGATCGGCAAGGCGAAATGGCGCACGGTCGTGTGCGGGATGCTGGCGTCGTTCGCGCGCGCGTTCGTGGTCGACTACATCGTGCTCGGTGGCGGCAACGCCAAGCTGATCCGCGAGCTGCCCAACGGCGTGCGCCTCGGGCACAACCTCACCGCATTCCGCGGCGGCTTCAGGTTGTGGAACCTGGAGGACGTGCGCACGCTGTCCCCGGAGGGTGAGGCGCCGGCGCCGCGGCGCAAGGAGGCGCCCTGGCGGGTGGTGTAGGGTACGCGCCGACGCAGCAGGACCTACATTCGCCCGGCGCAGCGGGTAGCTATTGCCCGCGCGCGCCCGCGCGTCCGGCGGCGGCAGCATCGGCGTCGCGGCGCGCGGCGCGGCCCGCGACATGGTCCTCCAGCGAGCGGCGCCCGGCGGCATCGAGCATCAGCCCGGCCTTCGTCCTGCGCCACAGCACGTCCTCGGCATCGAGCGCGTGCTCCTGATCGAGGATGAAGTCCACCTCACGCGCGGTGAGGCCGGCACCGAAGTGCCGGCCGAGATCGGCGGGTGCGGCCACGCCGGCGAGGATCGACTCCGCCAGCGAGCCGTGGCGCTGGACGATGCCATCGACCCACTCGGCGGGCAGGCCCGCGTGCCCTGACCGCATGCGCCCGAGGTAGTCCTCGAAGCGCTCCGCGCCCAGTGCACCGCCGGGGAGCGGCTCGTGCGCCGTCCACGCGCCGCGCCGGCTGGCGAGCCACGGGGCGAGCCGGTCGACCGCCTGCTCCGCCAGCCGCCGGAACGTGGTGAGCTTGCCCCCGAACACCGACAGCATGGGCGCCCCGTTCGACGCGTGATCCAGCTGCAGGCGGTAGTCGCGCGTCACCGCGGAGGGGTTGCCGCGGCCGTCGTCGAACAGGGGCCGCACCCCCGCGAAGCTCCAGATCACATCGGCCGGCGCGACCGGGGATGCGAGATAGCGGTTGGCGGCGTCGCACAGGTAGCTCGCCTCGTCGTCGGACATCGCCAGCGGTTGCGCCGGGTCATCGACCGGCACGTCGGTGGTGCCGATGAGCGTGAAGCGGCCCTCGAACGGCAGCACGAACACCACGCGGCCATCGGCATGCTGGAGCAGCAGCGCGCGCTCGCCGGGGACGCGATCGACGACGAAATGGCTGCCCTTCACCAGCCGCACGCGCGTGGTCGAGCGGATCGGCGTGCAGGCGGAGAGGAACTGTGCGGCCCATGGTCCGGTGGCATTGACCACGGCGCGCGCCCACACTTGCAGGTGCGGCTCCCCGAAGGCGGCCAGCTTCAGCAGCCAGCCCTGGCGTGAGGGCACCGCCCGCTCGCAGCGCGTCCACAGGAAGGACAAGGCACCGCGCGACCGCGCATCCTGCTCGTTCGCGACCACCAGGCGGGTGTCATCCCCCCAGCAGTCCCAGTAGGTGAGGCCGCGCCGGTACCGCGGCTTCAGTGCCATTCCCTCCTGCGCGCCCGAGAGATCGAGCGGGCCGCTGCGCGGCAGCGTGGTCGCGCCGGCCAGCCAGTCGTAGAGCTTCAGCCCCGCGCGGATCTTCCAGCCCGGCCGGCGCGGCATGCCGAGCGGGAGGAAGAACTGCAGCGGACGCACCAGGTGTGGCGCGATGCGCATGAGCACCTCGCGCTCGTGCAGCGCCTCGCGCACCAGCCGCAGGTCGCCGTGCTCGAGGTAGCGCAACCCGCCGTGGATCAGCTTGCTGGACGCCGACGACGTCGCTGCCCCGAGGCTGCCCTGCTCGCACAGCAGCACCCGCAGCCCGCGGCCCGCGGCGTCGCGTGCGATGCCGGCCCCGTTGATGCCCCCGCCGATGACGGCGAGGTCGAACTCCATCACCCCCATGCGCGGGATTGTCGCATGCGCTGCGCAGGTCGCGAATGTTCGTTGCGAAAGTTCGTGAATTGCGCGATCCCGCGCCGCAAGTGGCCGCCGCTCGCACGCCAAGCACCTGATCGGCAAGCCGGTTTGCCGGCGGGGGGTGCTGGCACGCTGCACGCAATGCCGGGCGTTGCAACGGGCACCTGCGCAACCGCGGGACAACGGCAACCCGATACCGGAGACATTCGATGAAACGCGTCGCCTTCTTCGCCTACGGCGTGCTCTGCTACGCCATCTTCTTCGCCACGTTCCTGTATGCCTTCGGGTTCGTGGGCGGCTTTGTCACGCCGACCACGCTCGACGGTGCGCCCATGGTGCCGCTCTGGCAGGCGCTGCTGGTCGACCTCCTCCTGCTGGGTGTGTTCGCCGTGCAGCACAGCGTGATGGCCCGCCCGGCGTTCAAGCGCTGGTGGACGCGTTTCGTGCCGCAGCCGATCGAGCGTGCGACCTACGTGCTCGCATCGAGCCTCGCGCTGATCGCGCTGTTCGCCCACTGGCAGCCGCTGGGCGGGACGGTCTGGGACATCGCACATCCCGTCGGCCGGGCCGTGATGTACGGGCTGTTCGCTTGCGGGTGGGGCCTCGTGCTGGTGACGACGTTCCTCATCAACCACTTCGACCTGTTCGGCCTGCGCCAGGTCTGGCTGCATCTGCGCGGACGGGATTACGCGCCGCTGCGCTTCGTCACTCCCGGTCCGTACCGCCTGGTGCGCCACCCGCTCTACGTCGGCTGGCTGCTCGCGTTCTGGGCCACCCCGACGATGACCGCGGCCCACCTCGTGTTCGCGCTGGCCACCACCGCCTACATCCTGATCGCGATCCGGTTCGAGGAGCGCGACCTGGTCGACGCGCACGGCCGCGAGTACGACGACTACCGCCGCCGCGTGCCGATGCTGATCCCCCGGGTGGCGGGCAGGTCCGCACGCAACCGGGTGGCGCAGGCCTGAGGGCCCTGTGCTCCCCGCCGCCTCCCGCCGGGAGGCGGCGCATACGTCCAGCATGCGGCCGCAGCGCCGCGAAGGAGGCGGAAATGACCTATGTGGTTCGACATGCCCTCGACCTGGCCCGCGGGCACCTGCTGCGCATCGACGACGGCAAGGGCCTGCTGGTGGGCGTCACGCAAGGCAGCGTCTGGCTCACCGAAGAAGGCGAGGTGCGCGACATCGTGCTCGCCAACGGCGACGCCTACCGGCTGCTGCGCCCGGGCATCAGCCTGATCTATGCGCTCGAGCCCGCGGCGCTGACCCTGTCGGCCCCGCACAGCCGCGAGCAGCCGGAGCCCTCCGCGGTGTTCAGCCTGGTGTCGGCCGCGCGGCTGTCGTAGCCGCGCGCGGAACCATCGCCCCCTGGCCGTCCGCTCGAACGACCGGAAATCGCCCGCTCACTGCGCCGCGACCCTCGCCACCCCCTCCCGGGCGGGCAGGTGCCGGCGCAGCAGCGCGAGCAGGCCGGGCGGATCGATCGGCTTCTTCACCAGCGCCCGAACGCCCGCCGCGGCCAGCTGCTCGGCACTGATGTTCTCGCTGTAGCCGGTGTAGAGAATCACCGGCAGGTCCGGACACGCGCCATGCAGCTGCGCGGCCAGTTCGAGCCCGGTCAGCCGTGGCATGGTCTGATCGGTGAGCACCAGGTCGAAGGCGGCCGGATCGCGCAGCACCCGGTCGCGCGCATCCTGCGCGCTGTCCACCACCGTGACCTCCAGCCCCCAGTTCCCGAGCAGGTCGCCCATGAACTCGCCGACCATCTCCTCGTCGTCCACGATCATGACCCGCCCCTCGAGGCGCGGGGACTGCCGCGCGCCGCCGGCCTTCGCCCGGGGCTCGCGGGCATCGGCCACGCGGCCCTCGGCCAGCGGCGGGAACAGGACGCGGAAGCAGGTGCCGCGGCCCGGCTCGGTCTCCAGCACGACGTGGCCGCCGTGCTCGTGCACGATCCCGTGCACGGTCGCCAGTCCCATGCCGCTGCCCTTGCCCACGTCCTTGGTGGAGAAGAACGGCTCGAAGATGCGGTCGATGATGTCGGGCGCGATCCCGCAGCCCGAATCGCTCACCGCGATCTCCACCATCTCCGCGCCGCGCACCGGCTTGCGGCACGAGGCGCACACATGGTTCACGCGCTCCGCGCGGCGCACGCTGACCCGGATGGTGCCGGTGCCGTTCACCGCATCGCGCGCGTTGATGCACAGGTTGAGCAGCACCTGGTCGACCTGCACCGGATCGACCAGCACAGGGGGCAGCTCCGGCTGCAGCTCGGTGTGGATCTCGATGCTGGAGGGCAGCGTCGAGCGCAGCAGCTTGACCGACTCCTTCATCAGCGGCGCGAGGTTCAGCGCGCGCGGCTCGCCGCGCCGGCCGCGGCTGAAGGTCAGCATCTGCTGGATCAGGTCGCGCGCACGCACCGCCGCCACGTGCATCTGGTCGAGGTACTTGGCGAGCTTGGGATCGCCCAGGTCGGCCACCCGCTCCCCCGCCAGCACTGCGTAGCCCATGATGCTGGTCAGGATGTTGTTGAAGTCGTGGGCGATGCCGCCGGTCAGGTGGCCGATCGCCTCCATCTTCTGCGCCTGGCGCAGCTGCGCCTCGAGCTGCGCCCGCTCGGCCTCGGCGCGCTTGTTCGCGCCGATGTCGCGCACGATCGCCAGCACGTGCGGGCGGCCGTGGTACTCCATCTGCAGGCCGCGCACCTCGATGTCCACCAGATGCCCGTCGCGCCGCAGCGCGCGGCACTCGCCCTGGAACGCCTGGCCGCGCGCGGCGGTCTCCGCCAGCCTGCTGCACACCTCCAGGCTGTCGGGCGGCACCAGCTGGCGCGGGTAGGCGCCGAGCACCTCCTCGCGGCGGTAGCCGAGCAGCTCGAGGAAGGCGGGGTTGGCGTCCACCGTCCGGCCCTCCTCGTCCAGCACCACCATGCCGTCCACGGAAGTGTTGAAGATGCCGCGGTACTGCTCCTCGCTGGCGCGCAACTCGGCCTCGGCATCCTTGCGCTCGATCTCGGAGGCGGCGCGTGCGGCGAAGATCTTCAACACCGATTCGATCAGCGCCGGGTCGGTCATGGGCTTGCGGTCCACCAGTGCGATCAGGCCCTGCGAGCGCCCGTGCATGTCGAACAGCGGGAACGCCGCATAGCTCTCGACCCCGAGCGGGCGGAAACCTTCCGCCGGGAAGAGCTGCAGCACCCCTTGCGGGAAGAACAGGAACTTGCGGCCGACCACCGCCTCGCACGGCGTGCCGGCCAGGCTGTACTCGTAGTCGGCGACGAACGCGCCGTCCATCCAGCACGCGAGCGTGCGCATGCGCGTGCCGTCGCCCTCCACGAAGCGGGCGATGAAGCAGATGTCCACGCGCAGGGTGGCGGCGAGCTGGCGCGCGAGATCGCGGAAGACGTTCTCCACCTCGGCGCCGGACACGGCCATGGCGGCGCTGCGCAGCGCGTCCTCGGCCACCTTGCGCTGGGTGATCTCGCGCGTGAACGCCAGCACCCGCCGCTCGCCGGCGATCACCGCCGGCTTGAGGCAGACCTCGTCCCAGTGCAGGCTGCCGTCGCGGCTGCGGCGATGCCACTCGAAGCGCACCGGCCCGGCGGACTTGGCCAGCGCGATGTAGCGCATCCCCTCCTCCTCGGTGTAGGGATGCACGTTCGAGCTGAAGTCGGCGATGCGCAGCACGCGCATCTCTTCGCGCGTGTAGCCGAAGTACTCGCACGCCTTCGGGTTGACGTCGATGATCGCGCCGCTGTCCCAGTCGTGCACGAAGATGGCATCCTCGGTCGCCTCGAAGATCGCCCGGTAGCTCTCCTCGGAGGTGCGGCGCTCGTGCTCCGCGCGCTGGCGCTCGAGCTCGGCCACGGCACGCGTGGCGAAGATCTTGAGCATCGATTCGGTGAGGTCACGGTCGGTCAGCGGGCTGCGCGACATCACCGCGATGAGGCCCAGCGCCCGGCCGTCGCTGCCGTTGAGCGGGTAGGCCGCATAGGCCTCGATCGCCAGGCGCCGGAAGGTGCCGTCCTCGGGATAGACCTCGCGCACCCCGGAGGGCACGATGCGGAAGTCCTGCCCCACCACCGAGCCGCATGCGGTGCCGGGCAAGTCGTACTCGATGTTCTCCTCGAAGCCGCTGTCGGCGAACACCGCGAGCGTGCGCACGTGGCTCGCCTCGAGGTTGGTGCAGACTGAGATGAAGGCGCAGTCCACGCCCAGCGTCGTGGCGAGGTAGCGGGTCAGCTCCTGGTAGACCTGCGCGCCCTCGGCGGTGGAGACGGCCAGCGCCGCGCTGCGCAACGCTTCCTCGGTGCGCCTGCGCCGGCTGATATCGGTGGCGATGCCGCAGATCGCGTAGGGCTCGCCGGCCTGGTTGACGAGGGGGAACTTGATCGCCAGGTAGACGCACGACTTGCCGCCGACGACCAGGTCCTCCTCGATCTCCAGCGGCCTGCCTGCGGCCAGCACCCGCCGGTCGTCCGCGCGCAGCCGCTGCGCCACCGGCGCCGGAAAGACATCCACATCGCGGCTGCGCAGCAGCTCCGGCTCGGAGCGGCCGAACATCTCGCAGAAGCGCTGGTTGACGTAGAGGTAACGGCCGGCGGGGTCCTTGATGAACACCACCGCGGAGGTGTTCTCCAGCACCTGGCGCAGCCGCGCCTCGGTCTCCTGCAGTTCCTGCTCTGCGCGGCGCAGGCCGGAGAGGTCCTGCAGGCGCAGGCGCAGCCGGCCGGCGGGATCGCCCGCGACCGCCTCCAGCGTGACGATTGCCTGCACCTCGCGCGCGCCGGGCGCCTGCAGCAGCCAGAGGAAAGTCTGCGGCAGGCCGGCCCGGGCCGCCTCGATCCGCAACCGGAATCCCTCGCGCGAGCTGGACCCGTCGGCCTGTCGCGCGGGCATCAGCTCGTCCCAGGCCCGGCCCGCCAGCGCCTCCGGCGTGCTGCCCAGGACCCGTGCCGCCGCATCGTTGCAGGACCGGACGTGCGAGTCGAGAACCAGCTCGGTGGCCTCGCCCAGCACTTCGCGGCGGGCGTGCTCGTACTCCCGGGCTGGCTGCATCGTCGTCATGGCATGGCCGTGCGCAGTGTGGAACTGGCGCCTAGTCTAGCCCCGCAGATCCGCGCAGGCAGCAGGATTTACCCGGTCGATACGATTGAAACACGGCGGTTACAAACGCGCGGCCCGATCCGGCCGGCATGGCCGTCCGGCTCAGGACCGGGACGGCACGAACATGTAGCCGGCACCGCGCACGGTGCGGATGAGCTGGGGGTTTTCCGGATCCGCCTCCACCTTCTTGCGCACCCGTGCGATGCGGATGTCGATGCTGCGGTCGAACGGCTCCCACTCCCGGTTGCGGGTGAGCGAGAGCAGCCGGTCGCGCGACAGAACCTGGTTGGGATGCTCGGCGAACACGCGCAGCAGATCGAACTCCATGTGTGTCAGCGGGACCTCCCGGCCGGCACCGTCGAGGAGCAGGTGGCGCGTCAGATCGAGGCGGCACTCGCCGATCGCGACCTGCTGCCCGGTGGCCGCGGGCTCGTCCGCACCCGGCTCCCCCGGACGCGGTTGCATGCGCCGCATGACGCTCTTCAGGCGGGCACGCAGCTCGCGCGGGTCGAACGGCTTGGCGATGTAGTCGTCAGCGCCCACCTCGAGCCCGACGATCCGGTCGATGACGTCGCCCGCGGCGGTGACCATGATGATGCCGACCGGGTGATGCTCGCGCAGGTAGCGGGCCAGCGTCAGGCCGTCCTCGCCGGGCAGGTTGAGATCGAGCAGCACCACGTCCGGCACGCAGCGCTGCAGCGCGCTGCGCATGGCTTCGCCGGAATCGGCCTCGGCGATCTCGAAGCCATGCGTGGCCAGATACTCGGCCATCATGCCGCGCACTTCGGGATCGTCGTCGACGATGAGGACCTTGCCGCTGGACATGGTGCTCGCCTGCTGCGGAAGCGCAGCCGGGGATTATAGGTGCCGGCACCTTCGCAGTCATCCCGCGCCATCCGCTGTTACGCAGAAATTACAAACTGATGCGGCACCGACAACGTACTGACACCTCGTCCCGCTAACCTGCCGCTTCATCGACTGCCATATCGGCGGTCCCGACCAAGAAGCGGAGGCAGGCATGCATCGGCAATGGGAAGAAGACGTGTTCCTGGGGGCAGAGGCGATGGTGACGCTGCCCGACGGCGTCCAGTTGCAGGACGACGCCGGGGCGGAGCGCCAGCTTGCCGCGCAGGAGGCGCGCGGTCTCCTCGAACCCGAGCTGCTCGACGAGGATCTGCACGAGCGCGACCGCGACCTGCGCACGCTGATCCAGCACATCTTCACGCTGCATCGCGATTAGCGGGGCGACAATGCCCGGCGCCATCGCCTCCATGCGCCTGCATGCCGTGCACCATCTGGTGCAGGCGGGAGCGGACTCGGCCGGGCGCTCGTGCTGCGAGGCCGCGGACGAGCATGGCATCGTGGGCCACAGCCCCGCGCTGCAGGCCGCCCTGCGGGCCATGCGCCAGGTCGCCCCGACCGACGCGACGGTGCTCGTCACCGGGGAGAGCGGCACCGGCAAGGAGCTGATCGCACGCGCCATCCACCGGCACAGCCGCCGGCACGCCGGCCCTCTGGTGCGGGTCAACTGCGCGGCGATGCCCGCCGCATTGATCGAGAGCGAGCTGTTCGGGCACGAGCGCGGTGCCTTCACCGGCGCCCTCTCGCGGCGCGAGGGCCGCTTCGCCCTGGCTCACGAAGGCACCATCTTCCTCGACGAGATCGGCGAGCTGCCGCTGGAGCTGCAGGCCAAGCTGCTGCGCGTGCTGCAGGAGGGCGAGTTCGAGCCGCTCGGCAGCACCCGGACGCGGCGCGTGGACGTGCGGGTGGTGGCTGCCACCAACCGGGACCTGCGCGCGGAAGTGAGGCAGGGACGCTTCCGCGAGGATCTCTTCTATCGGCTGGACGTGTTCCCGGTCCACCTGCCCCCGCTGCGCGAGCGGCGCGAGGACATCGGCGCGTTGGTGCAGGCGTTCGTCCAGCGCAGCGCAAGGCGGGTGCAGCGCAGCTTCGCGCCGCCATCGCACGCCTCCCTGCAGGCGCTGGAGGCCTACGCGTGGCCGGGCAACGTGCGCGAGCTGCAGAACGTGGTCGAGCGTGCGGTGATCGGCGCGCGCGGCGACACCCTCGATCTGGAGGGCGCACTGCCGCACGGCCAGCGCCTGCAGCAGGCGGGCGATCGGCCAGGCTGTGCGCGGCGGCGCGTGCTCACCGTGCGCGAGATCGATCAGATCGAGCGCGAGAACATCCTGCTCGCCCTCGAATTGACCGGGTGGCGGGTCGCCGGCGAGGGCGGCGCCGCGCAACTGCTGGGCATGAATCCCTCGACCCTGGCCTCGCGGCTCAAGGCCCTGGGCATCGCGCGGCCGGCGGACCGGGCGCATCTGCGCGCTGCCTCGACGGCGGCTGCGGACCTCGCCCACGCCTGATCCCCAGCGCAGCAGGGCACGCAGCCGCGCCCGCACGGGGGCCCCGCTCTCCCTGCGGGAGAGGGGGCTCCGCGGCCGTCAGCTCGGCTCGCCCGGCAGCTGTGCGCCGTGCGCGTTCAGCTTGTACTCGCGCTCGAGCACGGCGCCGGTACGCGCGTCGATCTCGACCTCACCGTGGGTGCCGTCCGCCGCGATGATCTCGTACTCGTACGTGACGCGGCCGTCGGCCTCGTACTCGCGCTCCATGTCCACGATCTTGCCGGGCATCGCCTGCATCGCGATGATGCGTGCCTGGCGGTCGCTCAGGTTGCTGCTGGACTTGAGTGCGCTCCAGGAAGCCGGCACATCCTCGTACTCCGCCTCGACGATCTCGCCGGTCATCGCTGCGCACTCGACCTCCATGCGCGGGCCATCGCCGCGCACCAGCTCGAACTCATGGATCAGCCGGCCGTTCTCCCAGGCCGTCTCGACTTCGGAAACCGTCCCCGGATAGGCGGCTGTCACCCGCTCACGGCAGACGTCCACCATTCCCGGCAGTCCCGGAACCCAATTCGCATGCGCGGCTCCAGCGGTCAGGATGCCCGCACCCACTAGACCCATCAGCATCGCCTTGCTCATCTGCACACCTCCATCGGCTCTCGCACGTAGCCCCGGCGGCCCCATGCCGCCAACCTGGCGCCATCGAGTTCGAGGCCTCTGACGCGATCGCACCCGACGAAGTTCCCGGCCTGTTTCCGGACGGGATTGCGCGGCGCGAGGGGCGGTGGCGATGGACCGGGCGATCGCGCGCGAGTTCCCGGGCACGGCAGCACGGCCGTCTTGCTACACTGCCCGCTTCCTCAGACCGGCAGCAGACCATGAGCGAGATCATCCTTCACCACTATCCAGCTTCTCCCGTGTCGGAGAAGGTTCGCGTCGCGCTGGGCATCAAGGGCCTCGCGTGGCGCTCCGTCGAGATCCCGCGCGTTCCGCCCAAGCCGGACGTGATGCCGCTCACCGGCGGCTACCGCCGCACCCCGTTCATGCAGATCGGCGCGGACATCTACTGTGACAGCCAGTGCATCCTGCGCGTGCTGCAGGAGCGCCACCCGGAACCGAGCTTCTACCCTGGCGGTGCAGCCGGGCTGCCCTGGGGCATCGCGCGCTGGACCGACGCGCTGTTCGAGGCTGCCGTGCGCGTCTCCTTCGCCGCGAACGCCGACCAGTTGCCGCCCGAGTTCGCGAAGGATCGCGTGCGCCTGTTCCTCGGGCCGAACGGCGACCTCAACGCGCTCAAGCCCCAGCTCCCGCACTACGCCTCGCAGCTGCGCGCGCAGCTCGGCTGGATCGAGGAGCGCCTCGGCGGCGGGCGGCCGTTCATGCTCGGCAGTGCGCCGGGGCTGCCGGATGCGCTGTGCTACTACGTGGTCTGGTTCGTCCGCGGGCGCTGGCAGGGCGGCGCCGCGATGCTCGCGGAGTTTCCCGCGCTCGAGGGCTGGGAGCAGCGGGTGAAGGCGATCGGCCACGGCACGCCCACGCCGATGACATCCGCGGAGGCGCTGGAAGTGGCCCGGACGGCGATCACCACCACGCCCGAGCTCCTGGATCAGAACGATCCGCTGGGCTTGCGCATCGGACAGCGGATCAGCGTCGTGGCCGACCTGGACAGCGGCGAGGCCCCGGTGGCCGGCACCGTGCGCTACGTAAGCCGCGATCGCATCGCGATCGTGCGCGAGGATCCGAGGGTGGGCGCGGTCTGCGTGCACTTCCCGCGCGTGGGATATCGCATCGCCCTGGCTGGCGACTGACCAAACGGACCGAAAGGAAGCCCAGGATGATCGTCGAACAGATCTGGACCGCAAACACGTACCGCAACTTCAACTACCTGATCGCCTGCCCGGAGACCGGCGAGGCGCTCGCGATCGATCCGCTCGATCACGAGAAGTGCCTGGCCGCCGCGAAGCGCCGGGGCTGGCAGATCACCCAGGTGCTCAACACCCACGAGCACGGCGACCACACCGGCGGCAACAAGGCGGTGATCGCCGCCACCGGCGCGCGCCTGCTCGCGCACCGCAACGCGAAGGACCGCATCCCGGGGATCGATCGCGGCCTGGGTGCCGGCGACGTCATCAAGGTCGGCAAGACGGTCGAGCTGGAAGCGCTCGACACCCCCGGCCACACGATGAGCCACGTGTGCCTGCTCTCGCACACCGACACCCCTGCACTGTTCTGCGGCGACACGCTGTTCAATGCGGGCGCAGGCAACTGCCACAACGGCGGCCATCCGCGGGAGCTGTACCGGACCTTCGCGGACCAGCTGTCGAAGCTCCCGGACCAGACCCGGGTCTACCCCGGACACGACTACATCGCCAACAACCTGCGCTTCACGCTCGACCGCGAGCCCGACAACGGCAAGGCGCAGAGCCTGCTCGGCCAGGTGGGGAACCAGGATCCCGAGCACGCCATGGTCACGACACTCGCGCAGGAAAAGGAGGTCAACACCTTCTTCCGGCTGCACAGCCCGAACGTGATTGCGCGGCTGCGCGAGGCCTTCCCCGACCTGCCCGAGCACCCGGACGCCGAGACGGTGTTCATCAAGCTGCGCGAGCTGCGCAACAAGTGGTGAGGCGCTGAGCGCCGGCGGCGTGCGTAGCCGGGCGGTCGGGCGGCTACTGCGTGACGCGCTCCATGCAGGCCTTGTGACGAGCCTCGGCTGCCTGGTTGCAAGCGGCGAGCGCCGACGGAGCGCTCGAGGCTCGCTCGCATTGACGCATCTCGCTGCTCAGCGTGGCGGTGCAGTCCCAGGACCTGGGGGAGGTCTGCGCGGCCTGGCCGGTTGGGGCAACCGGCAAGCCGGCCGGCATGGCCGTGGGGTCGGTGGACACGAGCTGCGGCGTGACGTTCGGGGACACCGCCCCGCCTGCCGGTGCGCCCGCCTGCTGCGGCCCGCCGGGCTGGTGGATGAACCGCCAGTCCGCATAGGTGGCGGCATCCGCGAAGGCGACGTCGTCCGCGGCGAACAGGGCGCTCTTGATCGGCTTCGCCGTCGACAGGCTGTACACACCGACGATCCAGTCGCCCTGGCGCACCAGCCCCCACTCGTTCTTTCCGGTCATCGGGTCGACGTAGGGACGGCGCAGGTGGCGCACGACCGTCGGGGACCGCTTGTCCTCGAGCAGGTCGGCGATGCTGCGGGGGTACTGCTTCGCACCCGGCGAAGCATCGTAGTAGCTGCGGATGGCGGCGCGGAACTGGTGGCCGATGAACAGCAACTCCTGCTCGCGCTCGCGCTGGCTGGCAGTGCTCCACACCTGCGCGACCACGGCCAGGCCGATGCCGATGAGCGCCACCAAGCCGAGCACGAACAGGTAGGCATAGCCTTCCGCTCGACCGGACCCACCGACGCGACGCCGCACACGACCCCTCATGGGGCCGCATGCTACCTGAATGGATGCCACCGGCAATCCGGCGGCCACGATTTCACAATCGCGGCCTGTCGGCCGCGACCGGCCTCAGCGCTTGCCCTGCGCCGACTCGTTCATGAGGCGGGTGACCTTGCGGTACAGGAACGCCCCCATCACGATCGTGAAGCCGATCACCGCCACGCTCATGAGGCCGTAGTCGGTGCTGAACAGATCTCTCCATGCCATGACCATCTCCCCCGAAGAAGTGCCTGCTGCTGTACTTTATGCACGTTCGGAGCGGGGTCATTCGATCTAGATCAAACGCGCTGCAGGTCGCGCGGCCGCCGGCAAATGCCCGTGCCCTCGCCTATACTTCCGCGCGCGTGCTGCGGGCCCGCGCGCGGGCATTTCGCGGCGCGCCCTGAACGCTGCTCGCATGACGACATCCGCCGCCCCAGACCGCACGCGCCTCCCGCCGCGCCCCGCCGCAACCCTCCTGCTCCTGCGCGACGGCGCCACCGGACCCGAGGTCTTCCTGCTGCAACGCACGCACCAGGCAGCTTTCCTCGGCGGTGCACACGTCTTCCCCGGCGGGGCGCTCGACGCGGGAGACGGCGACCCGCGGGTGCTGGAGCGTGTCGCCGGCATGACCGAGGCGCAGGCCAACGCACGCCTGGGCACCGAATCGGGCGCGCTGGCGTACTGGGTGGCGGCGATCCGCGAATGCTTCGAGGAAGCGGGGATCCTGCTCGCGGTGCCGGAAGCGGGCGGTGACCTGGATGCCGAACGCGCAGCGCACCTCATGCAGTATCGCGCAGGGCTGCATGCCGGAGAGCTGACGCTGCACCAGTTCCTGGAACGGGAGCGCCTGCTGCTGCGAGGCGACGCGCTCGGCTACATCGGGCACTGGATCACCGCACCGGGGCGCGCACGTCGTTTCGACACCCGCTTCTTCTGTGCACGGGCGCCAGCCCATCAACCCGGCGCGCACGACGGCACCGAGCTGATCGACAGCGTGTGGCTGAATCCGCAGGAGGCGCTGCGGCGCGAGGCCAGCGGAGCGATGCAACTGGTCTTTGCGACCCGCAGCACGCTGGCCGACATCCAGCGCTTCACGCATGCGGCGGAAGCGATCGAGCACGCGCGCACGTGCGAGGTCGAGACCAACCGCGCCTGCTGGGCGCTGGGCGCCGATGGCCAGCCCGCACTCTTCCGCCGGCGCGACCCGCAGTACTTCGAGATCCACTGGAGCGATCCGGAGGAATGCGGGCGCAGCAGCGTAGCGCTGGCGCCCGGCATGCCCAAGCGCCTGGACGAGTGGGTGACGCGGATCATCGCGCCCAATCCGGGCGTGATGACGGGGCCCGGCACCAACACCTACCTGGTCGGGCGCGAGGAACTGGCGGTCATCGATCCGGGACCCGCCGTCGCCTCCCACATCGACGCGGTGCTGCAGGCTGGCGCCGGGCGGATCCGCTGGGTGCTGTGCACGCACACCCACATCGACCACTCGCCCGCCGCGCGCGTCATCGCCGAGTCCACGGGCGCCACCCTGCTGGGCCGGCGCGCCCCGGCGGGCTCGACCCAGGACCTCACGTTCGTGCCCGACCGCGTCCTCGCGCACGGGGAGCGTCTGGAGCTCGGCGGCTTCGCCCTGCGCGTGCTGCATACGCCCGGCCACGCCTCCAACCACCTCTGCTACCTGCTCGAGCAGACCCGCATGCTGTTCACCGGTGACCACGTCATGCAGGGCTCGACCGTGGTCATCAATCCGCCGGACGGCAACATGCGTGCGTACCTGGCGTCGCTAGACGCGCTGCTGCACGAGGACATCGCGATCCTGGCGCCCGGGCACGGCTACCTGATCGGGGATCCGTGGCGCGAGGTGCGGCGCCTGATCGGACACCGCCTGGCCCGGGAGCAGCGCGTGATCGACGCGCTCGGCCGCCATGCCGGCGGTGCACCGGAACAACTGGTGCTCGAGGTCTATGCCGACGTGCCGTCCCGGCTGCACCGGGTGGCCCTGCGTTCGCTGCAGGCGCACCTGGACAAGCTCGTCGCCGACGGGCGCGCGCGCAGCATGAACGGAGGCTACTGGCCCGCAGAGCCGCCGGCCTGACGAGGATGCCCGCGCCGGACATGCGCTAGCATGCTGGCATGAAGCGCCCGGCGCCGCTGGCCAAGCTGTCGCGTCCGCGCCTGCACCGCCCGGTGCCGCGCGAGCGACTGTTCGCGCAACTGGACGCGGCGCGGCGCGAGCGCGCCGCCATCTGCGTCACAGGGCCGCCGGGCGCCGGCAAGACCACGCTGGTGGCGAGCTGGCTCGAAGCGCGCGAGGTGCCGGGCATCTGGTACCAGATCGACGGCGGTGACGCCGATCTGGCCACGTTCTTCTTCTACCTCGCCGAGGCGGCCAGGCCGTTCAGCCGCCGTGGCCAGCGTCCCCTGCCCCGGCTCACGCCCGAGTACCTCGGCGACGTGCCGGGGTTCGCGCGGCGCTTCTTCCGGGCATTGTTCGCACGCCTTCCCGACTCGGCCGTCCTCACCCTCGACAACTACCAGCAGGTCGCAGCGGAGGAAGCGCTCCACCAGCTCGTAGCCGCGGCGGTGGAGGAGGTTCCCCCTGGCGTGTGCCTTGCGGTGATCAGCCGGCGCGACCCGCCGGAGTGCTATGCGCGCCTGCTTGCCAACGCCGCTGTCGCCACGATTGACTGGGACAGCCTGCGGCTGGATCGTGCCGAGGCGGAAGCGATCGCGGCGCAGCACGCACCGATCGCACCGCTGGCGCTCGGCCGCCTGCACGAGCAGACGGACGGCTGGGCGGCGGGCCTCGTTCTGGCCCTGCAGGGGGCTGCGGCGCTGCCGGATCCGGGACAGCTCGACCACCTCACGCACGACGCGACCTTCGACTATTTCGCCGCCGAGATCTTCGCCCGCGTCCCGGCCGAGATGCAGCGGCTCCTCATGTGCACCGCGTTCCTGCCGGACATCCCCGTGTCGCTGGCCGAGCGCCTCACCGGCGACCCGCGCGCGGGCGCACGGCTCGAGGATCTCTACCGCCGGCACCTGTTCACGCACCGCAAGTCCGGGCCCGAGCCGGTCTACTGGTACCACGCGCTGTTCCAGCGCTTCCTCCGGGCGCAGGCCGCACAGCGCCTGGGTGATGCAGCGTCGGCGCAGGTGCGCGCCCGTGCCGCCGTGCTGCTGGAGGATCGCGATTTCGAGGCCGCACTGTCGCTCTACGCGGGGCTGCAGGCGTGGGACGCCGCAGAACGCCTCATCACGCGCGAGGCGGCCACGCTCATCGCGCAAGGGCGGGGGAAGGTGGTGTCCGAGCACGTCGGCCAGCTCCCCCCGGGACGCGTCGCGGGCAGCCCGTGGCTGTCCTGCTGGCTGGGGCTTGCGATGGCGGGCACCGCACCGGTCGAGGCGCGCACGCACCTGGAGCGCAGCTACGCGCTTGCCACGGCAGCCGGCGACGCCCCGTGCAGGGTGCGCGCGGCCGCGGGCGTGATGCAGACGTACCTGCTGGAGTACAACGCCTTCCGTCCGCTCGACCACTGGGCGGCCGTCCTCTCCGAGGCGCTGGCGGAGGCGCGAAACGTGCCCCCCGATGTCGAAGTGCAGGCCCGTTCCGCACTGGTGGCGGCATTCAGCTTCCGCGCGCCGGCACACCCCGATGCAGAGCCCAATGCGCTGCGGGTGTTCGAGCTGCTGCCGCAGGTCCCGGATGTCAACCAGCGGCTGTCCGCGGTCGTGTCCGTCCTTGCCTGGGGTTCGCTGGCCGGGCCGATGGACATGGCGCGGCGCGCATTGCCGGTGGCTGAATCGCTCTGGCGCCAGGTCGATGTCACGCCGATGAACGTCGCGGTCTCAGGCTATCTCATCTCCTGGTACTACTGCCTGGTGGAGGACCGCGCCCAGTGCCTGAAAGTGCTCGAAACGCTGGAAGACCTCTACCACCACGAAGGGCTGCGTGCGGCCGGCGGTTACGCCGCAACCATCGGCGTCTGGCTGGAACTGTACGACTGCGATCTCCCCGCAGCCCAAGCTTGGCTGGAGAAGCTGATCGCATCCGCCGACCCGGCGCGGGCGTTCGATCGCGGGATGATCGATGGCGCACGAGGCTGGCTGTACCTGCTCCAGTCGCGTCCCGAGGCGGCACTGCCGTGCAACAACCGCGCCGTCCAGGCATTCGAAACACTGGGCTCGGTGCGGCACGAGTGCGGGTTCCGCGAGCAGCTGGTCTGGAACCACATCGACCTGTGCAACTGGAGCGAAGCCTCCAGACATCTCGTGGCCAATCGCGTGCTCGTGGAATCGTTCGACTCGCCCTTCCTTCAGTTCGGGGTGTTGGCGGCCGAGGCGACGATCGCCATGGGACAGCACGACCTCCAGGCCGCGCGCGAGCACGCCGCCGAGCTCTTCGCACTGGCGCGTGCGCACGATGACGAAGTCGGGCTCATCTCCACCTCGATCGGAAAGTGGATGCCGCCGCTGTGCGCGCTGGCGCTCGATGCCGGGATCGACACGGAGTACGTGCGCCGGCTGATCCGCCGCTTCGGGTGGCGCCCGCCTGCCGGACACTCGGAGCACTGGCCGTGGGCCATCCGCATCCATGCGCTCGGGACCTTCCGCGTGCTGATCGATGACCAGCCGCTGACGTTCAGCCGGAAGGCGCCACGCAAACCCATCGCGCTGCTGCAGGCCATCGTCGCCTTCGGCGGCGCCGACGTCGCGGTCACCCGGCTGCTCGACGCCCTGTGGCCGGACGCGGACGGCGACAGCGCCTATCACAGCCTCAGCCTCGGCCTGCACCGGCTGCGGCGGCTGCTGGGTCATCCGGAGGCGATCCTGATGGCGGAGGGCAGGCTGTCGCTCAATCCCGGTCTGGTGTGGTGCGATGCACACCACCTGCAGCAGCTGCTCGAGCCCGGCCAGCGCAGCACGCAGCGCGTGGGGCGGGCACTGCAGCTGTATCGCGGGCACCTGCTGGCAGACAGCGACGAGCACGCCTGGGCCATCGGGCCGCGCGAGACGTTGCGCGAGAAGCTGGTGCGCGCCGTCAGTGAAGTGGCTGCCGAACTCGAGTCCGTCGGTTCGCACGAGCAGGCGGCCTCGTGGTACGCGGGGGGCACGAACATCGATCCGTTGGCGGAGGCGTTCAGCCAGGGTCTGCTGCGCTGCTACAGCGCGCTGGGCAGACCGGATGATGCGAAGGCAGCCCTCGAGCGCCTCGACCGCCTGTGCCGCGCCCGGCTCGGGTCCCGCCCTTCGGCTCGCACGCTCGCCCTGGCCCGGCGTCTGGGCGTGGGTCCGGACGCCTGACCCGCAGATCGCGGCCGCGCGGCCGGGTCCGCGGCCAATCGGAGATCGATCGGAAAGTCCGGCCCCGCTATGTTGGGCGGGCGTCGTCCGCCGTGGCAGCCACCTGCCGGGCGCCGCCGCCATCCATCGACATCCAGGAGCAACCCATGCAGAGAGCAGCAGCCCTCCTCACCGCAGCGGCCGGCTTCGCCCTGACCACGGTCACGGCGCAGGCCGCCGATCCCCTGCCCAAGCGCGGCAACCTGTCCGGCGCGTTCGCGTGGTCCTACGCAACCGGCAAGAACATCCAGGTCGACAAGGACCACGTCGTATGGGGCGGGGTGGCCGCCGGCCCGTTCATCGCCGATGGCGGCAAGGGGCTGCTGCATGCCAGTGCGGCCGAATGCACGTTCGCCGGCGAGTTCATGAAGGGCACCGTCACCTACAATGCCGGCGCCTGCGTGACCACCGACGCGGACGGCGACAAGGTCGCGTTCAACTGGAAGTGCACGGCCTGCCCGGCAAACGGCGAGATCGTGCTGACCAACGGCACCGGGAAGTATGCCGGCATCAAGGGCAGCGGCACGTTCCAGCAGAACGACGCCGGCCCGTTCGACGCCAACATGGGCTGGTCGATCTGGAAAGTGAAGTGGGAACTGCCGTGATCGGCGTCCGCCTGGAGGCACCCGGCCGCCAGATGTGAATTTCGCACACCCGGGACGCGGCAAACCACCGCGTCCCGGCGAGCCTTGCTCCGTAATCTGGTCTGCAGGCAGGAACATGCCGCCTGCAGGACGGGTCAGGATACGGAGAACGTCATGAACGAGATCATCACCATCGCCGTCAACGCCATCGCCCTGCTTGCTGGCGCGGTCACGGTCGTCGCCATGTTCGGCGTCATCCGCAGCGGGATCGCCGAATCGGGGCAGCCGGAGTTCTTCCTGCCGCCGATGGGTGCGGACGAGATCAGCCGCTGAAGAAGGCGGTCAGCTCCGCGAGCGTCTCCGCCGGCACCTCCTCGGGGAGGTAGTGCCCGCACGGGAGCGCCCTGCCCCGCACGTCGTCGGCCCACTCGCGCCAGACCGCCAGGGTGTCGTACCAGGCTTCCAGCTTCGCCTGGGCGCCCCACAGCGCGAGCACCGGGCACCGGATGCGCCGCCCGGCCTGCTTGTCCGCGGCGTCATGCTCGCAATCGATGGTCGCTGCAGCGCGATAGTCCTCGCAGATCGCCCGCACCGTCTCCGGGTTGCGGAAGCACGCGAGGTAATCCTCGATCGCGGCGGGATCGAAGAACTTCCGCGGCACTCGGTTCGTATGCCAGCGCCAGAACCACTCCGGGTCGGCGCCGATCAGGCGCTCGGGCAGCGGCGCGGGCTGCGCGAGGAAGAACCAGTGGTAGTAGCCCAGCCCGAACTCGCGCCCGCCACGCTCGAACGCCTCGCCGGTCGGGATGATGTCGAGCACGGCGAGCTTGCGGACGGCGTCGGGATGATCGAGCGCCATGCGATAGGCGACCCGCCCGCCACGGTCGTGTCCGGCAACGTAGAACTGCTCGTGGCCGAGCGCGCGCATCACCGCAACCTGGTCGCGCGCCATCGAGCGCTTGGAGTACGGCGCGTGGTCCGACGTGGAGGGCGGCTTGCTGCTCTCGCCGTAGCCGGTCAGGTCGGTGGCGACCACCGTAAAGCGCCGCGCCAGTTCCGGTGCCACCCGGTGCCACATGACGTGGGTCTGCGGATTGCCGTGCAGTAGCAGCAGCGGCGGCCCGGAGCCGCCGATGCGGGCGCGGATGGTGACGTCCCCCGCCCGGACGTACGTCAGTTCGAAGCCCGCAAACATCGCTACCCGTGCAAATTACAGAGGGTCGGTACTCCTCGGTGACCCTCTGTGTCCTCTGTGTTGATGCGGTTCGGACTATGCCGGAACGATCACGCCCTTGCCGGAGGTCTGCTGGTCGAACAGCTTGTACGCCTCCTCGGCCTGCTCCAGCTTCCACGTGTGGGTGAACAGCTTGTCCAGCTCGATGCCGCGCTCGGCGACGTAGCGGGCGCACTCGGCCTGGCCCACGGTCGAGAACGTCCACGAGCCGATCAGCGTGACCTGGCGACGCAGCAGGTCGTTGCTGACGTCCAGCGTGACACTGTCGCCCTCGCCGACGAAGCACGCCTTGCCCCAGGTGCGGACGCACTTCACTGCCTGCGCGCGCGCCTGCGGGGACGACGAGGCATCCATCGAGAGGTGAGCGCCGCGACGCCCTTCGGTTGCATCCTTGATCGCCTGCACCACGTTCTCGGTGGTCTTCGGGTTGATCAGCACCTCGGCGCCGAACTCCTTGGCGCGCGCCAGCCGCTCCGCGCTGGTGTCCAGCGCGATCACGCGGGCGCCCATCTCGGCCGCGAGCAACGTGCCGGCGAGACCCACCGGGCCCTGGCCGAAGATCGCGATGGTGTGATGGCCCTGCAGGCCGAGGCGCTGCAGCGCGCCCCACGCGGTGCCGGTGCCGCACGAGATCGATGCGCCGGCCGCGAACGACAGCTCGTCGGGCAGTTGCACCAGGGTACGCGCCGGGCACTTCATGTACTTCGCGTGCGCGCCGTGGCCGGTGACGCCATAGACTTCGGCGACACCCTCGACGCACAGCTGCATCCAGCCGGTGTTGCAGTGGTCGCACGCGCCGCAGCCGCGATAGTGGTGCTGCATCACGCGCATGCCGACCTTGGCCTGCTTCTCCGACACGCCGGGACCGACGGCGACGACCACGCCGCAGGGCTCGTGGCCGGCGATCAGCGGCCCGCTGACCTTGCCCAGGCCCAGCGACGACGCGCCGCCCACCGCGCGGTAGAACTTGAGGTCACTGCCGCACATGCCGGAGGCCTTGATCTCCAGCACCACCTCGCCGGGCCCAGGCGTGGGGTCCGGAAAGTCCAGGATCTCGAGCTTGCGGTCTCCCGGGAATACGACGCCTTTCATTCTTGTTCCCCCTCACCCTGCCCTCTCCCGCGAGGGGAGAGGGTGATTGTTGGTCATTCCCTTTCCCACGAAGGGAGAGGGTATTGGTTGGCCATGCTGATCATCGCGCAACGAGACGGGGACCGTTGTCCACCCCCTCTCCGCAGTTCCCCCTCTCCCCTTGCGGGAGAGGGCCGCGGTGAGGGGTGCACCCCATTACCGCATCACGAACGGATTGGCCGTCGCCGCCCCGGTGTTGATCCACACGCTCTTCGTCTGCAGGTACTCGCGGATCGCGTCCTGGCCGTTCTCGCGGCCCACGCCGGAATCCTTGTATCCGCCGAATGGCGACATGTAGCTCACGGCGCGATAGGTGTTCACCCACACCGTGCCGGCCTGGATCCGCTCCGACATGCGCACCGCGCGGCCGATGTCGCTGGTCCACACGCCGGCCCCCAGACCGAAGCGCACGTCGTTGGCGATCGCCGCCGCCTCGTCCTCGTCCTTGAACTTCAGCACCGACAGCACCGGGCCGAACACCTCTTCCTGCGCGATGCGCATGCTGTTCTTCACGCCGGCGAACACGGTCGGCTCGACGAACCAGCCTTCGCCGCACTCGGGACGCGAGGCCGGACCGCCGCCGAGCAGCAGCTCCGCGCCTTCCTTCTTGGCGATGTCGATGTAGCCCAGCACCTTCTGGTACTGCGGCTGCGTGGTGATCGGACCAACCTGCGTGTCCATGCTCATCGGGTTGCCCATCTTCGCGGTCTTCGCCAGCGCGACGAGCTTCTCCATGAACTGGTCGTGGATGCTCTCCTGGAGCAGCAGGCGCGAGCCTGCGATGCAGGTCTGGCCAGTCGCGGCGAAGATGCCCGACACCGCACCGTTCACGGCGTCCTCGATCTTGGCGTCCGCGAACACGATGTTGGGCGACTTGCCGCCCAGTTCCAGGGTGCAGCGCTTGAAGCTCTTGGCAGCCGCTTCGTTGATCGCGCGGCCGGTCGCGTCCGACCCGGTGAAGGCGATCTTGCGCACCAGCGGATGGGTCACCAGCGGCGTGCCGACGTCCTTGCCGAAGCCGGTGACCACGTTGACCACGCCCGGCGGGAAGCCGGCTTCCTCCACCAGCTTCACGAACTCCAGCGTCGAGGCGGAGGTGAACTCCGAGGGCTTCACCACCACCGTGCAGCCCGCGGCCAGCGCGGGCGCCAGCTTCCACGCCAGCAGCAGCAGCGGCGAGTTCCACGCGGTGATCGCAGCGACCACGCCGATCGGCTCGTGCCGCGTGTAGTTGAAGTAGCCCTTCTTGTCGAGCGGGATGACCGCGCCCTGGATCTTGTCCGCCAGGCCGCCGAAGTAGTAGTACCAGTTCGGCACGTAATTGAGCTGACCCTGCATCTCGGCGATCAGCTTGCCGTTGTCCATCACCTCGGTCTCGGCGAGCATCTTGGCGTCGCGCGCCACCAGCTGACCCAGCTTGTAGATCAGGTTGCCGCGCTGGCTCGCCGTGAGCTGCGGCCATGCGCCCTCGGTGAAGGCGCGATGCGCAGCCTTCACCGCGCGATCGACGTCCTCGGCACCGCCTTCGGCCACCTGCGACCAGACCTTGCCCGTGAACGGGTTGTAGCTGTCGAACCACTTGCCGCTCGCTGCATCGACGTACTTGCCGTCGATGTACATCTGGAACTTCTTCATCCGCTGTCTCCTCAGAGTGCCGGCCCTCGTGAGGCCGGGTGTTACCGCCGCACGCCCAGCCTGCGCTCCTTTGCGCGCACCAGGGCACTGACAACCGTGTTGTACGGAGTGGGCACGCCCAGCGCCTTGCCGGCGATGGGGATGGCTCCGTTGATCGCGTCGATCTCGGACATGCGCCCGGCCATGTGGTCGAGCAGCATCGAGGGTCGCGCGTTGGGGATCTTCGAGCCGAAGTTGCGCACATAGGCGACCGGCTCATCGATGTCGAGCTTCACGCCCTTGGCACGCGCGACCAGATAGGCTTCCGTCGCGCAGCCGGAGGCGACCTCCCACGCATCCGGATCCGCCATGACCTCGCCGATGGTCAGCTCGGTCATCGCGCAGGTTCCGGAGAAGCAGACGTTGCAGATCAGCTTCTCCCACACCAGCTGGTCGATGTCGTCGAAGCACTTGACCTTGAAGCCGCCGGAGCGCCAGACCTCGGCGACCTGTTCCAGGCGCGGGGTGATCGGGCCGCTGAGCTCGCCGAGGCGCACGAGCTCCCAGCCGTTGTGGTGGGCGTGGCCCGGGCCGCGCATCGAGGCGCCGAACCCGCCCACGACGCCCACCACGAGACGCTCCCTGCCCAGCACGCGGGCTGCGGTGTCGGGACCGCCGAGACCGTTCTGGATCGAGAGCACCAGGGTCTCCGGGCCCACGATGGCACGCGACGCCTCGGCGGCCTGCTCCACGTGCATCGCCTTGGTCGCGATGATGACGAGGTCGCAGGGTCCCGCATCGGCGGCCCGGGTCGACGCGTGCAGCGGCACGGTGCGGTCGCCGGAGGCGCCCTCCAGCCGCAGCCCCTTCGTGCGCATCGCCTCGACGTGCTCTGGCCACGAATCTATGGCCCAGATGTCGTGACCCGCGGCGGCGAGCAGCGCGGCGTACACGCTGCCCATCGCCCCGCAGCCCACGATGGCGATCTTCATCCCTTCCTCCTCCTGTGCCTGCGCCAGTGCGCCGGCACCTGTTGTTGTCCGCCGTACCCGCTCAGACCGGGTTCGACGGGGTGTAGAGCTCGACGCAGTTGCCTTCGGGGTCGGAGATCTGGAACGCGGTGAACTCCGGTCCGGCCTTCAGCGTGGCATTGAACTTCTCGGCCCACTCGCTCAGCACGCGCATGGACGGCACGCGCATGCCCAGGTGGAACTCTGGCGCGCGCGCAACCGGCTCTCCCTTCGCGAATACCAGCAGCACGCCCGGTCCGCGGACCTTGTTCTCGTCCGCGCGCAGGCCCAGCGTTTCGGCATACCAGCGCGCAAGCCCGGTGGGATCGCGGGCTGGCAGGTTGAGGTGGTCGAGCTGGAAGCTGGATTCTGGCATCGGTGGCTCTCCTGCACAGAGGGTTTGGCCATGGAACCGCGCATTCTAGAGCTTTGCGAACCGCGACGCCGACCGTCATGGCGGGCAATGCTAGACTGGCGCCGTGCTGGAGCGGCATAAAAGGTCCATGCGAACAAGGAGAATGACCATGACGTTCACCCGGGGAAGTGCCATCTCGTTGTGCCTCGCCGCCGCGCTGGGCGGCATCGCCGCTTCGGTCGGCTTCGCCGACGACGGCGAGCAGGCGCGCCTCACCCAGGCGCAGGCGATGTTCAAGCCCCTGCCCGCCGATGCGAGGACGCCAGAGCGGCCGGTCACGCCGGAGCTGGTCGCGCTCGGGCGCGCCCTGTTCTTCGAGACCCGGGTTTCCACCGATGGCCGACAGAGCTGCGCCGCCTGTCACCAGGCCAGCTTCTACGGCAGCGACGCCCTGCCAATGTCGGTGGGGAACAGCGGCAAGCAACTCCCGCGCAACGTCCCGACCGTCTTCAACACCGCATTGCAGTTCGCGCAGCACTACGGCGGCAACCGCGTCGACGTCGAGGAGCAGGCGGTGAAGGCGCTGGTCAGCCCGCTGGCCTACGGCAACGCCGACTTCGCCGCGGCCGAGAAGCGCCTGCGTGCCCTGCCCGAGTATCGCGGCATGTTCGAGAAGGCGTTCCCGGGCCAGGCCGAGCCAGTCACTGCGCAGAACTGGGGCAAGGCGATCGGTGCGTACGAACGCGTGCTGCTCACGCCGGCGCCGTTCGACCGCTACCTGAAGGGCGACACCAAGGCGATCCCCGACCCGGCCAAGCGCGGGCTGGACAAGTTCATGACCTATGGCTGCGCCGGCTGCCACAACGGCGTGGTCGTGGGGGGCCAGATGTACCAGAAGTTCGGCATCACCCAGGACTACTGGCTGGCCACCGGCAGCAAGGAGGTCGAGCTGTTCAAGGGCCACGACAAGGGCCGCTTCCAGGACACCAAGAACGAGGCCGACGCCTTCATGTTCAAGGTGCAGCAGCTGCGCAACGTCGCGGTCACGCCGCCGTACTTCCACGACGGCTCGGTCGCCACGCTGCCGGAGGCGGTGCGGGTGATGGCCAAGCTGCAGCTCGGCCGCGATCTGACCGATGCGGACGTGGCCGACATCGTCGCCTTCCTGAACACGCTGACCGGTGAAGTGCCCGACATCTACGCCATCGCGCCGATCCTGCCGCCGGCGGGGTACCAGCGCTGAGCAGGACGCTGCTGACGCTTCGTCTGCCCGCGCACTTCGCACCTGGTCCCTTCTCCTTCAAGGGGAAGGAAAGGATGGGGATGGGTTAGACTTGTGGCCGTGCTGGCGGACGGCTGGACCCATCCCCACCCTGCCCTCCCCTTGAAGGGGAGGGTCGCTCTGTCTGCTGGCCACCCCAACCGTTATGCGGTCGGGCGCGCCCATCCTGCAGACACGAGATCAGCACCATGACCCACAAGATTGCAGTCATCGCCGGGGACGGCATCGGCAAGGAAGTCATGCCCGAGGGCGTGCGCGTCCTCGAAGCCGCCGCGCGCAAGTTCAACGTCCCGCTCGCACTCACCCATTTCAGCTGGAGCTGCGACAACTACGACAAGCACAGCTACTGGATGCCGCCGGACTGGCGCGAGCAGTTGGCCGGCAACCGGTGCATCTTCTTCGGTGCGACCGGCTGGCCGGCGCGCGTGCCCGACCACGTGTCGCTGTGGGATTCGCTGATGAAGTTCCGCAAGGGCTTCGACCAGTACGTGAACCTGCGCCCGGTGCGCCTGCTGCCCGGCATCGCCTGCCCGCTCGCGAACCGCAAGCTCGGCGACATCGACTACTACGTGGTGCGGGAGAACACCGAGGGCGAGTATTCGGCGGTGGGCGGCCGCGCCTTCGAGGGCACCGACCGCGAGATGGCCGTGCAGCAGTCGATCTTCACCCGCAAGGGCGTGGACCGGATCATGAAGTTCGCCTTCGAGCTGGCGATGAAGCGCCAGCGCCGGAAGGTCACTTCGGCCACCAAGTCCAACGGCATCGCCATCACCATGCCCTACTGGGACGAGCGCTTCAAGGCGATGGCGGCGCAGTACCCGCAGGTGACCACCGACCAGTACCACATCGACGGGCTGACCATCCAGATGGTGCTCAACCCGCAGCGCTTCGACGTGATCGTGGCCTCCAACCTGTTCGGCGACATCCTTTCCGACCTCGGACCGGCAACGGCGGGCACGATCGGCGTCGCGCCGTCGGCCAACATCAATCCGGACGGCAACAACCCCTCGCTGTTCGAGCCGGTGCACGGGTCCGCGCCCGACATCTACGGCAAGAAGATCGCCAACCCCATCGGCCAGATCTGGTCGGGCGCGATGATGCTGGAACACCTGGGCCACGCGGACGCGGCGAATGCCATCGTGCGTGCGATCGAGAAGGTGCTGGCCGAGGGCCCGCGCACGCCCGACATCGGCGGCAAGGCCAGCACCGAGGACGTCGGCAAGGCGATCGCGTCGGCGATTTGATTGGTTTGCGCATGCGCGCATCACCCTCACCCCGCCCCTCTCACGCAAGGGAGAGGGGCAACCACATCACTGCACCGATCAGAACGCCCTCTCTCCTCTTGCGGAAGAGGAACAGGGTGAGGGGTAGTCACCCGGGCTGATCCTCTCGCGCTGGCACGCGGCACCCTCACTCCTACCCTCTCGCCCGCCGAGGAGGAGGGGGCACTGTGCGACGCACCGCGTGATCCTCCCGCCGCGCACGAATCCAGTACGATTGCCGCATGCGCATCCTGCTGGCTGAAGACGATCCGCTCCTCGCCGACGCGGTCACCCGGGCACTGACCCAGTCGGCCCACGTCGTCGATCTCGCGCAGACCGGCACCGACGCCGACTCCAGCCTGCGTGCCAACGACTACGGGCTCGCCATCCTCGACGTCCAGCTCCCCGGCATGGACGGCTTCGAGGTGCTGCGGCGCCTGCGCGACCGCGGCATGAAGGTACCGGTGCTGATCCTCACGGTCCGCGACGACGTGGACGACCGCGTCCGCGGCCTGGACCTGGGCGCGGACGACTACCTCACCAAGCCCTTCCACCTGTTCGAACTGGAAGCGCGCGTGCGGGCCCTCATCCGCCGCGCCCACGCGCACGCCAGCGCGACCCTGGTGCACGGCCGCGTGCGGCTGGATACCGAGGCACGCCGGCTGTACTGCGAGGGCCAGCCCATGGAGCTCACCTCCAAGGAGTTCGCCGTCATCGAGCTGCTGATGCTGCGCGCCGGCCGCGTGGTGACGAAGCAGCAGATCCTCGACAACCTCTACGGCTGGGAGGAAGGCTCCAGCAGCAACACCATCGAAGTCTTCATCCACCGTCTTCGGCGCAAGCTCGAATCCACCGGGCTGGACATCCAGACCGTGCGCGGCATGGGCTACCTCATCGACCATGCCGCTTGAGCAGCAGTCGCTGCGCGCTCAGCTGCTGGTCTGGCTGCTGGTGCCGCTGCTGGCGGTGCTGGCCGCCGACGCCCTCATCACGGAACGCGATGCGCGCGCCTTCGCGGAACGCGCCTACGACCGGGCGCTGGTGGAGATGGCCCGCGACGTGGCGCTGCACCTGCGCATGGAGAACGGGCGTCCCCTCCTCGACCTCCCCGAGCCGGCGCGCCGGATCCTGTTCGACGATGCGCAGGACAGCGTGTTCTTCGAGGTCGCCGACGGCGACCGGCTGGTCGATGGCGAAGGCATCGAACCGCCGCCCTCGCCCTCCGCCGCGCGCGAGGCAGTGTACGACGCGACCGTCCGCGACCTGCCGGTGCGCGTGGCCGAGCTGCACGTGGACGGCAGCTTCGCCGCGGGCCTGCCACCGCTGCTGGTGCGCGTGGCCGAGACGCGCAACAAGCGCGACGCGCTCGCACGGGAGATCACCACCGAAACCCTGGTGCCGCAGGTGCTGCTGATCCTGCTCGCCGCGGTCATCGTCTGGATCGGCATCTACCGGGCGATGCGGCCGCTGGAGCACCTGCAGCGCGCGCTGGCACAGCGCTCCCACCTCGACTGCACGCCGCTGCCCGAAGGCGGCATGCCGCTGGAGCTGCGCTCGCTGGTGCGCTCGATCAATGCGCTGCTCGGGCGCCTGGAACGGGTGCTCGCGCTGCAATCGCGCTTCATCGCCGACGCGGCGCACCAGCTGAAGACGCCGGTGGCCGGGCTCAAGGCCCAGACCGAACTGCTGCTGCGCGCCAACGACCTCGCCAGCAGCCGCGCGATCGGCGGGCGCCTGTACGTGGGGGCCGAGCGGCTGTCGCGCCTCGTCGCACAGCTGCTGTCGCTGGCGCGCAGCGAGCCCGACGCGGCCACCACCCAGGTGCTCGAGCCGATGGACCTCAACCCGTTCGCGCTGGAGGTCGCCACGCGCTGGGTGCCGCACGCCCGGGAGCGCGGCATCGACCTGGGGTTCGAGGGCGCCGAGCGGCCGGTCATGGTGAAGGGCGACACCTCGCGCCTGGCCGACCTGCTCGACAACCTGGTCGACAACGCGATCCGCTACAGCCAGAAGGGCGGACGCGTGACCGTCCGGGTGCTGCAGTCCCCGCGCCCCTCACTCGCGGTCAGCGACGACGCCGACCACATCCCCGACAGCGAGCTGCCGCGCCTGTTCGAGCGCTTCCAGCGCCGTGCCGGCAGCGGCGAGCCGGGCAGCGGGCTGGGCCTGGCGATCGTGCGGGAGGTGGCCCGGCTGCACGGCGCCGACATCACGCTGGGGCCGGACGCGGACGGCAAGGGAAACGTCTTCACCGTGGCCTTCCCCGCCGACGATGTAAGCGGGCGTTAAGCTGGAGTACAGGCCCACGTAAGGCCGCTCCAGTACCGTGACGGCATGCAGACTGGCACGGAGTGGCCCCGATGGGCGAGGCACTGAGCGGTTCCGCGCTCTGGGTGGCGCTCACCGAGATCGTCATCATCAACATCCTGCTGAGCGGCGACAACGCGGTGGTGATCGCGCTGGCCAGCCGCAAGCTGCCGCCGAAGCAGCAGAAGGCGGCCATCCTCTTCGGCAGCCTCGGCGCGATCGGGCTGCGCATCGTCCTGACCTTCTTCGCCGTGATGCTGCTCGGGGTCCCCTACCTGAAGCTCGTCGGCGGTGCCCTGCTGCTGTGGATCGGCGCCAAGATGCTGGTCGAGGACGAGGGCGACGACGGCCTGCACGCCCACGACCACCTGTGGGGCGCGATCCGCACCATCATCATCGCCGACTTCGTGATGAGCCTCGACAACGTGATCGGCGTGGCCGCGGCCGCCAAGGGCAACCTGGTCCTGCTGGTGGTCGGCCTGGGGATCAGCATCCCGCTCATCGTCTACGGCAGCACGCTCGTGCTGAAGCTCATGCGGCGCTTCCCCATCGTGATCACGCTGGGCGCGGGGCTGCTGGGCTGGGTCGCCGGGGAGATGGCGGTCGAGGATCACGCGGTGACGGAGTGGGTGGAGGCGAATGCCGCCTACCTGCATTGGCTGGCCCCGGCGGCGTGCACGGTGCTGGTCGTGGTCCTCGGCAAGTGGATGGCGAGCCGGGCGCCGGCGCCCGCCGCGCACCCGACCGTGGAGCTGCCGCCGAAGCCGGCACCGGAACAACGCTGACGCAGGGAGAGCTCAGATGACGCAGAAGATCGTCTTTCCAGTGCGGCCCGACCGCGACGTCGACTGGGCGGTGGGCTGCCTGCAGCGCATGCAGCAGCGCGAACCGATCGTGGTGGACCTGCTGTCGGTGCAGACCCCGTTCGACGGCCACGTGCGGCTGTTCTTCTCCGAGCGCGAGATCCGCGCCTTCCACGACGAGGACGCCGAGCGCGAGCTCGCCCCGGTGCGGCGCAAGCTGGACGCGGCCGGCATCCCCTACCAGGCACACGTGGTGGTCGGCTGCGGGGCCAAGGCGATCGCCAAGTTCGCGCAGGAGCACCACGCCTCGCAGATCGTGCTGGGGCCGGTGCGCGGGCGCGGCCTGTCGGACCTGGTGCTGGGCTCGCTCACCCGCCAGGTCGAGCACCTCATGGAGTCGACCGGCAACCGCTGCGAGGTGCTGTAGCGTCACCGGGTCGCTCCAGTGCGTGCCGCCGGCCAAACAGCCAGGCCGGCGCGCCGAGCAGCGTGCGCCAGAAGCACTCGCGGTATCCCACCTCACCGCTGATCAGGCCCGCGAACCAGTCGCATCCAACCCGGCTGCGCGCGAGCGGGTCGAAGGCGAACGCCCCCATCGAATAGAGCAGCCGTCCGATCCGTTCGGACCAGCGCAGTTCGGGTTCCAGTTCCGTGCGCACCAAGCGCGAATAGGCCCCCGGCACAGCCTCGCCGACCGCACGGGCCGCCAGTTCCGCACTGCGCAATGCGAAGTAGATGCCTTCGCCGAACACCGACTCGGCGAATCCCGCCGCGTCGCCGAGCAGCCAGACCGGGCCGCGCTGGTAGACACGCTTCACGTTGCGCAGCGGGATGGCATAGCCGCACACCCGCATCTGCCCCGGATCGGTGGGCAGGCCATGGCGGCGCAGGAAGACATCGAGATGCCCCCGGATCCCCGGGCCGCCGAACAGGGAGTACACCCCTACGTTGAGGTGGTCGCGCTTGGGGAAGATCCAGCCGTAGCCACGCGGCATCCCGCCGAGGTCGAAGAGAATCCGGTCGCGCCACACCGCGGCAACGTTGCGCGGGATCGGGATCAGCGCCTCCACCGCGGGCGCGTACTGCACCAGGGCACGTCCGAAGACCTGCTGGCGAATCACGCTCGACACGCCGTCGGCCGCCAGCAGCAGGCGGCCGTGGAACAGGCCCGCCGAGGTGTGCACGGCGACGCCGCTGTCGCGCGCTTCCACACGCTCGACCCGGGTGCGCGGGTGGAACTGCGCGCCAGCGGTCCGTGCGCGCTGCACCATCCACGCATCGAATTCGCTGCGCAGCACGGTGCAACCGGCGACCCGGTTCATCTCCTTCAGGAAGACCGCCTGGTCCCGCCAGGCGACGAATGCGCCGGTAAAGCTGTTGTGCACGACCTCCTGCACCTCGCCGCCGAGCAGCGCCATGCTTTTCGCCGACAGCCCGCCGCCGCACACCTTCTCGCGCGGGAAGCTGGCCTGGTCCAGCAAGCCCACGCCGAGGCCCAGCGCAGCGAGGCGCGCCGCGGCATGGCTGCCCGCAGGGCCGGCACCGGCGATCAGCACGTCGAAGCTGCGCTGCATGGACGGGAATGGACGGGGTCGCAGTGCTGCTATGATCCCGCAAAACGCATCGAGGGGAGGAACAGGCGCATGCGCAGGACGCAAGCGGCAGGGCGGACCATTGGCGGTGGGCGCGCGTGCATGCGGCGCCATCGCACGCGATGAAGATCGCCATCGTCGGCGCCGGCGCCATCGGCGGCTATCTGGGCGCGCGGCTCGCCGCCGCGGGCGAGGACGTCACCTTCATCGCCCGCGGCGCCAACCTGGCCGCGATCCGCGCCAATGGCCTGCGGCTGATGGCAGAAGACGGCAGCGAGATCCGCGCGAGCAGCGCCCGCGCGGTGGAGAAGCCGGCCGAAGCCGGGCCGCACGACGCAGTGCTGCTGACGGTGAAGGCACATCAGGTCGCGCCGATCGCGGCGGACCTGCGCCATCTGTGCCATGCGGACACCACCATCGTCACCATGCAGAACGGCATCCCGTTCTGGTACTTCCACAAGCTGGCCGGGCCGTTCGAGGGCACCGTGGTGCGCAGCGCCGATCCGGATGGCTCGCTGCTGCAGACGATCGACGCGAGCCGGCTCATCGGCAGCGTGGTCTATCCGGCCGCGAACCTGGTCGAGCCCGGCGTGGTGCATGTGGTCGAGGGCAACCGCTTCTCGCTCGGCGAACTGGACGGCTCCACCACGCCGCGCATCCAGGCTTTGTCCGCGACGCTGATCAAGGCCGGTTTCAAGGCGCCGGTCACCGGCGACATCCGCGGCGAGATCTGGCTCAAGCTCTGGGGCAACATGAGCTTCAACCCGATCAGCGCGCTGACCCACGCGACCCTGGAGGACATCTGCCGTTTCCCGCTGACGCGAGAGCTCGCGGCGCAGATGATGGCCGAGGCACAGACGATCGCCAACAAGCTCGGCGTGACGTTCAAGATCAGCATCGAGCGGCGCATCGCCGGCGCGGAGAAGGTCGGCGCGCACAAGACCTCGATGCTGCAGGACGTCGAGATGGGCCGGCCGCTCGAGCTGGACGCGCTGATGGGCTCGGTGGTTGAACTGGGTGAACTGACCCAGACACCGATTCCGGCGATCCGCGCCGTGTATGCCTGCACCAGCCTGTTGGCGAAGACGCTCGATGCGACGCGCGGGCGGCTGGTGATCGGATAAGCCCTCTCCCTGGTTCTCCCTCTCCCTCGATGGGTGTACAGACCGGAGAGATGGGTAACAGGTGTTCGGAGACATGGTAAACACATCCGTTCACCGCGGTTGGGCCAGATCGAACTGGGCGATCTTCTGATGACAGAAGAAGACCTCGATCAGGCCATCCTGATTGCTGCTGTGCCGAAGTGCGACCAGTTGGCCGCGGAAGGCTTTGCTGACCTTGAACTCGCGACCCTGGTAGTGGATCTGCCCGGCAGCCTGCACCCTGCGCGTGGCCACCGCCTCGCCATAGTCCACCGGGGGCAAGGTCTCGGGGAAGGCGCGAGGACTGGAGCGGTAGCGCGAGATGGGCGTTTGCATGCCCAGGGACTCGTGTGGGCGCTTGAGGTTGTAGCACTCGCGCCAGGGGTCGAAGGCGGCCTGCGCCTGGCGCAAGTCGGCGAAGCGCTGGCGGCAGAGCAGTTCACGATTGAGCGTACCGTGGAAGCGCTCGTCCTTGCCCAGGGTCTGGGGATGGTAGGGGCGCGAGTGACTCAGCTGCACCCCCAGTCTGATGAGCCACACGCCCAGCTGCGTGTAGTGCTGCTCGGCGCTATCGCCCCAGGGCGCACCGTTATCCACGCCGATACGCTCGGGCAGGCCGTGGCGGCGGAAGGTCTCGGTCAGTGCCGCTTGCACCGTGTGGCTGCGCTCATCGGCGCAGGCCTTCAGGCACACGTTGAAGCGGGAGTGATCATCGAGCACGGTCAGGGGATGGCAGCGCCCCTGCTCCAGGGCGAAGTGGCCCTTGAAGTCCATCTGCCACAGCGCATTGGGTCGATCGTGCTCGAAGCGCTTGAAGGCCTGGTGTTCGCTGGTGGCCTGCGGGCTGATGCACCCGTTGCGCAGCAAGATCGCCTGGATGGTGCTGGGCGCGGGCAGCCGCCGGTGGCCTTCATCCTGGAGCACCTTGCGCAGCTTGCGCGCGCCCCAGGCCGGGTGTTCCTCGCGCAGGGCCAAGACCAGGCGCTCGAGCGGGGCGGCGGTGCGCCGGGGACTGTGCACCGGGCGCCGCGAGTGCTCGGCCAGCCCCTGCTCGGCGCCTGCCGCGTAGCGGGCCAGCCACTTGTAGCCGGTCTTGGGACTGATGCCAAAACGGCGGCACAACTCCCGGCGGTTGGCCCCCGGCTGGGAAGCAAGCTGCACAAACTCTCCTCGCAACGACATGGTCGACGCCTCTCGCCACGGCATGGCTGTTCCTCATCCAGGCAACAGCCCGCCAGACTACAAAAAGCGTTACCTATGTCTCCGAACAGGTGTTACCCATGTCCCCGGTCTGCACAATGGGAGAGGGATGGGGTGAGGGTGACGCGCGCAGCGCAGACAGGATGGCGATGCCGAGATCACCCCTCACCCCCGCCCCTCTCCCGCAAGGGGCGAGGGGAGACCAACCACACGTGCACCATGAGCGGTTCCCCCTCCCCCTCGACGCGAGAGGGACGGGGTGAGGGTGACGCGCGCAGCGCAAACGGAGTGACGCCGCCGAACTCCAACACGCAATGGGACATAATCGGCATCAAGCGCGCCCTCTGCCTGGAAGGAAGCAGGGAGCACGACCCAGGCAAACGGAAGACGTTGATCAGGACGAGAGCGAAACATGACCAAGCACGCCACCACCCTCCTCGCACTGCTGCAGACCGGCGCGGACGACGCCACGGCAGTCAGTTCGCCCGGCGGCACGCCGCTCACCTACCACGGGCTGCGCGATCTCGCGCAGCGGACCATCGATGCGCTCAACGCCCGCGGCATCGGCCGCAACGATCGCGTCGCCATCGTCCTCGATAACGGGCCGGAGATGGCGACCGCCTTCGTGTGCATCGGCGCCGGCACCACCGCCGCGCCGCTCAACCCGGCCTACCGCGCCGAGGAGTTCGAGTTCTACCTGTCCGACCTCGGCGCCAAGGTGCTGGTGGTCGAGCGCGACAAGGACTCGCCCGCGGTCGGTGTCGCGAACAAGCTGAACGTCCCGATCGTGCGCCTGGCGCCCACCCCTGCACGGGGCGCCGGCAGCTTCACGCTGGAACTCCCCGATTCGCTCGGCAAGGCCACAGCGGCACACCCCGGTCCCGCGCAGCCGGAGGACATCGCGCTCGTGCTGCACACCTCCGGCACCACCTCGCGCCCGAAGATCGTCCCGCTCGCCCAGCGCAACGTGTGCGCGTCTGCGCGCAACATCCGCAGCACGCTGTCGCTGACCGCGAGCGACCGCGGCCTCAACATCATGCCGCTGTTCCACATCCACGGGCTCATCGCCGGGACCATCGCCCCGCTCTCCGCCGGAGGAGAGGTCTGCTACACCACCGGCTTCAACGCGCTGAAGTTCTTCGGCTGGATGGAGCAGGTGCGGCCCACCTGGTACACCGGCGTGCCCACCATGCACCAGGCCATCCTCTCGCGTGCGAGCAAGAGCGCCGAGATCATCAAGGCCAATCCGCTGCGCTTCATTCGCTCCTCGTCGGCGTCGCTGCCACCGCAGGTCCTGCAGGAACTGGAGAGCGTGTTCGGCGCACCGGTCATCGAGTCCTACGGCATGACCGAAGCCGCGCACCAGATGACCAGCAACCAATTGCCCCCGGGCAAGCGCAAGCCGGGATCGGTCGGCGTCGCTGCCGGTCCGGAGGTGCAGGTGATCGACGACCAGGGCCGCCCGCTCCCGGCCGGCACTCCGGGCGAGGTGGCGATCCGCGGCGAGAACGTGACCTCGGGCTACGAGAACAATCCGAAGGCCAACGCCGAGGCCTTCACGCACGGCTGGTTCCGCACCGGCGACCAGGGGGTGATGGATGCCGAGGGCTTCCTCACCATCACCGGGCGGCTCAAGGAGATCATCAACCGCGGTGGCGAGAAGATCTCCCCGCGCGAGGTAGACGAGGTGCTGATGGACCATCCCGCGGTCCAGCAGTGCGTGTGCTTCGCCGTCCCGCACGACAAGCTCGGCGAGGATGTGGCCGCCGCGGTGGTGCTGCGTGAAGGCAAGCAGGCCACGGAGAAGGAACTGCGCGACTTCGTGGCCGCCAAGCTGGCCGACTTCAAGGTCCCGCGCAAAGTGCTGGTGCTGCCCGAGATCCCCAAGGGCGCCACCGGCAAGATCCAGCGCATCGGGCTGGCGCAGAAGCTAGGGCTGGGCTGAACGCAAGAGAGGATCGGACAGCCTGGGTGCCGTGCGCGCCCAACGCTGTGCCGCGGCCCTGGATGACATGGCGGCCTTGCCGGGCCGCAACGAAGCTGTGCTAGCATCGCGCCGCTTTCGATCAATCAGGACGACATCGGCATGAAGCTCTATTACTCTCCAGGCGCCTGTTCGCTCGCCGCGCACATCATCGCCAAGGAGTCCGGGCAGCACCTCGACCTCGTGAACGTCGACCTCGCCACCCACAAGACCGAGGACGGCCGCGACTTCACCACCATCAACCCCCGCGGGTACGTGCCTGCGCTGGACATCGGCGAGAGCGACCCGCTGACCGAAGCCAGCGCGGTCGTGCAGTACCTTGCCGAGCGTAAGCCCGAGAGTGGCCTGATGCCGGCGGCAGGCACCCGTGAACGGGTCCGCGTACAGCAGTGGCTGGCCTACATTGCAACCGAGATCCACATGGGGATCAGCCCGCTCTGGAATCCGAAGCTTCCCGCGGAGAGCAGGACCATCGTGCTGGCAAAGCTCGAAAGGCGCTTGAAGGAGCTGAACCAGCACCTGGGCCGGCAGCCGTTCCTGGCCGGAGACCACTTCTCCGCGGCAGATGCCTACGGGTTCACGGTCCTGAACTGGACCAACTTCCTCAAGTTGGACCTTGGCCCCTATCCCAACGTCGCCGCCTACTTGAAGCGCGTTGCCGAGCGGCCCGCCGTAAGTGCGGCGCTCCGCAAGGAAGGACTGATCTAGGACGGCAAGCCGGCGGCCTCGAGCGCTGCCGCTTCCGCGTCGACTGCAGCGGCATCGGCGCGGAACTGCGTGGCGCGCCACGCGCGCACCGTGAAATTCGGATCGGCGGCGAGCAGCTTCGCCGCCCATTCTCTCGCCTTCTCCGGCTGCCCATGCTGGTGTGAGAGGATCACAAGGTCACTCACGCCGCGCCCCGGGCTCGACTTCTGGTAGGCCTCGAAGGCATCGATCGCCGAATCGCGCTTCCCAGCGAGCCGATAGGCCAATCCCAGATGGCCCAGGTAGTACGCCGGGTAGATCGGGCACAACCGCATGGCGCGCTCCATCTGCGCTACCGCCTCATGCGGGTGACCGGCGTTGGCGAGCACGAACGCAGCGAACGAAGCCGTATCTGCAGATCCCGGGCCGCATTCGATCGCTCGTCTGGCTTCCACGACAGCGTTGTCGTAGCGCCCCTGAAGGAGCAGCAGCAGGCTGCTGCTCGTGTGTGCATCCGCATTACCCGGATCCAGCCGCAGCGCGCTGTCCACGTATACGCCAGCCTTGGCGAGCGCGGTCGGACGGTCGTCCCACATTCCGAAGCGCGCATCGAGGTAGTGCAGCAGGCCCAGCATCGCGTGCAGGGACGCCGAGCGCGGGTCCAGCGCGACGGCGCGCTGCCAGCACTTCAGCGCCGCGCTGAGCGTGTCGCGGTTCACGCCCGAGTGGAAGTGCCCGAGCCCGCGCACCCACTCGTTCCACGCCTCCACGTTGTCGACGGTGGTGTAGCGCAGCCGCGCCTGCTCCCCCTCGGTGAGGCGCACCTGCATCTCGGTGGCCAGCACCAGGGTGATCTGGTCCTGCACCGCGAAGATGTCGTCCACCGCACGGTCGTAGCGCTCCGCCCACACCTGCGTGCCCGACTGCGCATCGACCAGCTGCGCGGTGATCCGCACCCGGTTGCCGGCCTTGCGCACGCTGCCGTCCAGCACGTAGCGCACCCCCAGCTCGCGCGCGATCTGGCGCACATCCACGCTGCGCCCCTTGTAGGCAAAGCTGGAGTTGCGGGCGATGACGGTCAGGCCTGAGATCCTGGACAGCGTGATGATCAGGTCTTCGACCAAGCCGTCGGCGAACGGCACCCCTTCCGGGTCGTCGCCCACAGTGGCAAATGGCAGCACGGCGAGCGAGGGCCGGTCCCGCGGCCCGAACTGCAGATCTGCTCTCGCCCGGGCTTCGTTTGGGTGTGCATCCACCAGCGCGCGCCAGACCCGCACTGGTCGCGGGATGTTCTTGACGCTGTGCTCGCCCGCGTCTGCGAACGCCGCCCCGACCCGGTTCCGCACCGCGCCGTGCACGGCATCGGAGATCGCGATGCTGCCGGGCTCGGCCAGGGACTCCAGCCTCGCCGCGATGTTCACCCCGTCGCCATAGACCGTGCCGTCCGTCTTCTCGATCACGTCACCGAGGTGCACGCCGATGCGGAAACGCATGCGCCTGTGCTCGGCGACGCCCTCCAGCGTGGCGCCGAGCGCACGCTGCACGGCCAGCGCCGCCTCGACCGCGCCGCTCGCCGTCTCGAAAGCTGCCAGGACCGAATCCCCCGCCATGTCGATGACGCGCCCCTGCCGGGCTTCGATCTCGGTACGGAACACGGCACGCGCCGCATCCAGCGCGATGACCGTGGCCCGGTCATCGTCGGCCATCAGGCGCGAGTAGCCCACGACGTCCGCCGCGAGGATGGCGGCGAGACGATGCCTGAGTCCATTCGACGCCACGGTTGGCTCGCTTTTGGATCTGGCTTACCGCCGCCGCACCGCCCGCTTCGGCTGGGCCGGTGGCGGGCTGCTGTGCAGCGGGATCGGCGACTCCTTCAGCCGCCGCAGCACGAAGCTCGACTTGCTGTGGCGGATGCCGGGAATGCGGTACAGCCGCTCGCGCAGCAGCCGCTCGTAGTCACGAGTGTCCCGCACCGCAATGCGGATGTGATAGTCGTAATCGCCCGAGATCAGGTAGGCCTCCAGCACCTCGGGGATGTCCGACAGCGCCTTGCCGAACGCCTCCAGCATCTCGTCGGTGTGGCTCTCGAGGGTGACCTGCACGATGACGGTTTCGCGGAAGCCGATGGCGGCGGCATCCAGCTTCACCGTGTAGCCCTGGATCACCCCCTCGGTCTCCATCTTCTTGATCCTCGTCCAGCAGGGCGTGGTGGAGAGGCCCACCTTGGCGCTGATGTCCTGCAGGCTGGCGCGGGCGTCCTGCTGCAGAACGCCGAGGATGGCGAGGTCGAACTTGTCGATTTCCATTCTGGTTTCCGACTGCCGTGAGGAAGAACATTCTAATGCCAGCCGGCCGCTGCGGAATGGCACCCTCTACCGCGCGAGACTCACGAACGACCGCTACGCCGCTTCGCAAGCCGCTCGGCGTCCTCCACGATGCTCACTGCGAGATCGATCGAGTTGCGCATCCGCGCCGTGTCACCAACATAACCCTGTGCAGCCTCCTCGGCGCGCGCGCGCAACGCCTTCGCCTCGACCAGTCCGTGCCGCGCCAGCGCAGCGATGTCCGTGCGATCGACGTCCGCCAGACGCCCGATCTTGCTCACCGCGAGATCGAGCGGAGACAGCAACCGGACGTCGATGAACTGCCCGTCCACGCCAGGAAGCGCCAGCGGCAGCGCATCGTCGTAGGCGTCCGCGTGCAGCAGGCCGAAGGTGTCGTTGTACTGGCGGTCGAAGTACAGCATCCGGCTGCGGCCGTCGGCATCGCGATACGCCACTTCCAAGTTCTCCGGCAGCGCCAGGCGCCGGGAGAAGGTGGCGTCCACGTCCTCCGACACGCGCTCGCCGACGTAGAAGTGCATTGCCGCACCGCCAGCGACGTACATCCGCACGGGCAACTGGCGCTTCTGGACGCCGCGCAGGCTGCTGGCGATGCGCTCGACGATCTCCGTGAACGCCTGGAGATACTCGGGGCGCGCTGCGCCGTCAGGCGGCATGGCGCAGCCGTTGCCGGACCATCGGCAGGAAGCGCGAGGGACGCACGGGGCTGCGCTCAAGCCACAGCCGGAAGACCTCGGGCTCCGTGCTGCCCGGGTGCAGCGCCTCGGCCACGTCCAGCAGCCGCCTGCGGTCGAACTCGCGCGCGCTGGCGGCCATGACCGCGAGTCCGGCCATGAAGAACGCCGGGCCGGCCGCGCGCCAGGCGGCGGGATCGCTCGGGCTGGCCGCCACCAGATCGATCACGCGGTCCTCGTAGTCACGGTCGAGCGCGACCGGGAAATGCCCGTCCGCCGTCGTTTCGACCGTATCGCCGCCCACCACCGCGAGGCGGGCACCGACCGCCGATGCGAGCGCCATCAGCGTCGCGGCGTCGCAGTTCTCCCGGCTTCGAAGCCGGGAGAGGGTCTCCTTGCGCAGGCCGGCAGCGCGACACCATTGCGCGTCGTTGAGGCCCCGCTGCCTGGCTCGGGCAGTGAGGTCTTCCATGAGGGGCGAGAGGAAGGTTGATTCCAACATCAACCATAGCGTAGCTGATGTTGACTTTAAGATCAACACCCTGGACGACCCACCGCAGCCTGGCAGGCACGCCGGCTTTATTCTGGACGACCCCCTCCAGATAGGAAGATTTTCCGGATCCATGCATCGCCGGCAGAAAATCCGGAAGCCTTTTCTCCCTGTGCCCCCGTATCATGCATTCATGAACGACCGCGTACATGCAGCCACCCTCCGGGCCGACGACACCAGCGCGCAGTACCAGCGCAACGGTGCGCAGGCGCTTCTCGACGCCCTCGTCGAGGCCGACGTCGAGGTGATTTTCGGGTATCCGGGTGGTGCCGTCCTGCCGATCTACGACGCGCTCCACGAGGACCGCCGCATCCGCCACGTCCTGGTGCGCCACGAGCAGGCGGCCGTGCACGCGGCCGAAGGCTACGCCCGCACCACGGGCAAGCCCGGCGTGGTGCTGGTCACCTCCGGGCCCGGCATGAGCAACACCACCACCGGCCTGCTCGACGCGCTGTCCGATTCCATCCCCGTGGTCTGCATCAGCGGGCAGGTCGCAACCTCCCTGATCGGCACCGACGCCTTCCAGGAGTGCGACGCGCTCGGCATCTCGCGCCCGGTCACCAAGTGGAACACCCAGATCCGCGCCGGCGATGACGTACAGGCAGTCGTGCGCCGCGCCTTCGCGGTATGCACTCAGGGTCGGCCCGGCCCGGTGCTGGTGGACTTCCCCAAGGACCTGCAGCTCGCGCCGGCCGGCTACTCGACGGCGACCAAGGCCGAGGGCGAGCAGAACGCCCCGCGCAAGCTCGGCCTGCCGCGCGCCGCACTCAAGCGCGCCGCGATGATGATCCGCGAGGCCAGGCGCCCGGTGTTCTACGGCGGCGGCGGGCTGATCAACTCCGGCCCGGCGGCCTGCGAGACCTTCACCCGCATCGTGCGCGAGACCGGCGCGCCCTGCACGCTGACGCTGATGGGCCTGGGCGCCTTCCCGGGCTCCGATCCCCAGTTTCTCGGCATGCTGGGCATGCACGGCACGCTGGAGGCCAACCTGGCCATGCACGACGCCGACCTCGTGGTCTGCGTCGGCGCCCGCTTCGACGACCGCGTGACCGGGCGGCTCAAGGACTTCTGCCCCGACGCGAAGAAGATCCACTTCGACGTCGATCCGGCCTCGATCAACAAGCTGGTGCGCGTGGACGTGCCGGTGGTCGGCGACTGCGGCCAACTGCTCGAAGCCCTCGAGCAGGAGCTCAAGGACGTGCCCAGCCAGCCGGGTCGCCTCGACGCCTGGTGGAAGACGGTGCAAGGCTGGCGCGACGAGCAATGCCTCGCCTTCGCCAGGCGCGACGACGCCATCGTCCCGCAGCAGCTCATGCAGACGCTGCAGCAGCACCTGCAGGGCCGTGACGCGATTGTCTCCACCGACGTCGGCCAGCACCAGATGTGGGCCGCGCAGTACCTGAAGTTCGAGCGCCCGCACCGCTTCCTCACCTCGGGCGGCGCCGGCACGATGGGCTACGGCCTGCCCGCCGCCGTCGGCGCGCAGCTTGCACACCCCGAGAACCTCGCCGTGTGCGTGAGCGGCGATGCGTCGGTGCTGATGAACATCCAGGAGCTCTCCACCGCCGTGCAGCACCGCGCACCAGTGAAGTTGGTGCTGTGCAACAACGGCTACATGGGCATGGTGCGCCAGTGGCAGGAGCTCAACCACGGCGGCCGCTACAGCCACAGCTACACCGAGGCGCTGCCCGACTTCGTCGCCGTCGCTAAAGGCTTCGGCTGGAGCGCGCGGCGCGTGAGTGATCCCGCCGAACTGGACGCCGCACTCGTTGAATGCCTCGCCTCCGAGACGCCCTATTTCCTCGACGTCGTCGTGGAATCGGAAGAAAACTGCTTCCCGATGTTCGCGGCGGGCGCCGGGCACCACCAAGTGATGCTCGGGGAGAACCGGATGTATCAGCCACGCATCTAACTGCGCGGTGGCAACAACGCCGGCTCACGCGCCGGCGGCATCGCACGGACGCTGGCCTACCCGCCGGCACCCGTGCAAAATACCTGGCGCCGTACCCAAGGTGACCAGGCAGACAGACGAATTGCTACAAGGGAGTCGCGTATGCGAGAAGTGACTTTGGACGACAAGTATGTCGCCACCAGCGGCCGCATCTATCTCAGCGGCGTCCAGGCGCTGGTCCGGCTGGCCATCGTGCAGCAGCTGCGCGACCGCGCCGCAGGCCTCAACACCGGCGGCTTCATCTCCGGCTATCGCGGCTCTCCGCTCGGCGGCCTCGACGAGGCGCTGTGGAAGGCGAAGAAGCACCTCGAGCCCAACCACGTCAAGTTCGTCCCCGGCGTCAACGAAGAGCTGGCGGCGACCGCGGTCTGGGGCACGCAGCAGGTCGGCCTGATCGGCCCCACCGACTACGACGGCGTCTACGCCATGTGGTACGGCAAGGGCCCGGGCGTGGACCGCTGCGGCGACGTGTTCAAGCACATGAACTTCGCCGGCACCGCCAGGCACGGCGGCGTGCTGCTGGTGGCGGGCGACGACCACAACGCGTACTCGTCCACGCTCCCGCACCAGAGCGACCACCTGTTCTCCGCCTCGATGATCCCGGTGCTCTATCCCTGCAACGTCGAGGAGTACATCGAGCTCGGCCTGCACGGCTGGGCGATGTCGCGCTTCTCCGGCTGCGCGGTCGGCTTCAAGGCGCTGGCCGACACGGTCGAATCGTCCGCCTCGATCGAGGCCGATCCGTTCGCCGTCCAGGTCGTGCTGCCCGACGTGAACATGCCCGAGGGCGGCCTGAACTGCCGGCTCTCCAACGATCTGCTCGGCCTGCAGGCGCGCAAGCAGGAAGCGCTGATGCAGGACTACAAGATCTACGCGGCCATCGCCTACGCCCGCGCCAACCGGCTCAACCGCATCACCATCGACTCGCCCAATGCCAAGCTGGGCATCGTCGCCTCCGGCAAGTCGTACATGGACGTGCTGGAAGCCCTGGAAGAGCTGGGCATCGACGAGTCCAATGCCGCCCAGGTCGGCATCCGCCTGTTCAAGGTGGCGATGCCCTGGCCGCTGGAGCCCGACGGCATCCGCGAGTTCTCGCGCGGGCTCGAGGAGATCCTCGTGGTCGAGGAAAAGCGCCAGGTCGTGGAGTACCAGCTCAAGGAGCACCTCTACAACTGGGACACCAACGTCCGTCCGCGCGTCATCGGCAAGTTCGACGAGAAGGGCGAATGGCTGCACCCGCGCGGCCAGTGGCTGCTGCCGGCCAAGGGCGACTTCTCCATCGCGCAGATCGCCCGCGTCATCGCCGGCCGCATCGCACGCTTCCACCAGAGCGACCTGATCAAGGCGCGGCTGACTTTCCTGGAAGCCAAGGAGGCGGTGCTGGAGAAGGCCGTCACCACGCCGATCCGGCCCGCGTACTACTGCTCCGGCTGCCCGCACAACCGCTCGACCAAGGTGCCGGAAGGCAGCTTCGCGCTGGCGGGGATCGGCTGCCACGTCATGGCCACCGCCATCTACCCGCAGCACAACAAGACCACCACGCAGATGGGCGGCGAAGGCGTCACCTGGATCGGCGCTGCCGCGTTCTCCAAGGTGCCGCACGTCTTCTCCAACCTGGGTGACGGCACCTACTTCCACTCCGGCTACCTGGCGATCCGCGCGGCGGTCGCAGCCAACGTCAACATCACCTACAAGATCCTCTACAACGACGCGGTCGCCATGACCGGCGGCCAGCCCGTGGACGGCACGGTGTCGGTCCCCATGATCGCGCAGCAGATGGCCGCGGAGGGTGTGCAGCGCATCGCCCTGGTGAGCGAGGATCTCACCCGCTACGCCGATCGCTCGCCGCTGCCCGCGCGCGTGACCCTGCACGACCGCAAGGACCTCGAAGCGGTGCAGAAGGAGCTGCGCGAGGTCACCGGCGTGTCGGTGCTGATCTACGACCAGACCTGCGCGGCCGAGAAGCGCCGCCGCCGCAAGAAGAACGAGTACCCGCAGGCCACCGAGCGCGTCTTCATCAACGAGGCGGTGTGTGAAGGCTGCGGCGACTGCGGGGTGAAGTCCAACTGCACCTCGATCCTGCCGCTGGAGACCGAGCTCGGCCGCAAGCGCGAGATCGACCAGTCCTCGTGCAACCAGGACTACTCCTGCATCGAGGGCTTCTGCCCCAGCTTCGTCTCGGTCGAGGGCGCCAGGGTGCGCAAGTCCAAGGCCGCCAAGACCGCGAAGCAGGACGAGTTCGCGCCCCTGCCCGAGCCTGTGCTGCCGGTGCTGAACGGCACGCCCTACAACATCCTCATCACCGGCATCGGCGGCACCGGCGTCATCACCATCGGCGCCCTGCTGGGGATGGCCGCGCACCTGGAGAGCAAGGGCGTGTCGGTGCTGGACATGACCGGCATGTCGCAGAAGAACGGCGCGGTCACCTCGCACGTGCGCATCGCCGCCCAGCCCGGCACCATCCACGCGCAGCGCATCGCCACCGGCGAGGCCAATCTGATCCTCGGCTGCGACATGCTCACCGCCGGCGCGCAGGACGCGATCTCCAAGACGCGGCCCGGCGTGACGGTGGCCGTGATCAACCTGCACGAGCAGCCGGCCGGCACCTTCGCCCAGAACGCCGACTGGCAGTTCCCCACCGAGCAGATCCGCGCGCTGATCGACGAGGCGGTCGACAAGCACGCGCACTACGTCGATGCGACCAAGGTGGCCACCGCGCTGCTCGGCGATTCGATCGCCACCAACCTGTTCATGCTGGGCTTCGCCTTCCAGAAAGGCCTGGTCCCGCTGAGCGAAGCCGCCCTGCTCCGCGCCATCGAGCTGAATGCCGTCGCGGTGGAAGCGAACAAGGCTGCCTTCCTGTGGGGTCGTCGCGCCGCGGTCGATCTGGCCGCCGTGCAACGCGTGGCTGCCCCGCCCAAGCCGGTGATCGTGGAGATGCCGCAGAGCCTAGACGCCATCGTGCGCAAGCGCGCCGACTTCCTGGTCGGCTACCAGGACGCCGCCTACGCCCGCCGCTACGAAGCCTTCGTGGACAAGGTCCGCCAGGCCGAGGCCGCGCTGGGCAAGGGCACGTCGCTGAGCAAGGCCGTCGCGAAGAACCTGTTCAAGCTGATGGCCTACAAGGACGAGTACGAAGTGGCGCGGCTCTACACCGACGGCCGCTTCGAGGAGCGCCTGAAGGCCACCTTCGAGGGCGACTTCGCGATCACCTTCCACCTTGCCCCGCCGCTGCTGGCCAAGAAGGACGCCAACGGCCACCTGGTCAAGGCGCGCTACGGCTCCTACATGTGGAAGGCGTTCCGGCTGCTGGCCAGGCTGAAGTTCCTGCGCGGTACGGCGCTGGACGTGTTCGGCAGGACCGAGGAGCGCCGCCTCGAGCGTCAGCTCGTCGCCGACTACCAGGCGACCATCGAGGCGCTGCTGCCGAAGCTGCGCGAGGACAACTTCGCCCAGGCGGTCGAGCTGGCCAACGTCCCCGAGCAGATCCGCGGCTTCGGCCACGTGAAGCTGGACAACCTGCAGAAGGCGAAGGTGCGCTGGAAGCAGCTGGAGGATGCGCTGCAGTCCGGCGCGCCCCAGGCTGCGGACAAGGCATCTGCGCGCCCCCTGCAGGCGGCGTAAGATTTCGTCGATAAAGAACTTTTAGACCAAGGCGCCCTCTCCCACGGAGTCGCGCCGGGGGTACTCCTCGCCCCCTCTCCCCTTGCGGGAGAGGGCTGGGGTGAGGGGTAGAACGGATGGGTAGCCCGCAACGCCCACCCTCACCCCGGCCCTCTCCCGTCAAGGAAGAGGGGGCAACAAGAACCGGAGCTCAGAAATGACCGACCTTTCGGCCGCCAGCACGCTCACCAAGGCAGAAGTCGCCAACCGCGTCCGCTTCGTCACTGCGGCCAGCCTCTTCGACGGCCACGACGCCTCGATCAACATCATCCGCCGCATGCTGCAGCAGAGCGGCGCCGAGGTGATCCACCTCGGCCACAACCGCTCGGTCGTCGAGGTGGTCACCGCCGCCCTGCAGGAGGACGCGCACGGCATCGCGGTCAGCTCCTACCAGGGCGGCCACGTCGAGTACTTCAAGTACATGATCGACCTGCTGCGCGAGCGCGGCGGCAAGAACATCCGCGTGTTCGGGGGCGGCGGCGGCGTGATCGTCCCGGCCGAGATCCGCGAGCTGCATGCCTACGGCGTCACCCGCATCTACTCGCCGGAAGACGGCGCCAAGATGGGCCTGCAGGGCATGATCGACGACATGGTCAAGCAGGCGCAGCAGGACCTGTGCGCCGAAGTGCCGGCCACGCTGGACGGGCTGCTGGCAGGCGACCGCCGCGTGCTGGCGCGCCTGATCACCGCGCTCGAAGGCGCCGCGGTGCCCGAGCCGCTGCACAAGAAGCTGCTGGCCGAGGCCGCCAAGCGCGCCAACGTGCCCGTGCTCGGCATCACCGGCACCGGCGGCTCGGGCAAATCGTCGCTCACCGACGAGCTGATCCGCCGCTTCCGGCTGGACCAGGACGACGCGCTGAAGATCGCCATCATCGCGGTCGATCCCTCGCGCCGTAAGACCGGTGGCGCGCTGCTGGGCGACCGCATCCGCATGAACGCGATCAACAGCACCAACATCTACATGCGCTCGCTGGCCACCCGTGCGGCCGGCAGCGAGATCTCGGCCAACCTGCCCGACGCCATCGCCGCCGCCAAGTGCGCCGGCTTCGACCTGGTCGTGGTCGAAACTTCCGGCATCGGCCAGGGGGACGCGGCCATCGTGCCGCACGTCGACTTCTCGCTGTACGTGATGACCCCCGAGTACGGTGCGGCGAGCCAGCTCGAGAAGATCGACATGCTCGACTTCGCCGACTTCGTCGCCATCAACAAGTTCGACCGCCGCGGCGCGGAGGACGCGCTGCGCGACGTCTCCAAGCAGTACCAGCGCAACCGCCAGCAGTTCTCCACCCCCCCCGACCGCATGCCGGTGTTCGGCACGGTCGCCGCCCGCTTCAACGACGACGGCGTGACCGCGCTGTACCACGCCATCACGCCCAAGCTGAAGGACAAGGGCCTGAAGCTGAAGGACGGCACGCTGCCGAAGATCGCCGTGCGCAGCTCCTCCAAGGTCACCGCCGTGGTGCCGCCGCAGCGCGCCCGCTACCTGGCGGAGATCTCACAGACGGTGCGCGAGTACAAGGCCCACTCTCATCAGCAGGCCCGGGTTGCACGCGAACGGCAGCAGCTTGTGGAATCCAAGCGCATGCTGGGAAGTTCCCCCTCTCCCCTTGCGGGAGAGGGCCGGGGTGAGGGGGGGCTTACCGCCAAACTCGACGCACTCATCGCCGAGCGCGAGAACGCCCTGGACCCCAAGGCGAAGAAACTGCTCGACATGTGGCCGGACATGCAGAAGGCCTACTCGGGTGCCGAGTACGTGGTGAAGATCCGCGACAAGGAGGTGCGCACCAAGCTCACCTGGACCTCGCTGTCGGGCACCGAGATCCGCAAGGTCGCCATCCCGAAGTACGAGGACCATGGCGAGCTGCTCAAGTGGCTGATGCTGGAGAACGTCCCCGGCTCGTTCCCCTACACCGCCGGCGTGTTCGCGTTCAAGCGCGAGAACGAGGACCCGACCCGCATGTTCGCGGGCGAAGGCGATCCGTTCCGCACCAACAAGCGCTTCCACCTCGTGGCCAAGGAGATGCCGGCCAAGCGCCTGTCGACCGCGTTCGACTCAGTGACGCTGTACGGCTTCGATCCGAACGTGCGGCCGGACATCTACGGCAAGATCGGCAACTCCGGCGTGTCGATCGCCACGCTGGACGACATGAAGGTGCTGTACTCGGGCTTCGACCTGTGCGCGCCGAACAACAGCGTGTCGATGACCATCAACGGCCCGGCGCCGACCATCCTGGCGATGTTCATGAACACCGCCGTGGACCAGCAGCTGGACAAGTTCCGGAAGGACAACGGGCGCGAGCCGACCGAGGACGAAGCCCAGAAGATCAAGCAGTGGGCGCTGGAGACGGTGCGCGGTACGGTGCAGGCCGACATCCTGAAGGAAGACCAGGGCCAGAACACCTGCATCTTCTCCACCGAGTTCAGCCTCAAGGTGATGGGTGACATCCAGGAGTACTTCATCCATCACAACGTCAAGAACTTCTACTCGGTGTCGATCTCCGGTTATCACATCGCCGAGGCCGGCGCGAACCCGATCAGCCAGCTGGCCTTCACGCTGTCCAACGGCTTCACCTTCGTCGAGGCCTACCTGGCCCGCGGGATGCACATCGACGACTTCGCGCCCAACCTGTCGTTCTTCTTCAGCAACGGCATGGACCCGGAGTACAACGCGATGGGCCGCGTGGCGCGGCGGATCTGGGCCGTGGCGATGAAGAACCGCTATGGTGCGAACGAGCGCAGCCAGAAGCTTAAGTACCACTGCCAGACCAGCGGCCGCTCCCTGCACGCGCAGGAGATCGCGTTCAACGACATCCGAACCACGCTGCAGGCGCTGATCGCCACCTACGACAACGCCAACAGCCTGCACACCAACGCGTACGACGAGGCGATCACCACCCCGACCGAGGAATCGGTGCGCCGGGCGATGGCGATCCAGCTCATCATCAACCGCGAGTGGGGCCTGGCCAAGAACGAGAACCCGACCCAAGGCAGCTTCATCATCGACGAGCTGACCGACCTGGTCGAGGAAGCGGTGCTGAAGGAGTTCGAGGCCATCTCCGAGCGCGGCGGCGTGCTGGGTGCCATGGAGCTGGGCTACCAGCGCGGCAAGATCCAGGAAGAGTCGCTGTACTACGAGCACAAGAAGCACGACGGCTCGTACCCGATCATCGGCGTGAACACCTTCCGCAATCCGCATGGCGATGCGGTGCCCGAGACGCTAGAGCTGATCCGCTCGACCGAGGACGAGAAGCAGAGCCAGCTCAAGCGCCTGCACGACTTCCAGGAGCGCAACAAGGCGCAGAGCGGCCCGATGCTCAAGCGCCTGCAGCAGGCCGTGATCGACAACAAGAACGTGTTCGAGGTGCTGATGGACGCGGTGCGGGTATGCTCGCTGGGGCAGATCACGCATGCGCTGTTCGAGGTCGGCGGGCAGTACCGCCGCAGCATGTAGCGGGGCGTTCCTCCGCTCTGCAGTTCCCCTCTCCTACGCAGCGCCCCCTCCCCTCTGCAGTTCCCCCTCTCCCCTTGCGGGAGAGGGCCGGGGTGAGGGGTAAGACACGAAAGGCCCTTCTTCCCCGCAGTTCCCCCTCTCCCCCTGCGGGAGAGGGCCGGGGTGAGGGGTACAAACAGACAACGCAGTTCTCCCTCCGCATTTCCCTCTCTTCCCGCGGGCGACAACCGGGACAAGGAATACGCCATGAAACCCCTCGACAAGCTCCCCTTCGAAAGCGTCACCCTCCGCGCCGTTTCGATCCCCATGCGCCGCCCCATCGTCGCCAAGGTCGGCACCTATACGGAATGGCCCTTGATCCTGATCGACGTCAAGACCAAGGAAGGGGTCGTCGGCCGTGCCTACCTGGAGCCGTACCTGAAGAACGCCATCCGCTACGTGGGCCCGGCAATCCAGGACATGGCCGAGGCGTTCAAGGGGCGGCAGCTCGCGCCGCTGGACATGTACCGCGACGTGATCGGCACGCTGCACCTGCTGGGCAGGCAGGGGGTGAGCGTAATCGCCGCAGCCGGCCTCGACATGGCGATCTGGGACGCGCTGGCGAAGGCGGCAGGACTACCGCTCGCCGAGCTGCTCGGCGGCACCGTGGGGAAGATCCGCACCTACAACACCAACGGCCTGTGGCTGCTGCCGCTGGAGAAGCTGGCCAAGGAAGCGCGCGAACTCGTCGACGAAGGCAACTTCAGTGCGATCAAGATCCGGCTGGGCCGGCCGAAAATCGCTGACGACCTGAAGGCGCTGGAACTGGTCCGCGGCGCGATCAGCAACGACGTCCACGTCATGTGCGACTTCAACCAGGGCCAGACGCTGCAGGAAGCGATCTGGCGCTGCCACGCGCTGGACGACCAGGGGCTGTACTGGTTCGAGGAGCCGGTGGTGTTCGACAACTACGCGCAGAGCGCGCAGCTGGCGCGCGAGCTGAAGACGCCGGTGCAGATCGGCGAGAACATCTACGGGCCGCGGTCGTTCCTCGACGCGGTGCGGGCCGAGGCGGCGGACCTCTACATGCCCGACCTGATGCGGATCGGGGGAGTGACAGGCTGGATGCGTGCGGCGGCGATCGCTGGCGCAGCCGGGCATCCCATGTCGAGCCACCTGTATCCGGAGGTGTCAGCGCACCTGCTGCGCGCGACCGAGACGGCCGACTGGCTGGAATACCGCGATTGGGGCAATCCCATCATCAAGGAGCCGTTCCAGGTGAAGGATGGGCAGTGCATCGTGCCCGATCGGCCGGGGAATGGGATTGAGTGGGATGAGGGGGCGGTGGGGAGGTTTGCGTACTGACCAGCCATTGGCCTAGTCGCCCATCTCTTCAGGACGCTGCCATCTAAAGCAAGAGCAGCGTTCTCGGGATCGCAAAATCTAGATGGGGCCCGCAAGCCACTGCATCTCCGGTTTGGATGCTGGAGAGTTACCCACGTCGGCTCAAACGGGGTTAGCAGCTCCGAGTTATCGCGCGCTAGCGCCAGAAGCTCTTCCGCAAGTACCTCTTTGCCTTCTCCGGAATAGAAGCCCGGGGCACAACGCATCCGCCAGCGTGGCGGACGCAAATCAGTAGAGCAGAATGATGGAATCGAAGTGCCAGCTGCGCCGGATCTCGATCACATCGTATTCGCGGGCGAGCGCCGGCGGAAACTGATAGTGGCCCTGAGTTGCCACGATCTGTCGGATTGCGCTGTCGACCGCAGCGACTCCGCTGGGGAGCTCGAATGTCACCGACTCCACGGACCCGTCGCTCCGAATGGCGACCGTCACCATCGGATCGCGCAGAGGCCGCTTCGCCATCGCCCGGATCGTTGCGGGCGCGGTGCTGAACTGGATCCGCTGGGCCCACGCATCCGCATACTTGATAAGCTCGGCGTTGGGATGGGTGCGTCCGAACAGCTTGATGCGACGCCCGTTGCTCAAGGTCAGGGGTAGCTCCCTGGAGGCGGCTTCGCGCTGTGCGGCCTCCTCATCGAGTTGCCGCCCGATGGCCCGAAGCCTCTCCTGCCGTCTTGCCTCCTCTTCGCTGGCCGGTCCTTGCGCAGGCTGCTGCCGCGCCGCCGCCTGATCCGCGACCTCCTGACGAGCAAGTTCCTGTCGGGCTGCTTCCTGGCGTCGAGCCTCCTGCCGAGCCGCCTCGACGCGGGCGGCCTCGCGACGCGCCGCTTCCTGCCGCTGCGCCTCCAGTTCGGCGGCTGCTCTTCGTGCAGCGTCCTGGCGTTCGGCCTCCAAGCGCGTGGCCTCGACGCGCGCTGCCTCCTGCCGAGCCGCTTCCTGCCGCTGCGCCTCCAGTTCGGCGGCTGCCCGTCGCGCAGCCTCCTGGCGTTGAGCCTCCTCGCGGGCCGCTTCGACACGTTCTGCCTCCTGCCGAGCCGCTTCCTGCCGCTGCGCTTCCAGCTGAGCTGCGGCCTGTCGCGCCAACTCCTGGCGTTGGGCCTCCTGGCGCTCGGCTTCGACACGCGCCACTTCCTGTCGAGCGGCCTCCTGGCGCTGCGCTTCCAGCTCCGCTGCGGCCAGTCGCGCCGCTTCCTGGCGTTGCGCTTCCTGGCGCACGGCCTCGATGCGGACGACTTCCTGGCGAGCCGCCTCCTGCCGCTGCACCTCCAGCTCGGCAACGGCCTGTCGCGCAGCTTCCTGGCGTTCAGCTTCCTGCCGCGCGGCCACGACTCGAGCAGTCTCCTGACGAGCAGCCTCTTGGGCCGCAGCCGTTCGCTCGAGGGCCTCCTCCTGCGCCTTGGCATCGGTCGTCTCCCGCAATGTGTCACCAGCGTCGGCAGGTGCAGTCGAGCCGGGCTCGGCGATGGAGATGCCTGGTGTGGCGCCAGCCAATGGCCCCTGAGCTGCAACTTCGTTGTCGGGTTTGCGCTCGGTGACAGGCGGTTCAATGATGTCCGCGAGTGCCGCGTAGGCCGGCCCTTCGGCGGGCGGCAGCGCGTTCGCAGTATCCGCAGGGGGCGACGCGTCGTGCGCCGGCCCGGGTTCGATCCGTGCGGTGGCAGCGGGGGCCGTTGCGCGTTTCTGCGCGGCAGATGGTGCGGAACGAGCCGGACGCGGTCGCGGCGCAGGCGTGGGCGCGACCAGCGGCTGGTGCAGGGGTTGCGCGACCGGCGGGATCGCCGCCTGTGCAGGTGGTGTCGGTGGCAGCGGGGGAACGAGCCTGACGACCAGGTCGGGCGCTTGGACGCGGCGCTCTTGCCAGGGGAAGCCGAAGCCCGGAAGCCCGAGCCCCTGACCACGGAAATTCAGGCTCAACAGCAGCGCATGGAACGTCAGCGAGAGCAGCAGCGCATAGGCCAGTCGCCGGTCTTCGACCAGGCGGGCCCGGCCATCCAATGAGGAAGGCATGCCCGACACTGCGCGCGGCTCTCGACGAGCCACCACCCGACCGGCCATGCGCCAGACCGCCCTGGCCATCCTCGCCCCTCCTGGTTGGGCCGGGAGGCAGCAGCCCGCGTGCCGGTCACGGCAGCGCGGGCGCTGGTCGGTCGGAATCCTTCAGCGGGTGCTCGACGCGGACCTGGTCAGGTCCGCGCACGGGGCGGACTTCGCACACCGTGTCGACCTGGAGCGACAGGATGTTCGCGTCAATACAGCTGCAGCACCGAATCGAAGCGCCAGCTTCGGCGGATCTCGATCACATCGTAGTCATGGGCCAGCGCCTCCGGAAACCGCGCATAGGGCTTCTGGCGCTCCACGATCTGGCGTATCGCGGAGTCGACCTCCGCCGCGCCGCTGGAGAGCTCAAACGTCACCGATTCCACCGATCCGTCGCTGCGCAGGGCGACCGTCACCACTGGAACCGTGTGAGGCCGCTTTGCCACCGCGTGGACGGTGTCGATCGAGGTGTTGAACTGAATCCTCCGGGCCCAGGTCTCCGCGTACTGGACGAGTTCGGGGTTGGGGTGGGTGCGTCCAAACACCTTGACCCGGCGCCCGGTGCTCAGCGTCAGGGGCAGCTCGTCGGGCTGACGCTCGGCATCCGCGGCAGCTTTGCGCTCTGCGGCTTCACGCTGGGCGGCTTCTTCATCGAGTTGCCGTCCGATGGCCCGAAGCGTCTCTTCCCGTTTTGCCTCCTGTTCGGCCCGGACGCGCGCGGCCTCCTGGCGCGCCGCTTCCTGACGTTGCGCCTCCTTCCGGGCGGCCTCGAGCCGGGCAGCCTCTAGACGAGCGGCTTCCTGCCTCTGCGCCTCCAGCTTGGCAGCCGCCTGTCGGGCCGCCTCCTGGCGTTGGGCCTCCTGCCGCGCTGCCTCGAGCCGGGCTGCCTCTGCGCGAGCGGCCTCCTGCCGCCGCGCCTCCTGCTCCGCCGCGGCCTTTCGTGCGGCTTCCTGGCGTTGGGCGTCCTGTCGCGCAGCCTCGAGCCGAGCGGCCTCTGCACGAGCGGCCTCCTGCCGTCGCGCTTCCTGCTCCGCAGCCGCCTGTCGCGCCACCTCCTGGCGTTGGGCTTCCTGTCGCGCGGCCTCGAGCCGGGCGGCCTCTGCACGAGCGGCCTCCTGCCGCCGTGCCTCCTGCTCCGCGGCTGCTTGTCGTGCGGCTTCCTGGCGCTGGGCTTCCTGCGGTGCGGCCTCGAGACGGGCTGCCTCTACACGAGCCGCTTCCTGGCGGGCCGCTTCCTGCCGCAGCGCCTCCCGCTCGGCTTCGATGCGAGCTGCCTCCTGACGAGCTGCCTCTTGCGCCGCAGCCGCCCGGTCCTCGGACTGCGCCTGAGGTTTCGTGGCGGTTCGCTCCGGCAAGGCATCCCCCACATCGCGAGGCGCAGCCGGACCGGGCTCCACGCTGCTGGACCTGATCGAGCCTGTCGTGGCGCCAGGCCTTGGCACTTCTGCAGCGGGCGGAAGAGCGACCTCGTTATCGGGCTTCAGCGCGCTGACGGGCGGCTCGATGTGCTCGGCCAGCGCCACTTCGGCGGCGCCGTTCACGCGCGGCAGGGGTCTCGCGGTATCTGCGCTGGCCGGGGCCGCCTGCGGTGGCTGCACTTCTGCCGTGGGCTGGGTGTCTGCAGGTCCCGGCGCAGACGGGATGACGGGGAGCGCGATCGGCTCCGGTGGCAGCGAAGACGCCGGATCGGGCTGACTGGACGGAGTCTGCTCCATTGGTGCCTGAGGCGAGGGCTGCGAGTCCGACGGAAGCGCCGGCTCCACAGGGGGAGCCGGGGGCGGAACGAGCCTCACGACCATGCCCTGCGCCTCGATGCGCCGATCCTGCCAGGGCAGGCCCAAACCCGGCAGCCCGAGTCCGTCGCCGCTGAAGGTCAAGGTCATCAACAGCGCGTGGATCCACAGCGAGATCAGCAGCGCGAACGCCAGCCGCTTGTTCTCGCTCACGCGTGGTCTGTAACCGCGATGCACTTCGGCACCCGACATCAGCGATCACCGGATACGGCAAACGGGCGGAGCGCGGCAGCGGGGCCGCGGTTCTCCGTTCCGCTCACTCGCGGGGTCGCACTTCCCCCGGCCGCACTTCAGCTGCCGCCGTATGCATAGGCGCCGCCCGCTTCCAGGGCACGGCGATAGGCAGGTCGCGCCTGCATCCGCCCGACATAGTCGCGCAGCCTGGTATGCCGCTCGCCTGCGAGGCCCGCGTGCAGGGCGAACTCCAGGGGGAACATCATCTGGACGTCGGCGGCGCTGAATTCCGGACCGGCAAGGTAGGCGCTGCGCCCGAGTTCGGCCTCCACCAGATCGAGCTCGGCCTGGATCATCCCTTCCACCCTTCCCTGCATGGCCTTGGCCGCCTCCCCCACGCGGGTGAGATAGAGCCGGCCCACCAGGTGCAGCATGATCGTGCCCTCGGCGAAGTGCAGCCAGTGCAGATAGCGGATGTGCTCCTGCGTCCCGCGCTGGGGAATGAGCTGGCCCTTGCCGTACCGATCGACCAGGTATTCGATGATGGCACCCGACTCGGCCAGCAGCAGGTCGCCATCCTGGATGACAGGCGACTTGCCGAGGGGATGGATGGCGCGCAACTCCGGCGGCGCAAGGTTGGTCTTGGCGTCGCGCTGGTAGCGCTCGATCCGGTAGGGGATGTTCAACTCCTCCATCAGCCACAGGATGCGCTGCGAACGCGAGTTGTTCAGATGGTGCAGAATGATCACAGGCAGTTCTCTCCAGGGAATTTCGGGCGTCTCCGTGCCTGCGGCCTGCAGCCCCGGGGCATCAGAGTCAACGGGCGCCAGCCTGCCCGCCATGCGGCCGCGGCGATCTCTGCGCGAAGATACCCGATGACCATCCCGTTCTCAACAATTCTGCTGAGAGCGATTTGACACTCGACCAAGGACTTGAGCATGGCACAGGCGGTAGTGATCGAGCAGTACGGCGGACCCGAGGTCCTGCAGCTGAAGGAGATTCAGGTTGGGGCGCCGAAGCCGAACGAAGTGCGGCTGAAGCACAGCCGGATCGGTGTGAACTTCCACGACGTGTACGTCCGCTCAGGCCTGTACAAGACGCTGCAGCTGCCCGGCATTCCGGGGATCGAAGCAGCCGGGGTGGTCACGGAATGCGGGGCCGAGGTCACGCGATGGAAGGTGGGTGACCGCGTCGCCTACGTCACCGGTGCCTATGGCGTCTACGCTTCAGAGCGCGTCATCGATCAGGCGCAGTTGCTGCGCATCCCCGCCGGCGTGAGCGACGAGGTCGCGGCGTCCGCGCTGCTGCGCGGGCTCACCGTCGAGATGCTGCTGCGGCGGGTGCATCAGGTCACGCCCGGGTCATGGGTCCTCGTGCAGGCGGCGGCCGGCGGCGTCGGCCAGTTGCTGTGCCAATGGGCCTCGCACATCGGCGCAAGGATCATCGGCACCGTTGCTGATGAGGAGCAGGACCGCGCCGCCGCCGCCGCGGGCTGCCACTACCGGATCAACTTCAAGCGCGAGAATTTCGTCGAGCGCGTTCGCGAGATCACCCAGGGCAGGGGCGTGGCCGTCGCCTACGACGGCGTCGGCAAGGAGAGCTTCTTCGGGTCGCTCGACTGCCTGGACTTCTGTGGCCACCTGGTCAACTTCGGCCAGGCGTCCGGCTCGGTGCCGCCGTTCGAGGTGTCGCGCCTGGCCGCGAAGTCCAACAGTCTCTCCCGGCCCATCGTGTTCCACTACGTGCGCGAAGCCGCGCAGCGGGAGGAGATGGCGGTCAACGTCTTCCGGGCATTGGAGGAAGGCTGGCTCAAGGTCAACCCGGCGCGCACGTTCCCGCTGGGCGAGGCCGCCGAGAGCCACCGGGTGATCGAGGCGGCAGGCGCGACGATACCGCTGGTCCTGGTGCCGTAGACGCGAGGACGGGCGCCGGTCATGGCCGAACAGGCGATCATCTTCATCCCGGACATCAGCGGCTTCACCGAATTCACCTCGGCCACCGAGATCGATCACGCGGCGCACATCATCACGGAACTGCTGGAGCTGCTGGTCGATTCGAACGAGACCGGCTTCACCCTGGCCGAGATCGAGGGCGACGCCCTGCTCTTCTACCGGACCGGAGCGCCCCTCGACCGGGGGCGGCTCGTCGAGCAGTGCCTGACCATGTTCTCCAGGTTCCATCAGCGCCTGATGGTGATCGAGCGCGATACCGTCTGCCAGTGCGGCGCCTGCCAGAGCGCCGGGACCCTGACGCTCAAGTTCGTCGCCCACTTCGGCTACTTGAAGGAGATCAAGGTCGCGCGGTTCGTGAAGGCGACCGGCGTGGACATGATCGTGGCGCACCGGCTGCTCAAGAACGGCATCGACTCGTCGGAGTACATCCTGATGACGCAGGCCTGCTGCACGGCTGCCGGCCTGGCTCAGCCCCACCCGAGCCTGCGCTGGTCCAAATCAAGTCACTCCTACGACACCATCGGCGCGATCGAATACGAGTTCGCGACGCTCACCCAGTACCGCCGGCAGATCTCGCCTCCCGCGCCGCCCCCACCCGTCGTGATCGAGAAGGGTGACGACAACCTCGAGCTCGTGATCGACGCACCGGTGCGCACCGTGTACCAGACGCTGGTGAACGTAGACAAACGGCCGCAATGGCTGGAAGGCGTGGACACGATCGACCGCGAGATGACCACCGAGCGCATCGGCATGCGGCACAACTGCATCTTCCATGGCCTGAGGCTGATCAACACTGCCGTGTACAGCAAGTTCCAGGATGACCGCGCCCTGTACTCGGAACACGTGGAGATCCCGCAGATCGACGTGAAGCTTCTGGCCAACTACGAACTGGAAGCGCTGGAGAACGGCAGCACCCGGCTTGGGTTCAACGTGCGCTGGCTGGGGGCGGAGCCGCCAGCGGAGAAGAAGCGCGGCATGCTGGCTGGCCAGGCGACCAACTTCGAGCTGCTCAAGCGGGTGTGCGAGCAGGGCGAGGCCTGACGGCCGGCCATTTTTCTTTCCCGACGGTTCGGAGTGAGATGGTGCACCTGCCCCTCTCAGCCCCGCCGCGCCGCCTCGATCGTGGCGATGTCGATCTTGCGCATCGTCATCATCGCGTCGAACGCTCGCCTGGCCGCGGCACGATCCGGGTCGGTGATCGCTTCGATAAGGGCGCGTGGCGTGATCTGCCAGTTCAGCCCCCACTTGTCCTTGCACCAGCCGCAGGCGCTCTCCTGACCGCCGTTGCCGACGATCGCGTTCCACAGGCGATCGGTTTCGGCCTGGTCCTCGGTCGAGATCTGGAACGAGAACGCCTCGCTGTGCTTGAACTGCGGACCGCCGTTGAGTCCGAGGCAGGGAATGCCCGCCACGGTGAATTCGACGGTCAGGACGTCGCCCTGCTTGCCGTCAGGATAGTCACCCGGTGCATGCATCACCGCGCCCACCGAACTGTTCGGAATCGTTTCGGCGTAGAACCGTGCCGCATCCAGGGCGGTGCCGTCGTACCACAGGCAGACCGTGTTCTTGCTGGGCATTCAGTACTCCGGAGAAAGGTGCGGGAATATTCCCTCGGGGATTGGTCGAACGGGAGCGCGCGGAATCGACATACGAGCTGAAGACGACGCGGCCTTGAGCGGTCCGCGCCCGATCACTTCGTCGCCGCGCACACCAGGGACTCGCCTGGCACCTCGAATCCCTGCGCCGATTCGAAGTTGCGCAACACGCTCTCCACCTCGTCCCACACCGACTCCCGCTCCGCGGCGGACAGGTGACCCATCATGGCGTTGAATCCACCGAACGCTTCCCTGGCAACTCTCACGTACGCCGCGGCACTGGCTGCCGCGTGCGGCACCGGCACGGCGCGAATCTCCGGGTCTGAAAACCCCGCGTGTCGGAAGACGTCTTCGAGCACGCCTGGGCTGCCGAGGCTGAAGGGCCCGGGTTGACCGGGAGCCGGAGGCGGTACCTGCGCGCGCCGTCGGATGATTGAAGCCGGTACGGAGCCCCAGCTGTTCCGATCGGGGGTGGAGAACACGACCACCGCCACCCGACCGCCCGGTCTCAGCACACGGCGCCACTCGCGCAGCGCTGTCACGGGATGCGGCATGTACATCAGGCCAAGCCGACATACCACCGCATCGAAGGAAGCATCGGGGAGATCCAGGTTCTCCCCGTCCATCGCGCGGGTCTCGACCTGCGCGAGGCCGCGTTCACGCGCGATCTGCTGAGCCAGTTCCAGGATGCCCTCGGAGATGTCGGTCGCCAGGACGTGCCCACCAGGGCCCACCCGCTCGGCGGCACTGACAGCCGGCTCGCCGGCGCCCGCAGCGATGTCCAGCACGCGCTGCCCCGATCGAAGGCCGGCCAGATCGAGCATCCGACGAGTCGGCTCCCCGTACCAACGGTCCAGCACGGCATTCCAGCGTAGCCAGCCCGCGCCGTCCTTGTTCCACTGCTCGCGCTGCGCGTTCTTGTACTGCGCTGCGTCGAATGAGGATTGCTCTGCCGCCATTGCGTACTGAAGAATTTACATGCAGCGCCCGCGACGATCGAATCCCGCCGCTGAATGGCGATGCGCGAATCGATCATACGCTGCAGGCTCGATGCAAGCCTGCGCGCAGCGCCTCGGGCTTCACCTCTTCGGCATGCGGCGTGCATCGAGCCAGCCGACTACGCGTCATCTGCGTCGGCGCACATGCGATATCGCGGAGACATGCTGCTGAACGAACCGGTACCGTTCCATCTGCTCGAGGAAGAAGGCTCGGCGGTCCGCCTCCGGCAACACTTCTGGCGCAGCCTCTGAACTGAGCGCGTTCTGCGGGACTTTCCCGAACCCTGCGAATGCTCCCAGTCCGACCAGCGCATAGAGCCCTGCCCCGGCGGACGAATCGGCCTGCGTCATCGGCAACACCGGGCAGTCGAACACATTGGCGATCGTCTGCAGCCAGAGCGAGCTGTTTGCCCCGCCCCCAACGACCTTCACCTCATGGATGCGGATGCCTTCCGCCTCGATCACGCCCGCGGCATCCCGCAGCGCGTAAGCCGTGCCTTCGTAGACCGCGCGGGCCAAGTCGCTCTTCTTCGAGTGCAGGCTCAGCCCGGTGAATGCAGCCCGCAGATCGGCGTCCCAGTACGGACACCGCTCACCCGACAGGTACGGATGGAACATGACGCCATTCGCCCCCGGCGGGGACTCGCCCGCGAGCCTCGACCATGCGCCGAAATCCGCCGCCCCATCCGGCGAGGACAAGACGTCGCGCGCCCACGCAACCGCCGTCGCGCAGGTATTCGTGGCTGCCTGGGACATCCAGAACGGCCCGCCGCAGTAGGGATACGAGATCAGGTTCCTGCGCGCCAGCGCAGGATTCGCGATCACGTGAAGGCCACCGGCACTGGCAAGGCGGATCACGAACTGCCCCGCGTGGCGGACACCGGCGGCGAAGGTCTCCGCCGTGCTGTCGGTGGAACCGTTGAAGACCTTCGTCCGTTCCGAGATGCCCAGCGCTTCGGCGCCCCGGGCCGTGACGGTGCCGATCTCTGCGGCCGTCGGCAGGATCTCCGGAAGGACCCGTTCGTCGATGCCGACGAGATCGCACAATTGCCTGGACCAGGTATCGGCGCCAACGTCCATGAGCATCGCAGAGACGGCGGCCCCTGGATCGGTGGTGAGCCGCCCCGTGAGCAGGTAGGCGATGTAGTCCTTGGACAGCAGGATGTGACGCGTGCGGCTCAGCACCTCGGGTTCGTGCTTGCGCAGCCACGCCAGGTGCGGCAGCGTCCAGGTCGGAGTGGGCCAGTTGTTCGAGATGCGCAGCACCTCGGGCCCCATCCGGTCCGCGATCTCCTGCGCCTCCCGGGCCGAGCGCTGATCGCTCCAGAGGATGGCGTTGCGTAGCACTTTCCCGTCGGCATCGAGGAGCACACCGATATGTGCGGCGCAGGTGACGGCCAGTCCCAGCGCGTCCGTGCTGTCCAGCCCGAGACGGGCGATCAGCCGCTTCGATGCGGCGCCCAGTGCGGGCAGCCAGACGTTGGGGTCCTGCTCCGCCCAGCCGGGATGCGGAAAAGACGTGTCGTAGGATTCCGCCTCGCTGCCAAGCAGCCGGCCCGAGGTACCGAGCGCGCAGACCTTGCAGGAACTGGAACCGAGGTCGAGCCCGAGGACGAACGTGCCGCCGGCCTGTCCCACGCGCGTGCTCCCGGGCGCCGCTAGCGTGCGCGCTTCAATGCGCGGTGCAGTGCGCCGGCCAGCTCGTCCCCGGCCTTCTTGAGCATTCCCTGGTCGTGGCTGATGAGGTAGAAGGCCAGCCCGAGACCGTCGAGCTTCTCGATGTCCGCCACCGCGCCGATGGCCGTGCCGACCGGCACGTTCGACCTCTTCCCGGCTTCGAGCACACGGGCCAGTGCGGCCTTGATCTCCGGTCCATCGCGTGCGCAGCCCATGTCGTAGGCGAGATCGGACGTGCCGACCAGACCCATCCCCACTCCAGGGACCGAGAGGATCTCCGCAGCGTTCTCGACGGCCTCGCGGGTCTCGATCATCACCACCAGCAGGATCTCGCCGTTCGCCCGCTTCGCGTAGTCCTCGCCGTAGAAGATGGGCGCCGATCCGCCCTTCGATCGCATGCCGCGTGGCGCGTAGAACGCGGCACGCACCGCGTCCTCGGCGTCCTTGCGGCAATTCACCATGGGCACCACCACGCCGAGGGCACCGGCATCGAGCAGATCGTTGATGGCGCCCGGCGCATTGTCCGCAACGCGGGCGATGGGGACCGGTCCGGCCGCGGCAATCGCACGGATGCTGTCCGTCGCCGTCGCCTTGGAGAACTCACCGTGCTGCTGGTCGACCATGAGGAAGTCGAAGCCGCTGCGCGCCAGGATCTCGGTCACCCGGGTGGAGCCGCACATCAGGGTGATGCCGAAGAAGGGCGTCTTACCGGCCAGAAGCCCGATGAGCTTGTTCTGCACCCCGACTACTTCCCGGCTTCGGCGGCAGGCGCTTTCGCGGTCTTTGCCGGCTTCTCCGCCTTCTCCTTCTTCGGCTTCTTCTCCGCCGGTGCGGGGGCGGATTCCGCCTTGACCGCGGGTTTCGCAGCGGGCTGCGCCTTCTGCGCGAGGGCTTCGATCACGGCGATGGCGCTGACGATCGCCTCGTGCCGGGCCTTCAGGTGCTGGTAGACCTTGTCCTTCCTGAAGTCGGGAGGCGCCAACCCCCGCTTCTCGAGGATGCCCTGACGCGCCTGCAGACGCGCTTCGAACGCCCGCTTCTGACTCTCTCTCGTGGCTCTCGACTGTGAGGACATCCCGGCCTCCATGGCAAATGACGCTACCGAAGTATAGACACTTCTCCGGCGCGTACGCGGCCCGCTGATGCGTTCAACGCTGCTCGACGGGATAGGACGTCGCCGGCCCCATGCCCCACACCTGGATGACGGTCTCCTCGTCCTTCGCGCCGTCGTAGTGCACCTTGCCCGCGTAGTGGATGACGTAGCTGCCTGCGGGCACCGGTACCGTACTGTCGGGATCGAACTTTCGCCCGAGCCGACCCACCAGGTCCCGGATATGACGACGAAGAACCGGTCGTGCTGGTGGAAATGCGGCAGGCTCATGTTGCCCGGCAACCACCTGAGCCGCACGACATACGGCCCGGGCCTGGTCGGATCCCCGAACAGGATCGCCTGCTCATTGGTGCCCGCCGCATTGCGCACCCACTGGATGTCCGCGGGTGTCTGGAAGTCCACCGCGTTGCGGTCGATGTCCGCATAGGTGGATGACATGCAGAGCAGCGCGAGAAGCACGCCCGAAGCGACCACTCGGATACGGGGATGCACGGGACCTCCTGTTCATGCGGGGAACCAGTCGAGCCATGCTACAGGAGCTGGATGCTGCGTGTCGCAGAGCTCATCCACCGCCCGGCCGACACGGCCGTCGACCGCTCGCGGAGCGCCGACGGGCAGGCTTGAGGTCATCCCCGATGCCTGCTCCGGATCCGGAGCGGCACGCGACGAGTTGGCGCGCCGGGCCCGCCGCTTGCCCTGCTCCTGCACATCCACGCGACGCAGGGAAACGGGCCGGCCGCCTCGGGCGGTGCGGTCCCCTCGTCGCACAACACCCCGACGACCATGTCCATGCCAGCCCGCGACACCGCTCTGTCCCCGCATGTCCCCACCACGGCGCCATGCCGACCCCTGCTGATCTGCTTCTCGCACCTGCGCTGGAACTTCGTGTACCAGCGGCCGCAGCACTTGATGAGCCGGGCGGCGCGCGAGCACGACGTGGTGTTCTTCGAAGAGCCGGTCATCGAGGACGTGCCGAGAGCCCTGCTGCGCAGCGAGCGCGTCGCCGAGGGCGTACAGGTCGCGGTGCCGGTCGTGCCGGGCCGTCTGACCGGGGCGCAGACGAGCCTGGCGCAGACCCGGCTGCTGGACGAGCTGCTCGCGGCGAGGCCCGGTCGGCCGCGCATCTTCTGGTACTACACCCCCATGGCGCTGACCTTCAGCAGCCATCACGCGGCAGACCTGCACGTCTACGACAACATGGACGAGTTGTCGGCGTTCCGAGGAGCATCCCCGATGCTGCAGGAGATGGAGAGCAGGCTGCTGCGCCGCTGCGACCTGGTGTTCTGCGGCGGGCACAGCCTGTACGAAGCGAAGCGGCACCGGCACTCGAGGGTGCACGCGTTCCCGAGCAGCATCGATGCCGCCCACTTCGGCCAGGCGCGCCGCGGGCTGGCGGAGCCGCCGGAGCTCGCACCCATTGCCCGGCCGCGCCTGGGGTTCTTCGGCGTGATCGACGAACGCATGGACTTGGCGCTGGTCGATGAACTGGCGCGGCGCCGCCCGGATTGGCAATGGATCATGGTGGGTCCGGTCGTGAAGATCGACCCGGCCTCCCTGCCCCGGCATGCCAACCTGCACTGGCTGGGTGGCCGCAGCTACCACGAGCTCCCGGCGCACCTCGCACACTGGGACGCAGGTGTCATGCCGTTCGCCCTGAACGAGTCGACGCGCTACATCAGTCCGACCAAGACGCCAGAATTCCTCGCTGCGGGCGTGCCGGTGGTGTCCAGTGCAATCCGGGACGTCGTCCGGCCCTATGGCGAGCGCGGCCTGGTCGAGATCGCGACCCACCCGCAGGAGTGGATTGCCAGGGCCGATGCGCTGCTGCAGCGCCCCCGCGCAGGCTGGCTGGCCGACGTCGACCGGGTGCTCGCCGGCACCTCGTGGGATCGTACGTGGGCCGCGATGCAGCACATGCTGCAGGAACGCCTGGCGGAGACCGCAGAGCAGCTCACGATGGCCGATCACCTGCGCAGCCGGCCGGCGCCGTCCACCGGCAAAGGCCCGGGCGCCCCGCAAGCGCACGTCGTCGATACAGTGAGCGCTGCGGCCGGCTGAGTGCCTGTGCCATGAGCGAGGCCTATCCGCGGCCGCAGTTGCGACGTCGCCACTGGCAATCGCTGGACGGCGTCTGGCGCTTCTGCTTCGACGACGAGCGTCGCTACACCGGGCCGTCCGACGTCGAGGCCTGGCCGCTCGCCATCCGCGTGCCGATGCCGCCCGAATCCCAGGCGAGCGGAATCGGTGACCGCAGCTACCACCGCTGCTGCTGGTACCAGCGCGATTTCCACGTGGCGCCGGGTGAAGACGGCCGCGTCCTGCTGCACTTCGGCGCCGTCGACTATGCGGCGCGGGTCTGGGTCAACGGCCATCACCTGATGCATCACGAGGGCGGCCACACACCGTTCAGCTGCGACATCACCGATGCGCTGATTCCCGACGGCCCGCAGACCGTGACGGTATGGGTCGAGGACGACCCGCACGACTTCGAGAAGCCGCGCGGCAAGCAGGACTGGCAACCCGAGCCGCACTCGATCTGGTACCCGCGCACCACCGGCATCTGGCAGCCGGTGTGGCTGGAGCGCGTGTCGGCCACCCGCATCGAGCGCCTTCGCTGGACGCCGCAGCTCCAGCGCTTTGAGATCACGCTCGACGCCTGGGTCGTCGGTCCCATCGAGCACGGCTTGCGCCTGGACGTGCAGCTCTGGCACAAGGATCAGCGCATCGCGTCCGACGAGTACGACGTGATCGAGGGCGAGGTGCACCGCGGCATCGTGCTGTCGGATCCCGGCATCGACGACTCGCGCAACGAGCTGCTGTGGAGCCCGGAGCGCCCGAACCTGGTGGCTGCGCGGCTGCGGCTGCGGCTCGGCGACACGGTGCTCGACGAGTTCGAGTCGTACACGGCGCTGCGCTCGGTGAACCTGGTGCGCGACCGCTTCATGCTCAACGGGCGGCCCTACCTCCTCCGGCTGGTGCTCGACCAGGGCTACTGGCCCGACACGCTGCTCGCCGCGCCCGACGATGACGCGCTGCGCCGCGACGTCGAACTGGCCAAGGCCATGGGCTTCAACGGCGTGCGCAAGCACCAGAAGATCGAGAACCCGCGCTACCTGTACTGGGCCGACCGGCTCGGCCTGCTGGTGTGGGAGGAGATGCCCTCCGGCTACCGCTTCACCGGGCGTGCCATCACCCGCCTGATGCGGGAGTGGAGCGAAGTCATCGACCGCGACTACAGCCATCCCTGCGTGATCGTGTGGGTGCCGTTCAACGAATCCTGGGGTGTGCCGGACCTGCCCGGCACGCCGCAGCACCGGCATGCCGTCGAGGCGCTGTATCACCTGACCAAGACGCTCGACCCCACCCGGCCCGTGATCGGCAACGACGGCTGGGAGAGCACCGCGACCGACATCATCGGCATCCACGACTACGACGCGAACCTCCAGCACCTCCACCAGCGATACAGCGCCGAGGCGAAGCGCGAGGAACTGCTGGATCGGCGCCGCCCCGGCGGGCGGGTACTGACACTGGACGGTTACCCGCACCATGGGCAACCGGTCATCCTCACCGAGTTCGGCGGGATCGCATACTGCCCGGACCCTCCCTCCGGCGCCGGCGATGCCTGGGGCTACACGACCGCATCCAGCGAGGAGGACCTTGCGCGCCAGTACCGCGAACTGCTGGAGGTGGTGGCGAACGTCGCAATGTTCAGCGGGTTCTGCTACACCCAGTTCGCGGACACCTTCCAGGAGGCGAACGGCCTGCTCTACGCCGATCGCAGGCCAAAGGTGCCGCTGTCGGTGATCGCCCGCGCGACCCGGATCGCCCGCACGCATCTTCCCGGGGTCGTCTGATGCGGCAGGACGATTCGTTCCCTGGGCCAGCCCGTGCCGGCCCTGCTGCTGTCGTAGCGACCGAGCTCTGGGGCGGCATCGAGTGCAGCATCACCCGTGTCGGCGACACCTGGCGCAACCAGATTGCGGAGCTGGGCCTGGCACTCGACGCGGCGCACTTGGGCGCCGTCGCAGACCTGGGGTTCACGCGGCTGCGCTTCCCGGTCCTCTGGGAGACGATATCGCCCGACGGGCCGGAGCGATGTGACTGGCGCTGGCACGACGAGCGGCTCGCCGTGCTGCGCGAGCACGGACCGAAACCGATTGCCGGCCTCGTGCATCATGGGAGCGGCCCGCACTACACCAACCTGCTCGACCCGCGGTTTCCGACGTTGCTTGCCGCGCATGCGGCGCGGGTTGCGCAGCGCTACCCATGGATCGATGCGTACACCCCGGTCAACGAGCCGCTGACGACAGCGCGCTTCAGCGGCCTCTACGGCCACTGGTATCCGCACTGCCGCGTCCCCGCGGCATACCTGCGGGCACTGGTGAACCAGTGCCTCGCGACCGTGCTGGCGATGCGCGCGGTCCGCGAGATCAACCCGGACGCGCAGCTCATCCAGACCGAGGACAGCGGCAAGACCTATGCCCCCACCCTGCTGCAGTACCAGGCGGAGCACGAGAACGAACGGCGCTGGCTGACCTTCGATCTCCTGTGCGGACAGGTCGACGAGGCTCACCCATTGCACCACCTGCTGCGCCACTGCGGCGTTGCCGAGCGCGACCTCGCGTTCCTCGTCGAGCACGCCACGCCACCCGACGTGCTCGGCCTGAACCACTACCTCACGAGCGAGCGATGGCTCGACCATAACCTCGCTCTCTATCCGCCACGCTTCCACGGCGGCAACGGGCAGCACAACTATGCCGATGTCGAAGCGGTGCGGGTGCGGTGCTGCCAGGCGGACGTCGGGCCGGCTGCCCGCCTGCGGGAGGCGTGGCAACGCTACGGCCGACCGATCGCGGTGACCGAGGTGCATCACGGCTGCAGCCGCGAGGAGCAGGTGCGCTGGCTGCGCGACGTGTGGGACGCCGCCTGTACGGTGCGAAACGAAGGCGCGGACGTGAGAGCGGTGACGGTATGGTCGCTGTTCGGCGCCCTGGACTGGAATACGCTGCTCGTCGAGCGCAACGGCCACTACGAGCCCGGTGCGTTCGATGCGCGCAGCACGCCGCCGCGCCCGACGCTGCTGGCCGAGGCGGCCCGCGCCCTTGCGGCCCGGGGGCGCTTTGAGCATCCGGCGGCGCAGGGGCCCGGCTGGTGGCAGCGCCCCGAGCGCTTTCATGCATCCGGGGATGAACCCGGCCGCGAGCCTGCGGTGATTACCACCCTGAGCCCGCGCCGGACACGCAGGGCGCTGTTGATCACGGGCGCGACCGGCACGCTGGGCAGAGCATTCTCGCGTGTTTGCGCGCATCGTGGACTTGCGCATGTGCTGTTGTCCCGCAGCGAGATGGATATCGCCGACCCGGAGTCGGTCGATCGTGCGTTGCACCAGCATCAGCCGTGGGCGGTGATCAACACGGCCGGTTATGTGCGCGTCGCCGACGCCGAGCGGGAGCCGGCGCGCTGCTTCCGCGAGAACGCGATGGGGGCGGCGACGCTCGCCCACGCATGCGCGGCGGGCGATATCGCCCTGGTGACGTTCTCGTCGGATCTGGTGTTCGATGGCACGGCCGACCGCCCGTATATCGAAAGCGATGTCGCCGCGCCCGTCTGCAGCTACGGCCGGAGCAAGGCCGAGAGCGAGCGGCTGGTTCTGGCGGCCCATTCGGGGGCGCTGGTCGTGCGCACCAGCGCCTTCTTCGGGCCCTGGGACCGGCACAACTTCGTCCATGGCGTGCTGCGGCGGCTCCATGCCGGCGACGCTGTGGAGGCCGCGGACAATGCGCTGGTCTCGCCGACTTACGTACCCGATCTCGTGCACGCCACGCTGGACCTGGTCCAGGACGGCGAGCGTGGGATCTGGCACCTGGCGAACGAAGGCGAGATCTCGTGGTTCGATCTGGCGCAACGGGTCGCTGCGCGCATGGGCTTGACGCAGGTCGGGATCAGGCCGTTGGCGCGACCTCTTACGACACGCACGACGCTGCGCAGCGAGCGCGGCCGCGTGATGCCGACACTGGAAAGCGCGCTCGCGCGCTACGCGGCGGACTGCGAGGTCGACTGGCGGGCGGAGGTGTCACCACCTGTCGCCGCCCTGCCTGCTTCGATACGTGCGTAAGCGCCCTGGTCGAGCACGCTGGGGTGCCCACGCTGCGCTCTCTCGAACCCTGGCCCCCGCATCGACTCGCATCCCGGAGGACACCTTCAGCCGATTGGCCTGGTCGACGTACTCCGAGCCGGTGCAGACCGCTCGCGCATCCAGCCCGAAGCCGTGCCGTGACGCATCGGCACCTTACTTGATGTGCTCCAACGGCAGCTCCGCCCGCGCGATGATCCTGCGCAGCACGAAGCTGGAATGCACGCCGGTCACCCCTTCGATGCGCGTGAGCCGTCCCAGCAGGAATTCCTCGTAATAGGTCATGTCGGGCAGCACGGCCTTGAGCAGGTAGTCCGCCTCCTGCCCGGTGACGATGCTGCATTCGATCACTTCGGGGTACTGGCTCACCTGCCGCTCGAAGTTCTGGAAGCGGTCGGGCGTATGGCGGTCCATGGTGATGCCGATCATCGCGGTGATGTTCAGCCCGAGCTTCTGCTGGTTGAGCAGCGTCACGTAGCGATCGATGACGCCCGCTTCCTCGAGTTGCTTCACGCGGCGGGCGCAGGGGGTCGGCGAGAGGCCCACCGTCTCGGCGAGCTCCAGGTTGGTGATCCGGGCGTTTGCCTGCATCGCGCCGAGGATGCGCTTGTCGGTGCGGTCGAGCTTCATCGAGGCTCCTTGGTGGGTTTGCGGGGGGCAATCTGGCTGGATTGGTGTTTGTCACTATTATATTATATGTATCTAGATATATTCACCACCTCGGAGCCAGAAAGCTGGTGATTTTGGTGACTCTCACCACACCCCATCCCCTATACTGTCGCCCTACTGTTCAGCGGACCCGGACACCCGTGCTGTCCCGACGCCGAGGCGTCGCACAACCCGAGCGAGACTGACCCATGGCTGCCTACGACCATCGCAAGTACATCCCCTTCCAACCCATCGGCCTCAAGGACCGCACCTGGCCGGATCGCGTCATCGACCGCGCGCCGACCTGGTGCAGCGTCGACCTGCGGGATGGCAACCAGGCCCTGATCGAGCCGATGAACGTCGCACAGAAGATGCAGCTGTTCGAGCTCCTGGTGAAAGTGGGGTTCAAGGAGATCGAAGTGGGCTTCCCCGCCGCTTCGCAGCCCGACTTCGACTTCGTGCGCCGCCTCATCGACGGCGGGCACATCCCGGCCGACGTCACCGTGCAGGTGCTCACCCAGGCGCGTGCCGAGCTCATCGCCCGCACCTTCGAGGCGCTCAAGGGCGTCAAGCGCGCCATCGTCCATCTCTACAACTCGACCTCGACAGTGCAGCGCGAGCAGGTGTTCGGCCTCGATCGAGCGGGCATCACGAAGATCGCCACCACCGGCGCGCAGCTCGTGAAGGAGCATGCCGGGCGGCACCCCGGCACCGAGTGGACCTTCGAGTACTCCCCGGAGAGCTTTACCGGCACGGAGCTCGATTTCGCCGTCGAGATCTGCAATGCCGTCACCGACGTGTGGCAGCCGACCCCGGCGCGCAAGTGCATCCTCAACCTGCCCTCCACCGTCGAGATGGCCACGCCGAACGTCTACGCGGACCAGATCGAATGGTTCTGCCGCCACGTCTCGAGGCGCGATTCGGTCATCGTCAGCCTGCACACGCACAACGACCGCGGTTGCGCAGTCGCCGCCGCCGAGCTCGCCGTGATGGCGGGTGCCGATCGCGTCGAGGGCACGTTGCTCGGCAACGGCGAGCGCACGGGCAACATGGACATCGTGACGATGGGCATGAACCTCTACAGCCAGGGCGTCGATCCCGAGCTCGATTTCTCCTGCATGGACGAGATCATCCGCTGCGTCACCGCATGCACGCAGATGCCCATCCATCCTCGTCATCCGTACGCCGGCGAACTGGTGTTCACCGCCTTCTCCGGCAGCCACCAGGACGCGATCAAGAAGTGTCTCGCCAGGCGCACTGACGAGGATCCATGGGAGGTCGCGTACCTGCCGATCGATCCGGCGGATCTCGGCCGCTCCTACCAGGAGGTGATCCGGATCAACAGCCAGTCCGGCAAGGGTGGCGTGGCCTACGTGCTCGAGCAGCAGGCCGGCTTCCAGCTTCCGCGCTGGCTGCAGGTCGACTTCAGCGGCGTCGTGCAGAAGTACGCGGAATCCACCGAGACGGAAGTCGAGCCGGCGCGCATCGTGGAGCTGTTCGAGCAGCATTACCTCGGCCAGCGCTCACCGTACGAGCTCACCGGTTACCAGGTCACGCGCGAGAACGACGAGGATCGCCTGAAGGCCACGCTGCGCACCCGGGGCAATACCATCTCCCTGCAAGGCAAGGCGTCAGGGATCGTCGGGGCCTTCGTGGCCGCGCTCGAACAGCACACCGGCAAGCGCCTCGTGCTGGTCGAGTACAGCGAACACACTCTCAGCTCGAGCGCGGGCGCCGGGGCGGACGCGGTCACCTACGTCCAGATCAACATCGACGGCAACCGTTACTGCGGCGTCGGGCGCAGCAGCGACATCGTCGAGGCGTCGCTGCGGGCGATCCTCTCCGCGGTCAACCAGCAGGCGTCCGTCGCGCCGGGGATCGCGGCGTAGTCCAGCCCCTCCCCCCGAAAGACGAAGGGCCCGCACCACGCGGGCCCTTCCTTTTCCCGCCCTGCCGGTCAACCAGGATCCGGCTGACCAGGCGAGTTCACTCGGCAACGGCGGGCCGGGTCTGCACGCCCACGTCGAGCCTGCGGTTGCGCCGCGCCTCATTGACCAGCGGCGGACACACGTTCGCATCGTTGTGGATCACCTGGCAGTCGAGGCAGTAGAAGCACTCGTCCATGTTGATCTTCCCGCTCGGCTCGATCGCCTGGATCGGGCAGCGCTTCGCGCACAGCTGACAGGGGCTGCCGCATTCCGGGCGGCGCTTCAACGGCTGGTACCGGCGGAACCGGAGCCGCCCGCCGATCGCCATCACCGCGCCAAGCGGACAGAGAAAGCGACAGAACGCCCGTTCCACGAACAAGCCGGCCGCGAGGACCACGAGCGCGTACGCAACGAATGGCCACGCTCGATCCATTCTCAGCGAGATGGCGGTCTTGAACGGCTCGACCTCCGCCGCGACCGCCATGGTCTGCAATCCATGCACCGTGGCGACTGCCAGCACCACCAGCGATACGTACTTCAACGGCCACAACCTGCGGTGCACCCGGTACGACGGTGACCACTGGGGCAATCGGACGACGCGGGCAAGTTTCGCCAGGAGCTCCTGCAGTGCGCCGAACGGACACAGCCAGCCGCAGAACACGCCGCGGCCCCAGATGACGAAGCTCACGACAACGAACGCCATCAGCACGCACAGCAACGGATCGCCGAGAAGGACATCCAGACCCTTGCCGTTGACCGACCCACGCACCCATGCGAGCACGTTGATGATGCTCAGCTGGGCGCCAGCGATCCAACCCATCCACACCAGCGTGAAGAGCAGGAAGCCGATACGCAATGCCGCATAGATGCGAGCGTGGCGCGTCAACCGGTCCGTCGCGATGAGCAGCACCGTGAGGATCAGCAGGGCGACGCCGAGCACGACGATGTTCTTCGCCTGCTCGCGCCAGCTCTCCCGCCACGGCGCCTCGAGCGGCGCCTGGGCAGACGGGTCTGACGGCGGCAGCACGAATCGCGAGGGCAGGTTGTAGGTGAGCTTGAACTCTCGCTTCGTCGCACCGGCCTCGTCCACTGTCAGCACCAGCTGCCACGGTGCGAGAACGTCGATTCCGCTCTGTGCCGGGACTCGGAAGAGGCCGAGCTCTTCCAACTTGGGCGCCCCCGCTGCCGAGACGAACGGCAGGTAGAGATACAGCCCGTGCGCGCGCTGCAGCGCGAATGTGCGCCCGCCCTGCTCGATCCGGATCCGGTCGAACGTGCCCGTATCGAACACCTTGGTGCCGACGAAGGAGTAGGGCCCCCTCCCCATGAGCAGCACGATCAGGTCCTGCGGGCTGTACGACGCCACGTGCTCACCGTAGCGCACGGTGCCGAGGAGATTGCGACCGATCGAGGCGGGATTGATCACCGCCGCCTGGAGGTCGAGCTCGGCCCCCGTCGTACCCGCGCGCTCGCTGCCGCCAAGCGGAATCCGGATTCCCTGCACCGCCCCAGCCGCGACGAGCTCCGCCCAGGTCAAGGGCTGGAAGGTCGCGATATCCACCATGGCGGTCGACGCGGCGCCAGCCGTCAGTCCACGCGAGCGGGCCACCAGGCGGGCGCTCTGGACGATGGCATTGTTGAACGCCCGCGCGCTCACGGTCGCGCCGCTGATGCCGTCGATGCCGCCCGGCGTGCCCTGCCCGGAAAGCGAGATCGTGCTGTTGGGGTCGAGACCGGTGTACTGCCCGATGAAACGCGTGAGCGCCGCACCGAGCGAGTTGTACTTGATGATCGGCTCCTCGTGCTCTACCAGTTCGACGCCGACGATCTTCCCGTGCAGGTCCAGTCCGACCACGAAGTTGAACGGCGCACCGGAGAACCCGACGACGTCCGTCATCTCGGCAGTCGAGAACACGAACCCGATGGGGGATCCGGCACCGTAGACCTGCATGGCTGGCGGTTTTCCGGTCAGCGGGCCGGTGTAGGTCGCCTCCGGGAAGAGGTGATGAAGCCGCTCCTGGGTCAACCAGTCGGGCTGCCCTGCCGCACGCGCGGGTCCGGCCACGCTGAGCAGCGCGAGGCACGCCACCAGGAAGAACCGTGCGATCGTCGGCATTGGCCTGCTAGCCACGGAGATGCCCCCGGAACGCGTCGGTCATATGGCTATCGAACCTGGGCCCGGACGCGGTCACCAGCAACGCCGCGAGGCCGCGCGCTTGCGCCAGAGCGTAGCCTCGCTCCGGCCCGAGGACCAGCAGCGCCGTCGCCCATCCGTCGGCTTCCATGGTCGTATCGGCGACCACGCTGACCGCCATGGGCGGATGCTCGACCGGCCGCCCGCTCGAGGGGTCGATGCAGTGCGAATAGTGTCGCCCCGCCTCCTCGAAGAAGTCCCGGGTCGTGCCGGAGGTGGCGATGGCCCGGTTCCCGAGCGCGACGACCTCTCCGATGAGGCGTTGCCCTTCCACCGGGCGCTCGATGCCGACACGCCACGGCTTTCCCGCCGCCGCCGTGCCGCGTGCCCGCAGCTCTCCACCGATTTCCACGAGGTAGTCTTCGATGCCTTCGCGCTCCAGGACCATGGCCACGCGATCGACGCCGTAGCCCTTGGCGATCGCGCTCAGGTCGAGCTGGGTATGGCGGTTTGTCTTGCGGATCGCGCGAGCGGAGGGATCGGTTTGCACGTGTCGATACCCGACACGGTCGCGAGCCCGCTCGATGGCGGTGTCACTCGGAACTCGTCGGGGACGATATTCCGGACCGAAGCCCCAGAGGTCGACCAGCGGGCCGACCGTCACATCGAACGCGCCCTGCGTCGCGGCGCTGATCCGGGATGCGCTGTCGAGCACCTCCAGCAGGCCGGGTGATGCCGCGCCCCAGAGAAGGTCTTCCCGACGGTTGAACGCCGACAGCTCGGAGCCGGGGTCGTAGGTGGACATCGAACGATTGACCGCGGCCAGCTCGACTTCGATGCGCTGCCTGAGCCGCGTCCGCGCAATATCGTCGAGCGGCGCGGCCAGCTCCACGGTGTAGCTGGTGCCCATGGTGAGCCCGTGCATCGTCGCCTGGGCCGGGCGCGCGCACGCGGCCACGGGCCCGACTGCCAGCAACGTGATGAACGTGCGACGTCTCATCCCCCCTCCCCAGGGCTGCTGCGTCCGTGACAATTCCTGCGTCGTGAGCTGCCGGCGTCAACGAGGTGCCGGGAGCCAGACGGGTTGCCGTTCCTGGGCGCGGAGGAAGTATAGGCGGGATTTCGTTGCGGCGAGCAAGGCAGCCCCCGATGCGACGTGCGCCTGTGCGCGCAGCCCGGCGCCCCGAGCGCTCGAGGACGTCACTAGGCTCGACCGATCCGCCTGGAAACCTCGGCCGCGCACCGCTTCAACGCGCGCGCCACCACCCCATCCCAGTTGCTGTCGAACGAGGCCGTCGGCCCCATGGCCAGGATCCCCAGCGCAATGTGACCTTCCGCATCGAACACGGGCGCGCACAGGGCATCGATCCCGGGGATCGGCCTTCCGCGCGCGCGGGACAGGCCGTGCCTGCGAGTCTCCGCCATCAGCGCCTCCAGGGCGTCGCGAGTGATCGGCGCAGCGGAAGCGCCGCCATGCCCGAACCGCGACAGTTCGTCGCCGAGCAGGCCTTCGACCATCTTCGTCGGCAGGTACGAGGCGAACAGCCGTCCGGTTGCGGTGTTCGCGAGCGACATGACGGTGCCGGTGCGAAGATTCACGTGCAGGGGCTGCACGGGCTCCTCCAGGCGCACGATCGTCGGACCCAGATTCCCCCACACCGCGAGCGCTACGCTCTGGTTCGTTTCCCGCGCGAGATCCTCGATCAGTTCCGATGCTTCCTTCACCGGGTCCATGCGCTGCAGCCTCGACAAGCCCAGTTGCAAGGCGAACGGTCCGAGTTCATAGAGCCCGGCATCGGTCTGCTTGACGAAACCCACCTTGAGAAAGCTAACCATATATGGGTGTGCCTTGCCGGCGGTCATCCCTGCAGCCTTGGCGAGATCCTTGAGCGCGATGGGCCGCACATGCCTGGCCAGCTGCAGCAGCAGATTGCTTCCAATCTCGATGGATTGGATACCGCGGCGGTTCTTCTCGGTCAGGTTGGCAGCCACGCAGGTCCTTCAGCTCAATGCAAGCCGATCATTGTACGTACGATTTCTCAGGCACCATCATTTGATAATATCAGATGCATTGCTTTTAGTCAGATAGCGTGTAGAATCCGCGGATCCACCAGGAGAGCCGGCCCATGGCCCACGATGAGATCGAAGTCGACGTGCTGGTCGCGGGAACCGGCTGCTCCGGCATGTCCGCCGCAGTGACGGCCGCACACCACGGCCTGGACGTCCTCGTCGTCGAGAAGGAGCCGCGCTTCGGCGGCACGACTGCGCGCTCCGGGGGTTGGCTGTGGATCCCCGGGACGCGGCTCGCCACCGAACAGGGCATCCACGAGCCGCCCGGCGCAGCGAAGGCCTACCTCAAGCACGAGACCACCACGCACTTCGACGAAAAACGCGTGGACACATTCCTGGAGAACGGTCCGAAGGCGATCGAGTTCTTCACCGGCAAGACTTGCGTGCAGTTCGACATGCCCGCCGTGTTCCCCGACTACCACGCGGAGGAGACCGGTGGGCAGCCCGGCGGCCGCTCGATGGTCACCCGCCCCTTCGACGGCCGGGAGTTGGGGGATCGCATCAAGCACCTCGCCCCGCCCCTGCCCGAGCTCACCGTGTTCGGGATGATGCTCGGGTCCGGGCCCGAGATCCGGCACTTCATGAAGGCCTTCAAGTCGCCGACCTCGTTCGTCTATGTCACGAAGCGGCTGAGCCGGCACTTCCTCGACGTCATGCTGCACGGCCGCGGCATGACGCTCACCAACGGCAACGCGCTGGCGGGTCGCCTGGCGAAGGCGGCGATGGACCGCAACGTGAAGGTCTGGCTGTCCTCTCCCGTGCGCAAGCTGGTAACGGAGCGAGACGGCGTCGCGGGCGCGCTCGTCGAACACGAAGGCAAGACCGTCTTCGTCCGCGCCAGGCGCGGGGTGGTGCTGGCCTGCGGCGGCTTCCCGCACGACATCGAGCGCAGGAAGCAGCTGTTCCCGCACGCGCCGACCGGCAGGGAGCACTACTCGCCCTCCCCCCAGGCGAACACTGGCGATGGCCTGCGCCTCGCCGAGTCGGCAGGAGGACGCGTGGATTCGACCATTCCGCACGCCGCCGCATGGGTCCCGGCCTCGGTCACCACCCGCAAGGACGGGACGAAGGGCGTCATGCCGCATTTCATCGACCGCGCCAAGCCGGGCGTGATCGCGGTCACGCCGAAGGGCACGCGCTTCACCAACGAGGGCAACTCTTACCACGACTTCGTGCAGGCGATGGTCAAGGCGTGCAAGGACGAGCCGGAAGTCTTCGCATGGCTGCTTTGCGATCACAAGGCCCTGCGCAACTACGGCCTGGGATGTGTCGCACCGGCCCCGCTGCCGATCGGGCGTCACCTGCGCAGTGGCTATCTCAAGCGCGGCACCACCATCGGCGAGCTCGCGCTGCGTATCGGCATCGAACCGAAGGTGCTGGAGCAGACCGTCCGCGAGTTCAACGCCGGCGCGCGCACCGGCGAGGATCCGGCCTTCGGCAAGGGCAGCAAGGCCTACAACCGCTACCAGGGCGACGCGCTGGTTCAGCCCAATCCGTGCGTGGCCCCGCTGGAGCACGGTCCCTACTACGCCATCCGGCTGCTGATCGGCGACATCGGCACTTTCGCCGGCCTGGTTACGGATGAGCGCACCCGCGTGCTGGACGCCGAGGGGAAGCCGATCAAGGGGCTCTATGCGGTGGGCAACGACGCGGCCAGCATCATGGGCGGCAACTATCCGGGTGCCGGCATCACGCTCGGCCCGGCACTGACCTTCGGCTACGTCGCCGCGATGCAGCTGGTGAACTCGGCCGCAGCGGTGGCGGTCAACCTGCAGATCGAGAACCGCGAGCCCGTCGCGATGGAGCGGCGCGCGTAAGACCAGCGCCACCACGAGAGGACACCCATGGCACTTCCCGCCTTCGTCGCACCCCGCCTGCTGCAAGGCCGGCTCGCGCTGATCACCGGCGCGGGTCAAGGCAACGGCCGCGCGCTGGCACTCGGACTCGCCCAGGCCGGAGCGCGCGTGGTCGCGACCGACGTCAATGCCGCCAACATCGAGGAGACCGCCCGGCTGGTGCGCGCCGAGGGCGGCGAAGCGTGGTGCTTCGTCCTCGACGTGACGCAGCCGACCGCATGCGGTGCATTGGCCGCGCGCATCGGGCAGGAGATCGGCAACGTCGACCTGCTGGTCAACAACGCGGGCGTCATCATCCGCGAAGGCATGTCCAGCCCGAACGCGGCAACGAACTGGAAGAGCACGCTGGACGTCAACCTGAACGGCACGTTCAACGTGACCCACGCGTTCCTCGCCGCGATCAAGCAGACCCGCGGGTCGATCATCAACGTGGCCTCGATCGCCGCCTACGCCGGCCAGGGCGCGAGCCTGGGCTACTCGCCCTCCAAGGGTGCGATCAAGATGTTCACGCAGTCGCTCGCGCAGGAGCTGGCACCCCTCGGCGTGCGGGTGAACGCGCTCGCGCCGGGCGTGATCGAGACGCCCATGACCGCGCCCACGCGCGCGAACCCCGAACGGTTGCAGACCTTCATGACCCGGATCCCGATGGGCCGCCTCGGGCAACCGGAAGACCTCGTGGGGCCGGTGATCTTCCTGGCCTCCGACATGTCCCGCTATGTCACCGGCACCACGCTCGCTGTCGACGGCGGCTTCCTCGCCGTCTGACGCTCACGCCAATCAAAGTCGAGGAATCCCTCATGACCCAAGCCAAGAAATTCGCCAGCCAGGCCGACCTGGAAGAGAAGAAAGTCACCTTCAGCCAGATCTCGGAGCACGCCTGGGCCTACACGGCCGAGGGCGACCCCAACACCGGCATCATCGTCGGCGACGATGCTGTGCTCGTGGCCGACACGCAGGCCACGCCCGCGATGGCGGCCGACGTGATCCGCCGCATCCGCGAGGTGACCGACAAGCCGATCAAGTACGTGGTGCTCACCCACTACCACGCCGTGCGCGTGCTGGGGGCCAGCGCCTACCAGCCGCAGCACATCATCGCCAGCCAGGACACCTACGACCTGATCGTGGAGCGCGGCGAGCAGGACAAGGCGAGCGAGATCGGCCGCTTCCCGCGGCTGTTCCGCAACGTCGAGACCGTGCCCGCGGGCATGACCTGGCCGACGATGACCTTCACCGGGAAGATGACGCTGTGGCTGGGCAAGCTCGAGGTGCAGCTCTTGCAGCTGGGCC
>CAZFYX010000003.1:0-4779 GCA_964523885.1 uncultured Burkholderiales bacterium | reverse complement strand
GACGTCCTGGTACAGGGTACAACGTCGGGGATCGCTGTCGAAACCGAGATGCCAAGCGTCCTGGAAGCGCCGGATGGCGGTCTTGTCGAGTGGAAATTCGCGCGCCGGCAGCAGTTCGATCGCCGGCATTTTCTCGATGGTGCGCTGGGTATCCGGATCGAAGGTGCGCAGGGACTCGATCTCGTCGTCGAACAGATCGAGGCGGATCGGCTGCTTCGCGCCCATGGGAAAGACGTCGATCAGGGCGCCGCGCACGGCGAATTCGCCGTGTTCGTAGACCGTGTCGGCGGCGCGGTAGCCGGCCTGCTCCAGCGTGCGGCGCAGCGCATCCAGATTGACGCGGTCGCCCGTGCGGAACACGAAGGTGTTGCCCGCGACGTAACTGGGCGGCGGCAGACGTTTCATCAGGGTGGTTGCCGGCGCGACCAGAATTCCGCGCCGGGTGGACGGCAGCCGACCGAGGGTTTGCAGCCGTTCGGAGACGATGTCCTGGTGCGGTGAGAACAGGTCGTAGGGCAGGGTTTCCCAGTCCGGCAGCAGCAGGGTGCGCAGGGCGGGTGCGAACCAGCGGATCTCCTCGACCAGGCGCTGGCCATCGGCTGCGGTGCTCGTGAAGATCGCCAGCGGCTTGCGCGCGGCGGCCAGCCGCGCGAGCGACAGGGAGTCGGAAGAGCCGTGCAGGCCGGCCACGCGGGCGCGCTGGCCGGGTTGCGGAATGGGGAGGTAGGACATCGGGACGCAGGAAAACCAGGATTATAAGAGAGGCGGTGCCTTCCTCCCTTGGGGTTGATGGCCCTCGAGGCTCTCATGAGGGAGAAGCGTTGGCCGCAGAGGACGCAGAGGGTCGCAGAGGAGCTTGTGCCTCGGTGGCCTCTGCGGTCCGGAAGTTGAAGTGAATGGGGTGGGCCCGGAGCAGCCCGAACCCGCATAATATCGGCAACCACAACAACACCATCCAGGCATGCCGCGCTATTTCGCGCTGGTGCCCGCGGCCGGGCTGGGCGCGCGCGTCGGTGCAGACATCCCCAAGCAGTACCTCGAGATCGCCGGCCGGGCGGTGCTGTGGCACGCCCTGCGCCCGCTGTGCGAGGACCCCTGCATCGAGCGGACCGTCGTGGTGCTCTCGCCCACCGACCAGTGGTTCGAGCGCATGGACTGGAGCGCCTTCGACGGGCGCCTGCAGGTCATGCGCTGCGGCGGGGATACGCGGGCGGCCTCGGTGTTGAACGGCCTGCGCGGCATGCGCGGCGTGGCTCCCGAGGACTGGGTGCTGGTCCACGACGCCGCGCGCCCCTGCCTGACGCACGCGCTGATCGCCCACCTGATCACGCAGGTGGGGGATGACCCGACCGGCGGGATCCTCGCCGTGCCGGTATCGGACACGCTGAAGCGGGCAGACGAGCGCACCCGCATCGCCGCCACTGAGCCCCGCGCGGGCCTGTGGGGTGCGCAGACCCCGCAGATGTTCCGGTACGCTGCGCTCACGCAGGCGCTGGCGTCGGCGGACCTCGGGCAGATCACCGACGAGGCGTCGGCGATGGAAGCGGCCGGCACCCGTCCGCTGCTGGTGCCGGGCAGCACGACCAACCTGAAGATCACATATCCGCAGGACCTCGCGATCGCGCGGCTGCTGCTGGAGGGGGAGAGCAAGGCATGACCATGCGGGTGGGGCAGGGCTTCGACGTGCACGCGCTGGTGCCCGGGCGCAAGCTGATCATCGGCGGCGTGAACATCCCCTGTGAGCGTGGCCTGCTGGGCCACTCCGATGGCGACGTCCTGCTGCACGCCATCTGCGATGCACTGCTCGGTGCCGCCGGCCTCGGCGACATCGGCCAGCACTTCCCCGATACCGACGGGCGCTACAAGGGTGCGAACAGCCTCGAACTGCTGCGCGAGGTGGGCGAGCGGCTGGCCGGCCTGCGCTGGAGCGTCGTGAACGTGGATGCGACCATCATCGCGCAGGCGCCACGGATGGCGCCGCACGTGCCCGGCATGGTGAGCAACATCGCGGGCGCGCTGCACGTGCACAACAGCCAGGTCAACGTCAAGGCGAAGACCACCGAACGCCTGGGCTTCACCGGACGCGGCGAGGGTATCGCGGCGGAGGCGGTGGCGCTGATCCAGGGGCATGCAGCCTGACGACCCCGGGCGGCGAGGTGGCGCGGCGACCGCGCGGGTGTTCTTCGCGCTGTGGCCCGATCCCGATGTGCAGGCGGCCCTGCACCGATACGGCGGCCTGCTGCACCGGGAACTGGGAGGCAGGCTCACGCGGGCGGACTCGGTGCACCTCACCCTGCTCTTCCTGGGCGATGTGGCACAGTCGCGGCTGCCCGACGTGGCGGCACTCGGGGACGGCTTGCGCCTGGCGCCGTTCTCGATGACCATCGACACCGCGCGCTGCTGGCGGCACAACGACATCGCCTGGGTCGGCCCTGGCGACACCCCGGCGGCGCTGAGCGACCTCGCGGACCAGCTGCAGACTGCAGCCGCCGGTGCCGGCTTCCCGGTCGAGCGGCGCCCCTATGCGGCGCACGTCACACTGGTACGCAAGGCGCGCTGCCGGCCGCTGGAGCTCACCCCGCCCCGGATCGAGTGGCCGGTGCGCGAGTTCGTGCTGGTGCGCTCGCAGCTGCACCCGGATGGTTCGCGCTACAGTGTGATCGGCCGCTGGAGCGCGGCCGGCGCAACGAGTGGAGGTTGACGTGACCGAACCGATCACCCACCGCGGCGGCTGCCACTGCGGCGCCGTGCGCTTCGAGGTCGACGCCCCGCGCGACCTGCTGGTCCAGTCGTGCAACTGCTCGATGTGCGACAAGACCGGCTTCCTGCACCTGATCGTGCCGAAGTCGCGCTTCCGGCTGCTCACCCCGTGGGAGAACCTGGCGACCTACAGGTTCAACACCGGCGTGGCGAAGCACCTGTTCTGCCGGACGTGCGGGATCAAGTCGTTCTACGTGCCGCGCTCGAACCCGGACGGCTACAGCGTGAACGCGCGCTGCCTGGACGCGGGGACGGTGGGCTCGATGCAGGTCGAGCCGTTCGACGGGCGCAACTGGGAAGCCAACGGCGCGTCGCTCGCGCACCTCACGAAGGAGCCGTGATGGTCCTGGTGTTCTACAGCGATGTGGATGATCCGCGCCCCTGGCGCGCCGCGCTGACCGCGGCGATCCCGCAGCTCGACTTCCGCGTCTGGCCGGAAGCCGGGCGGCTGGAGGACGTCGACTACGCGCTGGTGTGGCGGCCGCCGCCGGGCATGCTGGCGCAGCTGCCGCGCCTGAAGGCAATCCTCTCGCTTGGCGCGGGCGTGGACCACGTCTTCGCCGATCCGCAGCTGCCGCGCCACGTGCCGCTGACGCGCATGGTCGACGCGGGCCTCGCGGCACAGATGTCGGAGTACGCGCTGTACGGCGTGCTGCACTTCCACCGGTCGATGGACCAGTATGCCGTCCTGCAGCGTCGTGGCGAGTGGCGCCAGCTGCCTGCCGTGCCGGCCCACGAGCGCAGGGTGGGGGTGATGGGACTGGGCGTGCTCGGGGCCGATTTCGCCCGCAAGGCGGCAGCGCTGGGCTTCCGGGTGCTCGGCTGGAGCCGCTCGCCGAAGGACCTGCCCGGAGTGGAGATCTCGCATGGGCCGGATGCACTGAACGCGTTCCTGGCGCAGACGCAGATCCTGGTGAACTTCCTGCCGCTGACGCCGCAGACCGAGGGCCTGCTCGACGCGAAGCTGTTCGATCGCCTGCCGCGTGGTGCCTATCTGGTGAACCTCGCGCGCGGCGCGCACGTCGCGGAGGCCGACCTGCTCGATGCACTGGCGTCCGGCCAGATCGCAGGCGCGATGCTCGATGTGTTCGCCCGCGAGCCCCTGCCGCCGTCGCATCCGTTCTGGATGCATCCGAACGTGATCGTCACGCCCCACATCGCCGCGCAGGCCATCGCCTCGCTCATGGTGGAGCAGGTGGTGGACAACATCCGCCGCATCGAGCGCGGGGACACCCCGATCGGCCTGGTGGACGTGGCGCGGGGGTACTGAGCAGGCAAGCGGTAGAATGGCCGTTTTCGCCGGCTTCGATCAGGAGGAGACAACAATGGCTGAGCAGTATCGCAATTTCATCGGCGGCGAGTGGGTGACCGGCGCCACGGTGACGCGGGACATCAACCCGTCCGACGTCTCGGACGTTGTGGGCGAGTACGCCCAGGCGGACGCGAAGCAGGCCGAGCAGGCCATCGCCGCCGCGCGCGCGGCAGCGCCGGGGTGGGCTGCCTTCAACGTCCAGGCGCGTGCCGACATCCTGGACAAGATCGGCAACGAGATCCTGGCGCGCAAGGACGAACTCGGCCGCCTGCTCTCGCGCGAGGAGGGCAAGACCCTGCCCGAGGGCATCGGCGAGGTCGCCCGCGCCGGCAACATCTTCAAGTTCTTCGCCGGCGAGGTGCTGCGTCAGGCGGGCGAGAAGCTGGGCTCCGTCCGTCCCAACGTCGACGTCGAGGTGACGCGCGAGCCGCTCGGCGTCGTCGGCATCATCACGCCGTGGAACTTCCCGATCGCGATTCCCGCGTGGAAGCTCGCGCCGGCGCTCGCCTTCGGCAACTGCGTGGTGATGAAACCCGCCGACCTCGTGCCCGGCTCGGCCTGGGCGCTGGCCGACATCCTGCAGCGCGCCGGCCTGCCCAAGGGGGTGTTCAACCTGGTGATGGGCCGCGGCGCGGAAGTCGGCGCGGTGCTGCTCGAGGACCGCGGTGTCGACGCGGTCAGCTTCACCGGCTCGGTCGCGACCGGTC
>CAZFYX010000002.1:0-70973 GCA_964523885.1 uncultured Burkholderiales bacterium | reverse complement strand
CCCATCGTCTAGAGGCCTAGGACATCGCCCTTTCACGGCGGTAACCGGGGTTCGAATCCCCGTGGGGACGCCATCCTCGTTGTACCTGCGCCCGGTAACGTCGTCATGCGAGACGACGTCGCTCGTGCGTTCGACCCAGGCTGCGTGCGCCCCGCCTACCGCGCCGTCTTCAGATACACGATGATCTTCCGTCGGACCTCGACATCCGGCTGCTTGTAGAACATGTAGACGCCGGGCACCCACGCTTGCGGGTTCGTGATCCACACGTCGAGTGCCGCCTCGTTCCACTCCATGCCCTTCAGTGTGGCCATGAAGGTCTTCGAGTACTCGAAGCTCTCGACGCTTCCGGCGGGGCGCATGTAGACGCCGTTCAGTGGCGGTCCGAATGGCGGGGCGAAGGCGAGGCGGGTGGCCGGCTTCGCTTTGCCCGGTTGCACCGGGACTGGCGGCGGCGCGTCGCTGCGGCTCCCGGGCGCGCCGTGCTGCATCGCCAGCACCGTGAGCTGCCAGTCCGGTATCACCGGGGTGGCGAGGTTCTGGTCGAATTCGGAAGCACTGCCGTGGCAGATCTTGCATTGCGCGACGTACAGCTTTGCGCCGTCCGTCTTGTCCTGCTCGGCGTAGGCCGCGCTGCCAAAGGCCGCCACCATGCAGGCGGCGAGTGTGCGGCGCAGCACGCTTCGCGCGGATCGTGATGCCTTCATGCTGTCCTCCTCCCGAGATGTAAGCCGGTCGCAAGACGCGACGGGCACTACCTGACAGCTTGCCTCACATGCCGACGAAATGCTGCGCCAGGCACCAGGCAGTTGCGTTGACATGCGTCAAGTCGTCCGAAGCTGGTGCCGGCCCTCTATCCGACGGCGGCGGACCTGCCTCCGGCTTGCAGCACAGACCGTAAACGGACTAGGCTGCCGATCCGTAAACCAAGACCACTGGTTGAGACAGCATGGGCGTTCGAACCATCGCGCTGCGACTCATTGCGTGCCTGTCCCTGTTCCTCGCTCTGTCGCCGTACGCGGCTTCGGCCGGGAATGAAGTGACCCTAGCGCTCAACTGGGTCCCGCGCGCGGATCACATGCCCTTCGTGTTCGCGCAGAGGCAGGGCTGGTACCGCGATGCCGGGATCGACCTGACGATCGAATCGCTCACCGGATCGCCCGCCGCCGTGAAGCGTGCCGCGGAGTCGGCGAACGCGTTTGCCGTGGCCGACTTCGTGCCGTACCTGCGCGAGTGGGCGAAGGGTTCGGGCACGACCGCGGTGATGGTGCTCGAGCCGCACTCGCCCTTCGCCGTCTATTCGACCGCGGACACCGGCATCCGCACGCTGCCGGATCTGGCCGGCAAGCGCATCGCGGCCCAGCCTGCCGATTTGCTGCGCAGCCTCTGGCCGGCGTTCGCGGCTGGCCTGGGCGTGGACGCACGGGGCCTCACCTGGGTTGATCTTGCCAACCCCGCCAAGCCGGATGCGCTGAGCGCCGGGGAGGTCGATGCCGCGTTCAACCCGTTCCTCCACAACCACCTCAACTACGCAGCTGCGTTGGGTGAGCGGATGCGTGTCCTGTGGTGGCATCAGGCCGGGTTTCCGGCATACGGACACGTACTCGTTGCCGGTGCGGGAACGATCGAGACGTCCCCGCAGCTGGTGCAGCGGTTCGTGGCGGTGACCCGGCGGGCGTGGGCACAGTGCCTGCGCGTGCCGCAGCCGTGCCTCGACGCGCTGCTCGAGGAGCACCCGCAACTGGAGCGTGCGAGCGAGGATGCGCTGTGGAGGTTGGTGGTGGACCTGTACGGCGACGCAGCGGGCGGGCAGTCTGGGATCGGTGCCTTCGATCCCGCCCGTGTGCGTCGCTCCATCGAACTGGTGCGGTCGGCCTATGGGCTGCCCGCGACGAGTGCCGATCGCGCCGCGTTCACCAACGCCTTCGTCGCTGCGCCTTGAGGGAGGCTGCGCGGCGGGAAAGAAAACGGGCCGCGCTCCGGGAAGGCGACGCGGCCCTAGGGCTCTCTATCGAAGGAGTTATCCGCCATGGCAAGCGGGCGCGACGTCGGTTGCGGGCATGCCGGAGAGTCCGTCCGCGTCGTGCAGTGCCATCCTGACCGGTCGGCGGGGTTCAGCCAACAAACGACATAGCAGTGTGAGATGCGCCTAGGCGGCTGTGCTGGCTTCGGTGGGGTTCTCGGACTCGAGAATCAGGGCCATCGACAGCTCATAGAAGTTGATCTTGGCGATCGCACTGCCCATCAGCTGCGACCACGGATTGCCCAGCGCCGGCAGGGCGTGCTGGAGGCTCGAGAGGATTTCGTCCGACAGGTGCGGGATCGCGTCGTCCTGGTAGCGCCTGGAGAGATCGGACGCCAGCTTCCGGAAGTGCTCGCGTCGTTCCGGCTCCGCCTCGATCCAGCTGAGCGCCAGGAAGGTTTCGCGCGAAGTGAGGGTCATCGCCATTGGTCTTGTTCTCCCGTTGTGTCGAGCGGATGGTGGCGCGCCACTGTCGCGCTGCCGAAAGCGCGAGGCAGGACGCAAGACGCACGCCTGCGACGCATCCGGGAAGTTCCCGATGGCCTTGGCATGGAGGCTGCATCAGCGTCGCCGCCATGAGACGAGACTTCATTGCACTGTTCTTCGCAGCCAGCACAGCGGTGCTTGGCCCTTTCACGCTGCATTACTACCACAAGGTCGAGCGCCTGGAGCACGAGGTGGCGCGGCTGCATACGCTGGCCGCGCCCTCCCAGCACTGAACGACCGGGCGCTCTCCCCCGCACGTTTTGTTGGTCGACAGCGACGTCCCGGGGCAGGCTGGATCTGCAGGACTGCGCATCCCGCGCGAGACTTCCGTTGCCTGGCCGTGACTTGGCGGTTGACCGTGGCGAGCGCGTATTGCAGTTCGTAGGCATTCCGGGATGTCACGCATTGTCAAACGCGCGAGACGTCAGCGTTGGCCGCCTCGTGTCTCCGGTGGCCCGGGTCGCCGCACCGCGCGCACCTTGCCGCTCGGCCCGCCGCCACAGTAGAACAGATCCCCTCCGTCGGACTCCAGGCCGCTGACGCCGACGCCGGCCGGCATCTGCAGGCGCTCCAGGATGGCGCCGTTCGCGGGGTCGATGCGCCGGATGTCGCTTTCGTCGCCTTCCCAGGTCCCGTGCCACATCTCGCCGTCGACCCACGTGACGCCCGTGACGAAGCGGTCGGACTCGATCGTGCGCAGGATCGCGCCGGTATCCGGATCGATCCGGTGGATCCTGCGATCGCGGTACTGCCCGACCCAAAGGCTGCCGTCGGCCCATGCGAGGCCCGAGTCGCTGCCACTGCCGGGCGCGGGGATCGAGGCGACGACCTTGCCCGTCGCAGGATCGAGCTTGTCGATGCGTGTTTCGGCGATCTGGTAGAGGTACTTGCCGTCGAAGGCGGTCCCGGCATCGCTCGAGCACTCCAGTGTGCGCGCAGTCTTGCCCGTCTCCGGATCGAATGCGACCAGCCGCTCGCCGGTTGCAGCCCAGACGCGGGTGCCATCGTAGGTGATGCCATGAATGCGCTCCGCGCCGGGGAACGGTCCGTATTCGCGCACGATCTCCGCTGCGCGTGCCGGGGCGTCGGCGTTGTCATGCGCTGCCTTGCTGTTCATCGCTCGTCTCCTTGACTTCGCGCCCGGGAAGGGCGCCGCGAGATCACCCTACGTGACCGGCACTGCGGCAGGGAGTAACAAGATCGTCGTGAATCCGGACAGCGGGGGCGACAGCCACCTGCGGGAGCGCGCGCGGCCGGTCGACTGGACCTGTCCCGCAGCTTCCAGCTCGAAGAGCGCGCGCTGCACAGTGCGCTGACTGGCATCGAGCGCCAGCGCGAGGGCCGAGGTCGACCAGGCGGCCCCATCGGACAGCAGTGCCACCAGTGCCGCCTGCCCGCTGTCGATCGGCGGCGCCAGCACCACGACCGCGCGCGCGCCGCGCGGTCGCAGTGCGAAGCCGCGCGGCGTCGCTTCGATGCCGGCCAGCGGTGCCGCGAGTGCCCGCAGCCGCCCGACCTCGACCCGCAGGCGTGCACGATGAGACTCGTCGGGCTGGCGCGTGCGGAATGCAGCTGCGATCAAAGTCCGGCGATCGATATCCTCCGGCCACGCCTGCGCCAGCGCGTGGGCCAGGGCGAAGAGCACCGGCCGGCGCGCCAGCGGCAGCCAGGTGGAGCCCGCGCGCAGCCCGTGCCGGCAAGCATCGAGGACGAGTGCGCCCGAGTCCTGCACCGCTTCGACCTCGTCGAGCCGCAGCATCCGTGCGTCTCCGCCCGAGAGTTGACGGGCTGCCGGACGATCGAGGGCCGCGCGCGCCTGGCCCACTTCGGCCAGGAGTGCCGGCACCCCGGCCCGTTCCGCGGCGTCCTGCGCGCGCGCCAGCGCGGCCCGGGCAGTGCCTGTCCGCACGGCGCGCAGCGCCATCTCGGCTGCGGTCAGTTCGGCGACCGCGGCGAGTGCAGGCGGCAGCCCTCCCGTGTCCAGCTGCGCCAGTGCATCGGCGGCCTGGTCGAGGCGACCGAGCAGAAGGAGCCGGCGTGCCGCAATCAGGCGTGCCTGCAGCGCGTTCGCGTGATCGTGGTGCGCCTCGAGCGTAGCCGCCGCGGCTTCCAGCGGCCCGGGCGGTCCGCCGAGGTCGCGCATCGCCAGCGCGACCTCGGCCGCAGCGACGATGCAGCGTGCCCGCGCCACTTGCTCGTGGGGGCCGAAGCCGCGGGCTGCGCGGCGCAGGAGGTCGCGGGCACGCGGATACTCGCCGAGCTGGGCCATGGCGATGCCACGCAGTGCGAGCGCGGCGGGGTCGTCCCGCAGCGCGACCCGCTTCAGCGCGCCGAGCGGGTCGCCGGCCGCGAGCGCGCGGGCTGCGGCAGAGATCAGGGAGTCCATGCCGTCAGAGGTCCGGGGCGACGCTGCCTGTGTCGGTCAGTCCGGCCATGTGCCGCCCGCATCCGGCCAGCAGCGCGCTTTGTTTCGAGGCGCTCAGATGGTCAGGATCACGGAGCCGGTGGTCTTGCGCGCTTCCAGGTCCTGCTGCGCGCGGCCGGCGTCCTCGAAGCGGTACTCGTTTCGCGTCCCCGGCGTGATGACGCCGTCTGCCAGCGCGCCGAACAAGGTTGCCGCCATCTCTTCCCGGCGGGGACGCTCGTCTGCGTAGTGGAAGACGCCCGGGCGGGTGAGGCTGTTGGACTTCCTGAACAACAGCGACAGCGGGATCGGCTCGACCGGGCCGGATGCCTGGCCGTAATTGACCATGTGGCCGCGGCGTGCCAGGCACTCCATCGATCCCATGAAGGTGTCCTTTCCCACCGCGTCGTAGACGACGTCCACGCCGCGCCCGCCGGTGATCGCCTGGACCCGGTCGACGAAGTTCTCGCTGCGGTACTGGATGACGTGGTCGCAGCCGCTCGCGCGCGCCATGTGCGCCTTCTCCTCGCTGCCCACCGTGCCGATCACCGTGGCGCCCAGGTGGTGCGCCCATTGGCACACCAGGCGGCCGACGCCACCGGCAGCGGCATGCACCAGCACCGTGTGCCCGGGCTCGAGCCGGTGGACGTAGCGCACCAGCATGAGGGCGGTGAGGCCGCGCAGCAACGTGGCGGCGGCGATGCGCTCGTCCATGGCGTCGGGAAGCTTGATGAGCATCTCGGCATCGGCCAGGCGCGCCTCCGCGTACCCGCCGTAGCCCGGCGTGAGATATCCCACCCGGTCGCCGGCCTGCAGCTCGCGCACGCCGGGGCCGACGGCCTCGACCACGCCGACCGCTTCCAGGCCCGGTATGCCGGGCAGCTTCAGCGTCTTGTACAGGCCGGTGCGCACGTAGATGTCGTGGAAGTTGACCCCGGCCGCCGTCTGGCGCAGCCGCACCTGTCCCGGGCCCGGGTCGCCCACCTCGACGCTCTCCACCCGCAGGACCTCGGGGCCTCCGGGCGTGCGCATCACGATCGCTCTCGCCATTCCCGTCTTCCTCCTCGCGATCTGCGCATTGTCCCATGCTCCGGTGCGCCGGCCCTGGCGCAACGGGTCAGACGAATGGCGGAGCAGGGCAAGCGCGAGCGGTGCGACACCGGCACCCTGCGCCTGATACGAGTGCGGGAGCCGAGCGATGACGTGCGAGGAGCGCGAGAAGGTCTTCGATCTCTACACCAGGGTGACCAACACCATGTGGCGCCTGCACCGCGTGGCGCCGGGGTCGGCCGCCTATCTGCGCGCCTACGAAGCCTACGACTGCGCCCACACCGCATTCGTGGCTTACCTCAGGCGGGACATGCTGGCGGACGATCGCATCCCCGCGTCGCCGCCGGCGGGGGAGACCCGGGCCGGTTGAGATTGCGCCCGTCCCGCACGCCATCCAGTCGTGCGTGACCCGGCGGTGCCGCCTATGCAGAGCCCGAACCGCGCTCCAGCGCGAGCCTGCCCTGGACGACCTTCATCACTGCAGCTTGCACCAGCGCCGCAGCCGCCAGTGCCGTACAGAACCCGCCGCCCAACCCGAGCGCAGGGACCGCGAGTGCAAGCGCCAGGCAGAAGGTGGTGAAGGCGTAGAAGCCGAGCACCATCCCCCGGAGCAGGCGCACCGTGAAGGCAGCACCCGCATGGCGCTGGGAGGACACCGACAGCACGATCCCGACCACGGGGAACATCGCGAACAGTCCGCTCCAGCGCGTGCCCAGGTCGTTGGCGAAGGTGGTCACGCCCAGGACCAGCAAGGCTGCCGCGGCCATCCGCAGCACGATCTCGCCGACCGTGAGGGGTGGCGCACGGGTGGCGCCGCCGTGCAGCTGCGGAAAGGCGCGTGGCGCAGCCCAGATCGCGCCATACAGCAGCCCCGCGTTTGCGGCCAGCGGCAGCGGGATCGCGTAGATCAGGCCGATGGCGAGCGCGTAGGCCGCGAGCGCACCGGCCAGGCTGGGTGGCCAGGTCGCCCGGGTCGCCAGCCAGGCGTACGCGATCACGAAAACCAGCACGGCCGCGACGGCCGCCAGCGTCGCGGCTGCTGCGCTGGCGGCGAACCCCGGCCCCTGCTCGAGCCCGAGGATGAACAGGACGGGCGCCGACACCACCGGGAAGCCGGACAGCCAGCCCGCCACCGCCGGGCCCCAGCGGCGGCTGGCCAGGCTGATCGCGGCGATGAGGGACGGGACGAGGAACAGCTTGAGGGCGAGCACGAAATGGGGCGCGGCAGGGGAGCGCGCATGGTACCTGCTCCCGGTGATGGGTGAGCCCCCCAGGCGATCCGGGGCGAACCTGCTTCCCTTGGCCCGGCGGGGTTTCGCTGCGCTCGCAGGGCCCGCGACCTTGGGTCACAATATCGGCCATGGCGCGCGCTGCGCGTATCGGAACACCACTTCATGCCACTTTCCCCTCTCGCCGGCAAGCCGGCGCCCGCGTCGCTGCTCGTGGACGTCACGGAACTGGAGCGGCAGTACCACACCCGCCAGCCCGACCTGGACGATCCCGCGCAACGGGTGAGCTTCGGGACCAGCGGCCATCGCGGTTCGTCCCTGAGCGGCTCGTTCACGCAGGCGCACATCCTGGCGATCACCCAGGCGATCTGCGACTATCGCCGGCAGCAGGGCACCGACGGGCCGCTCTACATGGGGAAGGACACCCATGCCCTCTCGAGCGCTGCGCAGCGCACCGCGCTCGAAGTGCTGGCCGCCAACGGCGTGGCCACGATCATCCAGCGCAACGACGGCGTGACGCCCACCCCGGTGATCTCGCGCGCGATCCTGGTGCACAACCGCGGCCGCGACGCCCGGCTGGCCGATGGCGTCGTCATCACGCCCTCGCACAATCCTCCGGAGGACGGCGGCTTCAAGTACAACCCGACCGACGGCGGTCCGGCCGACACGGCGGTGACGCGCGCCATCCAGGACCGCGCGAACGAGCTGCTGCGCGCCGGAAACGCCGGCGTCAAGCGCGTGACGTTCGAGGCTGCACTGGGCGCTGCCACCACACGGCAGGAGGATCTCGTCGCACCGTACGTGGACGACCTGCGCAACGTGGTCGACCTGGATGCCATCCGCTCTGCAGGGCTGAAGCTGGCGGTCGATCCGCTCGGCGGCGCAGCGGTGAACTACTGGGAGCCGATCGCGCACCGCTATGGCCTCGATCTGAGCGTGGTCAACCCCAGGGTGGATCCGACTTTCGGGTTCATGACCGTCGATCACGACGGCAAGATCCGCATGGACTGCTCCAGCCCCCACGCGATGGCCGGCCTGGTCGGCCTGCGTGACCGCTACCGGCTCGCGTTCGGCAACGATCCCGACGCCGACCGGCACGGCATCGTCACCCCGGCGGGGTTGATGAACCCGAACCATTATCTTGCCGTCGCGATCCAATACCTGTTGACCCACCGGGCCCAGTGGCCGCAACGGGCAGTAGTCGGCAAGACATTAGTGAGTAGCGGCATGATCGACCGCGTAGTCGCCAACCTGGGCCGGACCCTGTGGGAAGTGCCGGTGGGCTTCAAGTGGTTCGCGCCGGGCCTGTTCGACGGGTCGTGCTGCTTCGGCGGCGAGGAAAGCGCCGGGGCCAGCTTCCTGCGCCGTGACGGGTCGGTGTGGACCACCGACAAGGACGGGCTCATCCTGAACCTGCTGGCCGCGGAGATCACGGCGCGCACCGGGCGCGATCCCGGCGAGCACTACCTGGAGTTGACGGCGCGGTTCGGTGCCCCGCACTACACCCGTATCGACGCCGCGGCGACGCCCGAGCAGAAGGCGAAGCTGGGCAAGCTGGCTCCCGAGGCGGTGAAGGCGGCGACGCTGGCCGGCGAGCCGATCACCGCCAGGCTGACGCGCGCCCCCGGCAACGATGCACCCATCGGTGGCCTGAAGGTGGTCGCTGCGAACGGCTGGTTCGCGGCGCGTCCTTCCGGCACCGAGAACATCTACAAGATCTACGCGGAGAGCTTCCGCGATGCGCACCACCTGCAGGCGATCGTGCAGGAGGCGCAGGAGATCGTGAACGACGCGCTGCGCGCCTGAGCGCCGGCCTGCCTGATGCAAATCCCCACCACACCGACTCCAATGAACGCCACCCGGCAACTCCACGAGCTCGGCCAGAGCCTCTGGCTGGACTACATCACCCGCGACATCCTCGACAACGGCACCCTGCAGCGCTACATCGACCAGTGGTCGGTGACCGGGCTCACCTCCAACCCCACCATCTTCGACCAGGCGATCAGCGGCAGCGCCACTTACGACGCGCCGATCCGTGCCAAGCTGGCCGCGGGCCGGAAGGGAGAGGACCTGTTCTTCGATATTGCGCTCGAGGACATCACCCGTGCGGCCGACCTGTTCCGCGCGACCCACGAGCGCACCTGCGGGGTGGACGGCTTCGTCTCGCTGGAAGTCTCGCCGGTGCTCGCGCACGACACCAGGACCACGATCGCGGTCGCCCGGGAACTGCACGCGCGGGCGGGGCGGCCGAATGTCTTCATCAAGATCCCGGGCACGAAGGAAGGGCTGCCGGCGATCGAGGCGGCCATCTTCGCCGGGGTCCCGGTCAACGTCACGCTGCTGTTCTCGCGCGAGCACTACGTGGCGGCTGCCGACGCCTACCTGCGCGGCATCGAACGCCGCATCGCCGCGGGGCTGACTCCGTACGTCGCTTCGGTGGCCTCCGTGTTCATCAGCCGCTGGGACGTCGCGGTGTCGCCGAAGGTGCCGGAGCCGCTGCGCAACAAGCTCGGGCTGGCCATCGGCCAGCGCTGCTACCAGGCCTACGTCGGGTTGATGGCTTCGGCGCGCTGGCAACGCGCGTTCAACGCGGGCGCACGGCCGCAGCGCCTGCTCCTGGCGAGCACCGGCACCAAGGATCCGAAGGCCTCCGACATCCTGTACGTGAAGGGGCTGGCTGCCCCGAACACCGTGAACACGATGCCGGAGGGGACGCTCAAGGCCTTCGCCGACCACGGCGAAGTGGGGCAGGCGCTGTCGCCGGACGGCGGCGACTGCGAGGCGGTGATTGCGGCGCACGCCAAGGCCGGCATCGACGTCGATGCGCTCGCCGCGCAGCTGCAGGACGAGGGTGCCAAGGCGTTCGTGAAGTCGTGGAACCAGCTGCTCGGCGTGATCGAGTCGAAGAGCGCCGCGCTCGACCAGACCAGGCAAGGACAGGACCGGCGATGACGAACAACCACAAGCCACTCACCCAACGGGCCGCCTGGACGGCGCTGAAGGCGCACCACCAGCAGGTCGGCAGCTTGCACCTGCGCCAGCTGTTCGCGGAGGACCCGAAGCGGGGCGAGCGCTTCGCGCTCGAGGCCGCGGGCATCTACCTCGACTATTCCAAGAACCGCATCACCGACGAGACGCTGCGGCTGCTGCTGCAGCTGGCGCAGGAGTCCGGCCTGCGCGAGCGCATCGACGCGATGTTCCGTGGCGAGAAGATCAACGTCACCGAGCAGCGGGCGGTGCTCCACGTGGCGCTGCGCGCGCCCCGGGGCGCCGGCATCGTGGTCGATGGCCGCAACGTCGTCCCCGACGTGCACGAGGTGCTCGACCGCATGAGCGCATTCGCCGAGCGGGTGCGCAGCGGCGCCTGGAAGGGGCACACCGGCAAGCGCATCCGCAACGTCATCAACATCGGCATCGGCGGCTCCGACCTGGGTCCGGTGATGGCCTACGAGGCGCTGCGTCACTACAGCGAACGCAGCATGACGTTCCGCTTCGTGTCCAACGTGGACGGCACCGACTTCGCCGAGGCGGTGCACGGTCTGGACCCGGGCGAGACGCTGTTCATCGTGTCCTCCAAGACCTTCACCACCCTGGAGACCATGACCAACGCGCACACCGCCCGCGGGTGGCTGCTGCGCGGCCTGGGCGGCGATGCAAAGTCGGTGGCGAAGCACTTCGTGGCGGTGTCCACCAATGCGGAGGAGGTGGCCAGGTTCGGCATCGACACCGCGAACATGTTCGGCTTCTGGGACTGGGTCGGCGGGCGGTATTCGATGGACTCGGCGATCGGCCTGTCGACCATGCTGGCGATCGGCCCGGACAGCTTTCGCGCGATGCTGGCCGGGTTCCACGAGATGGACGAGCACTTCCGCACCGCGCCGTTCGAGCGCAGCCTGCCGGTGCTGATGGGCCTGATCTCGGTCTGGTACGCCGACTTCTTTGGCGCCGAGACGGTGGCGGTGCTGCCCTACGAGCAGTACCTCAAGCGCTTCCCGGCCTACCTCCAGCAGCTCACGATGGAGAGCAACGGCAAGCACGTCACGCTCGACGGGCGCACGGTCGACTACGCCACCAGCCCGGTGTACTGGGGCGAGCCGGGCACCAACGGCCAGCACTCCTTCTACCAGCTCATCCACCAGGGCACGCGGCTGATCCCGTGCGACTTCATCGGCTTCGCGCGCACGCTCAACCCTCTGGGCGAGCACCACGACATGCTGATCGCCAACGTGTTCGCGCAGGGCGAGGCGCTGGCCTTCGGCAAGACGCCCGGACAGGTGAAGGCGGAAGGCACCGCCGATGCGCTCGTGCCGCATCGCACTTTCGAGGGCAACCGGCCGTCCAACACGCTGCTCCTCGAGTCGCTGACGCCGGCGGCGCTGGGCAGGCTGGTGGCGCTCTACGAGCACATCGTGTTCACCCAGGGCGCGATCTGGGGCGTGAACTCCTTCGACCAGTGGGGCGTCGAGCTGGGCAAGGTGCTGGCCAATCAGATCATCCCCGAGCTGAGCGCGGCAGGCGAGCCGGCGCTGCAGCACGACAGCTCGACCAATGCCCTGATCGGGAGATACCGGAAGCTGAAACGCTAGTCCAGGCGGTACGGGAACTTCGACCCGCCCCGCGCGCCCTACGTTGATCCGGGCGCGCGCTGCGCGCCTGCGCGGGGGTGCGATGAGCCGGATCGACGCGCTGGTGGCAGCGATGACGCTGGACGAGAAGATCGGCCAGCTGACCATGGTATCGGCGGGGTTGACGCCGGTCGGGCCCGTGCTCGCGCCCGAGGTGCTGGCCGACATCGCGGCCGGGCGCGCGGGCAGCGTGCTCAACCTGTGGGGTCTCGAGCGCGTGCGCGCGGTGCAGCGCGTCGCGACGACGCAGACGCGGCTGGGCATCCCGCTCCTGATCGGCTTCGATGTCCTGCACGGCCACCGCACCATCTTCCCGATCCCGCTCGGCGAGGCGGCAGCCTTCGATCCGCCGTTGTGGGAAGCCACCGCGCGCGAGGCCGCCATCGAAGCGGCCGGGGAGGGTGTCCACTGGACCTTCGCGCCGATGATCGACGTGTCGCGCGATCCGCGCTGGGGCCGCATCGCGGAGAGCGCAGGCGAGGACCCGTGGCTCAACGCGCGCTTCGGCGAGGCCAAGGTGCGCGGCTTCCAGGGCACCGGCAATCGCTACGCCCCCGACCGCGTGGCCGCCACCGCAAAGCATCTCGCCGGCTACGGCGCATCGATCGCCGGCATGGACTACGCGGCCATCGACGTGTCCGATCGCACGCTGCACGAGGTCTACCTGGCGCCGTTCCGGGCCGCGGTGGAAGCGGGGGTCGAGACCCTCATGCCGGCGTTCGTGAATCTCGCCGGCGTCCCGATGACGGCGAACCGGCGCATCCTGCACGAAGTGGTGCGGGACCAGTGGGGCTTCGACGGCGTGATCGTCAGCGATTACCTCGCGGTCGCCGAACTGCTGCCGCATGGCGTGGCAGCCGACGCCGTGGAAGCGGCAGCGCTGGCGCTCAACGCCGGCGTGGACATCGACATGGTGGGCGGGGTCTACGCGCGCGGGCTGCCCGAAGCGCTCGAGGCCGGCCTCGTAGACCTGGCGACCATCGACGCCTCGGTGCGCCGGGTGCTGGCCTTGAAGGAGCGGCTGGGCCTGTTCGACGATCCGATGCGGGGCGCCCGCGAGGGCGACGCGCAATCCTCACTCGCCAGGCGCGCGCTCGCGCGCACTGCGGCGTGCCGGTCCATCGTGCTGCTGAAGAACGACGCGGCGCTGCTGCCCCTGGCCTCGACCGTGGGTCGGATCGCGCTCATCGGACCGCTCGCCGATGCGGACGTCCAGATGCTTGGGCCATGGGCCGGTGCGGGGCGGGGGCGGGAGACGGTGAGCATCCTCGACGGCCTGCGCGATGCCCTGCCGGGTTGCGACATCCGCCACGCGCCGGGCGTGCAGCTCACGGGCCCGGATTCGAACGGGATCGGCGAGGCGTGCCGGATTGCCCGCGATGCAGAGATCGTGATCCTGAGCCTCGGAGAAGCCGCCGAGATGGCCGGCGAGGCCGCGAGTCGCGCTGTGCCGGGGTTGCCGGGACGCCAGCAGGACCTGGCCGATGCCATCCTGACCCAGGGGCGGCCGGTGGTGCTGTTGCTGTCGTCCGGACGGCCGCTGCTGATGACGCCGCTCATCGAGCGTGCGCAGGCCGTGGTCGCCACCTGGTTCCCGGGGTCCGAAGCCGGGCACGCCATCGCCGATGTACTGGTCGGGCGCTGCGACGCCACCGGCCGCCTGCCGGTCACATGGCCCCGTCACGTCGGCCAGGTCCCGATCTACTTCGGCACCTGGCCCACCGGCCGGCCCTTCACCACGGCTACGCGCTACACCACCCGTTACATCGACATGCCCGTCGATCCGCTCTATCCGTTCGGCCATGGCCTGTCGTATACGCGCTTCGCGTATGCCGATCTGCGCCTGCGCAGCGTGGAGGTCGACACGGATGGAACACTGATCGCCGAGGTGGACGTCACCAACGAGGGATCCCGCGAAGGCGAGGACACCGTCTTCCTGTTCATCCGCGACCTCGTCGCATCGGCCGCGCGTCCAATGCTCGAGTTGAAGGCCATGGCGAAGGTGCGGCTCGCCCCGGGTGAGCGCAGGACGGTCACGCTGGAGGTCCCCGTGCGGGAACTGGAGTTCCTGGACGCCGAGCTGCAGCCGCGGCTGGAGCCGGGCGAGTTCGAGGTGTACGTGGGCCCGACCGCGGCGGCGCTGGCGTTGCTGCGGGCGAAGCTGCGAGTGCGCTAGCTGGCGGCGGCAAAGAACGCGAGCAGCCGCTGGGCGAGCACGGCGGGTTGCTCCTCCGGCACGAAGTGCCCGCTCTCCGCCACCACCATGCCCTCCACGTTGCCGGCGATCTCCCGCAGCGACTGCTCGGGCTCGGCGCCGCGGCCGCGGGCTTCCATGCGCGCGCCGCCGACCGCGAGCACCGGCATGGGCAGGCGGAAGCCCGATTCGCGCAGGGCGCGGTTGTCGGCGATGTTGCGCGGGATGTTGCGGTAATAGGCGAAGCCTGCACGCATGGCGCCGGGCTGCGCGTAGGTCCGCACGTATTCGTCGACGTCCGCGGACGTGATCGCGCTCGGCTGCCACGAGAACTCGCGGTAGAACCATTCGAGGTAGTCGCGCTCGCGCCCCTCCACCAGCCGCTCGGGCAGGTCCGGCGTCATGTGGAAGGCGTGGTGCCAGCGCTTGCCGCCCTGCGAGAGGTCCGGTCCGATGCCCGGCACGGTGACATCCACGATGGTCAGCGTGCGCACCGCTGCCGGCTGCAGGCAGGCCAGCGCGAACGCCGTGGGTCCGCCCCAGTCGTGCCCGACCAGGTGGTAGCGCTCGATGCCCAGGTGCCGTACCAGCTCGGCCACATCGGTGGCGATCGTGCGACTGTCGTAACCGTCCAGGGGCCGTGTGGTATCACCCAGCCCGCGCAGGTCGGGCGCGAGCACCCGGTGGCGCGGCGCGAGCAGCGGCATGACATGGCGCCACTCGTGCGACGTCTGTGGCCAGCCGTGCAGCAGCACGACGGGGTCGCCGGTGCCGGCGGTGCGATAGTGCATGACGACCTGGGACAGGCGGGCCCAGCCATGCTCGAGCGCGATGGTCATCGCTTGTGTCTCCCGGATGTGGGGTATCGCAGCCGATCTTACCGCACGCTCCGGAACCGGCCGCGGCCGCAGTCGGGAACGGGATGTGGTGCCGGCAGTCCACGCCGTCGATTCGCGCAGCCGGTCGCAGACCGATGCCCCACGGGTTGATGGCGTGGTGTCGGCTTGCGGATACTCGGGAGTTGCACTCATTACGTCCGCCCTGAGCATCACGCTAGCCTTGCGGCCTTGGTCTTGCGGGAGAGCGGCGATGTTATGGATCGTGTCGGTCAAGGCGCACAACCGCGCCACCGGCATGCGGGTCGAAGGGCGCTATGCCGCGAGCGCGCGCACGCGCGACGAGGCGATCGCCTGGGTGGTCAAGATGTTCGAGCAGACCGACGTGGAGTTCCAGGTCGAGGCGCACCAGCATGGCAGCGACGTGCTGGTGCTCGAGATGAAGCAGCTGGGGCGTGTGCCGCGGTAGCGGCCATGGCGCATTCCCGCGGATGCCTTTAGAATCGCGGCCTTCGCAGACGAACGCACCCTGAGGACTCCTCCATGCAGCATACCAACGGCAAGGGCGACCGCCGCACCCGTCGCGGCAAGATCTACAACGGCTCCTACGGCAAGACCCGCCCGGGCCGGGCGAAGAAGCCAGCCGAGGCCAAGCCGGCAGGCAAGCGCGGCTGACCCGGCCGCCGGCCGGCCCCGGCATGCCGGACCTGCGTTTCGACACCTATTACCGCTACGCGGACCTCACGCGCCTGCTGGCCGAGGCGGCGCGCGAGCGGCCGGACCTGTTGCGCCTGGAGTCGATCGGGCGCAGCTTCGAGGGCCGCGACATCTGGCTGGTCACGGTCACCCGGTTCTCCACCGGCCCGGCGCAGGACAAGCCCGCCCTCTGGGTGGACGGCAACATCCACGCGACCGAGGTCGCAGGCTCCGCGGCGTGCCTCTATCTCCTGCAGACCCTGCTGTCCGGTTACGGCCGCGATCCGGACATCACCCGCTGCCTCGACACCCGTGCCTTCTACATCTGCCCCAGGCTGAATCCGGACGGCGCGGAGTGGGCCCTGGCCGATGTGCCACGCCTGATCCGCTCGAGCACCCGGCCCTATCCGTACGACGAGGTCCCGATCGGCGGCCTGGTGCGGCAGGATGTGGACGGTGACGGGCGCATGCTCACCATGCGCATCCGCGACCCGAACGGGCCGTGGAAGGTGAGCGAGCGCGATCCGCGCCTGCTGGTGCGGCGCGATCCGGTGGAGGAGGGCGGCGAGTACTACCGCCTGCTGCCCGAAGGCCTGGTCGAGGACTACGACGGCGCAACGCTGCGCATGCGGCCGCGGCGCGAGCAGCTCGACCTCAACCGCAACTTCCCCGCGGGCTGGCGGCAGGAGCACGAGCAGTACGGCGCCGGGCCCTTTCCCGGGTCCGAGCCCGAGGTGCACGCCGCGCTGCAGTTCGTCGGCAAGCATTTCAACCTGACCGGCGCGATCACCTTCCACACCTACAGCGGGGTGCTGCTGCGCCCGTATTCCCATCACGCCGACGATACCCTGCCGGCGGAGGATCTCTGGACCTACCAGAGGATCGGCGCCAGGGGCACCGAGGTGACCGGCTACCCGAACATCTCCGTGTACCACGACTTCCGCTATCACCCGAAGGAAGTCATCACCGGCTCGTTCGATGACTGGATGTACGACCACCGCGGGGTGTTCGCCTGGACGGTCGAGATCTGGAGCCCGCAGCGCGACGCCGGGATCACCGACTACAAGTTCATCGACTGGTACCGCGAGCATCCGGTCGAGGACGATCTCAAGCTGCTGGACTGGAACGACCGGGTGCTCGGCAGCAGGGGCTTCGTGGCGTGGTATCCGTTCGACCATCCGCAGCTGGGGCCGGTCGAGCTCGGCGGCTGGGACAGCCTCTACACCTGGAGCAATCCACCGCACGCGCTGCTCGAGCGCGAGGTCGCGAAGTTCCCGCAGTGGCTGGTGTGGCAGCTGCTGATCTCGCCGCGCCTGGAGCTGTTCGAAGCATCCGCGCAAGCGCTCGGCGGGGACACCTGGCGGGTGCGCGTGATCGTGCACAACACCGGCTGGCTGCCCAGCTACGTGACGAAGCGCGCGCTGAACAACAAGCTCACGCGCGGCGTGATCTGCGAACTCGCCTTGCCCGAGGGCGCCAGCCTGCGCACCGGGCTGGTGCGCGAGGAGATCGGCCAGCTGGAGGGCCGCGCCTACAAGCCCGCGACGCCCAGCAGCTGGGGCGGATGGGGCGGCGACACGACCGAGGAGCGCGCGAAGGTCGAGTGGGTGGTGCACGCACCGCGCGGCGGCACCGTCGCGATCACCGCGCGGCACGAACGCGCCGGGCAGGTGCAGGCGGAAGTGAAACTGGGTTAGCGAGATGGACCAGCACAAGCTCCAGGAAGCGATCCGGTTCGCCATCGCGCACGAAACACCGTGGACGCGGGAGGCCGGGCCGGGCTTCGGCATCCACCAGCAGGATCCGCCGCCGTGGAACCGCCTGCGTGGACCGGTGCACGCGCGCGGCGGCGTGTCGGGGACGGTGCTGGTCGAAGGTCGGACGATCGCATCGTGGGGCGAGCCGGAGCGGGCGGACCTCACCTTCAGCGTGGCGAAGACCTACCTCGCGCTGCTTGCCGGCATCGCGCACGATCGCGGGCTGCTGCCTGACGTGAACGAGGCGGTCGGCGCGCGCGTGCGCGGGATCGGCTTCGACAGCGGTCGCAACGCGCACGTCACCTGGGAGCACCTGCTGCAGCAGACCAGCGAATGGGAAGGATCGTGCTTCGGCGTGCCCGACCAGGTGGATCGCTACCGGACCCTGCAATTCCAGGGCGTGGCCGCTGCTGGGCGCAAGGGCGATGCGCGCCCGTTGCAGGAGCCGGGCACGTTCTGGGAGTACAACGACGTCCGCATCAACCAGCTGTCGCTCGCGCTGCTGCACCTATTCCGGCGCCCGCTTCCGGAAGTCTTCCGGGAGGCGATCATGGCACCCGTCGGCGCCAGCACGAACTGGCAATGGGTCGGGTACGACGACGCGTGGATCGAACTGGACGGGCAGCGGGTGCAGTCGGTGCCGGGTGGGACGCATTGGGGGGGCGGCGTGTCCATCTCCAGTGTGGACCAGGCCCGGATCGGCCAGATCCTGCTCGACGATGGGCGCGCAAACGGCTGCCAGGTGGTGTCGCCGGAATGGGTGCGCCGGATGCGCGCTCCGTGCGCCATCGCCCCGTTCTACGGCTACCTCGTCTGGCTCAATGCGGGGCGCCGCGTGTTCCCGAGCGTCCCCGAGTCGAGCTGCTTCGCGATCGGCGCCGGCAGCTCCTTCACCTGGATCGAACCCGGGCGGCGCATGGTGCTGGTGGTGCGGTGGATCGATGCCGACCACGCCGACGCCTTCTTCGCGCGAGTGCTCGCGGCGCTGGGCGAATAGCGAACGCTAGGCACTGGCGGGCGCGGCCCCGGGCCCTCGGCGTGGCGCGAGCAGGATCGCCCCCATTCCCAGCAGCCAGAGCAGCAGTCCCGCCAACCACCCGACCAGCGGGATCGCCACCAGCACGGTCACCACGATCAGCATCAGGACGAACATGCCCACGCGCGCGAGCGTGCGTGGCGGCGGGTGCGCCCGCCGGTGCAGCAGCCAGTCGCCGGTGGTCGCCACGCCGGCGAGGTAGCCGAGCGGCACCAGCAGCAGGTAGAGCAGGACCGCGAGGATCGCGAGCGGGATGCCGACCACCGTTGCCAGCAGGAACGCTGCCAGGGCGGGGAGCGCGAGTGCAGCAAGCGCGCCGATCAGCAGCGCAAGCGCGGGGCGTGAGCGTGCAGTCTCGGTGACTCGTCGCGTCGCACGTGGAAACACGGCAATCAGCAACGCCCCCGCGAGCGTCCACCCCACGAACCAGATGCCCGCGATCGCTGCAGCTGCCATCAGCGCCCTCTGCTGCCAGCGTTCGCGATCGACGATGATGTTGCGCACCGGGCCCAGGATCGTTGCGCCCGGTTCGATCTGCGCGGCCTGCGGGCCGCGGAAGGTGACGTCGCCGTCGATGCGGGCGGCGGGCCCGATGCGCAGCGCTGCCCCCACCACGTACACGTCGCCGTCGACGTGCCCGTCGATCGTGATCGTGCTGCCCACCAGCTGGGCGTAGCTGCCGACCTCGCCGTCGATGGCGATGCGGCCGCCGGCCGCGCTCAAGCCCTGCGCCACCCTGCCGGAGCGCAGCAGGCGCACCTCCCCGCCCGCGACCCGCGCGTTGCCCGCCACCGCCGAGGCGAGATCGACACGGCCGCCCGCTGCGTACATGTCCTCCCCCACATCTCCGCCGAGGGTGAGTTGCCCTCCGCTGACGATCGCATCGCCGGCGACCGTGGCGTCGAGCACCACCCGCCCAGCGCCCACGATCGCATCCCCTGCGATGGTGCGGCGCAGCTCGACTTCGTCGCCCATGACGAAGGTGTCGTTGCCCAGCCGCAGGCTGCGCACCTCTGCGGCCAGGGCGGCAGCCGAAGCCTGGGCGGCGAACAACGGGAGCGCGCAGCGAAGCAGGGCGTGCGTGAGGGAGCGGGGCGGCATAGCTCGCGCGGCGGCGATATCGCCGGGACGATCGGGACGGGTGCATCGGCAGCACGTGCCGTTCCGCCCTCCGGACCGGACCGGGACCCGACTCAGGTGAGCGACGCAGACAGCGCCGGGGGGGCGCAGGCATCGTCCGAGGCGGCGCGGCGCCAGGCGGCCGGCGGCTTGCCCGTCACCCGCTTGAATGCGCGCGAGAAGGCGGCCTCGGAGTCGTAGCCCACGTCGAGGGCGATCGAAGCGACCGGTGCCCGGCTCTCGCGCAGCAGCTTCGCCGCAAGCTGCATGCGCCACTGCGTCAGGTACTGCATCGGAGGCTGGCCGACCAGCTGCACGAAGCGGTCATACAGCGCCGAGCGCGACAGTGCGACCTCGCCGGCGAGCACCTCGATGGTCCAGTCGCGGGCGGGATCGGCGTGCAGCCGGGCGAGTGCGCGCCCCACGTACCGGTCGCGCAGCCCCGCGAGCCAGCCGCCGCTCTGCGCGGGCAGGCGCTCGGCATAGCGCCGGACGGCGTCGACGAACATCATCTCGCTCAGTCGCTCCAGGAGCGCGGCACTGCCCGGCTGCTGGTTCTGCGATGCCCGCACGGCCTGGTAGAGCGCTGGCGCGATCCAGCTGCCTTCGGCGTCGCCGGGCAGATGCAGCAGGCGCGGCAGTGCAGCGATGAGCGGGTTGAAGGGGCGCAGGTCGCAGGCGAGAAAGCCGCACACGATGTTGTTCGGCGCATCCGGCACGCAGGCTCCGAACGACAGATCGTCCACGCCCTGGATGGCGATGGGGAGCGGCCGGGCGACGTCGCGGGTGGCGAAGTACCACTCCGTGCCCGACGGCGCCGGGCGCAGGTGCGGTGCGCTCGACATCACATGCGGATCCCCGTGCGGGAACACCACGATGTCGCCTTCGGCCAGGCGCACCGGGGGCTGGCCCACGATCGCGGCCCAGCCGCTGCCCTTGGTGATCACGTGATATTCCATGACGTGATCGGCACCCGGCATCACCGCGGGCGCGATCTCGTGTGCGGGCGGCGCTTCGGCCGCCCAGTCCTGTCCGGAGCTGATGTAGTAGAAGACGGCGCCGCGCAGCCGCACGAAGCGCAGGACGTCGGACAGGGTGTCGTGCGGCATGGTTGCGCTCAGCGCTGCCCGCGCATCGCCGGACGCGCGAGCAAGCCGGGACGACGCAGGGTGGAGCAGCGCTGACGGCGCGCGGGAAGAATGTGCAGGTCTGCTCTCGTGGACATCTGTGAACCAGTCAACACTTCGAGGAGCATCGCCATGCAAACGATCGACACCCGTACGCCGTCCAGCACTGCGCAGGATACCCGACCCGCCCCCGACTACGACGCGATCAAGCAGCGCCAGCAGGCGACGTGGGCGAGCGGGGATTTTGCCGTAATCGGAGTGACCCTGCAGATCGTCGGCGAGTCGCTGGCCGAGAGCATGGACATCCGTTCCGGCGAGCGCGTGCTCGACGTCGCCGCCGGCAACGGCAACGCCACGCTCGCGGCCGCACGGCGGTTCGCGCAGGTCACGTCCACGGACTACGTCCCGGAGCTGCTCGAGAAGGGCAGGGCACGGGCACAGGCGGACGGGTTGGCCGTCGAGTTCAAGACCGCGGACGTGGAGAACCTGCCCTTCCCCGATGGCAGCTTCGACGCGGTCGTGTCGACCTTCGGCGCGATGTTCGCGCCGCGTCACGCGCGCACCGCGCAGGAGATGCTGCGCGTGACCCGCAGCGGCGGCCGCATCGGCCTGGCGAACTGGACGCCGGAAGGGTTCATCGGCCAGCTGTTCAAGGTCATCGGCCGGCACGTGCCGCCGCCGGCCGGGCTGCAGTCGCCCGCGCTCTGGGGCACGGAGACGCACCTGGTGGAGCTGTTCGGTCCCCAGGCCGCCGACATCCGCACCGAGCGCCGCAACTTCAACTTCCGCTATCGCTCCGCCGGGCACTGGGTCGAGATCTTCCGCGACTACTACGGCCCGACGCACAAGGCATTCGCCGCCCTGGACGCGGCGGGCCAGCATGCACTGCGGGACGACATCATCGCGCTGCTGGAGCGCCTCAACGTTGGCGGACGGAACAGTCTCGTGGTGCCGGGCGAGTACCTGGAGGTCGTGGTGACCAGGCGCTAGCGGGATACGCGCGGTCCGTGCGGCCTTCGCCTATGATCGCCCGGCACGCCATCAACCAAGGGAGATCGCCATGGATGCTGCAGAGACCGCGCTGTACGAACGGGGACTGAAGGTGCGCCGCGAGGTGCTGGGGTCGGAGTACGTCGACAATGCCGTCGGCAGCGCCGACGACTTCACCCGTCCCCTGCAGGAGTACGTCACGGCGCACTGCTGGGCCGCCACCTGGGCCCGCGACGGGCTGGAGCGCAAGACCCGCAGCATGCTCAACCTGGCGATGCTGACCGCGCTCAACCGTCCGCACGAGCTGCGCATCCACCTCAAGGGGGCACTGAACAACGGCGTGACCAAGGAGGAGATCCGCGAGATCTTCCTGCACGCGGCGGTCTACTGCGGGGCACCCGCGGCGCTGGACAGCTTCCGGGTGGCCAGGGAGGTGTTCCGCGAGGTGGGCGTCTGACGGGACTGTCGCTCACTGCATGCCCGCCGCCCCGCCAGAGCCGCTACACTACCGCCGCGGCGACACAAGAACAGGCGGAGAGCATGACCACGGAGTTCAGGACCCTTCACGACATCGTCAAGCGCGCCCGCGCGAACCTGCCGCGGGGTGAATGGGATTTCGTCTTCGGCGCGGCCGAGACGGAAACCTCGATGAAGCGCAATCGGCTGGCGTTCGATCGCCTCGCGCTGAAGGCGCGGGTGCTGAACGACGTGACGAAGGTGAACCTGCGGCGCAGGGTGCTGGGGGTGGACATGCGCATCCCGGTCATGCTTGCGCCGATCGGTTCCCTGCAGGGCTTCGAGAAGGGCGGCGGCCTGTCCGCAGCGCGCGCTGCGGAAACCTTCGGCAGCATCAAGATCCTCAGCTCGGCCTGCAAGCCGGACTTCGAGGAAGTGGCGCGCGAGTGCCCGGGCGCGGCGAAGATCTACCAGCTCTACGTCATGGGCGACGAGGCGTGGATGATGGACATCGTCGCACGCACCCAGGCGGCCGGCTACAACGCCTTCTGCCTGACCGTGGACACCCAGGTCGGCAGCCGGCGCGAGCGCGACATCCTCAAGGGCTGGGTCTCGATCAGCGGGCGCGGCCCGGACGGCAAGCCGGCACCGCCACCTGCCGTCACGCTGCAGCCGAGCATGAGCTGGGCCCTGGTCCGCCGCGTCAAGGATCGCCTCAAGATCCCGCTGGTGCTCAAGGGCATCGCCTGCGCCGAGGACGCCGAACTGGCCCTGCAGCACGGCGTCGAGGTGGTCTACGTGTCCAACCACGGCGGGCGCCAGCTCGACCACGCCCGCGCTTCCCTCGACACGCTGCCCGAGATCGTCCGGGTGGCGAAGGGCAAGGCGACCATCGTCTTCGACGGCGGCATCATGCGCGGGACCGACATCCTGAAGGCGCTGGCGCTGGGTGCGGATGCCGTGGCCATCGGGCGGCTGGAGGCACTGGCCATGGCCGCCGGTGGCGTTGGGGCAGTGGTCCGTGCCCTGGAACTGCTGGAGCTGGAGATGCGCCTCAACCTGCAGTTGATGGGGTTGTCCTCGATCGACCAGCTCAAGCCCGACTGCGTGCTGGCCGCCGAGCCGGTGGGATTGCCGCATACGCTCAGCGCCTTCCCGCTGCTGGAAGAGGACTACTGAGCCGCGACGCGTCCGGATCCGTCCCCGCATGCCGAGCCCACTGAAGGTGTCCGCCCCGTCCCGACCTGCGAGGCGCCGCCGGAAGGCACGTGAGACCGGCAGCCGCGCACAGCGCATCGCGGCCGCCTGCGCTCGTCTCCAATCCACCCGGGACGAGGCAGCGCTCGACGCCGCTGTCGTTGCGGTTGTCCGGGAGCTGACCGGCGCCATGCGCGTACTCGTGGTGCCGCTCGACACCGACGTGCTGCGGGTGGCTGCGGGGCACGCGCCGCGAGGCGAGGAGACGGCTTGCCTGCTGAAGGCAATCACGCCCTGGCTGCGGGAGGCCGCCCGGACCCGGCGCTCGCGTCTGCGGCACGGTCCAGAGGGCGTGTCAGCCCGCGACCAGCGGTCGTGCCTGGTCGTGCCGCTCGTCCAACGCGATGCCGTTGTCGGGATGCTGTACGCAGACGTCGACGGGCGCGAGGGGCGGTTCGAGGACCCCGACCGCGAACTGCTCGAACTGGTGGCTGCGCACCATGTGCTTGCCCGCGCAAGCCTGCGCACGAGGTCGGATGGCGGCCGCGCCGACGAGCGCTCCGCAGCGCTCGCCTTGGTGAATGACATTCAGCAGGGCATCGCGGCAGGGCTGGACCTGGACCGGATCATCGAACTGGCCGGCGACCGGCTGCGCAGCCTCTTCCCCCGGGACGATCTGAGCATTGCCTGGTGGGACGAAGCGAGCGGCACTGCGCACACCCCCTATGCCGTGGAGCGCGGCGAGCGCGTGCGGGCGCGGGTGCATCGCCCGAATCGCGAGGGGGCCTTCATGCGCGCCATGTACGCGAACCGGCCGATCCGCGCCAACTCGCGCGCCGAGATGGAGAAGCTCGGCCTGCGCACCGTGGCCGGCCTGAGCCCGAGCCAGGCCACGCTGTCGGTGCCGATCTTCGCGAGGGGCCGGGTGCTGGGCGGGATCGCGCTGGACAGCAACGATCCGGCGCGCAAGTACAGCGAGGCAGACCAGCGGTTGCTGCAGGGCGTTGCCGGCAGCATGAGCGTCGCACTGGATAACGCGCAACTGTTTGCCGAAACCCGCGAGGCACTGGAGCGGCAGACCGCGACGGCCGACATCCTGAAGGTCATCGCCTCATCCCCATCCGACGTGCAGCCGGTGCTCGACGCCATCGCCGAGCGCGCGTTGATCCTGTGCGATGCGTACACCGGCGGGGTCGTGCGCATCGAAGGAGAAATGCTGTATGCGGGTGCGGTGCACGGCGCCACCGCGGAAGTCCGCGCCGCGCTGCGCGCCGCCTATCCGATGCGGCTGGACAGCGCGACGGTCACGGCCCGTGCGGTCACCGAGCGCAGACCGATCCAGGTCGCGGATGTGCTAGAGGAACCGAACTTCGTCATCAAGTTCGCCTCGAGGGAGACGGCCTTCCGCAGCATCCTTGCCGTGCCGATGCTCAGGCATGGCAGCGCCATCGGCGTGATCGCAGTGACTCGGCAGGTCCCCGGCCTGTTTCCCGAGAAGCAGGTCACCCTGCTCCAGACGTTCGCCGACCAGGCGGTGATCGCGATCGAGAACACGCGACTGTTCAACGAGACCAAGGAGGCCCTGGAACAGCAGACCGCGACCGCAGACGTCCTGAAGGTCATCAGCAGCTCGATGGCCGACGCCGCGCCGGTGTTCGAAAAGATCCTGGACAGCTGCGAGCACCTGTTCGGCGGCGACGAGCTCGACGTGCTGCTAGTCGACGAGCAGGGCATGCTCCAGATTGCCGCGTACAAGGGCCGGTCGCACGATGTGGTGGCGGCCACGTTTCCCGCGCCGGTGGACATCACGCCGGCAGGGCAGGCCATCCGCGCGGGGCAGGTCATGCACTGGCCGGATCTCCAACACGGCGAGGACGTGCCCAACGTGCTGCGCAAGATGGCCAAGCTCTGCGGCTACAAGTCGCTGACCTTCGCGCCCATGCTGTGGGACGGCCGCGGTATCGGCGCCATCGGCGTGGCCCGGTCCACCGGCCCGTTCACCGCGAAGGAACTGGCCATGCTGCAGACCTTCGCGGACCAGGCCGTCATTGCGATCCAGAACGCGCGCCTGTTCAACGAGACGAAGGATGCGCTGCAGCGGCAGACCGCCACCGCCGAGGTGCTGCAGGTCATCAGCCAGTCGATGGCCGACGCCACTCCCGTGTTCGACAAGATCCTCGACAGTTGCGAGCAGCTGTTCGAGGCGCAGGAGATCGCGGTGGTCAAGGTGGACGAGCACGGCATGCTCAACATCGGACAGTACCGGGGCGATACGCGAGCCATCGTCGAGAAGGAATTCCCGGCCCCGGCCGATCGTGGCCCCATCGCACAGACCATCCGCGAGCGTCGGGTCTTGCACTATTCGAACGTGCTCGGAGACCCCGAGGCGCCGACCAGCCTGCGCCGGATCGCCGAGCGCGCCGGCAACTACTCGATCGCGTTCGCACCGATGCTGTGGGAGGATCGCGGCATTGGCGCGATCCTGCTGGTCCGGCAGCCGCCCAAGCCGTTCACCGAGCGCGAGCTGGCCCTGCTCAAGACCTTCGCCGACCAGGCGGTGGTCGCGCTGCAGAACGCCCGGCTGTTCAACGAGACCAAGGAGGCACTGGAGCGCCAGACCGCCACCGCCAATGTGCTCAAGGCGATCAGCCGTTCGACCTTCGACCTGGCTGCGGTGCTCGAGACGCTCATCGGCACGGCAGCGCGGCTCTGCGGGGCGTCGCTCGGGGTCATCTTCCGCATCGACGGCGACTTCTGCCGCCCCGCCGGCCTGTTCGGCGCGACGCCAGCGCTGATCGAGCATCTGGCAAAGCATCCGCCGCAGCTCAGCGACGGCATCTCGCTGACCTCCCGGGCCGTGGTCAACCGCCAGCCGATCCAGGTCGAGGACGCCCTGAACGATCCCCGGTACGGCCGCAAGGACGTGCAGCGCGTCGGTGACTACCGCACGCTGCTCTCGATTCCCATCATGCGCGAAGGCGACCCGATCGGCGTGCTCACGCTGGGCCGCACCTACACACAGGCGTTCTCCGAGAAGGAGATCGAGCTGGTCACCTCCTTCGCCGACCAGGCCGCGATCGCGATGGAGAATGTGCGACTGTTCAACGAGACCAAGGAGGCGCTGGAGCGACAGACCGCCACCTCCGAGGTGCTGCAGGTCATCAGCAGCTCCGTGGCCGATACGCAGCCCGTGTTCGAGCGCATCGTGGACAGCGCGCGGCGCATCCTGAACACGAACTACGTGAACATCGGCCTGATCGGCGAGGATGGCCTGCTGCACCTGGACGTGAATTCCACGCCGCAGTTCCCGGGCGACAGCATGTACCCGAAGGTCGTGGAGTACCTGCGGCGCACTTTTCCCCGTCCGTTACGCGAGACTATGCATGGCTACGTAGCACACAACCGCGTCGTGAAGCACTTTCCCGACGTCATGCATGGCGAGGGTGTGCCGCAAGCGATGCGCGAGGCCATGCCCTGGTTGGGCAGTCACTCGCAGTTGCTGGTGCCGCTGGTCTGGAAGGACAAGGGCATCGGCGCCTTCGGCATCGCGCGCGTCCCCGCAAAGCCTTTCACGGAGAAGGAGATCGCGCTGATCAAGACCTTCGCCGACCAGGCGGTGATCGCGATCCAGAACGCGAAGCTGTTCAAGGAAACCCAGGAAGCGCGTGCCGCGGCGGAGGCTGCCAACGAAGCCAAGAGCGCGTTCCTGGCGACGATGAGCCACGAGATCCGCACGCCGATGAACGCGGTGATCGGCATGAGCGGCCTGCTGCTCGACACCCCGCTCAACGACGAGCAGCGCGACTACGCGGGGACGATCCGGGACAGCGGCGATGCGCTGCTCACGATCATCAACGACATCCTCGACTTCTCGAAGATCGAAGCCGGGCGGATGGACATCGAGGCGCAGCCGTTCGATCTGCGCGAGTGCGTGGAGTCCGCGCTCGACCTGGTGAGCACGCGCGCGGCGGAGAAGCAGCTCGACACGGCCTACCTGCTCGAGGGAGACGTGCCGGTCGCCATCCGGTCGGACGTGACCCGCCTGCGCCAGATCCTGCTCAACCTGCTCGCCAACGCGGTCAAGTTCACCGAGAGGGGAGAGGTCGTGCTCATCGTGGCCGCGGCTCCCGTGGACGGCGGGGAGGTGGAGCTGCACTTCGCGGTGCGCGACACCGGCATCGGCCTGTCGCGCGAGGGCATGAGCCGGCTGTTCCAGTCGTTCTCGCAGGCTGACTCGTCGACGACGCGGAAGTACGGCGGGACCGGGCTGGGGCTGGCAATCAGCAAGCAGCTGGCCGAGCTGATGGGCGGGCGCATGTGGGCGGAGAGCGAGGGGCCGGGGCAAGGCTCGACGTTCCACTTCACGGTGCGCGCCCCGACTGCGGAGCTGCCGCCGCAGAGCAAGCGTGTGCTGCTCGGCACCCAGCCCGAGCTGGCGGGGCGGCACGTGCTGATTGTCGATGACAACGCCACCAATCGCCGCGTCCTCGACCTGCAGCTGGGCAAGTGGGGACTGGTGCCGAGCGCCACCGAGTCGCCCGCCGAGGCGCTGGAGAGGATCGAGCGCGGCGAGTCGTTCGACCTGGCCATCCTCGACATGCACATGCCGGAGATGGACGGGCTGGAGCTGGCGCGGCGCATCCGGGTCGTGCGCCCGCAGCTGCCGCTGGTGCTGTTCAGCTCCCTGGGGCGGCGCGAGGCGGGCGACAGCGAAGGCTGGTTCAAGGCGCAGCTGGCGAAGCCGCTGCGCCAGTCGCAATTGTTCGACACGCTGGTGAGCCTGCTGGCGCAGGAGGAGGCTCCGCAGAAGCGCGCTGCCCCGACCCGGTCCGCCAGCGATCCGGGGATGGCGCAGCGTCACCCGCTGCGCATCCTGCTGGCGGAGGACAACGTGGTGAACCAGAAGCTCGCCATGCGGCTGCTCTCGCAGATGGGATACCGTGCCGACCTTGCATCCAACGGCATCGAAGCCGTCGAGTCGGTCGCGCGGCAGACCTACGACGTGGTGCTGATGGACGTGCAGATGCCGGAGATGGACGGACTGGAAGCCTCGCGGCGGATCACGACCGAATGGCCGGCCGGCCAGAGGCCACGCATCGTGGCAATGACGGCGAACGCGATGGACAGTGACCGCGACCTGTGCCTCGCGGCCGGGATGGACGACTACGTCGCCAAGCCGATCCGGGTGGAGCAGCTGATCGAAGCCTTGCTGCGGGTGCCTGCCCGCAAGGAGTGAGAAGAACATGGAACCACCGTTGATCGACCGCACCGTGTACGCGGCGCTGGAAGAGCGGGTCGGGGCTGACTTCGCAGCCGAGCTGGTGGACACGTTTGTGGAGGAGGGCGCAGGCATCCTTGCCGAGCTGCGCGCCGCGCACGCAGAGGGAAACGCGGCCCGGTTCCGGCGTGCCGCGCACTCGCTCAAGTCGAACGGCGAGACCTTCGGCGCGAAGCGGTTCGCAGCCCTTGCACGGTCACTGGAGCTGGACGGCATCGAATCCGCAGACGCTGCCGCAGTCCAGCGCGTGGTGGACGAATACGAGCAGGCGATCGTCGCGCTGAAAGGGCTGCGCAATGCCTGAGTCGGCGCGGTTGCTGATCGTCGACGACAACAAGGTCAACCGCCTGCTGTTGGCGCGCAGTGTGGAGATGCAGGGCCACCGGACCGCCAGTGCGCCGAACGGGCGCGTAGCCCTGGAGATGCTGCGCGCCGAGCCGTTCGACCTGCTGCTGCTCGACATCGAGATGCCGGAGATGGACGGGTTCGCGGTGCTCGAGCAGCTGAAGGGCGACGCGAAGCTGCGCGACCTGCCGGTGCTCGTGACCTCGTCCGTGGAGGGGCTCGAGAACGTGGTCCGCTGCATCGCCCTGGGTGCCGAGGATTACTTGAACAAGCCGGTGAACGAGGTGCTGCTCAAGGCGCGCATCAACGCCAGCCTGGAAAAGAAGCGGCTGCGCGACGAGCAGAAGGAGCTGGTGCGCCGCTTCGCGACCTCGGCGGTGGCGCAGGACCTGCAGCAGTCCGGCTTCGCGCTCGGCGGCAAGCGCGTGCATGCGTCGGTGATGTTCACCGACATCCGCGGCTTCACGGCGCTGGTGGAGAGCCAGCCGCCGGAGGAGACGATCGAGCTGCTCAACGAATGGTACGTGCTGATGTTCGACGCCATCAACGGCTATGGTGGCGTGGTCAACCAGATGATCGGCGACGGCCTGATGGCGCTGTTCGGCGCGCCGCTGCCAATGGCCGACTGCGCCGGCAACGCCGCGGCGGCGGCGCTGGAGATGACGGCGCTGATGGCGCAGTTCAACGAGCAGCGCGCGACGACGGGAAAGCAGCCGGTGCGCATCGGGATCGGCATCGCAACCGGCGAGGTGGTGGCGGGCTATACCGGAACCGAGAACCGCGCCACGTACACGTGCATCGGCGATACCGTCAACCTCGCCGCGAGGATGGAGGCGCACACCAGGGTGGCCGGGTGCGGGATTCTGATCGATCCCGAGACGCGGCGCGGACTGGGGGCCGATGTGCCGGTGCGATCACTCGGCGCCGTGCCGGTGCGAGGACGGATGGAGCCGGTGGAGATGTTCGTGCTGGAGGCCTGAGCGGACTGCTCATGGGTTTGCCCCCTCTCCCTCGACGGGAGGGGGGGGGTGAGGGTGGCGCAGCGCGGAGCGCTGCAGAGGAGAAGCGCCTGTCGTCCCTGCCCCCTCACCCTCTCCCTCTCCCGCAAGGGGAGAGGGGACGTTCTGCACACACTCTCAATGCCATCCGCTAATCTTCGTGGACGGGAGCCTTATGTTGCGCCACCAGCTGCTGCTGCACGTTCGGCGGCACCGGCTCGTAGTGGCTGAACTCCACGCTGTACGAACCCTGCCCGCCGCTCCACGACTTCAGCTTTGAACCGTAGCCATTGAGCTCGGACAGCGGCACCTGGCCCATCACGCTCACCAGGCCGCCGGAGAGCGTCCGGGTTCCGCCGACGTGGCCACGCTTCGATGACAGGTCACCCGTCACGTCGCCGATGTTCGCTTCCGGCACGTTGACCTGGATATTGACGATGGGCTCCAGCACGATGGGGCGCGCCTTCGCCACTGCCTCCAGGAACGCCTTGCGCCCGGCGGCGACGAACGCCACTTCCTTCGAATCGACCGGGTGCGACTTGCCGTCGTGGACGACCACGCGGACATCCTGCATCGGATAGCCCGCGATCGCTCCGCCTTCCAGCACCTGCAGCACGCCTTTTTCGACGGCGGGAATGTACTGGTTGGGGATGACGCCGCCCTTCACCTCGTCGACGAACTCGAAGCCCTTGCCGCGCTCGAGCGGCTCGATGCGCAGGAACACTTCGCCGAACTGGCCCGCGCCGCCGGTCTGCTTCTTGTGCCGGCAGTGACCTTCCGCGTTCCCGGTGATGGTCTCGCGATAGGCGATGCGCGGCGGATGGGTGGTGACTTCCAGCTTGTACTGGCTCGACAGCTTCTCCAGCAGCACGCGCAGGTGCAGTTCCCCCAGGCCCTGGATCACGGTTTCGTTGGTGGTGGTGATGTGCTGGATCTGCAGGCACGGATCCTCGGCCGCCAGCTTCTGCATCACCTCCCAGATGCGCTGCTCGTCGCCGCGCTTGGCGGGTTCGATGGCGAGCCCGAAGATCGGCGTCGGGAACTCCAGTGGCGTGAGGTGGATGTGGTCCTCGTCGTGCGAGTCGTGCAGCACCGAGTCGAAGGTGATCTCGTCCACCTTGGCCACCGCGCCGATGTCGCCCGGCAGCAGGCGATCGACCGGCACGTGCTCCTTCCCTCGCAGCATGAACAGCTGGCCCACCTTGAACGGCTTGCGCCCGTCGCCGACGAACAGCTGGCTGTCGCGCGTCACCGTGCCCTGGTGCACCCGGAACACGCCCAGCTTGCCCACGAACGGATCGACGGCGACCTTGAACACGTGTGCGACGACGTGCTTCGATGCGTCCGGCGTGGTGGCGAACGGCTGTGCCTGGTCGCCTTCGCCCTTGAGGAACTGCGGCGGGTTGCCTTCCAGCGGGGTGGGCAGCAGGTGCTCGAACACATCGAGCAACTCGCGCACCCCCGCGCCGGTGCGTCCGGACACGAAGCAGATCGGCACGAGATGGCCCTCGCGCAGCGACTGCTCGAAGGGTTCGTGCAGCTCCTGCGCGTCGATGTCCCCCTGCTCGAGGTAGCGGTTCATGAACGCTTCGTTGACCTCGACCACCTGGTCGATCAGCGCGCGATGGGCCTGCGCGACGGAGGAAAAGTCTGCTGCCTCGCCGTCGGCGCCAGGGTTGAAGAAGCAGTCGACCACTTTTGCGCCGTTCGCGGCGGGCAAGTTGATCGGCAGGCACTCCTTGCCGAACGCTTCCTGGATGCGGGCGAGCAGTCCGGGCAGCTCGACGTTCTCCGCGTCGATCTTGTTGATGACGATCAATCGGCACAGCCGACGGCGTTCGGCCCAACTCATCATCCGCGTGGTGGTGAGCTCGATCCCGGTCTGGGCGTTGATCACCACCACCGCGGTTTCGACCGCCTCGAGGCTGGTCATCGCCTGGCCCAGGAAGTCCGGGTAGCCGGGCGTATCGATCAGGTGGACACGGGTGCCGCCGTGGTTGAAGTGGGCGATGGCCGAATACAGGGAATGCTGGTGCTGCTTCTCGAGCGGGTCGAAGTCGCACACCATCGTGCCGCGCGGGATGCTGCCCGGCGCCGGGATGGCACCTGCCTGGTGCAGCAGGGCCTCGGCCAGCGTCGTCTTTCCACTGCCCGCATGCCCGACCAGCGCGAGCGTGCGGATCTCCTCCGTAGAACTACCCATGGTTGCCTCCTTGGGTTGGCCGGAAAACGCGCTTGCTTTGAGTATAGGAGCCTGCCTGCGGGCACTTCAAGGCGTGCACGTGCTGCGACGCACGCGCCGTCCCCAGTGCTGCGCTGCTAGCATTGCCTCATGCACAGCGAATCAACAGCTTCCAATCGGGGCGCAGGCCGCTGGCGCGCTGTCGCGGCCGCATCCCTGCAGTGGCATGCCGGGGTGGACGGCTGCCGGGGTGGCTGGGTGGTGGCCCTGGCCGGCCTGCAGGCGGGGCGGCCCGCGCAGCTGAACCTGCACCGGTGCGAGACGTTCAGCGCTGTCCTGGCGCTGTGCCCGGAGTCGGTGCAGGTCGCGGTCGACATGCCGATCGGCCTGCTCGAGCGGGCCTCGCCCGGCGGCCGAGAGTGCGACCGCGCAGCCCGCGCCCTGCTGGGTCACCCGTTCGCCTCCAGCGTCTTCAGCCCGCCGGCGCGGCCGGCGCTGGCGAACGAAGGCTACGGCGATGCCATGCGCCGCAACGGAGCGGGGATGAGCAAGCAGGCGTACAACATCCTTCCGCGCATCCGCGAGGTGGATGACGTCATGACGCCGGCGCTGCAGGCCCGCGTGTTCGAGACCCATCCGGAACTGGTCTTCGCCCGCCTTGCCGGACAGCCCATGCGGCACTCGAAGCGCACCATGACGGGGCGGGGCGAGCGGATGCGCGTCCTGCGGGCGGTCTGGGGCTCGCTCATGCCCGACCCCGGACGCGTGCGCACGCTGCTGGGCCGCGGACAGGTTGCGCACGACGACGTGCTCGACGCGTGCGTCCTCGCCTATGCCGCGGTGTGCATCGCTGCGGGAAAGGCCAGCCGCGTGCCCGAGGTTCCTCCGCGCGACGCGCGCGGGCTGCGGATGGAAATCTGGTATTGAGCTAATTTGCGCCGCAGCATGAGGTTGCGCTGTTGCGGCGCATGGTCGCGTGCAGGGTACGCGCGGTGCTATGTTGAAAGCGCCATGCGCCGGAGGTCCTGACGAAGCGCTAAAGGCCGCGTGGCTGGCAGACGTAAATCCAAATGATGGGATCAACCCACAAAGGAGTCGCCCCATGCGTACCCGAGTCTGGATGCTGGCAGTGGTGACCGCGGGCCTTGCGCTACCCGTCGCAGCGCACGACCTGTCCTTCAACGAGTGTGTCGAGGGCAGCGATTTCATTCTTCATGCTGCCCAGTCGCGCGATGCCGGCATGTCGCGCGACGACTTCATCAACCGGATGCATGGCGACATCGCGCTGATCCAGGCCTATCCCCCGGAACTGCGCTGGTTCGTCCAGGACGAGGACGACGAGGTGCTGCTGGTGTCGCACGCGGAGAAGGTGTTCGATGCGCCGCGTACGCCGGACACGCACCAGACCGAATTCCTCGCCCAGTGCACCGCGCGGATGGCGGAGCAGGGCAAGGCCCGCGAGGCGCTGCGGGCGGCCGAGGCCGAGAGCCGCTGAGTCGTCACGATGACCGGGGCACCACAGTGCCCCGCAGCCTTGCGTCCGGTGGCTACGGGCAGTACGGGCAGTAGCCCTGGTAGAACTGCCGTTGAGGCGGCGTGCCCCGCGAACCCGCCGCCGCATCGTCGTCGTCCATGTAGAACTGCGGGCTGGTCAGGTCGAAGCTCGGCATCGGCTGCCCGTTCACCATCGCGCCGGAGTGGAAGTTCGCGTCTCCGGCGCATGAGCACAGCAGCAGGGCGGCAGCGGACAGCAGCAGGGTTCTCATCCGGGCCTTACGCGAGGAACTCTGTGGGCGATCTTGAGCCGCGCTCCTTAAGACAGACTTAAGGAAGCGACCTCCGGTCGGATCCGTTGTCGCGGGGCAGACGGGCCCGGCCGGGGCGCTTCCGGGCTGGCCCGGGCGGCTACGGGCAGGCGGGGCAATACCCCGAGGCCAGGTCGGGGGCGTCCGGCGAGTAGGGCGCCAGATCCTCGTCGTCCATGTAGAACTTCGGACTGGTCAGGTCGATGGTCTCGATCGACTGCCCGTTGACCATCGTCGTGGTCTGGTACCCCCCGTCGGACGCACAGGCGCCCAGCGACAACACCGCCACGGTTGCGAGAACCGCTCTCATCTCATCCTCCGCAAGTCGCAGACCCGGGGCGCTGCAGGCTCCGCCCGGTCCGCCGTGGGCTGAACTGGCCTCGGGGAAACCCGGAAAGGTCCGCTCCCCTGGTGTCGTTGGAATATACTCCCGCAGTCGCTTCCACAACGGCGACATGCTGTTCAGAACCACTCCGGGGGAGGATTTTATGCCTGCCAAGCTCACCCGCCGCCAGTTCTTCAAGGTCTGTGCGGCCGGGATGGGGACCTCCAGCCTGGGCGTGCTCGGCTTCGCGCCGACCGCCGCGCTGGCGGAGGTGCGCGAGTTCAAGCTCGCCCGCAGCACCGAGACGCGCAACACCTGCCCGTACTGCTCGGTCGGCTGCGGCCTGATCATGTACAGCCTCGGCGACGGCGCCAAGAACGCCAAGTCCGAGATCATCCACATCGAAGGCGACGCCGACCACCCGGTGAACCGCGGGACCCTGTGTCCGAAGGGCGCGGGCCTGCTCGACTTCGTGCACAGTCCCAACCGGCTCAAGTACCCGGAAGTGCGCGAGGCCGGCTCCAGCGAGTGGAAGCGCATCTCCTGGGACGAGGCCATCGAGCGCATCGCGCGCCACATGAAGGACGACCGCGATCGCAACTTCGAGGCGAAGAACGGCGACGGGGTCACGGTGAACCGGTGGCTCACCACCGGCTTCCTGGCGGCGTCCGCCTCGTCCAACGAAAGCGGCTACCTCACCCACAAGTTCGTCCGCACCCTCGGCATACTCGGATTCGACAACCAGGCGCGCGTCTGACACGGACCTACGGTGGCAAGTCTTGCCCCTACGTTCGGTCGCGGCGCGATGACCAACAACTGGGTTGACATCAAGAATGCCAACCTGGTCCTGATCATGGGCGGCAATGCCGCCGAGGCGCATCCGTGCGGCTTTAAGTGGGTCACGGAAGCGAAGGCCCACAACAAGGCGAAGCTGGTCGTGGTCGACCCGCGCTTCACGCGTTCGGCCGCAGTGGCGGACTACTACGCGCCGATCCGCGCGGGCAGCGACATCGCGTTCCTGGGCGGGGTGATCAACTACCTGCTCAGCAACGACAAGATCCAGCACGAGTACGTCAAGGCGTACACCGACGTGAGCTTCATCGTGCGCGAGGACTTCGGCTTCAAGGACGGCCTGTTCACCGGCTACGACGCCGAGAAGCACAAGTACACCGACAAGGCGAGCTGGAACTACGAGCTGGACGCGCAGGGCTACGTCAAGACCGATCCCACGCTGCAGCACCCGCGCTGCGTCTTCAACCTGATGAAGGCGCACTACTCGCGCTACACGCCCGAGGTCGTCACCCGCATCACCGGCACCCCGCAGGACCAGTTCCTGAAGATCTGCGAGATGATCGCCGAGTGCAGCGCGAAGGATCGGGTCATGACGATCCTCTACGCGCTGGGCTGGACGCAGCACACGCAGGGCTCGCAGATGATCCGCACGGCGGCCATGATGCAGCTGCTGCTGGGCAACGTCGGCATGGCCGGCGGGGGGCTCAACGCGCTGCGCGGGCACTCCAACATCCAGGGGCTGACCGACCTGGGGCTGCTCACCAACCTGCTGCCGGGCTACATGACGCTGCCGTCGGAGAAGGAAGCCGACTACAAGGCCTACATCGAGAAGCGCACGCCCAAGCCGATGCGCCCCAACCAGCTGAACTACTGGTCCAACTACCCGAAGTTCCACGTGAGCCTGATGAAGGCGTGGTTCGGGACGGCGGCGATCAAGGAGAACAACTGGTGCTTCGACTGGCTGCCCAAGCTGGACAAGGCGCACGACGTCCTCCAGGTGTTCGAGGACATGCACAATGGCAAGATCAACGGGTACATCTGCCAGGGCTTCAATCCGATCGCCTCGTTCCCGAACAAGGCCAAGCTGGTCGAGAGCCTGTCCAGGCTCAAGTACCTGGTGATCATCGACCCGCTCGCGACCGAGACCTCGGAGTTCTGGAAGAACCACGGGCCCTACAACGACGTGGACTCCTCCAAGATCCAGACCGAGGTGTTCCGCCTGCCATCCACCTGTTTCGCCGAGGAGGATGGGTCGCTGGTCAACAGCGGTCGCTGGCTGCAGTGGCACTGGAAGGGGGCCGAGCCGCCGGGCGAGGCCAGGGGGGACCCGGAGATCATCGCCGAGCTGTTCACCCGCCTGCGCGCGATGTACCGCAAGGATGGCGGAGCATTCCCGGATCCCATCCTCAACCTGACCTGGCCGTACCTGCGTCCCGAGTCGCCGTCGCCGGACGAGCTCGCTCGCGAGTTCAACGGCAAGGCGCTGGCCGACGTCACCGACCCGAAGGATCCGAAGACCGTGCTGGTGAAGGCCGGCGACCTGCTGGACAGCTTCGCCCAGCTCCGCGACGACGGCTCCACGTCCGCCGGGTGCTGGATCTTCACGGGCGCGTGGACCAGCAAGGGCAACATGATGGCCCGCCGCGACAACTCCGATCCAAGCGGGCTGGGCAGTACGCTGGGCTGGGCGTTCGCGTGGCCGGCCAACCGGCGCGTCCTCTACAACCGGGCCTCCTGTGATCCGGCCGGCAAGCCGTGGGATCCGCGCCGCAGGCTGATCGGCTGGAACGGCCAGAAGTGGGCCGGCATCGACGTCCCGGACTTCAAGGCCGACTCCGCGCCGGAGGAGGGCATGAACCCGTTCATCATGAACCCGGAAGGCATCGCACGCTTCTTCGCGGTCGACAAGATGAACGAGGGGCCGTTCCCGGAGCACTACGAGCCGATGGAGTCCCCGCTCGACAACAACCCGATGCACCCGGACAACCCGCTGGCGCGAAACAATCCCGCGGTGCGCGTGTTCAAGGGCGACCGGGAGGCGATGGGCACGGCCAAGGACTTCCCGTACGTGGCCACCACCTACCGCCTGACCGAGCACTTCCACTACTGGACCAAGCACGCGAAGATCAACGCGATCCTGCAGCCGCAGCAGTTCGTCGAGATCGGCGCGGACCTGGCGAAGGAGAAGGGCATCGCCGATGGTGACCAGGTGCGGGTGTGGTCCAAGCGCGGGGAGATCCGGGCGGCTGCGGTCGTGACCAAGCGCCTGAAGGCCGTCGAGGTCGAGGGGAAGAAGGTGTACCAGATCGGCATCCCGATCCACTGGGGCTTCAAGGGCCTGGCCAAGCCGGGCTACCTGGCCAACACCCTGACCCCGTTCGTGGGTGACGCGAACACGAACACACCCGAATTCAAGGCGTTCCTCGTGAACGTCGCCAAGGCGTAGGAGGGCCCGATGCCACTGCAATCGCTGGACATCAAGGCCCGCTCGGCGACCACCACGCAGCCGCCCACGGCGCGCGAGGCGATGCACGTCGCGAAGCTGATCGACATCTCCAAGTGCATCGGCTGCAAGGCGTGCCAGAGCGCCTGCATGGAGTGGAACGACCTGCGCGACACCGTCGGCGAGCAGCACGGCACCTACGACAATCCGCGCGACCTGTCGGACCAGTCGTGGACGGTCATGCGGTTCTACGAGGTGGAGCCCAACGGGAAGCTGGAATGGCTGATCCGCAAGGACGGCTGCATGCACTGCGCGGACCCGGGCTGCCTCAAGGCCTGCCCGTCGCCGGGCGCGATCGTGCAGTACGCCAACGGGGTCGTCGACTTCCACCAGGAGAACTGCATCGGCTGCGGTTACTGCATCACCGGCTGCCCGTTCAACATCCCGCGCATCTCCAAGAAGGACAACAAGGCCTACAAGTGCACGCTATGCTCCGACCGCGTCTCGGTGGGGCTGGAGCCGGCCTGCGTGAAGACCTGTCCCACGGGTGCGATCACGTTCGGCTCGAAGGAGGACATGATCGACCACGCCTCCGAGCGGGTGGCCGACTTGAAGGAGCGTGGCTACCAGAACGCGGGCCTGTACGATCCTCCGGGTGTGGGTGGCACGCACGTGATGTACGTGTTGCAGCACGGCGACCAGCCGGACCTGTACCAGCTGCCCAAGGACCCGAGCATCAGCCCGTTGGTCAGCCTGTGGAAGGGCATCGGCAAGCCGCTGGCGCTGCTCGCGCTGGGCGCCGCGGCGGTGGGATCGTTCTTCCACTACATCAAGGTGGGGCCGAACGACGCGGAAGAGGATCATACGGCCGACGGCAAGGGCCCTGACAAGGAGCGCGCATGAACCCGAACCTGATCGAGCGCTACAAGGCGGGCGACCGCATCAACCACTGGTTCGTCGCGCTGACCTTCGTCCTGCTGGCGCTGTCCGGGCTGGCGCTGTTCCACCCGGCACTGTTCTGGCTGACCAACCTGTTCGGCGGCGGGCCGTGGACACGCATCCTGCATCCGTTCATCGGCGTGGTGATGTTCGTCTCGTTCGCGGCGCTGGCGGTGAAGTTCTGGCATCACAACGTGATCGAGCCGCGCGACCGCCAGTGGCTGAAGCAGTGGCGCGATGTCGTCGCCAACCGCGAGGACAAGCTGCCGGAGGTGGGTCGCTACAACGCGGGCCAGAAGGCGCTGTTCTGGGTGATGGTGGCGGCGATGCTGCTGCTGATCCTCAGCGGCGTGGTGATGTGGCGGCCGTACTTCGCGCCCGCGTTCCCCATCCCGCTCATCCGCCTGGCTTCGCTGCTGCACGCGCTGGCCGGATTCGTGCTGATCCTCGGCATCATCGTGCACATCTACGCCGCGATCTGGGTGAAGGGCACGATCGGCGCGATGACGCGCGGGACGGTGACGCGCAAGTGGGCGCGCAAGCATCATCCGGCGTGGTATCGCGAGGTGGGCGGGGAAGGGCGCCAGGCTGAAGGCTAGAGGCTAGAGGCTAGAGGCTAGAGGCTAGAGGCTAGAGGCTAGAGGCGAGGGGGACCCCCTTGCAAGCAGAATACGATGAGCGCTCATTTTCCTGTCACGCGACATTTCGCGATCAACGAAACCCCTCTAGCCTCTCGCCTCTAGCCTCTAGCCTGTGTCCGAGATCATCCGCGACGGCTCCCTCGCCGGTGCCGTCCCCTCCATCCCCCAGCACCGCCTGGTCCGCGCCGAGGTGTTCGCCGAGCGCGCCGCGCGCCTGCGACAGCTCGCCAACGGGCACGCGCTGGAGGAGTACCTGCGCTTCGTTGCCGTGCTGTGCGAGGCCCAGGACCGCACGCTGCAGGGACTTGGCGATCTGCCCACGCCGGACGCCCGGACCATCGAGCACTGCCGGGAACACGGCATGCCGCCGCTCGCAGCAAACGGCTCGCGCCGGGATGCGGCCTGGCTCGATGTCCTGCGCACCATCGCCGGCGCGCTGAATGCAGAGGCGCTGCCGCCGCAGGCGCGCAGCGTGGCGCAGCGGCTGGCTTCCGGTTGGAACGAGGGGTTGGAAGTCGCTGCCGACGCGATCCTGTCCAGCGAATACGACCTCGTGGACCCTGCGGTCGCTCCGTTCGTCGGAGCGGCCCTGCAGGTCTACTGGGTGAAACTCGCGCTGCAGCTGCGCGAGCAGGCATTCGCGCCCGCTGCCCCCTACGGCACGTGCCCGGTGTGCGCGTCGTATCCGCTGGCCGGCGTCGTGCGGGTCGGCGGTGCGGCACAGGGGCTGCGATACCTGGTCTGCTCGGTCTGCGCGTCCGAGTGGCACGTCGTGCGGGTCAAGTGCAGTGCGTGCGAATCCACCGCCGGCATCTCCTACCTGTCCATCGAAGGCGCGAAGGATTCGGTCAAGGCCGAGACCTGCAACGAGTGCCAGACCTATCTCAAGGTGTTCTACCAGGAGAAGGACCCCGCGCTGGAACCTGCCGCCGACGACCTCGCCACGCTCGCGCTCGACATGCTCGTGTTCGAGGAGGGCTATGGCAGATTGGGGCCGAACCTGCTGCTGGCGCCTGGGGCCGCATAGGCGGCGTCAGGCGAACGTCGCTTCCACGGAGCCCACCGGCTCGAACACCGATCTCACCCGCGCTGGCATGTCCAGGGGGTACTGCTTGGTGAACGATCCCGAGATCACCCGCTGGCCCGCCTCCAGGGCATGGCCGAACTCGGCGAGCTTGTTGGCCAGCCACACGATGGAGTTGATCGGGTTGCCCATGACCTCTGCTCCGCTGGCGCGATCGCGCACGGCATCGTCCACGGAAACGGTCACCATCGCGCGCGACAGATCGATGTCCCCGAGTGGTATCGCCGCACCCGTGACGAAGGCTTTCTGCTGCGCATTGTCCGCCATGGTCAGCGGCAGGTCGGCGGAGAAGTTGCCGCGCTTCTCCACGATCTCCAAGGCGGGCGCGATGGCGCTGACCGCGGCTCTCGCCTGATCGAAGGTGATCCCCGGCCCCCGCAGGGTGCGGCCGAGCGTGATGCAGATCTCATTCTCGAAACCGGGCTGGATCAGGTCCGCATGGCGGAACACGTGACCCGAGGGCACGTTGGCGCTCTCCAGCAGGAAGCCGAAGCAGGGCTCGTGGACGTGGTGCTGCTCGCGCATCGCTGCAGCGGTCAGGCCGACCTTCCAACCCGCGTGGCGCTCTCCGGCGGCGACCCGGCGGCGCAGGATGCCGAGCTGGATCTCGTAGCCCTGGCGCATGTCCAGCCGGCCGCCCCATTCCGCCGGGTAGTGCCGGCCCGCCTGCATGTGGCGCCAGATCGACTCTGTCGCCGCCTCGATGTCGATGTTCGCACTCATCTGCAGATCCCGTTCAGCCGAGCTCGCTCTCGTGCCAGCCCCGCAGGGCCAGCCGGGCGGCGAGCGACACCAGTGCGAACAGTACCACGCCGGTCAGCGTGATCAGGGTCAGTGCCGCGAACAGGCGGGGAATGTTCAGCTGCAGCCCCGCCTGCAGGATCTGATAGGCCAGGCCCGAAGCCGTGCCGCCGGTGCCGGCGACGAACTCCGCGACCACAGCGCCGATCAGTGCCAGGCCGCTCGACACCTTCAGTCCGGCGAAGAAGTAGGGGAGCGCGCTGGGGATGCGCAGCCGTACCAGGGTCTGCCAGCGTGTGGCGCGGTTGAGCCGGAACAGATCCAGCAGTCCGGGGTCCACGCTGCGCAGGCCCTGCGAGGTGTTGGAGATGATCGGGAAGACGGCGACGATGGTCGCGCACACCACCAGCGCCAGCGTCGGGTCCTTCACCCAGATGATGATCAGCGGCGCGATGGCGACGATCGGCGTGACCTGCAGCAGGATCGCGTAGGGCAGCAGGCTGCGCTCGATGATGCGGCTCTGGACGAACAGGAACGCCACGCCCACGCCCAGCACGAGCGCCGCGACCAGGGCGAGAAAGGTGATCTTCAGCGTGACCAGCAGCGAGCCCGATAGCAGGCCGAAGTCCTGCACCAGCGTGCGGGCCACCACAGCCGGAGAGGGCACCAGGTACGTTGGCACCTCGTAGGCGGTGACCAGCAGATGCCAGCCCGCCAGGATGGCCGCGCCGACGATCAGCGGGGCCAGAAACCGCCACACCGCCGGCGTCATGGGTGCACCTCGCGGTCCGCGACCGGCTCGTCCACAGCCAGCACCCCCTGCAGCCGGCTGCACCAGGCTGCGAAGCGCTGCGAAGTGCGGAACGCGTCCGCGCGTGGGTGCGGTTCGTCGATGGCGACCTCACCCACGATGCGCCCGGGACGCGGGGACATGACCAGCACGCGCGTGGACAGGAACACCGCTTCGTAGATGCTGTGGGTGACGAACAGCACGGTCAGGCGCTCGCGCTGCCAGAGCTCGCGCAGCTCCCGGTCGAGCCGTGCGCGGGTGATCTCGTCCAGTGCGCCGAACGGCTCGTCCATGAGCAGCAGGTCCGGCCCGGTGACCAGGGCACGCGCGATCGAGGCGCGCATCTGCATTCCGCCCGACAGCTCGCGCGGGTACACCTCGGCAAAGTCCTGCAGCCCGACCAGTTCCAGCGCGTGCCGGACGCGCTGGTCCGCGTCCACGCGCGGCATGCCGGCCAGGTCCAGCGGCAGGCGCACGTTGCGCAGCACGGACGCCCAGGGCATCAGCGTGGGCTGCTGGAAGACGAAGGCGAGGCGATGGGTTCGTGCGGCGTCGCCGGGCCAGGTATCGATCCGGCCGGTGCTCGGCGCCAGCAGGCCGGCCACCATCCGCAGCAACGTGCTCTTGCCGCATCCCGACGGGCCGAGCAGCGTGACCAGCTCGCCTTCGCGCACCTCGATGGAGACCGGGGCCAGGGCCTGCACGCCGTTCGCATAGATCTTCGCGGCCTGAACGGTCCGGATCGCCACAGCGGCAGGGGTGGGTACGCCGGCGGCGCTCACGCCCACTTCAGACAGGTACGATCGAGCTCGCGCGCGACGGGCCGCCCGAGCAGGGCGAGGTTGTTGTCGATCTCGTTGCGGAACAGGTCGAGCGCCTTGCGCACGCCGCGCTCGCCGTCCGCCGCGAGGCCGTAGAGGAACGGCCGGCCCGCCATGCAGGCCTTCGCGCCCAGGGCCATGGCCTTGAGGACGTCGGCGCCGCGCCGCACGCCGCCATCGAGGATGATCTCGACCCGGTCCCCGACGGCATCGACGATGTCGGGGAGCGCTGCGAGCGGCGAGGGCGCGCCGTCGAGCTGGCGCCCGCCGTGGTTGGACACGATGATCGCATCCACGCCGTAGTGCGTCGCCCGTTGCGCATCCTCCGCGGAGAGGATGCCCTTGATCGCAAGCTTGCCCTTCCAGCGCGCGCGGCACCACTCGAAGTGCGACCAGTCGACGCTGAAGTCGTATTGCTCGGCGGCGAAGCGGGCGATGCTGATGATGTCGCCGCTGCCGACCACGCTGCCCGCCAGGTTGGCGAAGGTCACGCGCGGCCCCAGCGCGACGTCGGCGATCCAGTGCAGGCGCCGCATGACGTCGAGCGCGTTGCGCCAGGTCACCCGCGGGGGGACGGTGAAGCCGTTGCGGATGTCGCGCTCGCGCGGCCCCTGGGCCTTGGTATCGACGGTGACCACCAGCACCTGGCAGCCCGCGCGGGCCGCGCGATCCATCAGCGCCTCGTTGATGCGGCGGTCCTTGAGCAGGTAGGACTGGAACCAGAACGGGCGCCTGGTGGCCTTCTCCACTTCCTCGATGCTGGAGGCCGCCATCTGGCTCAGGCAGTAGGGGATGCCCGCTGCCTCTGCGGCGCGGGCCTCGGCGACCTCGCCCTTGCGCGAGACCAGGCCGGCCAGACCGGTGGGGGAGAACACGAGCGGCATGCTGATCGGCTCGCCGAGGAGCGTCGTGGAAGCGTCACGCCTGGACACGTCGGTGAGCACCCTCGGCACCAGGCACAGGCGTTCGAAATCCCGCCGGTTGGCCCGCAGGCTGGTCTCGTCCTGGGCGCCGCCGTCGATGAAATCGAAGATGGCACCGGGCAGGCGGCGGCGGGCGCGCAGCCGCAGGTCTTCGATGCTTGCGATGGACATAGGACCGGAATGCTGAGGCAAACGCGCCCGCCGCTCAAGGGGGCGGAGGGCTCCGCGCTCGCCGCGGCACGGGTGCGACTAGGCCGGCGGCACCTGCAGGTGCCCCAGCACCAGCCCGGTGATGTGCTCCAGCCAGCGCTTGCGCTGCGGCGCCGCCATCAGGTCCAGGTCGAGAAAGCGCGAGAGGGTGTGGCGGTTGGACAGGTAGAAGTAGGCCAGCGCGGCGATGGTGAGGTAGACCTGCCTGGCGTCGATTCCGGCGCGGAACACGCCCTGCGCCTCGCCGCGCCGGAGCAGGTCGGCGATGATCGACAGCAGCGGAAACGACAGCGCCTTGACGCGCTTCGAATGGCGCACGTGCGCGCCGCCGTGGAGGTTCTCGGTGTTGAGCAGCCGGATGAACTCGGGATGGCGCAGGTAGTAGGTCCAGGTGAAGGCGATCAGCTGGCGCATGCCTTCGACCGGCTCGGTCTGCGCCAGGCGCAGCTGCTGCTCGGCCGCGCCCAGTTCCTCGTAGCTGCGTTCGAGCACGCTGCGGAACAGGCCTTCCTTGCTGCCGAAGTAGTAGTACAGCATGCGGTCGACCGTGCCGGCCGCCCGGCTGATGCGCTCCACCCGCGCGCCGCCGTAGCCGTGGGTGGCGAACTCCCCGGTGGCCGCCTGCAGGATGCGCCGCTGCATCCCCTCGGGGTCGCGGATGCGGCGCGCCGGCGCGGCGCCGGACGGGGCGCGCCGCGGGGCGGGGCGGGGGGCCGCGGCCGCTTTCGGCACTACCTGGCCAGGTGCTCGAGCTTGTCCTTCACGTCCTTCCACGCCTCGGCGTCCGGCAGGGGATCCTTCTTGTCGGTGATGGTCTCGAAGGTGCGCGAGAGCTCGGCGTTGATCTCGACGAACTGGCGCTGGTCGGCCGGGAGATCGACGTCTGCGTAGATCGCGTTGACGGGGCATTCCGGGATGCACACCGCGCAGTCGATGCACTCGTCGGGGTCGATCACCAGCATGTTCGGCCCCTCCTTGAAGCAGTCCACCGGGCAGACGTCCACGCAATCGGTGTACTTGCACTTGATGCAGGATTCGGTAACGACGTGAGTCATGGGTCTCTCTGATTGTTCTCGGCGGCCGGCCAGGTCGGCTCAACCGCATAGGATATGGTGCTCTGCACCACCCCGTAAAGGGGCGTGCCCCGGAGGCGCACTCGCGCGCCCGAGTTATGAAGCGTACACTTCATAGCCGCGGCATGTAGGCTGCCCGCGGCGCGCGGCTTCCGGCGCACCAACTGGATCGAGGACCGCTTCTGCCCCAACCGCTCTTCCTGCAGCCCGCCAGCCTGGACCAGGCGCTGGCCGCGCTCGCGTCCCGCCCGCTCAAGGTCCTCGCCGGCGGCACCGATTTCCATCCCGCCCGGGTCGGCCGGCTCATCGACGAGGACATCCTGGACATCTCCCGGGTGGCCGGCCTGCGCGGAATCGCGCGGGGGCACGACGGGTGGCGCCTGGGGGCGATGACCACGTGGACCGATCTGCTGCGAATGCCGCTGCCGCCGCAGTTCGATGGACTCAGGCGCGCTGCGGCCGAAGTCGGCGGTCGGCAGATCCAGAATGCGGGGACCCTCGCGGGCAACCTCTGCAACGCCTCGCCCGCAGCCGATGGCGTGCCGCCGCTGCTGAGCCTGTCCGCGGAGGTCGAGCTCGCATCGCTGCGCGGAACGCGCCGCGTACCGCTGGCCGAGTTCATCCTCGGCAGCCGGTCCACCGCCTGCCAGCCCGATGAACTGGTGAGTGCGATCCTGGTGCCGCGGCATGGGTCGGATGCCCGGGCCACGTTCCTCAAGCTCGGCGCACGCCGGTATCTGGTCATCTCCATCGTCATGGTCGCGGTGCTGCTGGAAGCCGATGCGCAGGGGCACATCACGCACGCAGCGGTCGCCGTCGGCGCCTGCGCCCCGGTCGCGCGGCGCCTCCCCGAACTGGAGCGCCGGCTGCTCGGCCAGTCGCGCTCGTCGGACCTCGGCGGGCTGGCGCGCTCCTCGGATCTGGATGTGCTCGCACCAATATCCGATGTGCGCGGGACCGCCGCGTACCGGATCGATGCGGCACTCACGCTCGTTCAGCGGGCACTGCGGGAGATGGCGGATGACTGATCTCCCGCCGCCCGGTAGCGCGGCCTTCGAGCTGAACGGCAGACCCTGTACCGTGGCCGCCCCGCTGGGCGAGCGGCTGTCCGACGTGCTGCGCGAGCGGCTCGGGCTGACCGGCACCAAGGTCGGCTGCAGCGCGGGCGATTGCGGCGCCTGCACGGTGCTCCTCGATGGCGAGCAGGTGTGCGCGTGCCTGGTCGCCCTGGGCCAGGTGCAGGGGCGCCGCGTCACCACCGTGGAAGGATTGGCGCAGGATGGACGCCTGTCCCGCCTCCAGCAATCTTTCCTCGCGCTGGGGGCGGCGCAGTGCGGCATCTGCACGCCCGGCATGCTGATCGCCGGCGCCGAGGTCCTGGCGCGCTCCCCCGCTCCGACCGAGGCCGACGTGCTCGACGGCCTGGGCGGCGTGCTGTGCCGCTGCACCGGATACCGGAAGATCGTCGATGCCGTGCGCGCCGCGGCTGGCGGCCCGATCGAAGCGGCCGCACCGGCCGCCGGTGAGGCGGTCGGCAGCCGCGTGGCCAAGCTCGACGGCGTATCCAGGGTGACGGGTGCCGAGCGGTATGGGGCGGACGAGGCGCCGCGCGACGCGCTCTGGCTGCGCGTCATCCGCTCCCCGCACGAGCGCGCGCAGTTCCGTCTCGGCGACCTCGCGGGCTTCCGCGCCCTGCATGGGGGAATTGCGGCGGTGCTGAGCGCGGCGGACGTGCCCGCGAACGCCTTCGGCATCTTCCCGCAGCTGAAGGATCAGCCGGTGCTCGCGGACGGACGGGTGCGCTTCGCGGGAGAGGCGGTGGCTGCGCTGGTTGGCGAGCATGACGCGGTGATGCGGGTACCAGACGAGGACCTGCCGATCGAGTGGCATCCGGAGCCGCCCGCGCGCGACCTCGACGCGGGGCTGGCGGTGCTCGGCGGGCCGCTGCACGACTTCGCCCCGGACAACGTCCTGATCCGCGGCCGGGTGGTGAAAGGCGACGTCGAGCAGGCGATCCGGGCGGCGGCCTTCGTGGCCGAGGGCCAGTTCACCACCAGCTACGTCGAGCACGCCTACATCGAACCGGAAGCGGGATATGCGGAGCGCGTGGCGGGGCCGGACGGTGATCGCATCCGCATCTTCGCGTGCACCCAGACGCCGTACATGGACCGGGACGAGATCGCTCGCGTGCTGCGGCTGCAGCCGGGTCAGGTGCACATCGTGCCCTCGGCGGTCGGCGGGGGATTCGGGGGCAAGCTCGACATCTCGCTGCAGCCGCTGATCGCACTGGCCGCCTGGAAGCTCCGCCGCCCGGTTCGCTGCGTCTACACCCGGCCCGAATCGATGCGCTCGACCACCAAGCGCCATCCAGGGCGCATGCGCGCGCGCTTCGCCTGCGATGCGACGGGGCGGCTCGTCGCCGCGGACTTCCAGGGCGACTTCAACACCGGTGCCTACGCCTCGTGGGGCAGCACCGTGGCGAACCGCGTCCCGATCCACGCCTCCGGGCCGTACGCGGTGCCCAACGTGCGTGCGCTGACGCGTGCCGTGTACACCAACGCCCCCATCGCCGGTGCATTCCGCGGCTTCGGGGTGCCGCAGTCGACCATCGTGCACGAGGCGCTGCTGGACGATCTCGCGCAGCAGGCTGGCCTGGACCGGCTCGAGCTGCGCCGGCGCAACGCCATCCGCGCCGGCCAGGCCACCGCCACGGGGCAGGTGCTGCGGGACAGTGTCGGCCTCGCCGAGTGCCTGGAGCGGCTCGCGCCGGCCTGGGCCGCGGCCCAGGCAGCGGCCGTGCAGTTCAACGCGGCGCAACCGGGCACCGGAGGAAGGCGCCGCGGGGCCGGCATCGCCTGCATGTGGTACGGGATCGGCAACACGGTGATCGCCAACCCGTCCACCATGCGGGTCGGGATCCGGCGCACCGGCCGCGTGTGCCTGTACAACGGTGCGATGGACATCGGCCAGGGATCGAGCACGATCCTGCCGCAGATCTGCGCCGATGCGCTGGGCCTGCCGGTGGGGCTCTTCGACCAGGTGGTCGGCGACACCGACCGCACCGAGGATGCCGGCAAGTCGTCGGCGTCGCGGCAGACGTTCGTGTCCGGCAACGCGGCACGCATCGCGGGCGCGCAGCTGCGCGGCCGGCTGCTGGCGTTGCTCGGTGCGCCGGAGGATGCAATGTTGTCGGCTGAGGGCAGCCTCCTGCTCGCGCGAGCCGCCGCCCGAACCTGGGAGCTGGACCTGGCTGGATTGCCTGCCGACGCGAACGGCGACGTGGTCACTGGCAGCGGATACTTCGATCCGCCCACCACGCCGCTGGATGCCGACGGGCAGGGTGTGCCGTATGCGAGCTACGGCTTCGCAGCGCAGTTCGCGGAAGTCGAGGTCGACCTGGCTCTGGGCACCGTGAAGGTCCTGTCGGTGCATGCCGCGCACGACGTGGGACGCGCGATCAACCCGACCCAGGTCGAAGGGCAGATCCATGGCGGCATCGCGCAAGGCCTCGGGCTGGCGCTGATGGAGGAGTACGTGCCCGGCCGCACCGACAACCTGCACGACTACCTGATCCCGACCGTGGGCGACGTGCCGCCGATCGTGGTGCACATCGTGGAGGACCCGGAGCCGCTCGGCCCCTACGGCGCCAAGGGCGTGGGCGAGCCGGCGCTGATCCCGACGGCGCCCGCGATCCTGGGGGCGATCCGCCATGCCACCGGCGTGCGCGTGACGCACGTGCCGGTGACGCCGGATCGCCTGCGTGCGGCGATCGTGGAATTGCAGCGAAAGACCTGAAACCTCACTCAACACAGAGGGCACAGAGGAACACAGAGGAAAAGAGAAGCCGTGGAGTGGTATGTTTCGCATGATCCTGCAGGTGATGCCAGTACGCTTCCTCAGATCGTGTGCCAACTGGTAGAGGGCCCGTTGCTGTATTCACTGGTGTTCCTCTGTGTACTCTGTGACCTCTGTGTTCAATGCGGTCCGAATTGATGCATGACTGAGCCCGCGCAATCCGAAGAGGATCTCGCCCCCGGCAAGGTCCGCTGCGACGCCTGCCCGGTGCTGTGCCAGATCAGCGAGGGCCGGACCGGCGCGTGCGACCGCTGGGGCAACTTCGACGGCCGGCTCACGCGCGTCGATCCGGTCGTGCTGTTCCGGAAGGTGACCGGCGAGCAGGGCGCGGTCACGCGGTTCGCCGGCGCACAGGACTGGGACGGTGCGCCGCTCGGCGACGCACCGGTCTTCGTCTCGGGCGTCGGGTCAGGCACCACCTATCCCGACTACAAGCCCGCCCCGTTCATCGTGGCGACCCGGCACGAAGGGGTCGACATGGTCACCGTGGTGACCGAAGGCATTTTCAGCTACTGCAGCTTCAAGGTGAAGATCGACACCGACCGCTACGTCGGGCCGGAGCAGGCCACGGTGCGCTGCAAGGGCGAGGCGGTCGGCCATGTCACGACGATCGAGTACGGCTCGCAGATGCTGTCCCTGGGCGGCGTGCATCACCTCACTGGCGGCAGCAAGAAGGAAGGCCGCGTCACCTGCGACATGATGATGGACCTGGGCAACCGCAAGCCGGTGGAGCTCGAGGTCGAAGGCGGCGCCAGCCTGGTGATCGAGGCCGGCCGGCCCCCGGTGGTGAACGGGGTCACCGAGCAGCGCATGCGCGTGGGCTGCGGGTCGGCGACGATCGGCATCTTCGCGAAGCAGTGGCATGGTCACGTGGACGAGGTGGTGGTGGTAGACGACCACATCACCGGCGTGCTGAGCGAGCACCAGGCCGGGCGCTTCCTCGACATGCCGCCGTCCGGCATCCGCATCACCGGGCGCAAGTCGACGCCAGGGCGCTACTTCCAGGTGGCCAATCCGGGCACCGGGTGGGGCGGCACCGACATCACCGACCCGCTGGCGATCGTCAAGGGCTTCGACCCGAAGGTCGCGCGCCCCGGCCAGCGCATCCTGATGGTCTCCACGACAGGCGAGGATGCCGCCTACTTCATCCTCGACCAGCAGCTGCGCATGGTGCCGGCAGCCATGCCGGCACCGGTGCGCAAGGTGGTCGACCGGATCGGCGAGAACTGCGAACCGGCCTTGTGCACCGTGCTGTTCCTGATGGGTGCGGGTGGCAGCCTGCGTGCCGGGGTGACCGAGAACCCGGTGCGCCTGACCCATTCGATCAAGGACCTGCTCACGCGGGTGACCGCGGGCGGGGCGCCGGTGTACGTGTGGCCGGGCGGTGGCATCACCGTGATGGTCGACGTCACCCGCATGCCGGCGAACGCGTTCGGCTGGGTGCCCACGCCCGCCATCGTCGCGCCGATCGAGTTCACCATGCGGCTGTCCGATTACGCCGCGCTCGGCGGGCACATGGACCGCGTGCGCACGGTCGACGACGTGCTGCGGGCCGAGCGCGTGCGCGTGATGGGCTGGGACGGCCTGAATCCGTGGCCGATCGGTCCGGATCGGTGATGAGCGCCACCGTGGTGCGGCAGGCCGAAGCCGCAGACGCTGCCCGGGCGCCCTGGCGCGAAGGGCCGGCCCGCGCGGCCCTGCCGGGCGGACGCTGGCGCTGGCAGCATGGCCCGATCGATCTGGTCATCGCGGCGGAAGGGCCCCCTGCCGCGGCCGAGCGCGCCCTCGAACAGGCGTGGACGCGCTTCGGTGGGCTGCTGGCCGAGCTGGTGGCGGAGCTGCCGTTGCTGCGCGGTGCGGTGCAGGACGCCGCTGCGGTTCGCGGGCCGGTGGCACGTCGCATGGTCGTGGCATGCTGGCCGCATCGCGACGTGTTCGTGACGCCGATGGCGGCGGTGGCCGGCGCGGTCGCGGACGAGCTGATCGACGCCTTCCGTGCCGAGCCGGACATCGCGCGTGCCTATGTGAACAACGGCGGCGACATCGCCCTTCATCTGGCCGCCGGGCAGCATTACCGCATCGGGCTGTTCGCTGACCTCGGTCGGGTCGAGCGCGGCGAGCGCTGGCGGCTCGACGGCGACTTCGAGCTGCAGGCGGACATGCCGGTGCGTGGCGTGCCCACCAGCGGCTGGCGCGGACGCAGCTTCAGCCTGGGCATCGCCGACAGCGTGACCGTTCTCGCCGGCTGCGCGGCCGGCGCGGACGCCGCGGCCACCCTGATCGCCAATGCGGTGAACGTGGATCACCCGGCCGTGCAGCGGTGTCCTGCGAGCGTGCTGAAGGATGACACCGATCTGGGCGACCGGCTGGTCACGATGGAAGTTGGTACGCTATCGGACGCGGCCGTGGACGCTGCGCTGCATGCCGGCGCGGCGGTGGCCGCCCGCATGATCGAGCACGGCCTCATCCGCGCGGCCACGCTCTGGCTGCAGGGCCGCAACCGGACCCGCACCGATTGACCACGGGCACGCCCATGGATCCGATGATCGAGATACGTGAAGTCTTTACCCAGGTGGAGGAGATCTTCCACGAGTTCGGCCCGCCCGCGGCACAGCCGCTGCGCCGCGGCGCGGTCGCGGTGGTGCTGACCAATCCGTTCGCCGGCCGCTACGAGCCCAACATCCTGCCCATGATGGACGCGCTCAATCCGCTCGGGCTGGAGATGTCGCGCACGCTCCTGCGAGCGATGCGCGTGGAGCCCGCGGCGATCGAGGGTTACGGCAAGGGCGCGATCGTGGGTGCGGCGGGCGAGCTGGAGCACGGCGCGCTGTGGCACGTGCCCGGCGGCTACGCGATGCGCGAGGTGCTGGGCAACGCCAAGGCCATCGTGCCGTCGGCGAAGAAGGTCGGCGCGCCCGGCACGCATCTGGACGTTCCCGTGACGCACATCAACGCAAGTTACGTCCGCAGCCACTTCGACGCGATGGAGGTGTACGTCCCCGGGGCACCGGCAGCCGACGAGCTGGTCTATATTCTCGTCATGACCACCGGGCCGCGCGTGCACGAGCGCGTCGCCGGCTTGCGCGCGGCCGAGATCAAGGGGCAGGACGGGCTGCGCTGACGGCCCGTCGTTCGTGGAGCTGGGAGAGGCATGAAGGCAAGGATCCGGAAGATCGTCGTCCAGGTCGACGAGGTGCGCATCGAGATGGGCCGTGCGATCGAGCCGCCGGCGCGGCGCGCGGTCGCCATCGCGGTCATCGCGAACCCGTGCGCCGGTCGCTACGTCGAAGACCTCGGGGAGCTCGTCGACATCGGCGAGGAGCTGGGCGGCCTGCTGGGGGAGCGCTGCGTGCATGCGCTCGGGATCGCCCCCGCGCAGGCGGAGAGTTACGGCAAGGCCGCCGTCGTGGGCGAGGGCGGCGAGCTCGAGCACGCCGCGGCGATCCTGCACCCCAAGCTCGGCGCACCGCTGCGCGCGGCCGTGGAGAAGGGCGCGGCGCTGGTGCCGTCGGCCAAGAAGATGGGTACGCTGGGTACCGCGATCGACGTGCCGCTGGGGCACAAGGACGCCGCCTACGTGCGCAGCCATTTCGATGCGATGGAAGCGCGCGTGAGCGATGCGCCGCGCGCCGATGAGATCGTGGTCGCCGTGGCCGTGACCGCATCGGGCCGGCCGCTCGCACGTGTCGGCGGGCTGCAGAAGCACGAGATCAAGGGCCAGGACGGGCTGCGCTAGACGGCCCGCTGACCGCCAGGCAGGCGGCTTCAACCGGAGGACAGGGGATGCAGAGCGGCAACACCGAGCGGCCGTGGGCGGCCGCGTACCCGCCGGGCGTGCCGTTGGATCTCGGCGCGCTCGAGTTCGAGTCGATTCCAGCCATGCTCCAGGGGGCGGTCGCCCGCTATGGTCCCAAGGCCGCATTCGAGAGCTTCGGCGTCTCGATCACGTTCTCCGACCTCGACCGCCTTTCGCGAGATTTCGCCGCCTACCTGCAGTCGAGCCTGCGTTTGCAGCGTGGCGACCGGGTGGCGGTGATGATGCCCAACGTCCTGCAGTACCCGGTGGCGGTGTTCGGGATCCTGCGGGCGGGCATGACCGTGGTGAGCGTGAACCCGCTCTACACCGCGCGCGAGCTCGAGAACCAGCTGAAGGACTCCGGCGCCCGCGCGATCGTGATCTACGAGGGTGCGGCGCACACCCTGCAGGGCATCCTTGCCGGCACGCCGGTCCGCAACGTGATCGTCGCCTCGATCGGCGACATGCTGGGGGCGCTGAAAGGCACGCTGATCAACTTCGTGCTGCGCAAGGTCAAGAAGATGGTGCAGCCGTGGTCGATCCCGGCAGCCGTGCGCTTCCCGCAGGCGCTGGCGGCCGGGGCGGCGCTGCGGTTCGAACCGACGGCCGTGGGTCCCGACGAGCTCGCCTTCCTCCAGTACACCGGCGGCACCACCGGGGTGTCCAAGGGCGCGATGCTGCATCACCGCCACATCCTGGCCAACGTGGAGCAGGTGCATGCCTATTTCGGCGGGCAGATGCGGCCGGGCGAGGAGGTGGCGGTCGCGCCGCTGCCCTTCTATCACATCCTCGCACTGGTGATGAACTGCATGATGTTCGTCCGCCTGGGCGGGCGCCAGCTCCTGATTGCCAACCCGCGCGACATCCCGGCGCTGATCAAGACCATCGCGGCCAGCCGCTTCTCCTTCTTCATCGGCGTCAACACGCTGTTCAACGCGCTGGTCAACCACCCCGACTTCGCCCGGGTCGACTTCAGCAACCTGCGGGTCTGCGGCGGCGGCGGGGCCGCGGTGCAGACCGCGGTTGCCCGGCGCTGGAAGGAGATCACCGGCTGCGTGCTGTCGGAAGGCTACGGCCTGACCGAGACGTCGGGCGCGGTGTCGATCAACCCGGCCGGGATCCCCGAGCACACCGGCACCACCGGCTTCCCGATGCCGGGTACCGAGGTGCAGATCCGCGACGACGCGAACCAGCCGGTGCCGCAGGGCGGGACCGGGCAGGTGTACGTCCGCGGGCCGCAGGTGATGGCGGGTTACTGGAACCGTCCGGACGAGACCGACCGGGTGATCGGGCCGGACGGCTTCTTCGCCACCGGCGACGTGGGGCTGATCACGCCGGAGGGCTACCTGAAGATCGTCGACCGGGTCAAGGACATGATCCTGGTGTCCGGCTTCAACGTCTACCCCAACGAGCTGGAAGAGGTGGCGGCGATGCACGCCGGCATCCTCGAGGCGGCCGCCGTAGGCGTGCCCGACACCCACACCGGCGAGGCGGTGAAGCTGTACGTGGTGCGCAAGGATCCGGCGCTGACGGCAGAGCAGGTCATCCAGCACTTCCGTGAGAACGTTACGGGCTACAAGCTCCCGCGGCACGTGGAGTTCCGCGACACGTTGCCCAAGAGCCCGGTGGGCAAGATCCTGCGGCGGGAGCTGCGGGGGTGAACAGAGAAAGCTCCAACCGCCAAGTACGCCAAGGACGCCAAGGACGCAGAGGAAGACCAGGCCCAACCAGTTCCCGCGCTGTCGGACCGCTGGTCCTTGGCGTCCTTGGCGGTGAGCAATTTTCTTTACGGCATACAACATGAAAAAGCTTCTGCTTCTGCTGTCAGTCGTCGTCGCCGCGCCGATCGCGAGCGCGCAGGAACCGATCCGCATCGGCGAGATCAGCAGCTACTCGACCGTGCCGGCCTTCACCATTCCCTACCGCAACGGCTGGCAGCTGGCTGTGGACGAGATCAACGCGTCCGGCGGACTGCTCGGACGCAAGGTCGAGGTGATCTCGCGCGACGATGCCGGCAAACCGGACGACGCCACCCGTCACGCCAGCGAGTTGCTCACCAGCCAGAAGGTGGATCTGCTCACCGGGACCTTCCTGTCCAACGTGGGCCTGGCGGTGAGCGACATCGCATTGCGCAACAAGGTCCTGTTCGTGGCGGCCGAACCCCTCACCGATGCGCTGGTCTGGGAGAAGGGCAACCGCTACACCTTCCGCCTGCGTCCGAGCACCTACATGCAGGCGGCCATGCTGGTGGAGGAGGCCGCCAGGCTGCCGGCCAAGCGCTGGGCGACGGTGGCGCCCAACTACGAGTACGGCCAGTCGGCGGTGACGAGCTTCAAGGAACTGCTCAAGGCCAAGCGTCCCGACGTCGAGTTCGTCGCGGAGCAATGGCCCGCGCTGGGCAAGCTGGAGGCGGCGGCGACGGTCCAGGCGCTTGCCGCGGCGAAGCCGGATGCGATCTTCAACGTCACCTTCGGTGCGGATGTCACCAAGTTCGTGCGCGAGGGCAACCTGCGCGGCCTGTTCGAGGGCCGCTCGGTGGTGAGCATGCTCACCGGAGAGCCCGAGTACCTCGACCCGCTCAAGGACGAGACGCCGAAGGGCTGGATCGTGACCGGCTATCCGTGGGACCAGTACAGAAGCCCGGCACACGACAAGTTCGTCGAGGCCTACCGGCACAAGTACAAGGATCCGCCCCGGCTGGGGTCGGTGGTGGGCTACACCACCCTGATGTCCATCGCCGAGACGATCCGCAAGGCGAAGTCGGTCGACACCGAGAAGCTCATCAAGGCTTTCCGCGGGCTGGAGGTGCAGAGCGTGTTCGGCCCGATCACCTTCCGCGCCATCGACCAGCAGTCCACGCTGGGCGCCTTCGTCGGCACGCTGGACCAGAAGGACGATCGCGGCGTGATGGTCGGCTGGCGCTACGCCGATGGCAGGAACTACCTGCCTGGCGATGCGGTGGTGAAGAAGCTGCGGCCGGCGGAGGCGATGAAGTAGGCCAGAGGCCAGAGGCGGGAGGCCAGAGGCTAGAGGCTAGAGGCTAGAGGCTAGAGGCTAGAGGCTAGAGGCGAGGGGACCCCTTGCAAGCGCGAGACAATGAAGCACCCGTTCTCCTGTCATGAAGCAGTTTGCGACCAACGAACCCCTCTAGCCTCTCGCCTTTAGTCTCCAGCCTGATGTCGACCTACCTCATCCAGGCCCTCTCCGGCCTGTCCCACGCCGCGACCCTGTTCCTGGTCGCCTCCGGCCTGTCCATCATTTTCGGTGTCACCCGCATCGTCAACTTCGCCCACGGCTCGTTCTACATGCTGGGCGCCTACATGGCGTACGCCTTCGGGCAGACCCTCGCGGCCCACCTCGGTGGGCCGCTCGGTTTCTGGACCGGCATCGTGCTGGCTGCGCTCGCGACAGGGGTGGCTGGCGTGCTGATGGAAGTGGTCCTGCTGCGCCGGATCTATCACGCCCCTGAACTGTTCCAGCTGCTCGCCACGTTCGGCGTCGTGCTCATCGTGCAGGACGCGGCGCTGGCGATCTGGGGACGCGACGACCTGTTCGCCGGGCGCGCCCCTGGCCTGAAGGGCACTGTGGAGATACTGGGCGAGCGCTTCCCGCAATACCACCTGTTCCTGATCGGGCTGGGACCGCTCATGCTGGCGCTGCTGTGGCTGCTGTTCAACCGCACGCGCTGGGGGGTGCTGGTGCGGGCGGCGACCCAGGATCGGGAGATGGCTGGGGCGTTGGGCGTGAACCAGCGACGGCTGTTCACCAGCGTGGTGTTCCTCGGCTGCGCCCTGGCCGGGCTGGGCGGTGCCCTGCAGATCCCGAAGGAAGCGGTGAACCTGCAGATGGACATCCACATCATCGCGGAAGCGTTCGTGGTGGTGGTGATCGGCGGGATGGGGAGCGTGACCGGCGCCTTCCTCGCGGCGCTGCTGGTCGGCCTGCTGTCCGCGTTCGGAATCCTGATCTTCCCCCAGCTCACGCTGGTGCTGACCTTCGCCGTCATGGCCGTGGTGCTGATGGTCCGGCCATACGGCCTGCTGGGCAAGCCGGAGGTGGCGCAACGCGGCTCCGCGGCGCAACTCGCCGATCTTCCGCTGCGGCCGGCGCCGGGTTCCCTGCGCGTGGCCGCGATGGTGCTGCTGTTGGTGCTGGCGCTGCTGCCCGCGTTCGCGGGCGACTACAGCCAGCTGCTGGTCACCGAGATCCTGATCCTGGCACTGTTCGCCGCCAGCCTGCACTTCATCATGAGCATCGGCGGCATCGTGTCGTTCGGCCACGCGGCCTACTTCGGTCTGGGTGCGTATGCTGCCGGGCTGCTCATGCAAACCCTCGGCGTGCCGATGGCGCTCAACATCCTCGCTGCGCCGCTGGTCGCGGCTGCAGTGGCGATCCTGTTCGGCTTCTTCGTGCTCCGGTTGTCCGGCGTGTACCTGGCCATGCTCACGCTGGCCTTCGCGCAGATCGTCTGGTCGGTGGCGTTCCAGTCCGGCTGGACCGGCGGGGACAACGGCATCCTGGGCGTGTGGCCGCCCGGGTGGCTCGGCTCGAAGGCAGCGTTCTACTACTTCGTCCTCGGGGCGAGCGTGCTGTGCCTGCTGTTCCTGCGGCGAGTGGTGTTCTCGCCGTTCGGCTACGCCCTGCGGGCAGGCCGCGACTCGGCGATGCGCTCCGACGCGATCGGCATCGACGTGCGCCGGCAGCAATGGAGCGCGTTCGTGCTTGCCGGCGCGCTCGCCGGTCTGGCGGGCGCGCTGCACGCCTACCACAAGGGCAGCGTGTTCCCCAACGTGCTGGCCATCCCGCAGTCGGTCGATGCGCTCGTGATGGTGCTGCTCGGCGGTCTGCAGACGCTCAGCGGCCCGGTCGTCGGTGCCGCGGTCTACCACACCCTGCTCGCGGAGGTCATGCGCAGCACCGAGTACTGGCGCGCGATCGTGGGCGGCGTGATCGTCCTGCTGGTGGTGGCGTTTCCGCAGGGCATCGCGGGCTTCTTGCGGGCGCGCTTCGAGGCGCGTGCCGCCGGCGCGCAGGCGGGGCGGGCATGAGCGCGCTGCTGCGGGTCGCCGGGCTGTCCCGGGCATTCGGCGGTGTCAAGGCGGTCGACGAGGTGTCGTTCGAGCTCGCGCGGGGCGAACTGCTCGCGTTGATCGGGCCCAACGGCGCCGGGAAGTCGACCTGCTTCAACATGGTCAACGGCCAGCTGGCGCCCGACCGCGGGGACGTTCTGCTGGATGGGGAGAGCATCGCCGGCCGGCCGCCGCGGGAGATCTGGAAGCGCGGCGTCGGCCGGACGTTCCAGGTCGCGGCCACGTACGGCTCCATGACCGTGGCCGAGAACGTCCAGATGGTGCTGATCTCGCGCGAGCGCCGGTTGCATGCGTTCTGGCCGCGCGCGAACCGGCTGTATCGCGAGGAAGCGCTGCGGCTGCTTGGGCAGGTGGGGATGGCAGACCAGGCCGAGCGCGCCTGCAGCCTGCTCGCCTACGGTGACGTGAAGCGGGTCGAGCTCGCGCTGGCGCTCGCCAACGACCCGAAGCTGCTGCTGATGGACGAGCCCACCGCCGGCATGGCGCCGAAGGAGCGCAATGAGCTGATGGCACTGACCGCCCGGCTGGCACGCGAGCGCAACATGGGGGTGCTGTTCACCGAGCACAGCATGGACGTGGTGTTCGCCCACGCCACGCGCATGCTGGTGCTGTCGCGTGGGCGCATCATCGCGCAGGGCGCGCCCGAGATGGTGCGGCAGGATCCGCAAGTGCAGGCGGTGTATCTGGGGACCGGTGCGACGTTCCGCGCGCATGCGGCGCTGTCCTGACTACCGCCTACCGCATGGAACACAGAGGACGCAGAGGTACACAGAGGAAAACCGTCAGATGGGTTCGCCTTTCCTCCGTGATCCTCTGTGGCCTCTGTGTTCATTGCGTTTTCGAAGTGAACGCGGCACACCGTGATGCCTGAAGCCCTGCTCCAGGTCGGCAATCTCAGCGCCTGGTACGGCCGCGCGCAGATCCTCTTCGACGTCAGTCTCGAGGTGGGGCGCGGCGAGGTGGTGGCGCTGATGGGGCGCAACGGTGCCGGCAAGTCGACCACGATGAAGGCGATCATGGGCCTGGTCGAGCGCACGCGCGGCGAAGTGCGCTTCCGCGGCCGGAGCACGCGACGGCTCGAACCGTTCGAGATCGCGCGCGGCGGACTGGGCTACGTGCCGGAAGAGCGGCGCATCTTCACTGAGCTGACGGTGCTGGAGAACCTGGAGGTCGGGCGCCAGGCCCCGCGCGAGGGTGCGCCGGCGTGGACGCCCGAGAAGCTGTTCCGGGTGTTCCCCAACCTGGGCGAGTTGCAGCAGCGGCCCGGCGGGCAGATGAGCGGCGGCGAGCAGCAGATGCTCACGGTGGCACGCACGCTGATGGGCAATCCCTGGCTCGTGCTGCTCGACGAGCCGTCCGAGGGCATCGCCCCGAAGATCGTCGAGGACATGGCCAACATGATCCTGGAGCTGAAGCAGGAAGGCCTGAGCGTGCTGATCTCCGAGCAGAACCTGCACTTCGCCGCGCTGGTCAGCGACCGGGCCTACGTCATCGAGCGCGGGCAGATCCGCTACGGCGGAACGATGGTCGAACTGGAAGCCAACGATGCCATCAAGCGGGAGTACCTGAGCCTGTGAGTACAACCCCGATCCGCCCGGCCGCGCTGCGGCGCAGCTGGCTCTTCCTCGCCGCCGCGGACGAGGCATTGCACGCGCGCGCGTGGGCCTGCCCGGCCGATGCCCTGATCGCGGACCTGGAGGATTCCACCCCGCCGCACCTGCGAGTACATGCGCGCGCGCTGCTCCCGGCGTTCGTCGCCGGCAGCCGCGCGGCCGGCAAGGTCGCCTGCGTGCGCATCAATCCCCTGAGCGGGGAAGGCGGCATGGATGTGCAGGCGGTACTGGCAGCACGGCCCGATGCGGTGCTGCTGCCGAAAACCGAATCGCCGGAGCATGTCACGGCGCTCGCCACGGCGCTGACCGCGTGTCCGGGCATGGAGCTGGTCCCGAACATCGAGACTGCCGCCGGGCTCGTGCGGACCCACGCCATCGCGTCCGCACACCTCCGCGTGAGCGCCTGCCTGATGGCGAGCGAGGACATGACGACCAGCCTTGGCGCCGAGCGCAGCCGGGAGGGGGTTGAGCTGCGCTATGCGCGCTCGCGCTTCCTGGTGGAGTGCAAGGCCGCCGGTGTCGTGCCGATCGATGCGCCCTACACATTCACCGATCTCGACGGCGTCCAACGCGAGACGCGCTTCGTCAGGCGGCTGGGTTATGCGGCCAAGTCGGCGGTCGACGTCGCGCATGCAGCCACGATCAACGCCGTGCTCACGCCCAGCGCGGAGGAAGTGGCGCGCGCGCGAACGATCGTGTCGGAGTTCGAGCAGGCCCATGCGCAGGGACGCCGGGCGCAGTTCGAAGGCAACCTGCTCGAGGTGCCGATCTTCCTCAATGCGAAGCGGCTGATCGAGCGCCATGAAGCGCTGAACATGCCCTGACGGCTGGAAGTCCGGGCATGCCGACGCCGGTCAGTTCGGCGTCATGATTACCTTTCCGTTGACGAACACGGCGCCCTTGCCGTCACCCTCGCCGATGACGCCGATCCCCGTGCGGGCGTTGCTGCAGTTGTACTGACCGTTGCCGTAGTCTTCGCAGCGCGTCGAGGAGCCCCCTGCGCCTGCGCCACCGCACAGGACGGCGAGGTTGAAGCTGGGTGGTCCACCCTCGACCCCGCCGACACCGTTCGCCAGCACCCAGTAGCGCCCGGGTACCACCTGGGTGCAGCGCTGCAGGGCGCCGACCTCGAGGGCGGGGAGCTGACGGCCGTTCACGAACACACCGGTGTTGCCGTTCGAGGCGTTCGCGCTCAGCGGCCCGCCCAGCCGCAGACCTGCATGGATCTGTCCCTGCGCCGGCCCCCCTTCCGTGCCCCACACCCCGGACATGGGGTCGTACCAGTAGCGGGCCGGGGGAATCTTCACGCCGTAGGCCTGTTCCAGCGCCGACCGGGTCTGGGCGTCCAGCGCAACGCCATTGATCAACACTGCCTCGTCGGCGCGAGCGCCGCCGCAGGCGAGCCCGAGAGCGCAGATCACCATCCAGGCCGCGAGTCGTCTCATGTCGCCTCCCTTGATCGAGGACGGGACCTCGGCTCGATTGCCGTGGATGCCGCAGGCATGTCCGGCCTGCATCCATGCGCCCGCTCCGGGTTTCCTTATACTCCTCCCGGTTGCAACTGTCCCGGACGCCGCCGCGATGAAGACGCTGCGCATCATGGTTTCGCGCCACTCGGCGTTCTACAGCCCGCTGCTGGCGACCTTCGCGGCCGGATTCCTGCGCGAGGAGGGCCTGGATGCCACCTACCATGTTGTCCCCCAGGGACGCGGAGTGGGAGACTTCCTCGCCTCCGGCGAGATGGACGTGGCACAGTCTGCCGTGTCCTACAGCTGGGGCATGCTCGAGAAGGGCGCCACGCCCGCGGCGGTGCACTTCGGCCAGATCAACCAGCGTGACGGCTTCTTCATCGCCTCGCGTACGCCCCTGCCGTTCGACTGGGAGATGCTGCGCAAGGGGAGGCTGATGTACGTGCACGGCGGCCAGCCGCAGGCGATGCTGCGCTATGCGCTGCACAAGCAGGGCATCGACCTGGCCGCCGTGCCGGCCGTGAATGCCGGGGACACCGGGAGCATGCTGGCCGCCTTTCGCGACGGCCAGGCCGATTACTTCCACGAACAGGCCCCCTATCCGCAGCAACTGGAAGTGGAGGGGCGTGCGCACGTGGTCGCTGCGGTCGGCGCGGTCATCGGCGACGTCGCCTTCAGTTCCCTCGCGGCAATGCCCGAGTGGCTGCGGCGGCCCGAAGCGGTGCAGTTCATGCGCGCCTATCGCAAGGCGCGGGTCTGGGCACGCAGCGCGCCGCCGGCCCAGATCGCCGGCAAGCTGCAGCGCCTGTTCCCGGACACGGACCGCATGGCGCTCGAGCGCGGGCTCGCGGCCTGCCAGCGCCTGGGCTGCTGGAACGGGGAGCCGGTGATCGACCCGGCCCATTACGAAGTGGCGCTGGACGTGTTCCAGCACTCGCGGCTGATCACCAGGCGCCACGCCTATTCGGATCTGGTGGTCCGGCCGCCGGACGAACGCTGAGGCGGACGCTGCACCGTACCTGGAGACAGAGGGGAGAGAGGATGGACGCAGAGAACCTGCAGCACGTGCCCTGGCAGCCGAGCCAGCGCTATCCGGATCCGGCGGTCGAGATCCTCGACCAGAGCTTCGACAGGTACCGGGTGAAGCTGGCCTCGGTCGAGCGCATCGCACACGGCTTCCGCTGGAGCGAGGGACCGGTGTGGTTCGGGGACGGCCGCTACCTGCTCTGGAGCGACATCCCCAACAACCGCATCATGAAGTGGGAGGAGGAGACCGGCGTGGTGAGCGTGTTCCGCAAGCCGTCCAACCACGCCAACGGCAACACCCGCGACCGGCAGGGCCGCCTCGTCACCTGCGAGCACCTCGGGCGCGTCACCCGCACCGAGTACGACGGCAGCATCACCGTGATCGCGGACAGCTTCCAGGGCCAGCCGCTCAGCTCGCCCAACGACGTGGTGGTGCGCTCGGACGGTTCGATCTGGTTCACCGATCCGCCGTTCGGGCTGCTCAGCTGGTACGAGGGTCGTGTCGCGAAGCAGGACCTGCCGATGAACGTGTACCGGGTCGACCCGAGCGGCGAGATGACGGTGGTGGAAGGAGAGGTGAACCGGCCCAACGGCCTGTGCTTCTCGCCCGACGAGTCGCGGCTCTACCTGGTCGAGTCCGGCGCCTCGCCGCGCAACGTGTATGTCTACGACGTGGTCGACGGCGGCCGGCGGCTCGCCAACCGGCGCAAGTTCATCGACGTGGGCGCCGGAACGCCGGATGGCATGCGCTGCGACGTCGACGGCAACCTCTGGATGGGGTGGGGAATGGGCGATGCGTCGGTCGATGGCGTGAACGTGTACAACCCCGACGGGCGCCCGATCGGGCGCATCCACCTGCCCGAACGCTGCGCCAACCTGTGCTTTGGTGGACTGCATCGCAACCGCCTGTTCATGGCGGCAAGCAAGAGCGTGTACGCCCTGTACGTCAATGCGCAGGGCGTCGCCGGTGGTTAGCGATACGGCATAATCCCTGCGCGCGCCGGCATCGCCGGCGCTTCCCACTCCAACCGCCCGGTTCCGCACATGGCCGTAGACGCATCCGTATCGCCCAGGGGCAAGCTGGTCGTCCGCAACATCGGGTTGCTGCTCTCCGGCGACCTCGACCACCCCATTCTGGACGCCGATACCGTAGTTGCCATCGACGGCGTGATCAAGGCGGTCGGCAGGGAGAAGGACTGCGACGTCACGCGGCCGGACACCCTGATCGATGCGAAGGGTACCTGCCTGGCGCCCGGCCTGATCGACAGCCACGTGCATCCGGTGTTCGGCGACTGGACTCCGCGCCAGAGCCAGCTCGGCTGGATCGACTCGACCCTCCACGGCGGGGTCACCACGATGATCTCGGCCGGCGAGGTGCACCTGCCCGGCCGGCCGAAGGACATCGTCGGCCTCAAGGCGCTGGCGATCACGGCGCAGCGCGCCTTCCACAACTTCCGTCCGGGCGGTGTGAAGGTCCTGGCGGGCGCGCCGGTGATCGAGAAGGGCATGACCGAGTCGGACTTCCGCGAGCTGGCCGAGGCCGGCGTGGGCCTGCTTGGCGAGGTCGGGCTGGGTTCGGTGAAGGCGGGCGACGAGGCGCGGCAGATGGTGGCCTGGGCGCGCAAGCACGGCATCCAGAGCACCATCCACACCGGCGGGCCGTCCATTCCCGGGTCGGGGCTGATCGACAAGGATGTCGTGCTGGAGGCCGATGCCGATGTGATCGGGCACATCAACGGTGGTCACACCGCCTTGCCCGAGGCCCATGTATGCGAGCTGTGCGAGCGGTCCTCGCGCGCCATCGAGATCGTGCACAACGGCAACGAGAAGGTGGCGATCGCCGCCGCGCAGACCGCGCGAGACCGGCGTTGCATGCACCGGGTGATCCTGGGGACCGATGGACCGGCCGGCTCCGGCGTTCAGCCGCTGGGCATCCTGCGCATGGTTGCGCTGCTGTCGAGCCTGGGCGGCATCCCCGCCGAACTGGCGTTCTGCTTCGCGACCGGCAACACCGCACGCGTCCGCAAGCTCGACTGCGGGCTGATCGAGCCGGGCCGTGCCGCCGATTTCGTGTTCCTCGATCGCGCCCAGCATACCGCCGGAGGCACGCTGCTGGAGAGCGTCGCCCTGGGCGACATCCCCGGCATCGGGATGGTGGTGATCGACGGCATCGTGCGCTGCGGCCGCAGCCGCAACACGCCGCCAGCGACCGAGGTGCCGGTGGTCGTGATGGGGCATCACTGACCGCGTCAGCGGACGTCGGCGGGTTGTGGGATCGGGGCGGCCCCTTGAACGCCCGGTCGCCGGTGCTACACTGGGTGCTCGACGGGGCAGGGCGGCCCGCCGGCGCAGAAGTCAAACTCGTTCGACAGGAGAGACGGCAGTGAACACCCTTTCTCGACGCAAGTTCCTCGGCGCAGCGGGAGCCATCACGGCCGCGGCAGCGGGTCTGGGCCGGTTCGGCGAGGCGCTGGCTGCCGGCCACATCCAGCCCACCGCGAGCGACGCCCTGCTCGTGATCGACATGCAGAACTGCTTCGTCCCCGGCGGCACGCTGCCGGTGAAGGAGGGGGACAAGATCGCCCCGCTGATCACCCAGATCGCACAGCGGTTCCAGAACGTGGTCCTGACCCAGGACTGGCACACCAAGGATCATGTCTCGTTCGCGTCCCAGCACCAGGGCAAGAAGCCGTTCGAGCTGATCGCGCTGTTCTACGGCAACCAGGTGCTGTGGCCCGACCACTGCGTGCAGGGTACCAAGGACGCCGAGATCGTGACCGGTATCGAGATCCCGCACGCGCAGCTGATCATCCGCAAGGGCTACAACAGCAAGGTGGACAGCTATTCAGCCTTCCTCGAGGCGGATCGCAAGACCGAGACCGGGCTGGCCGGCTACCTGAAGGAGCGCCAGATCAAGAATGTGTACCTGTGCGGACTCGCCACCGACTACTGCGTGGCGTGGTCTGCGCTCGATGCGCGCCGCTCCGGCTTCGGTGCGTCGGTCATCGACGATGCCTGCCGCGGGATCGACCTGAACGGCTCGCTGGCCAAGGCGTGGGATGAGATGGGCAAGGCCGGGGTCAGGCGGATCCAGTCGAGCGATATCGCCTGAACCGCGGCGCCCGGCACCAAAAGGGCGGGCTGCGGCCCGCCCTTTTCCTTCGTGGCGGTCAGGCCGACTGCGGCATCAGGGTGCTGCGGTAGCGCTCGATTGCTTCGGCCACCAGCGGCCGCATGCCTTCGCCGCCGTGCTCGTCCATCCACTTCAGGATGCCGAGCCGCATGCGCGGATCCCAGAAGCGCTTGATGTGACCGGCGATGCCTTCCAGGGCTGCGGCACGATCGGGTTCGGCCTCGAAGAACTCGCCGATCTGGTTGGCCATCTGGATGAGGCGCTGGGGGTCCATATTTGGAGGCTAGAGGCTAGGGGCGAGAGGCTGGAGGTTTGAGGCGAGAGGCTGGAGGCGAGAGGTCAGAGGTTTGAGGCGAGGAGGGATACCTTGCAGACGATCCATCGCGCCTTGCAGTTCTTTGCCGTGGTGGTGAAGTATCCGTGAGGCGGTTTTCCTCTAGCCTCTAGCCTCTCGCCGCTAGCCTCTAGCCCGTCATGCGCCCGCCCGCTCGCGCTGCTCCAGCAGGTCGTGCTGCTGCTGGTCGAACGCGCTGAAGTTGCGCTGCCAATCGGACGGTTGCGCGACTCGCGAAACCTGCACCGCGGTGACCTTGTACTCCGGGCAGTTGGTGGCCCAGTCGGAGTTCTCGGTGGTCACCACGTTCGCGCCCGAGAACGGATGGTGGAACGTGGTGTACACCACGCCCGGCTGGATGCGCTCCGTGAGCACCGCGCGCATCACCGTCTCCCCGGCGCGGCTGCGGATGCCGACCCAGTCGCCGTCCTTGATGCCGCGCTCCTCGGCATCGTGCGGATGGATCTCCAGCTTGTCCTCGTCGTGCCAGACGACGTTCGCCGTGCGCCGGGTCTGCGCGCCGACGTTGTACTGCGAGAGGATGCGGCCGGTGGTGAGCAGCAGCGGGTACATGCGTGTGCTGCGCTCCTCGGTCGGCACGTACCGCGTCATCATGAACCTGCCCTTGCCGCGGACGAACTCGTCCACGTGCATGACCGGCGTGCCGTCCGGATGCGCCTCGTTGCAGGGCCACTGCACGCTGCCCAGGCGATCGAGCTTCTCGTAGGTCACCCCGTGGAAGGTGGGGGTGAGGCGCGCGATCTCGTCCATGATCTCCGAGGGGTGCGCGTACCGCATCGGGTAACCCATTGCGTTGGAGAGCGCCACCGTCACTTCCCAGTCCTGCAGCCCGCCCAGCGGCTGCATCACCTTGCGCACGGGCGAGATGCGCCGCTCCGCGTTGGTGAAGGTGCCGTCCTTCTCCAGGAACGAGGAGCCGGGCAGGAAGACGTGCGCGAACTTGGCGGTCTCGTTCAGGAAGATGTCCTGCACCACCAGGCATTCGAGCGCCGAGAGCGCGTCGGTGACGTGCCGAGTGTCGGGGTCCGACTGGGCGATGTCCTCGCCCTGCACGTACAGGCCCCTGAACGAGCCGTCCAGCGACGCGTCCAGCATGTTGGGGATGCGCAGCCCCGGCTCGGGCTCGAGCCTGACGTTCCACGCAGACTCGAACAGCGCCCGCGTGACCGGATCGGAGATGTGCCGGTAGCCGGGCAGCTCGTGCGGGAAGGAGCCCATGTCGCAGGAGCCCTGCACGTTGTTCTGCCCGCGCAGCGGGTTCACGCCGACGCCCTCGCGGCCCAGGTTGCCGGTGAGCATCGCGAGGTTGGCGATGCCCATCACCATGGTGGAGCCCTGGCTGTGCTCGGTGACACCCAGGCCGTAGTAGATCGCCGCGTTGCCGCCGGTCGCGTACAGCCGCGCCGCCCCGCGCAACGCCTCCGCGGGTACGCCGCTGACCTGCTCGACCGCCTCCGGCGAGTTCTCGGGCTGCAGGATGAAGGCCTTCCACTTCGCGAAATCCTTCGCCTCGCAGCGCGCCTGCACGAAGGCGTCGTCGGCCAGACCTTCTTCCACGATCACGTGGGCCAGCGCATTCACCACCGCGACGTTGGTTCCGGGGCGCAGCTTCAGGTGCCAGGCCGCTTCGACGTGCGGCTGCCGCACGAGGTCGATGGTGCGCGGATCGATCACGATCAGCTTCGCGCCTTCGCGCAGGCGGCGCTTGAGGTGGGAGGCGAAGACCGGATGGCCGTCGGTGGGGTTCGCGCCGATGACCATGACCACGTCGGCGTGACGCACCGAGTCGAAGTCCTGCGTGCCGGCCGACTCGCCCAGCGTCTGCTTGAGACCGTACCCCGTGGGGGAGTGGCACACCCGCGCGCAGGTGTCGACGTTGTTGTTGCCGAAGGCGGCGCGCACCAGCTTCTGCACCAGGTAGGTCTCCTCGTTGGTGCAGCGGGAGGAGGTGATGCCGCCGACCGCGCCGCGGCCGTACTGCTGCTGGATGCGCTTGAACTCCGCGGCGGTGTGCGCGATGGCCTCGTCCCACGAAACTTCGCGCCAGGGGTCGGTGATCTTCGCGCGGATCATCGGCCTGCGGATCCGGTCCGGGTGGGTCGCATAGCCCCAGGCGAAGCGGCCCTTCACGCAGGAGTGCCCGTGGTTGGCGTGCCCATCCTTGTTCGGGACCATGCGCACGACCTCCGCGCCCTTGATCTCGGCGCGGAACGAGCAGCCCACCCCGCAGTACGCACAGGTGGTCACCACGCTGTGGTCGGGCTGGCCCTGCTCGACGATGGACTTCTCCATCAGCGTCGCGGTCGGGCAGGCCTGTACGCAGGCGCCGCAAGACACGCACTCGGAAGCCAGGAAGTCGGTGCCGCCGGGGGAGATCATCGACGCGAAGCCGCGGCCGTCGACGGTCAGTGCGAACGTCCCCTGGACCTCCTCGCACGCGCGCACGCAGCGCGAGCAGACGATGCACTTGGTCGGGTCGAAGCTGAAGTAGGGGTTGGACTGGTCTTTCTCGCCCTGCAGGTGATTGGCGCCGTCGTAGTCGTAGCGCACTTCGCGCAGCCCGACCACGCCGGCCATCTCCTGCAGCTCGCAGTTGCCGTTGGCGGGGCAGGTGAGGCAGTCGAGCGGATGATCGGAGATGTAGAGCTCCATGACCCCGCGGCGCAGCTTGGCCAGCTTCGGCGTCTGCGTGCGCACCTTCATGCCGGGCTCCACCAGCGTCGTGCATGAGGCCGGATAGCCCTTGCGGCCCTCGATCTCCACCAGGCACAGCCGGCACGAGCCGAAGGCCTCGAGCATGTCGGTGGCGCAGAGCTTCGGCACGCGCACGCCTGCCTCGGTGGCCGCTGCCATCACCGACGTGCCTGCGGGCACGCTCACCGGCTGGCCGTCGATCTCCAGCGTGACCAGGTTCTGCGCCGTCCGCTTCGGCGTGCCGTGATCGAGTGCCTTCACTGAGTACATCGCTACCTCCGAATCTCGTTCAGGCCGCCTTGGGTGTAGGCTCCGCGAGCCCGAAGTCCTGCGGAAAATGGTTCAGGGCGCTCAGCACCGGCAACGGCGTGAGCCCGCCCAGCGCGCACAGCGAACCCGCCAGCATCGTGTCGCAAAGGTCCCGCAGCAGCTCCTCCTGCCGCAGCCGGTTCTCGCCGCGCATGATCCGGTCGATCACCTCCACGCCGCGCGTCGAGCCGATCCGGCAAGGCGTGCACTTGCCGCACGATTCGACCGCGCAGAACTCCATCGCGTAACGGGCCATCTGCGCCATGTCCACGGTATCGTCGAAGGCCACGATGCCGCCGTGACCCACCATCGCCCCGAGCGCGGCGAAGGCTTCGTAGTCCAGTGGCGTGTCGAACTGCGACTCGGGCAGGTAGGCGCCCAGCGGGCCGCCGACCTGCACCGCACGGATCGGCCGCCCGCTGGCGGATCCGCCGCCATAGTCGTACAGCAGCTCGCGCAGGGTGACACCGAAGGCCTTCTCCACCAGCCCGCCATGCTTGAGGTTGCCGGCCAGCTGGATCGGCAGCGTGCCGCGCGAGCGGCCCATGCCGTAGTCGCGATAGAACTGTGCGCCGCGGTCGAGGATGATCGGTACCGTTGCGACCGTGATCACGTTGTTGATCACGGTCGGCTGCGCGAACAGGCCCTGGACCGCGGGCAGCGGCGGCTTGTAGCGCACCGTGCCGCGCTTGCCTTCCAGGCTCTCCAGCAGCGAGGTTTCCTCGCCGCAGATGTAGGCGCCGGCGCCGCGGCGGACCTCGAGCTCGAAGCGCCTGCCGCTGCCGAGGACGTCCTCGCCCAGGAAGCCCGCGGTGCGCGCCTGGACGATGGCCTGGTTCAACACCCGCTCGGCATGCGGGTACTCCGAGCGCACGTAGATGTAGCCGCGGGTAGCGCCGGTTGCCACGCCGGCGATGATCATGCCCTCGATCAGGACGAAGGGGTCGCCTTCCATGATCATGCGGTCGGAGAAGGTGCCGGAGTCGCCCTCGTCCGCGTTGCAGACGACGTACTTCTGCGCGGCGCTCGCATCGAGGACGGTGCGCCACTTGATGCCGGCGGGGAACGCGGCGCCGCCGCGGCCGCGCAGGCCGGATTGCGTGACCGCCGCGACGATGTCGGTTGGGGCCAGTGTCAGTGCCGCGCGCAGCCCGCGCCAGCCGCCGTGCGCGGCGTAGTCCTCCAGGCTCAGGGGATCGGTGATGCCGCAGCGGGCGAAGGTCAGCCGTTCCTGGCGCGCGAGGTAGGGCAGGTCTTCCGGTCGGCCGAGTGCCAGCGGGTGCGGGGCCCCATCCAGAAGGCCAGCCTCGAACAGCGTGCCGACGTCGTCGACGCCAACGGGGCCGTACGCAACCCGCCCGGCCGGGGTCTGCACCTCGACCATCGGCTCCAGCCAGAGCAGTCCGCGCGAGCCGTTGCGCACGATGCGAACCGCCTGCCCGCGTGCAAGCGCGGTGCGCGCGATTTCGGCGGCGACAGCGTCGGCGCCCGCCGCGAGCGCAGTGGAATCGCGCGGAACGAAGACCGTGATCCCGTCGGCGCCGGTGTCGGCAACCGGCGCTGCCGGCGGCACGGCCGACGCGAGCATCGCATCCAAGCGTGCCGGCGTGACGTCCGCATGCAAGGCCCCATCGATCATCAACGACGGCGCGCGTGCGCAGTTGCCCAGGCAGTACACGGCTTCGAGCGTCACTGCGCCATCGGCCGAGGTCTGATGGAAGTCCACCCCCAGCGCGACCTTGGCATGCGCCTCGAGCGCCTGTCCGCCCATGGCCTGGCAGGCCTCGGCGCGGCACACTTTCACGATGCGACGGCCGGGCGCGTGGGTGCGGAAATCGGGGTAGAAGGAAACGACCCCGTGCACCTCCGCATGCGAGAGGTTGAGCGCATCGGCAATCACGGGCAGCGCGCCGGGGGGGATGAATCCCAGCGCGTCCTGCACGGCGTGCAGCAGCGGCAGCAGGGCGCCCGGGCGGCCCGCATGGCGGGAGATCGCCTGCGCGACGACCTCAGCATGTGGTGCTGCCAGCGCTCCGCCCGCGGCTGCGCGATCGCCCGTCGACATTCCGATCCCCCGTCACTGCTGCCGCGCCATATGCAAGGCCTTGCATATCTGCGGTAGACTCTCCGGGGTCTAAGCTAGCAGCGTGCCGCACGTAGAACAATATGCACTGGTGAGCCTATGTCGCAGATCGAGATCCGCCCTTCCTGGGTGTTCACCGACCAGTCCGGCCGCAGCGTCGACCACCAGCTGTTCGCGCTGCTGGATGCGATCAACGAGACCGGCAAGCTGACCCATGCGGCCCGGCGCGTCGGGTTGTCCTATCGGCATGCCTGGAACAGCCTCGGGAAGTGGGCCGAGTTCTTCGGCAGTGCCCTGGTGGTGATGCAGAAGGGCAAAGGGGCCCGTCTTTCGGCACTGGGCGAGAAGCTGCTCTGGGCCCAGGCGCGCGCGCGCGCACGCCTGTCCCCGCAGCTGGAGAACCTCGCCTCGGAGCTCAATTTGGAGATCGAGCGTTCGCTGGCGCCCCCGCATCCGACCTTGCGGCTGCATGCCAGCCACGGCTATGCGGTCGCCGAGCTTCCCGAGCTGATCCGAACCGACAGCCGCATCGGGCTCGACCTGCAATACCTGCCCGCGACCGAGGCGCTCGCGTCGCTCTCCCGCGGCGCCTGCGACCTGGCTGGCTTTCACGTGCCCGAGGGAGAGCCGGGGCGCCGCGCGCTCGAGCTGTACCGGCAATGGTTCGACCTGCGCCAGCACCGCCTCGTATACCTGGTGCGCCGTCAGCAGGGCCTGTTCGTGAAGCCAGGCAACCCGAAGAACATTCTCGCGCTGCGCGACCTGCAGCGCCCAGGCGTGCGCTTCATCAACCGGCAGCGCGGCTCCGGCACGCGCGCGCTGCTTGAGTACCTCATTGCGGACGCCAACGTGGACCGCAGCCGCATCGAAGGCTACGACAACGAGGAATTCACGCACGCCGCGGTCGCCGCACTCGTCGCCTCCGGCAAGCTCGACGC
>CAZFYX010000001.1:0-54398 GCA_964523885.1 uncultured Burkholderiales bacterium | reverse complement strand
CCGGTCTCGCCGATCGCCACGATCTTCGGCGTGGCCGCAAGGCTGACGAGCCGCTCCAGGGTCGGCTCTTCACCATCGTGCTCGTCGGGGTGCACGCCGACCGTGGCGTGCAGGTTGTCATGCGCTGCGGCGAGGTCGCGTACCCGCGGCCAGTTCTCCAGATTGACACCGATGCACAGCGCGTGCGCGACGCCGGCCGCGCGCATGCGCGTGAGTACGCCCTCGAGGTCCTGCGCCAGGTCCGGGAAGTCGAGGTGACAATGCGAATCGACCAGCAAGCCCGCCTCGCGGTCACATCGTGTGCGTCTGTCGGGTGAGTTGCACCTGACCGGACAGCAACTTTTCGATTCGGGACTTCACCATGGCGCCGCTTTCGTCTTCCTTGAACTGCACGCCGACACCCTGGACGCGGTTGCCGTGGCATCCGGCCGGGGTTAGCCAGACTACCTTCCCGGCGACCGGCAGCTTGGCGGTGTCGTCCATCAGCGTGATCAGCATGAAGATCTCGTCGCCGAGCTTGTAGGGACGTGCGGTGGGGATGAAGATGCCGCCGCCTCTCACGTAGGGCATGTACGCGGCGTACAGGATCGCCTTCTCCTTGATGTTGAGGGAGATGGCGCCTGGGCGCCCGGTCTGGGTGTCTGCAGCCGTCATGCGCGAGAAGTCTCCGAGCCCGTTATTGCATTCCTGTAACCGATCAGGCACCGTTCGGCGAGCAGGCGCGCATTGAGGGGATGCTCGAGGTGCCGAGCCACGTCCTGAAGCTCCTTCAGGAAGCGCAGCAGCTGATGTTTCGGCGCGCGCCGGGCGACGGGATGCAAGATTTGAGCGCAGTCCGGGTAGTAGCGGACCGTTCCGGTCGCCTGGCTGAGCAGCAGGTCGTAGCACCAGCGCTGCAGTGCCGGGACGAGGAGGGTTGCCGGATCGGCCCCCAGCGCGTCCACCGCCGCGATCGGGTCGAAGCGGTTGGTTCCGAAGATGCGATCCACCAGCAGCTTGCGCAGTTGCAGCTGTTCGGAGTCGTTCAGTGCCATCGCGCGCACGGGCGCCCCTCCAGCCATCGCGAGCACCGTATCGGGCTCGGCAACGCCCTGGTTCGTCAGCCAGGCGCGCGCAGCGTCCGGTTCGGGCAGGGCGAACACCATGCGCACGCAGCGGCTGCGCACCGTCGCCGGGACTCTCGCGGGGCGCGCAGTCACGAGCACAAAGCGGGTGTTGACCGGCTCCTCCAGCGTCTTGAGCAACGCATTGGACGCGCTCGGGTGCAAGCGGTCCGCGGGGTCGATCAGCACGACCTTGCTCCCGCCCAGATGCGAGGTGAGCGCGAGAAAATCGCCCAGGGCGCGCACCGCATCGACCTTGATCCAGCGCGCCGCGGCGCCAGGCTTGGCGCGCGCACCGCCCTCCTCCGCGCTGCTGTCGTCCTCGTCGCCTGCCACCGCCGGCTCGACCAGGCGGTAGTCCGGATGGTTTCCGGAGGCGAAGAGCCGGCAGCCTGCGCACTCGCCGCACGCGACGCGCGACGCGGGCCGCGCGAGGCACAGCAGCGACTGTGCGAGTGCGCGCGCGAAGGCGCTCTTGCCCACCCCATGCGGTCCGGCCAGCAGCAACACGGGAGGGAGACGCTCGAACGACGGCAGGGCATCCCAGGCGCCGCGGTTCCAGGGGTGGATCATGCTGCGATCAACCGCTCGAGCTCGGCGCGGATCGCACTGCGCACGTGCTCGATCGGTACCGAAGAGTCCAGCACGCGGATCCGGCCGGGGTACTGCCGTGCGCGAACGAGATAGCCTTCGCGCACCCGTGAGAAGAAATCGGCCTTCTCCTGCTCGAAGCGGTCGGCCGCGCGCGCGGCGTCCAGGCGCTCGCGTGCAACCTCGATCGGCACGTCGAAGTACAAGGTCAGGTCGGGCTGCAGGTCCCCATGCACCCACTGCTCCAGGATCTCCAGCCGCTGGAGAGGGATGCCACGACCGTAGCCCTGATAGGCGAAGGTGGCATCGGTGAAGCGGTCACACAGCACCCACTCGCCGCGCGCCAGGGCGGGCCGGATCACCGCGGCCAGGTGCTCGTTGCGGGCCGCGAACATCAGCAATGCCTCGGTCTCGTGCGACACCTGCTGCTGCGGGTCGAGCAGAAGCGAGCGCAAGCGCTCGCCCAGCGCGGTGCCGCCCGGCTCCCGCGTTATGCACACCGTCGCCCCTCGAGCCCGAAGGTGTTCGGCAATCCACGTCAGGTGCGAGCTCTTCCCTGCCCCGTCGATGCCTTCCAGAGTGAGGAAGCGGCCGCCCATGCTCAGCGCCCCAGCTGGTAGCGGCGGACCGCGCGGTTGTGGTCGTCGAGGCTGGACGAGAAGTGCGAAGACCCGTCACCGCGCGCGACGAAGTACAGTGCGTCGCTGCGTGCCGGCCGCAGTGAGGCCTCCAGTGCCCGCAGGCCCGGCATCGCGATCGGGGTTGGTGGCAACCCGGTGCGCGTATACGTGTTGTACGGCGTGTCGGCCTCGAGGTCGCGCCGGCGCAGGTTGCCGTCGAAGCCCTCCCCCAGGCCATAGATGACCGTCGGATCGGTCTGCAGTCGCATCTGCCGCTTGAGCCGGTTCACGAACACTGCCGCGATCATCGCCCGGTCCGCCTCCAGCCCGGTTTCCTTCTCCACGATCGAGGCCATGATCAGCGCCTCGTAGGGGCTGCGATACGGCAGCCCGGGGGCGCGCGCAGCCCACAGTGCGTCAAGCCGCGACTCCAGCGTCTCATGGGCACGCTGGAGGATCTTCAGATCGCTCGTCCCGGGGCTGAAATGATAGGTGTCCGGGAAGAAGAGGCCTTCGGGATGGTTCTGGCGGGCCCCGATGCGCCGCAGGATCTCCTCGTTCGAGAGCCCGGCGGTCTGGTGCGACAGCTGCGGGTTGGCAGCCAATGCCGCGCGTACCTGCGCGAAGGTCCAGCCCTCGATGAAGGTGATCTGCGCCTGGGTCACTTCGCCCTGGGCCATCATCTCCAGCATGCGGTAGGGGGTGGTGCGTTCGGGAAACTCGTAGCCGCCCGCCTGCAGGTCGTCCGCCCGGCCCAGCAGCCTGCCCATCCAGTAGAACGACCAGGGCTCGCGCAGAATGCCGGCCGCCGCGAGGTCGCCACTGACACCGCGCAGGGAGCGCCCCTTCTTGAGCTGGAACTGGCGCGCGCCCTCGGGGACCACGACGGGCGAGGTGGCGAAGTGGTACAGCCACGCGCCGGCTGCGAGCAGCGCGAGCAGCAGGAGCGGGACGGCACGGCGGATCAGGCGCAGGAGCGGCATGCGGAGCAGACCGGTAGCGGCCTATCGTAACAGGCGGAAGCACCCGGGCGAGCGCGGCAGGACCGCCGCCCGCGCTGCGGCGGGGCGCCTCGTGTGGACGCTACAGCTGGCGGAACGCGAGCGTCCCGTTGGTGCCACCGAAGCCGAACGAATTGGACAGCGCGACGCGCATCGTCATCCCTCGCGCCTGGTTGGGCACGTAGTCGAGGTCGCACTCGGGATCCGGCTCGATCAGGTTGATGGTCGGCGGCGCCACCTGATCGCGCAGGGCGAGTACCGTGAACACTGCCTCGACGCCGCCGGCGGCACCGAGCAGGTGGCCGGTCATGGACTTGGTCGAGCTGACCGCAACCTTCGCGGCGTGACCGCCGAGAAAGCGCTTGACTGCGATGGTCTCGGCTACGTCGCCCAATGGCGTGGACGTGCCGTGGGCGTTGATGTAGTCGACCTCGTCGAGGTTGGCCTTGGCATCGCGCATGGCGTTGACCATGCACCGGCGTGCGCCGTCACCGTCCGCACACGGCGCAGTCATGTGATTCGCGTCCGCGCTCATGCCGTAGCCGATCAGCTCGGCGTAGATTTTCGCGCCGCGCGCCCTGGCATGCTCGTACTCTTCCAGCACCACCACGCCCGCACCCTCGCCGAGGACGAAGCCGTCGCGCTGCCTGTCCCAGGGACGGCTGGCGAGCTCCGGCTCGTCGTTGCGCGTTGACAGCGCGCGCGCAGCCGCGAACCCGCCGATGGCCAGCGGGCAGACGGTGGACTCGGATCCGCCCGCGACCATCACGTCAGCATCGCCATACGCGATCAGCCGGGCCGACTCGCCGATGCAGTGCGTCGAGGTGGTGCAGGCGGTGGTGATGGCCAGGTTGGGGCCCTTGAACCCGTACATGATCGACAGGTTGCCCGCGACCATGTTGATGATCGTGCCCGGGATGAAGAACGGCGAGATGCGCCGCGGCCCGCTCTCCTGCAGGGTCTTGACCGTGTCTTCGATCATCGGCAGGCCGCCGATGCCCGACCCGATGTTCACGCCGATGCGCTCGGCGTTCTCCTCGGTGACGGTGATGCCCGCGTCGCCGATGGCCTCCATCGCCGCCGCCGTGCCGTAGTGGACGAACACGTCGAAGCGCCGCGCCTCCTTGACCGGGAGGTACTTCGAGACGTCGAAGTCCTTCACCTCGCCGGCGATGTGCGAGGCAAAGGGCGATGCGTCGAAGCGGGTGATGCGCGTGATGCCGCTGCGTCCGGCGAGAATGTTCTCCCAGGCCGTGGCGACCCCGATTCCCACCGGGCTGACGATGCCCAGCCCGGTTACGACGACTCTGCGCTTGGACAAAGCGGACGCGTTACTGCTTGAGGTGGCTGTTGATGTAGTCGATGGCCTGCTGGACGGACGTGATCTTCTCGGCTTCCTCGTCCGGGATCTCGCACTCGAACTCCTCCTCCAGCGCCATCACCAGCTCAACCGTGTCGAGCGAGTCTGCGCCCAGGTCATCGACGAAGGTGGACTCCAGCTTGATGTCGGCCTCGTTCACACCGAGCTGCTCAGCAACGATCTTCTTGACGCGTTGTTCGATGGTTTCCATCCGGTTGCCCTTCCTGGTTACAAGATATGGGGGCGGTTCGCCCTTGGCTGCCGGCTGCCGCGTTGCGCGGCCGTGCACGGCGAGGTGCTCTGAATCGGTTGTGGTTGTCGGCAAGTGCCGAAAGCGACGGGCATTCTACCAAAATTGCATAGTGCGCAGCGGCTGCGCTAGCGCATGAGGATGCCACCATTGACGTCGATGGTGGCACCGGTGATGTAGCCGGCCGCGGGCCACGCCAGGAAGGCCACGGCGGCAGCTACCTCCTCGCCGCTGCCGAAGCGTCCCAGCGGCACGTGCTGCGCGAACTGCTCGCGCTGCGCCTGCGGCAGGGCGCGGGTCATGTCGGTCTCGATGAAGCCGGGCGCAACGCAGTTCACCGTGACGTTGCGGCTGGCGATCTCGCGGGCCAGCGACTTGCTGAACCCGATCACGCCGGCCTTGGCGGCGGCGTAGTTGGTCTGCCCGGCGTTGCCCATCTCCCCGGACACCGACGTGACGTTGATGATCCGGCCCTCGCGCGCCTTCATCATGTCGCGCACCACCAGGCGGCAGAGGCGGAACACCGACTTGAGGTTGGTATCGAGGATCTCGTCCCACTCCTCGTCCTTCATCCGCATCAGCAGGTTGTCGCGGGTGATCCCGGCATTGTTCACCAGGGCGTAGAGTTTTCCGAGGTCGCCCTGGACCGCCTCCACCACCTGCTGCATCGCCGCCTCATCGGTGACGTTGAGCACGTAGCCCCGCCCCTTCACGCCGGCGCGCTCCAGATCCTGGCTGATCTGGGCCGCGCCGGCCTCGGTGGTCGAGGTCCCTGCCACGACCGCGCCCTGGCGGCCCAGCTCCAGCGCTATTGCCTGCCCGATGCCCCGGCTCGCGCCGGTCACCAGCGCGACCCTTCCCTCCAGCGGCTTCATGCCCGTTCTCCTGCAGCGCCGGCTCCGCTCGCGGCCAGCTGTCTGATCTGCTCGGCGTCCTTGAGGCTCACCGCCTCCACGTCCGCGCAACGCTTGTTCAGCCCGGTCAGAACGCCGCCCGGGCCGCACTCGATCACCCGCGAAACGCCCTGGGCGGCCATGAACCGGATGGTCTCCACCCAGCGCACCGGGGAGCACAGCTGGCGCAGCAGGCTGTCGCGCACCATCTGTGCGTCGGCCTGGATCCTGACGTCCGCGTTGTTGACGAGCGCGATGCGCGGCGCGCGCAGGTTCGTGGCGGCCAGCCGCTCGCGCAGCGGCGACACCGTGGGTTGCATGAGGCTGCAGTGCGAGGGCGCGCTCATGGCGAGCGCGACTGCACGCTTCGCGCCGCGGGCCTTGGCCGCTGCCATGCCGCGCTCCACGGCACTTCTGTGCCCGGCGATCACGACCTGGCCCGGAGCATTGTAGTTGGCCGCTTCCAGCACCTCGCCCTGTGCGGCTTCCTCGCACACGGCGCGGATCGCGTCGTCGTCCAGACCCAGGATCGCCGCGATGCCGCCGGTGCCCTCGGGTACGGCGTTCTGCATGGTCTGCGAGCGGAACCGCACCAGCGCGACCGCCTCGCGGAAGTCGAAGGCGTCGCCTGCCACCAGGGCGGTGTACTCGCCCAGGCTGTGGCCGGCCACGAAGTCGGGCTGGGCGCCGCCGATCGCCCGCCAGGCACGATACAGGGCAACCCCGGCGACCAGCATCAGCGGCTGGGTGTTGACCGTCCTGCCCTGCTCTTCGGCTGGTCCCTCCGCGGCGAGCCGCCACAGATCCTGTCCCAGAACCTCGCTGGCCTCATCGAAGGTTGCGCGCACGCCGGGCAGCGCCTCGTAGGGCGCCATCATCCCGACCGATTGCGAGCCCTGTCCGGGAAACACCAAAGCGAGCTTGCTCACCGCGTCAGTTCCATTTGACCAGACATGCACCCCACGCGAAGCCGCCCCCGACCGCTTCGAGCATCACGTGCTGCCCCTTGCGTATGCGGCCGTCGCGCACCGCGAGGTCGAGCGCCAGCGGGATCGAAGCGGCGGACGTGTTCGCATGCTTGTCCACCGTCACGACCACGCGTTCCATCGGCAGCCGCAGCTTCTTCGCGGTGGCTTCGATGATGCGGATGTTCGCCTGGTGCGGGATCAGCCAGTCCAGCCTCTCGATCGGCAGGTCGGCGGCTGCCAGCACTTCCTCGGCGCACTCGCTCAGCACCCTGACCGCGAACTTGAACACCGCGCCGCCATCCATGGTCACGAACGGCGTGCCGCGGACGCCGCCGGCACATACCTGCCCCGGCACCGCGAGGATGTCCACGTGCCGGCCGTCGGCGTGCAGCCGGCTGGCCACGATGCCCGGGGTTTCGCTCGCGGCCAGCACCACCGCGCCGGCGCCGTCGCCGAACAGCACACAAGTGGAGCGATCCTGCCAGTTCAGGATGCGCGAATAGATCTCGGCGCCGACCACCAGCGCATATCGGCACTGGCCGGCGCGGATGAAGAGGTCGGCAGTGGTCAGGGCGTACACGAAGCCACTGCATACCGCCTGCACGTCGAACGCGGGGCAGCCCTGCACGCCGAGCTTGGCCTGCAGGATGCAGGCGGTGCTCGGGAACACCATGTCCGGTGTGGTGGTGGCGAACACGATCAGGCCGACGTCCTCGGGACCGATGCCGGCCGCCTGCATGGCACGCCTGGCGGCGTGCAGAGCCATGTCGCTCGCCATCTCGCCGTCGGCGGCGATGTGCCGCTCGCGGATGCCGGTGCGCGCAACGATCCAGTCGTCCGAGGTATCCACCATTGCCTCGAGATCGCGATTGGTCAGGACCTTTCCGGGGAGGTAACTGCCGGTGCCGGCAATGCGCGAATACATGGATCAGCCCGCCTTCTGCGCGGGGGTGGGCTCGTCGAGCCCGGGCAGGTGTGCGCTGATGCGCTCGAGAATGCCGCTCTCGGCTTCGTCCCACGCGCGCCGGATGGCGAAGCCGAAGCCGAAGCTGTCGGCCGAGCCGTGACTCTTCACCACGATGCCGCGCAGCCCAAGCAGGCTGGCGCCGTTGAGGCGGCGTGCATCGACGCGGCGGCGGAAGCCGTTGATCACGGGCAGGCAGAGCAGTCCCATCAGCTTGGTCACCGGGTTGCGGGTGAACTCCTCCTTGAGGTAGGAGGCCAGCATGCGGGCCAGGCCCTCGGAGGACTTGAGGAAGATGTTGCCGACGAAGCCGTCGCACACCACGACGTCCGTGGTGCCCTTGTAGATGTCGTAGCCTTCCACGTTGCCGTAGTAGTTCAGACCGCTCGCCTTGAGCAGCTCGCCGGCCTGCTTGACCACCTCGTTGCCCTTGATGTCCTCTTCGCCGATGTTGAGCAGGCCCACGCTGGGCCGGTCGACCTTCTCCACCACCGAGTAGAGGGCCGCGCCCATCACGGCGAACTGCAGCAGGTGCAGCGGGGTGCAGTCGACGTTGGCGCCGAGGTCGAGCACGAAGGAGCGGCCACGCATGGTGGGAACCATGCCGGCGATCGCCGGACGCTCCACTCCCGGGAGCATCTTGAGGACGAACCGCGAGATCGCCATCAGGGCGCCGGTGTTGCCGGCGCTCACGCAGGCCTGTGCCTCGCCGGCCTTCACCAGGTCGATCGCCACGCGCATGGACGAATCGCGCTTGCTGCGCAGCGCGCTGGCGGGCGCCTCATCCATGCCTACGACTTCCGACGCGTGCTGGATGCGCAGGCGCGGATCGCCGGCGAGACCGCATTTGTGCAACTCGCTCTCGATGACCTCGCGCAGCCCGACCAGGATCAACCGGGCGTCGGGGGTCTCCTTGAGGAAGGCCGCCGCCGCCGGGATCGTGACGTGCGCGCCGTGATCGCCGCCCATGCAGTCGAGGGCGATGGTGATGGCCATCAGGCGCGCGCGGACACGGCCGGACGCATGCCGACCGGCATGCGCGGATCAGGTTGCCGTTCCGGGCCAGCCGGGACGGCGGGGCGGCCCTGGGTAACGATGCTCGGCACCCGGGCGCGGATCAGTCTTCGCGCGACTTGACGACCTTCTTGCCGCGGTAGTAGCCGCTCGGGCTCACGTGGTGGCGCAGGTGCACCTCGCCCGAGCCGGGCTCGACCGCGAGCGGAGGATTGCCGAGCGCGTCGTGGGCCCGGCGCATGTTGCGCCGGGAAGGTGACTTCTTGTTTTGCTGAACTGCCATTTCCGATCACTCCTGTCTGCTTGAGTTGACTGCCGAGCCGGGCCCCGCAGCCGTTATTGCTTGAGCTTTGCCAGTGCCGCGAACGGCGACTCACCTGCCGGGCGCGCCGGGACTGCCTGGGCTCCGGGTCCGCAACCGCCGTCCTCGTGCCGGACCGCCAGTGGCAGCGCAAGGAGGAGTTCCTCCTCGAGCAGCGGCACCAGTTCCAGGCGCTGCACGTCGGGAATCACGTCCTCGAAGTCCGTCTCGTCGTCGCGCTGCGCGAACTCGTCTGCACCGGGCACGAGCACGATCTCGCGCCGGGCCTGCACGCTCTGCAGCAGCGGCCCGAGGCAGCGCTGGCAGCGCAGGCTGAGCTGGCCGTCCAACTCCATGTGCAGCGCGCTGTACCCGCGCTCGTTCACGTACCCGGACACGGCGTAACGCACCTCTCCGCCGGCCTCGGACAACAGGTCGGCCACGCGCGGCAGGCCGGACAAGTCCAGCTTGCCGGACAGCCGCTCGCCCATGCGGGCGAAGCGGCCGGGCTCGATCACCGGCTGTTCGAACATAAACCGCGCATGGTAGTATTTTTGTCCCGCACTGTCAAAACCTTATCCGCCCGGCGGCACTCCTGCGCGCCGGCCCCGGCCGATGCTGGTTCTCGCCTCCACCTCTCGCTACCGCCGCGAACTCCTGTCCCGGCTGGTGCACGACTTCGAGATCCTGTCCCCGGGGGTCGACGAGCTCCCGCAGTCCGGGGAAAGCCCGGCGGAAACCGCGCTGCGCCTGGCTCGCGCCAAGGCCCGGGCGGGCGCCGCCCGGTTCCCGGCTGCGCTCGTCATCGGCTCGGACCAGGTGGCCGAGCTCGATGGCGTACGGCTGGAGAAACCCGGTTGCCACGACGTGGCGGTGAGGCAGCTGCAACAGGCCTCCGGACGCATGGTGCACTTCCACACCGCCGTGGCGCTGCTCAATGCCGCGACGGGCAGGCTGCAGTCCCGCGTCGTGGTCTCGCGCGTTACCTTCCGCCCGCTCACTGCCGCGCAGATCGAAGCCTACCTGCTGCGCGAGCAGCCGTACGACTGCGCGGGCAGCGCCAAGGCCGAAGGTCTCGGCATCGCTCTGCTGCGCAGCATCGAGGGCGATGATCCCACCGCCTTGATCGGGCTGCCGTTGATCGCGTTGGTGGACATGCTCACCAGCGAGGGCCACCCGATTGTCTGAGCCTCCCGCGTCGCGGACGGGGACACTGTATCTCGTCCCCACGCTGCTCGGCGCGTCTGCCGCCGATGCGGTGCTGCCGGAGCAGGTGCTCGAGCGCGTCCGCGGCCTTTCCGCATTCATCGCCGAGAGTGCCAAGTCGGCTCGGCACTTCCTGAAGGCGATCGGCTACCCGCGCGTGCTGGCCCAGACCCCGATCCAGGAGCTGAACGAGCACACCGCCGCTGCGCGGCTGCCGCAGCTGCTGGATCCGTTGCGCGCCGGCCTCGATGTCGGCCTGCTCTCCGAGGCAGGCTGCCCGGCGGTCGCGGATCCGGGCAGTGCACTGGTCGGTCTGGCGCACGAGGAAGGGTTGCGCGTGGTGCCGCTGGTCGGCCCCTCCTCCCTGCTCCTCGCGCTGATGGCCTCCGGCCTGGAGGGACAGCGGTTCTGCTTCCACGGCTATCTCCCGGTGGATCGCGGGGCGCGCGACGAGTACATCCGGCGCCTGGAGCGGGAGTCGCGCGCGAATCGGGCGGCTCAGCTGGTGATCGAGACACCCTACCGCAACAATCGCCTGCTCGAGGCCTTCCTTGCCGTCTGCCAGGCCGACACCCGGCTATGCATCGCCGCCGACCTGTCGCTGGAGACGCAGACGATTCGCACGCGCCGCATCGCCCAGTGGCGCGGCGGGCTGCCCGACCTGGACAAGCGGCCCGCCGTCTTCGTGCTGCAGTCTGCCTAGCGCACGCCCTGGACGTTCACGCTCTGCAGGAAGGTGCTGGCCATGGACGCGCCGACCTTCTGCGCGAAGCGCTCGAGCACGTTCTGGGTGGGGGTGAAGTCGACCACGCGTTCGGCCTTGATCACCTCGCGCGCGACCGAGTCGACGCTGCCCATCGCGTCGGCGAGCCCGAGCTCGACGCTGCGGTCGCCCGTCCACACCAGTCCGCTGAACATCTCCTGGGTCTCCTTCAGGCGATCACCGCGGCCCTGGCGCACGACATCGATGAACTGCTGGTGGATGTCGTTCAGCATGGTCTGGGCGTAGGCGCGCTCGCGCTCCTTGAGCGGGGAGAACGGATCCAGGAAGCCCTTGTTGTCCCCGGCAGTGAGCAGCCGCCGCTCGACACCCAGTTTCTCCATCGTGCCGGTGAAGCCGAATCCGTCCATGAGCACGCCGATGGAGCCCACCAGGCTGGCCTTGTCCACGTAGATGCGCTCCGCCGCGACGGCCACGTAGTAGCCGCCCGACGCACAGACGTCCTCGATCACCACGTAAAGCGGGACTTTGGGGTGCAGCTTGCGCAGCCGCTGCATCTCCTGGTTGATCTGGCCGGCCTGCACGGGACTGCCGCCGGGGCTGTTGATGCGCAGGATCACGCCGGCCGTGTTGCTGTCCTCGAACGCCTCCTTGAGCCCCTTGTTGACGCGCTCGGCGCTGGCATCCCCCTGGGCTGCGATCACCCCGTCGATCGATACCAGGGCGGTGTGCTTGCCGCTGACCTGGGACTCGCGTCCGCCGATCCAGCCCAGGCCGATGAACAGCAGCGCGAACAGGTACGCGAAAGTGAGTACCTTGAAGAAGATGCTCCAGTGCCGCGCACGGCGCTGCTCGTCGAGGGCCGCGCGGGCCAGGCGCTCGAGCGCGTCGCGCTCCCAGCGCTCGTCGCGGGGGGCGGCCGTTGCCCGGGTCACTTCGCCGGATGCGGGCGGCAGCCCGCTGGTCTCGTCACTCAATGAGGTATACCTCGCCGTCGCGTTCTGCCACTTTCAGGGGATGCAGCCGCGCACCCTTGCAGGGGCCGGCCACGCAGTGCCCGGAGTCGGGCAGGTACATCGCTCCATGGGTGGAGCAGATCAAGTATAGCTTGCTGAAATCGAAGAACTCTCCCTCGGCCCAGTCGAGCTCGACCGGCACGTGCGCGCAGCGGTTGAGGTAGGCGCGCGCGATGCCCCCGTAGCGCACGACGAAGGCCGGCTCCTCTCGGCCGTGGCGCACCACCGTGAAGCGCACCCCGGCGCCCTTCTCCTCCAGCGCCGCCGCGGAGCAGATCAGGCGTTCGCTTCCAGCCATCCGATCACTTCGTGGAACGACCCGGCGCAGGCCAGCGGCTCGAGCCGTGCCAGCTCCCCGACGGCGTGGGCGCCGTAACTGACTGCGAGGGCCGGGACGCCGGCATTGCGTGCCATCTCCAGATCGTGCGTGGTGTCGCCGATCATTAACGTCCGCTCCGGGGGGACATTGAGCTGTTCCATGAGCACCTGCAGCATCTGCGGATGCGGTTTGGGGAAGCCCTCGTCCGCGCAGCGCGAGACGTGGAACAGCGTCGCCAGCCCGGTATCCTGCAGCGACCGGTCCAGCCCGCGCCGGCTCTTGCCGGTCGCCACGCCGAGCAGGAAGCCGGATGCGTTGAGTGCCGCGATTCCCTCGCGCACGCCCGCGAAGGGGACGACCTTCGCATCGCCGGCGAGGAAGTGGTAGCGGTAGCGGTCGGCCAGGCGCGGATAGTCGCTCGACGGCAGGTCGGGCAGGAGGTATTCCAGCGCGTCCTTCAATCCCAGGCCGATGATGTAGCGCGCGCGCTCCGCCGGCGGGACCGGGATGCCGATGTCCGCGCACGCGGCCAGCAGCGAATCGACGATGTGCTGCGGCGAGTCGACCAGCGTGCCATCCCAGTCGAACACCAGGAGCTCGAAGCGGCGGGTGCTCATCGAGAGCCCGGGGCGCCGGTGCCGGCGCGTTCCAGCGTTGCCACGAACGCCACCAGATCGGCAGGCAGAGGCGCCTCGATGCGTACGCGCTCGGCGCTCGCGGGATGGGTGAATGTGGCTTCGGCCGCGTGCAGGAACATGCGCTTGAGGCCGGTCCTGGCCAGGGTCTTGTTCAAGGCGAAGTCTCCGTACTTCTCGTCCCCGACGATGGGGAATCCGAGGTGGGCGAGGTGCACGCGGATCTGGTGGGTCCGCCCGGTATGGAGTTCGGCCCGGACCAGGCTGTAGCCCCGGAACCCCTGCTCGAGGGTGAAGGTCGTCTGTGCCCGCATCCCCTCCTCGTCGACGCTCACCCGGCGCTCGCCGGCGTCGGTCACGTACTTGGTCAGGGGCAGCGAAACGGTCTGGCGGGAACGGCGCCATTCGCCCTTCACCACGGCCAGGTAGTGCTTCTCCACCGTGCCGTCGCGCAACTGGGCGTGCAGGTGGGTCAGCGCGCTGCGCTTCTTGGCCAGCAGCAGGACCCCCGAGGTGTCCCGGTCGAGCCGGTGCACCAGCTCCAGGAACCGCGACTGGGGGCGCTCGAGCCGCAGCTGTTCGATCACCCCGAGGCTGACCCCGCTCCCGCCGTGCACCGCCATCCCGGCCGGCTTGTCGATGATCAGCAGGTGGTCGTCCTCGAACAGGACGGTGTGCCCCAGCAGCGGCGCGCGTGGGGTGGCTGGTGCAGGCCGGCCGGCAGTCGCCCCGACTGCGGTCCGCACCGGGGGGATGCGGACCCTGTCCCCGGCCGCCACGCGGTAGGTCACGTCGATGCGCCGGCTGTTCACCCGTACTTCGCCGGTGCGGACCATGCGGTACAGGTGGCTCCTGGGCACCCCCTTGAGCAGCCGCACCAGGAAGTTGTCCAGCCGCTGGCCGGCGGCCTCCTCGTCCACCTCGATCGTGCGTACCGCGGGTGCGTTTTCAGGCACTTTCCTTAAGCCATTCATTTTGCTTATACTATCGTGCGCAAGGCGAGAGCGGCGAGACCGCGCGCCGGCGATGCGGAGCCGACCATACCGCGCCAGTCGCGGCACGCTCCCCAGGCTCGTGACCTGAACCAAATCATGACGGGTTAACTTCGCTGACCCGGACCAACTAGCGATGTGACCATTAGCGCGCTCAAGACTCGAGCACATCGACGTCACGGGCCGCGGCAGGAAACAGAACTCGACCCCGGGACACGAGGTCCGCCGGCCAGCATGCCGTTGCGGGCTCCCGGCCGGGCCGGCGGAGCCGCACCAGGTGCGACAGCTCCCGCCCGCGAGGGGTGCGTTTCCTTCGTCCGCCACCGTGGCTGCATGGCAAACGCCCAATACAGCTGTTCGTGAGGGATCCATCATTATGATCGCTGCACCGAGCGAATAGTACCGAGCCGGGGGGCGGCGATACACGTCCGCCCGATGTTTGCCCTGCCCGCGGGTTCGAGCGCGGGGGCCAACACATGAAACGCATGCTGTTCAATGCGACCCAGGCAGAAGAGCTTCGGGTCGCGATCGTGGACGGTCAGAAACTGATCGACCTCGACATCGAAACCGCAGGAAAAGAGCAACGCAAGGGGAACATCTACAAGGGGGTCATCACCAGGGTCGAGCCCAGCCTCGAGGCGGCATTCGTCGATTACGGCAGTGAGCGCCACGGGTTCCTCCCGTTCAAGGAGATCAGCCGCTCCTACTTCAACTCCGACGTCGACCCGGCCCGCGCACGCATCCAGGATGTGATCCGTGAAGGCCAGGAGATGGTCGTCCAGGTGGACAAGGACGAACGTGGCAACAAGGGCGCCGCGCTCACGACCTTCATCAGCCTGGCCGGGCGCTTCATCGTCCTGATGCCCAATAACCCCCGCGGCGGCGGCGTTTCGCGCCGGGTGGAGGGCGAGGAGCGCAACGAGCTGCGCGACCTCATCACCCAGCTCGACACCCCGCCCGGGATGAGCGTCATCGGCCGCACCGCCGGCCTGGGCCGCGCGCTCGAGGAACTGCAGTGGGACCTCGACTTGCAGCTGCGCACCTGGCGCGCGATCGAGAACGCAGCCAAACAGCAGCCCGGCGCGTTCCTGATCTACCAGGAATCCAGCCTCGTCATCCGCGCCATCCGCGACTACTTCTCCCAGGACATCGGCGAGCTGCTGATCGACACCGAGGCGATCTACGAGCAGTGCCGGCAGTTCATGGCGCACGTCATGCCGGCCAACGTCAACCGCGTCAAGCTGTACAACGACGACGTTCCGCTCTTCTCGCGCTTCCAGATCGAGCACCAGATCGAGACGGCCTACGCCCGGCAGGTGGCCCTGCCCTCGGGCGGGGCGATCGTCATCGACCATACCGAGGCGATGGTGGCCATCGACGTCAACTCGGCGCGCGCGACCCGCGGCGCCGACATCGAGGAGACGGCCCTGCGCACCAACCTCGAGGCCGCCGACGAGCTCGCCCGCCAGCTGCGCCTGCGCGACCTGGGTGGCCTGGTCGTGATCGACTTCATCGACATGGAGAACAGCCGCAACCAGCGCGAGGTCGAGAACCGCCTGCGTGACGCGCTGCGCTACGACCGCGCCCGCGTGCAGATGGGCAAGATCTCCCGCTTCGGCCTGATGGAGCTGTCGCGCCAGCGCCTGCAGACCTCGCTGGGCGAGTCCAGCCACATGGCGTGCCCGCGCTGCCATGGCATCGGCCACATCCGCAGCGTCGAGTCGTCGGCGCTGCACATCCTGCGCATCCTGCAGGAAGAGGCGATGAAGGAGAACACGGCGGCGGTGCAGGCCCAGGTGCCGGTCGACGTCGCGACATTCCTGCTCAACGAGAAGCGCTCGGAGTTCCATGCCATCGAGCAGCGGCTCAAGGTCAGCATCGTGCTGATCCCCAACATCAATCTCGAGACCCCCAACTACACCGTGACGCGACTGCGTCACGACGAGCTGAACCAGATGGAGCCGCTGCCGGCGAGCTACCGGATGGTCGAGCAGCCCGCGGAGGCAGAGAAACCGGGCCCGGAGGCCGAGGCCAAGCCGGTGCGCGTGCAGGCGGCGGTCCAGGGCATCACCCCGGAACTGCCCGCGCCCACCCCGGCGCCCGCGCCGGCACCTGCTGCGGACGAAGCAAAACCGTCGATTCTCCAGAAGATCTTCGGCTGGCTGACCCGCAAGCCGGAGCAGGCGGCGGAGCCGGTGAAGGCCCGCCCGCGCGAAACCCGCCGTCCGGTGCGCGAGCAGCCTCGGCGGGATCGCCGTCCCGGGGAGGGCCAGCAGGGCGGCCAGCCGCAGCGCGGAGCAGCCGGCGGCGAGCAGCGCCGTGGCCAGCCTGGCGGCGGTCAGCGCCGGGGCGAGCGGTCCGAGCGCCCGGAGCGCGGCGAACGTCCCGAGCGCGGCGACCGGCAGGAGCGGCGCGAGCGCAGCGGACAGGAGCGTGGCGGCGGTCGGGGGCAACCCGCGGTCGACACCGCGCGGGCCGAAGGTGCCGTCGCAGCCGACCGTCCACAGGGTGGCGAACGCCGCGAGCGCGGCGAGCGCCCCCCTCGCGGCGAGCGTCAGGAACGTGGCGAGCGTCCTGATCGCGGCGAACGCGATCGCGCAGAGGGGGCCGAGCAGCGCCAGGAGCGTCCGCCCCGAGAGGGCGGCCCGGCCGGCGAGGGTGAAGGCCGTGGCCGGCGTCGCCGCGGGCGGCGTGACCGCGGCGGCGGACAAGGCGAAGGGGAAGCGCCTCGCTCTGCGGAGCGGGGCGAGGTCGAAGCGCAGGAGCCGGCACCTGCCGCCTCCGCCCCCGAACGGATCGAGCCGGAGTTCGAGTCGGGACCGCCCGCGGTCGCCGCCCGAGTGGAGGAGCATGCAGTCGAAGCGTCCGCCGAGCCCGTCGCCGAGCCGCCCGTCCCACGGTTCGAGCCTGCTGCGCTGGTAGAAGCGGAGCCCATCGAGGCTGCACCGATCGTCCCGCCCCGTCCTGCTGCCGAGAGGGTTGCAGCGCAGAGCACGATCGAAGCGGCGGCATATCGGGCGCGCCCGGCGGCACAGTCGTTCTCCTTGCCTCCGGACATGGTGCAGATCGAGACCAGCAGCAATGTCGTCGAGCCGGACCCGGCGGCCGTTCCGGTGGAGCCGCAGCAGCCGCGCCGCCCCCGGCGTCCTGCTCCGGAACCGGTCGTCAGTGAGCCGCTGGTGCAGATCGAGACCCGGCCGGAGGGCGAGCAGCGCTGATAGGTTCCCGGTGCACGCGGAGGGTGTCGCACGCCCTCCTCGTGCACCGGCTCAGGTGCAGGTGTTCCCCAGCGTCCGCCGGAGCTGCGCCAGCAGCCCCTGCGACGCCGCTTCGACCAGGTCGAGCACGAGCTCGAACCCCTCTACGTCACCGTAGTAGGGGTCCGGCACCTCCCGGTGCGCCAGGTGCGGTGCATGGTCCATGAACAGCCGGATCTTCCCGCGTTGCGCGGCCGGGCAGCGGCGCATGAGATACGTCAGATGGCCGTGGTCCATGGCGAGGATGTGGTCGAAGCGCAGGAAGTCGCCCTCGCGCAGCTGCCGGGCCGTCTGCGCGGACAGGTCGTAGCCGCGCCGCCTCGCCGCAGCGATCGTGCGGCGGTCCGGACACTCGCCCACGTGGTAGTCGTGGGTTCCGGCCGATGCGATCTCGATCCGGCCCTCCAGCCCTGCCTGCGCCACGTGCTGGCGGAAGACGCCCTCGGCCGTGGGCGACCGGCAGATGTTGCCCGTGCAGACGAACAGCACCCTCTCCACGGTCATCCTCCCGCGGCTCGCTTCCGTGGCGTGGAACGCGGCCGGGCCGGGGCTGGCTGGCTGGGGATGCCCGGCAACTCGCCGGCAGCCATCCCGAAGAGCTTCTCCTTGAGCGTGCGCAACTGGTCGCGCACCTGTCCGGCCTGCTCGAACTCCAGGTTGCGCGCATGCTCGAGCATCTGCTTCTCCAGCCGGCGGATCTCCTTCGCGAGATCGGTCTCGCTCATCGCCGCGTAACCCGCCACTCCTTCGGCGGCCTGCACTTCCTTGTGCGCGGCCGTCGCGTCGTAGACCCCGTCGATGATGTCCCGGATGCGCTTGGTGACTCCGCGCGGGGTGATGCCGTGCCGGGCATTGAACGCCAGCTGCTTGTCGCGGCGCCGGCTGGTCTCCCCGATCGCGCGCCGCATCGAGTCGGTCATCTGGTCGGCGTACAGGATCGCTGTGCCGTGGAGGTGCCGCGCGGCCCGGCCGATGGTCTGGATGAGGGAGCGCTCCGAGCGCAGGAAGCCCTCCTTGTCCGCGTCGAGCACGGCCACCAGCGACACCTCGGGGATGTCCAGGCCCTCGCGCAGCAGGTTGATGCCGACCAGGACGTCGAACTCGCCCAGGCGCAGGTCGCGGATGATCTCCACCCGCTCCACCGTGTCGATGTCCGAGTGCAGGTAGCGCACCTTCACGCCATGCTCGCCCAGGTAGTCGGTGAGGTCCTCGGCCATGCGCTTGGTGAGCGTGGTCACCAGCACCCGCTCGCCGACGCGCACGCGTGCGTTGATCTCCGAGAGCAGGTCGTCGACCTGCGTGCTGGCCGGCCGCACGATGATCTGCGGATCGACCAGCCCGGTCGGCCGCACCAACTGCTCGACCACCTGTCCCTGGTGTGCGGCCTCGTAGTCCGCCGGTGTCGCGGACACGAACACCGTCTGCGGCATCATGGCCTCGAACTCCTCGAACTTGAGCGGACGGTTGTCCACCGCCGAAGGCAGACGGAAGCCGTAGTCGACCAGGTTCTCCTTGCGCGCCCGGTCGCCCCGGTACATCCCACCCACCTGCGGAATGGTCACGTGGCTCTCGTCGATGATCATGAGGGCGTTGCGCGGCAGGTAGTCGATCAGCGTGGGCGGCGGTTCGCCGGCCTTGCGGCCGGACAGGTGGCGCGAGTAGTTCTCGATGCCCTTGCAGAAGCCCAGCTCGGCCAGCATCTCGAGGTCGAAGCGGGTGCGCTGCTCGATGCGCTGGGCCTCTAGCAGCTTGCCCTGCTGCTGAAAGAACTCGATGCGCTCGCGCAGCTCGTGCTTGATCGACTCGATCGCACGCAGCGTGGTGCCGCGCGGGGTCACGTAGTGGCTCGACGGGTAGATGGTGTAGCGCGGGACGTTCTGCAGCACCTGCCCGGTGAGCGGGTCGAACAGCGTGAGCTGCTCGACCTCGTCGTCGTACAGGCTCAGCCGCAGCGCCACCTCGGAGTTCTCGGCGGGGAAGATGTCGAGCACGTCGCCGCGCACGCGGAACGTGCCGCGCTTGAACTCGGCCTCGTTGCGCTGGTACTGCATCTCCGCGAGCCGGCGGATGACATCGCGCTGGCTGATCTGCTCGTGGGTGCGCAGGTGCAGCACCATGCTGTGGTAGTCCACCGGGTCGCCGATGCCGTAGATGCACGATACCGTGGCGACGATCACGGTGTCCGGGCGTTCGAGCAGCGACTTGGTCGCCGACAGGCGCATCTGCTCGATGTGCTCGTTGATGCTGGAGTCCTTCTCGATGTACAGGTCGCGCGAGGGGACGTAGGCCTCGGGCTGGTAGTAGTCGTAGTAGGAGACGAAGTACTCGATCGCGTTGTCCGGGAAGAACTCGCGCATCTCCGAGTACAGCTGCGCCGCCAGTGTCTTGTTCGGCGCCAGGATGAGCGCAGGTCGCCCCAGGCGCGCGATGACCTGCGCCATGGTGTAGGTCTTGCCCGAGCCGGTCACCCCGAGCAGGGTCTGGAACGACAGGCCGTCCCTGATGCCCTCGGTCAGCTTCTCGATCGCATCGGGCTGGTCACCAGCAGGCGCGAACGGCTCGTGCAGCCGGTACGGGCTGCCGGGGAATTCGAGGATACGGGCCCTGGTGCTGCTGGACAGAGTCATTGCGCGGCGCGCCGGAGGAGGCAACCGTGGATTTTCCCACACCGCGCAACATCGGACACCTTGCTGCCCGGCGCACGGACGTGCGGTTAGAATATGGGGCTTGCTCTGGCCCTTTCCATCCCTCGCTCACCATATCCCTGACCATGACCGCATCCATCCTGGCAGCCGTCGAGATGGCGCCGCGCGATCCGATCCTCGGCGTCACCGAAACCTTCAACGCGGACACCAACCCCAGCAAGGTCAACCTCGGTGTCGGTGTGTACTACGACGACAACGGCAAGATCCCCCTGCTGGAGTGCGTCCGCCGCGCCGAGCGCCAGCTGCTCGAGAACGCGCCGCCCCGGGGCTACCTCCCGATCGACGGGCTGCCCGAGTATGACAAGCAGGTCCAGGCGCTGGTCTTCGGCGACAGCCCGGCCCGCAGGGAGGGCCGCGTCATCACGGTCCAGGCGCTGGGCGGCACCGGCGGCCTGAAGGTCGGGGCAGACTTCCTGCGCCGGATCGATCCAGGCGCGGAGGCCTGGATCAGCGATCCCAGCTGGGAGAACCACCGCGCACTGTTCGAGAACGCCGGTTTCACCGTCAGGAACTACCCGTACTACGATCCGGCGACGCACGGCATCCGCTATCAGGCCATGCTCGATGCCTTCCGCTCCGCCAAGGCCGGGACGATCCTGGTCCTGCACGCCTGCTGCCACAACCCCACGGGGGTGGACCTGTCGCTCTCGCAATGGGATGAGGTCCTCGCAGTCGTGAAGGCGCGCGGGCTGATCCCCTTCCTCGACATCGCCTACCAGGGGTTCGGTGATGGCCTGGATGCCGACGCAGAGCCGGTGCGCCGCTTCGCAGCGGCCGGCATCCCGGTGTTCGTGTCCAACTCCTTCTCCAAGTCGTTCTCCCTGTACGGGGAGCGGGTCGGGGCGCTGAGCGTGGTCACCGCCAGCGCAGAGGAAGGTGCGCGCGTGCTGAGCCAGCTCAAGCGCATCGTCCGCACCAACTACTCCAACCCGCCCACCCATGGCGGCAAGATCGTCGCCACCGCGCTCGCCTCCGCCGAATTGCGTGCGCTGTGGGAGCAGGAGCTGGCGCAGATGCGCGACCGCATCAAGGGCATGCGCAAGCTGCTGGTCGAGAAGATCCATGCGCGCGTGCCGGGTGCCGACTTCGAGTTCGTCATCCGCCAGCGCGGCATGTTCTCGTACTCCGGGCTGAGCAAGGACCAGGTGGGCCGGTTGCGCGAGGAGTTCTCGATCTATGCCATCGACAGCGGCCGCATCTGCGTGGCCGCCCTGAACTCGCGCAACGTCGAGCACGTCGCCAACGGCATCGCTGCAGTGCTGCGATAGCAGAGCGCGGCCAGCCGCCGCGGGCCTGGCCGCCGGTGCGCGGCGCAGGGGGTTCCAGGACCGCCGGTCAGCGCCCGCCCATCGGCGGCTGCGGGACCGGCGCCTTCGCCGGCGCCGGCTCGCGCCGTTTCCCGAGCAGCCGGTCGGTGAGGTCGCCGGCCTTGATCCCCAGTGCGGTACCGATGCCCGGCAGCAGCACGGACCCGGCGATTGCGGCGGCCAGCGCCGTCCTGGTAGGCCGCACCACCGGATCGGCTGCCGTACCCGACACCGCGAGCGGGACGGAAAGCAGCGAGGCAGTGCCCCGCAGTTCGGCGCTGACGCGTCCGTCCAGCTGCCGGTCACGCGATACGGTGACCTCGCCGGTCGCACGCAGCAACCCCGAGGCGACGTTCAGCTCGTAGAAGTGATAACCCTGCTGGTCGATCTCGACCATGCCCGACAACTCGTCGAAGCGCGTCTCGCCGTCGCTCGGCGGCTTGACCAGCGGGTTGCGTGCTGCGGCCACCAGGTCCACCTTGCCCAGGGTCCCGTCGTGGATCACGAACTCCGATGCGAGCTGCAGGCTGGCGGCCAGGTCTCCTGCGCGCTTCGCGCCCATGCTGAAGCGCGGCTTCCCGCTCACCCTGCCGCTGATGCTGCGCAGGTTGGCCACCAGACCGGCCGCGGGCTGCAGCCGCATGTCCTCCACGGTCAGCTCGCCGTTGATGCTCCAGTCCGGCTTCCAGCCCACCCGCAGCGTGCCGCTCATGCGGCCGCCGTACAACCGCGCGGTGAGGTCGCGCGTCTCGATCAGGCCGGAACGCAGGGTGGCGGTCGCGTCGATCCGGTCGAACACCACCCCGGGACCCAGCGGAGGCGTCCAGTTGTGCGCCTTCACCACCATGGTCCAGTCGGAGCCGGTGCCGGGGCGCAGCGTGAGGCGCAGCGTGCGGCCGCGTTCGATCGTGACCTGCTCGACCCGACCGTCGGCATCGAGCTCCGCCTGGGCATCCAGGTCCCGCAGCGTGACGGCCGGCAGCCGCAGGGCAGCCCGTGCGACGACCACGCGCTCGACCAGTACGCTCGGGGGGCCGTCCGACCGGGGCAGCGCCAGCAGCCGGGCAGCCAGCGCCTGGCTGAGCTCGACGTCCTCGAGCCGAACTTCACGCATCACCTTCACGTCCGAAAGCAGTTCGCCCAGCACTGGCCACACACTGATGGTGCCGACGTGGCCTGCGCTGGTCTCATCGATCGTCACGTCCTGCGCGCTGACGTGCGGCAGCGGCAGCAGCCCGAGGCGCAACGAGCCGATGGTGACCGGGACACCGAGCCGCGCCGAAGCGGTGGCTTCGATGCGCGGGATGAACTGGGCCAGCGGGACCAGCCAGGGCACGGCCGCCACCAGTGCAGCGAGGCCGGCGCAGCCCACCAACAGCTTGGTTCTTCGCGTCATTCCAGCATGGCAGCCAATTGACCGGCCGAGGGTGAGCGGCTAGAATGCGCGGCTTCGCAATTCCCCGATAGCTCAGTCGGTAGAGCGACGGACTGTTAATCCGCAGGTCCCTGGTTCGAGCCCAGGTCGGGGAGCCAAACGATTCCGGTGGGGTCCTGGCGCGCGCAATGCTGACTTGCCGCAGTCGCCTCCGACCCCACATCCAGCCTTGTTGCACCCGGGCCGGCAATGCGAAAAGCGTGCCCTCCGGTGCGGCAGCAGGGATGCGGGCCCGCACCCGCCCCTATGTTAGGATGGGCGGCTCCGCGCCGCGGCCTTGCCGCCCAACGCGTGCACCCGCCAGCATCCCATGTCGGTAACGATCAAATCCCCCGAAGAAATCGAGAAGATGCGCATCGCCGGCCGTCTGGCCAGCGAGGTGCTCGACTACATCACGCCCTACGTCAGGCCGGGTGTGACGACGGAGGAGCTCGACCGGCTCTGCCACGAGTACATGGTGAGCGTGCAGCGCACGGTTCCGGCGCCGCTCAACTATGCCCCGCCCGGCTATCCGCCCTACCCCAAGTCGGTCTGCACATCGGTCAACCACGTCGTCTGCCACGGCGTGCCTGGCGGCAAGCGGCTCAAGGCCGGCGACATCATCAACATCGACATCACGGTCATCAAGGACGACTTCCACGGCGACACCAGCCGCATGTTCTATGTCGGCGAGCCGTCCATCCAGGCGCGCCGGCTGGTCGAGGCGACCTACGAGTGCATGTGGCTGGGGATCCGGTCGGTGCGTCCAGGCGCCTACCTGGGTGACATCGGCCACGCGATCCAGGCCCATGCAGAGAAGCATGGCTTCAGTGTGGTGCGCGAATTCTGCGGCCATGGCATCGGCCGCCGCTTCCACGAGGAGCCGCAGGTCCTGCACTACGGCCGCCCGCAGACCGGGCTCAAGCTGCAGCCGGGCATGACGTTCACGGTGGAACCCATGATCAACGCAGGCAAGGCCGGCATCCGGCAGCTCGCGGACGGCTGGACCATCGTGACCAAGGATCACAGCCTGTCGGCACAGTGGGAGCACACCGTCCTGGTGACGGCCAGCGGCTACGAAGTGCTCACCCAGTCCGAGGGAACCCCCAAGCCCGCTGCACTCGCAGCCTGAACGCGCATGTCCGCCACTGCGCCAGCAGCCGCTGAATCGCCTGCCGCGCGGTTCCAGCCGGAGCTGGCCGCAGTCAGGCGCGAGTTGCAGGAAGGCCGCGCGGCCCTGCAGGCCGCATACGAGGCGCGGCCCAACCCGAGCGTCAACCTCAAGCGTCACGCCGCGCTGGTCGACCGCATCCTGCGCACGATGTGGGACGCCGGGGGCATGTCCGCCGACATGGCGCTGGTCGCCGTCGGCGGCTACGGGCGCGGCACCCTGTTCCCCTACTCCGATGTCGACGTCCTGATCCTGCTGCCGGACGACGTGGACGACCCCGGCCGCGACTGCGTCTCCCAGCTGGTGAGCCGACTCTGGGACGTCGGCATCGAGCTGGGGCACAGCGCACGCTCGATCGAGGAATGCCTGGCCGAGGCGCGCCAGGACATCACCGTGCAGACCACGCTGCTCGAGGGCCGCTGGATCGCGGGCAGCAAGGCGCTGTTCGCGCGCTTCGACGCGGCGGTCCATCACGCCCTCAACGCGCGCGCGTTCTTCGAGGCCAAGCTGCTCGAGCAGCAGCAGCGGCACAACCGCTTCAACGAGACCGCCTACAACCTCGAGCCCAACGTCAAGGAAAGCCCGGGCGGACTGCGCGACCTCGTGAACATTCTCTGGATCAGCGGCGCCAGCCGCACCGGGCGCAGCTGGAAGGATCTCGCCGGGCACGGCGTGATCACGCCCGACGAGGCCCGGCAGATCGCCCGCCACGAGCGCGTGCTGCAGGACCTGCGCATCCGGCTGCACCATCGCGCCCGGCGCCGCGAAGATCGCCTGGTGTTCGACCTGCAGACTCCGCTCGCGCATGCGATGGACTTTGTGGACACTCCGGCCAAGCGCGCGAGCGAGCAGCTGATGCAGGTCTACTACCGGACTGCGCGCTCGGTCATGCAGCTGAACGAGATCATCCTGCAGAACCTGAGGGCGATCGTGTTCCCGCCGCCGCGCCAGGAGGCACGCGCGCTGAACGAGAGCTTCGAGGCGCATCACGAGCTGCTCGCCGCCACCGACACCCGGGTCTTCGAGCGCCAGCCCCGCGCCATCCTCGAGGTGTTCGAGCTCATGCAGCAGCACCCGGAGCTCAAGGGCATCGAGGCCGCGACCCTCCGGGCGCTGTGGCGCTCGGCCAGGAACATCGACGCCGCGTTCCGGCGCGACGCGGTGAACCAGGCCCGCTTCCTCGGCATGTTCCGCTACGGACACGGGCTCACCCACGCGCTGCGGCGGATGAACCGCTACGACGTGCTGGGCCGCTACCTGCCGCCGTTCGGACGCATCGTCGGGCAGATGCAGCACGACCTCTTCCACGTCTACACCGTGGACGAGCACATCACCATGGTGGTGCGCAACCTGCGCCGGTTCGCGGTGACCGACATGGCGCACGAGTATCCGCTGTGCAACCGCCTGATGAGCGAGTTCGACAAGCCCGAGCTGCTCTACCTCGCCGGCCTGTTCCACGACATCGCCAAGGGCCGCGGCGGCGACCATTCGCTCCTGGGCACCTCCGACGCGCGCCGGTTCTGCCGTGGCCACGGGTTGCCCGAGGAGGACACCGAGCTGGTGTGCTGGCTGGTCGAGCGCCACCTCTACATGTCGTCCGTTGCGCAGAAGCGCGACCTGTCGGATGCCGCGGTCATCGCCGAGTTCGCCCAGGTGGTCAAGAACGAGCGCCGGCTGATCGCGCTCTACCTGCTCACCGTCGCCGACATCCGCGGCACCAGCCCGAAGGTCTGGAACGCGTGGAAGGGCAAGCTGCTCGAGGACCTGTTCTGGTCCACCCGCCGTTACCTGGGCGGCGACACCGACCCGGCGGGCAGCCGCCTGCAGGCGCGCCAGAGGCTTGCGCTGCAGAAGCTGCGGCTGTACGCGGTGCCGGAGGGCGCCCACCAGAAGCTGTGGAGCCAGCTCGACACGCCCTACTTCCTGCGCCACGACGCCCGCGACATCGCCTGGCACACCCGCCTGCTCAACTACCGGGTGGATACGCCGACGCCCGTCGTCAAGGCACGCTTGAGTCCGGTCGGGGAAGGGGTCCAGGTGCTGATCTACACGCCGGACCAGAGCAACCTGTTCGCGCAGATCTGCGCATTCTTCGAGCGCATGAGCTTCAGCATCGTGGAGGCCAAGGTGTACACCACGCTGCACGGGTACGCGCTGGACACCTTCCAGGTGATGGACCCGGCGCGCTCGACCACCCACTACCGCGATGTCATCGCCTACATCGAGCACGAGCTCGCCGCACAGCTGGAGCAAGGCGGGCCCCTGCCGGCGCCGGTGAAGGGGCGCGTGAGCCGGCGCGTGCGCAGCTTCCCGATGACCCCGGAGGTCACCATCCGGCCCGACGAGCGCGGGCAGGCGTGGTACCTGTTCTTCACCGCCGGGGACCGGCCGGGACTGCTCTCCAGCGTGGCGCGCGTGCTGGTCGCTTACGGGCTGAACGTGCAGACCGCCAAGATCAACACGCTGGGCGAGCGCGCGGAGGACAGCTTCGTGCTCACCGGCGAGGCGCTGCACGAGACCCGCAACATCATCCGGCTGGAGAGCGACCTCATCCGGGAGCTCTCGACGTAGGCAGCGCCGGGTTGTCGCCCGCCTCGATCCGGTACAGCCAGGCGAGCAGTTCGGCGACCGCGACGTACAGCTGGGGCGGGATGCGCTGGTCGAGATCCACCTGCATCAGCAGCGCGACCAGTTCGGGCGACTCGTGCACGTACACCCCGGCCTGCTGCGCGCGCTCGATGATGGTCTGGGCCAGTTGCCCCCGCCCCTTGGCGACCACGCGCGGGGCGCCGTCCCCCTCGTTGTAGGTGAGCGCGACCGCCAGGCTCGAGGGGTTGGCTTCACTCATCGATGCTCACCTGTGCCAGGCGCAGGCCGGCAGCGGCCATCGCGTTCTCGAGCGCGGGCTGCGCCTCCTGCAGGGCGTCGCGGCTGGTCCGCTCGGACGCGTGCAGGTGGACGCGCAGGGCGTTGCCGGCGAGCACCAGGTCGGCTTCGACTTCGCCCAGGACCGGGAAGCTCAGCTTGAGGTGCGACGTCCACGCCACGCTGCCGTCCGGCTGGACGCTCTCCTCCGGCGGTTCGTCCACCCGCCATTCCATCTGCACACCCGGCCAGGGCAGACCTTGCCAGACGATCTGCCGGGCATCCAGGCTCTCGATCTGCATCCGTACCTGGGCGGTCGCCTGCGGGTCTACACGGTCCAGGTCGGCTGCAGCGTGCGCCGCAGGCACGGTGCCGGCCGGCTGTCTCGCTTCCGTCGCGGGTTCGAGTGCGTCCTGGGCGATGCCGCCGGGCATCCTGGCGACGCCCCCCGTGTCGGCGAGAACCGCCGGACGTGGTGCCAGCCGACCCTGCGGCTCGTCCCGCAGCTGCGCCAGCGGCCGCTCGCCGGCCACCCACTCGGCGAGGTGCGACTCGTAGAACAGGCCCGAGCGCTCCACCGAACGCTGCAGCGCGGCTGCGAGCGGCGCCGCCTCCCGGGGCGGCGCCGGCAGGAGTGGAACCGGATCCTGCACGGCGCCCGGCTGACCGGCGCTGCGCGCCGGCACGAGGGCCTGTACCAGGGCGTTGAGGTTACGCCCCGCAGGGCTGATCTCCGCTCCAGGAGACGGTGGGACCGGGAGCGCCGGCTCGGCGGACTCGGGCAGGGCGAAGGTGACCCGCGGGGCGGCCGCCACGAAAGTGAGGTTCAGGCGCTGTCCGAGCTGGGGGGGCACGGGCAGCTTGGCGTCGAAGACGAAATCCCCCACCCGCAGCAGGGCCCGATCGTTGGGCCGCACGGATTCCACGACGGCCGTGACCCGCTCGCCGGGTTGCCAGGGCAGTTGTGTCCGTGCAGGCTGGTCGTCGGCGGCCAGATTGCCTTCGACAGCTGTGCGCAGGCTCTGGATCTGCGCCTGCAGGGTGATCTCGGCCACCTGTCAGTCCGGCGCGTCGGGCGCAACAAGTCGCCTCGCATCAGGCGGATGCGCGGGACCGGCGTGAAACGGGGTTAGATGCGCAGCTTGCGGTACAGGGCGACGATCAGCTCCGCCTCGCCCCGCGAAATGCCGCAGGTGGATGCGACTTCCGCGGCGGAGGAGCCCTGCCGTGCCAGCTGGATCGCCTGGTTGTAGGGTGAGGAGGCCGGGGTGCCGGCACTGCGCAGCTTCTCCACCTCGGACTCGAGGCGCGAGACCTGCTTGCGCAGCTCGGCCATCTCCAGGCTCATCGCGGTGAGCCGCTGGCTCTCGGGGGCTGCCGGGGCTGTGCGCTTCCATGCATTGGTCCCGCGGTTCGACGACCAGCGCAGCAGGACTGCGAGCTCTGCTGCGTATACGCCCAACACGACAATGGCGACGACCAGCAGCTCGCGCCAGGTGATGACCAACGCCTCCACGACGGACTCCCGGGGTTCCTCCCCTCCACCCGTCCGGATATTGCTACTTTAGGCATTGGGCGTCAACCGACCGCCCGGCGCTCACGTGCCGTAGGTCTTGGTCAGGCGCTTGGCCGTGCTGATGCTGCCCAGGATCTCGCGCAGCTCGTGCATCCAGTCCTGCGTCAGCAGCTGCACCTGCTCGTCGGTGCGCAGCATCTCGGCCATGATCTCGCGCTTGCGCCCGGCCTGCCTCGGATCGCGCGCCGGCTCGGCGTCTTCCGTCCTGATCTGCTCGACCACGCGCGCGCGCTCGCCTTCGATGCGGACGAGCTCGTCCCAGTCACCCCGGCGTGCTGCCTCCAACATCGAATGGGTGAGCGCCAGCGCGCGCTCGTACGCTTGCAGCACGCCCTCTCCTAGCACGGGATCGCCACGCTCTTGGTGCGGGTTGCGCGATGTCCTGATCGCGCCGGTGTGCGGTACTGCAGGCCGTCAGGCCCGTCCGTAGCTCGCGGCCCGGCCCGGCTTGCGTGCTTCGGGCTCGGCGGGCTGCTCGCGGGTGGTCTGGCGCTCCAGCGCCTCCCAGGCCCCCTTGAGCTCCGTCAGCAGGGCGATGGCCTCGTCTAGGGAAGCCTCGTCGCTCTTCAGGTTGGCGAGCAGCAGGCGGTTGCCGATGTACTCGTACAGGCGCAGGAGGTTGTCGGCGATCTCGCCGCCGGCCACCGGATCCACGGCCGGGCGCAGGCCCTCGTCGATGATGGAGATCGCCTTGGAGATGCGTGCGCCGCGGGCGCTGACGTCGCCGGCAGCCAGGGCAGCCTTGGCTCCCAGCAGGGCGCGCACGGCGCCGTCGTAGAGCATCACGATCAGCCGCTGCGGCGAGGCGGCGGCCACTCCGGTTTCGACCTCCAGGCGGGCGTACTTCTGTGCGGCCTGCTGTTCAACGATGGCAGTCATCGGATACCTCCCTTGATTTCGTCGTGCACGTCCACTCAGTTGCTCGACCCGCTGAGCTTCTGCAGCTGCTCCAGTTGCTGGGTCAGGTACGTGCTGGTGGAATTCAGCTTGCCGAGCAGCGTGTCGAGCGCGGTGAACTGCGAGCGGTAGCGTTGCTCGATCAGCGCCAGGCGCCGCGTGAGTGCGTCGCGCTGCGTATCCAGATCCTTGATGGTCGCGTTGATGCCCTTGGTGCGGCTGGCGATGGTGCCGTCGCTCTCCAGGGCTGCATCGAGGAGCGCATCCAGCCGCGCGGCGTAGCCGCGTGCCACGCTGATCGTGCCGCGGGTTCCGGTGGACCCGCCGTTGACCTGGAGCACCAGCCCGCTCGCCGGCGCTCCGGATGCAGCGCTGAGCTCCTTGCCCGACCCGGTCCCGGGCAGTCCTCCGATCGAGCCCGCGACGTCGACGCCCGCGGTGGAAACCGGACCGGCCCCGAACAGGTCTGCGGCACCGGTACCGCTCACGCTCACGGTGGATGCGGCGCCGTAGCGCTTCGATGTGATCGTCAACACCCCTGCCGATTCCGACACCGTGACCGCGGCATCGCTCGCGTCCAGGGCGCTCGACGAGTTGATCCTGCTCTGGATGTGCGCGGCGAGCTGGGCTGCGGTGTAGCTGCCCGCGGCGAGAGTGACCGCGGCGCTGGTGCCATCGACGGTCACCGTCAGGGCGTCGTTCACGCCCGCCGTGACGGTCAGTGCGGCGGCTGCGGACCCGGCCAGCTGGCCCCGGCTGGGGAGCTGCGTGATATCGACCGAATACCGGCCCGGCAAGGTCGCGTTGCTGGTGCGCAGCACGCGCAGCTGCGTATCGCTGGCCGAGGCGCCGGATGCGAACAGGCGTGCCACGGCGTCGGGATCGGTCGTGATCGCCTGGCTCAGCTTGCCGCTGTCCAGCACGAGCGAGCCATCCTTCTGGAACGAGACCCCGACCTGGGAGAGCGTGCGCAAGCCGTCGCCGCTGCTGCCGATCGCCGACGACAGGGCCTGGCGCAGCTGGCTCTCGATGGTTCGGGCGGCGCTGTCACCCGTCAGCACCCCGCTGGTCTGGCTCTCGGCATCGAAGCGGGTCAGGTCGCGCAGCATCGTGACCAGGTCGTTGTAGGCCTTCACGAAGGCCTGGACCGACTGCTGCGCACCGGTTGCATCGCGTCCCACGCTGAGCGTAGTGGTGCCGGTCTTGGCGAGCGAGAGCTTGACCCCCTCGATCACCTCGCTGAGCGTGTTCGAACCGCTGGTGACCTCCAGCCCGTTCACCGTCAGCCTGGCATCCTGCCCCGCGACGGTCTGGGTCAGGTTCTGCGTGCCGGCCGGGTCCTGGGCCAGCAGCGACTGCAGCGTCGCGTCCCCGGCCACGGTGATCTTCATGCTCGACGCGGTGCCGCCGGTCGCGCTCTGCAGCACCAGGCGATAGGGGGTGGCTCCGCCGACGTTGATGATGCTCGCCGTGACACCGATGTTGGCCGCGTTGATCGCGTCCCGGATTCCCTGCAGTGAGTTCTTGCCCGCGTCGATCGTCACCGTACCGGTGGCGGCCGTGCCGTCCTGGGTGAAGGTCGCGCCCGAGTAGACCCCGGCGGTCAGCGTGCCCCCGGTGATGGTGCCGAACTGGAACGTCAGGGTGGTGGTGGCGCCGGAGCCGATCGCAGCCGATGAGCTGGCCTGGGCGGCGGTGCTCACGGACTGCTGCTGCGCGAGCTGGGTGACCGCGAGGTCGTAGGTCGCGGTAGTGGCTGCCGCCGTGGCCGAAGCGCTCGCGATCGAGCTGTCGGCGACGGTGGCGCTACGGGTCTGGAAGCGCGCCGGGTCTGCGAGCGATTGCACGGCGCTCTGGAGCGCCGAGAGGGCGCCGCGCAACTGACCGTAGGCCGACAGCCTGGCCTGGTAGGCGGCCTCCTTGGCATCGAGGAGCAGCTTGGGGCGCTGCTCGATGCTCATCAGCTGGGTCACGATGCTGCTCACATCGAGATTCGAGCCGATGCCGGGGGACGAGATCGCCATGGAGGGGCCTGATTGCGCAGATGGTTGCGTTATCGGCCGGGACCGATCCCCCCTTTAGCGGGGAGTTCCCGAGTGGGAGGCGGTCAGCCCTGCTCCTTGAGCAGGAGGCCCTGGAGCCGGTCGATGGAGCGGCTGATGGCCAGCAGTTCCTCGCTCGGTACCTGGCGCAGGACATCGCCGGTGGCGGTGTCCACGATCCGCACGACGGTCTTGCCGGTGTCCTCGTCGACCGAGAACCGCAGGTTGGGGGCGGCTGCCTGGATCTGGCGGTTCACTGCCTCCGCAGCGTTTTGCAACTGCGCGGCATCCACCGTCCGCTGCTCCTGGGTCGGAGGCTGTGGATCGGCCCGCGCCGGCAGGCGCACCGTGCCCTGGGCGGCGCCGGAGGTCGCAGTGACCACGTTGGTTAGTGCGTCGACTTTCATAGTCTCACCGCATTCAGCAAGCACCAGGATGCGGGGGGCGGCCCCCCGCCTTGCCTGGACGAGCGCCCGGGAGGCGGACTGCCGCCTCCCGGGCCCCTACTCCACGCCTGTCGCGCTTACCGCAGCAACGTCAGGACGTTGTTCGGGACCGCGTTGGCCTGCGCCAGCATCGCCGTGCCGGCCTGCTGCAGGATCTGGGCGCGGGTCAGCGCGGCGGTTTCTGCCGCGAAGTCCGCATCGCGAATCCGCGAGCGCGAGGCCGAGAGGCTCTCCGACGTGGTCTGCATGTTGACGATCGCGTTCTCGAAGCGGGTCTGCAGAGCGCCGTAGCGGGCGCGCTGGTTGTTCACCGCTGAGAGTGCCGAGTCCACGATCGCCAGCGTGCGCAGGGCCGAGTCGACGCTGGATACGTCCATCTTCTCGACCGCCTGCAGGCTGCCCGACACGATGCCGGTGCCTTCGTCGTCGGTGAAGAAGTCGTCCACATTGCCGGCGCTGTTGCTGTCCACGCTGAAGGCGCGGTCGGAGTCGAGCACCAGCTGGCCCGTGATCCAGTCGCCGTCGCCGTCGTCCCAGCCCACGGTCGCGTCGGCGATGTGGCTGATCACGTCGCCGCTCGCGGTCGCGCTCGCACCCTGGCCCAGCGTGTTGGTGGTGTCGCCGTCGAGCACGCCGATGTCCTCGAACGAGATGTCGTCGTCGGTCTCGCCGGCCGCGATGCGCAGGTCCGCTCCGCTCTCATTGGTGAGCAGGATGGCGAACGAGTTGCCGTCGGTGCCGTCCTCGCTCTCGGTCTTCACCACGCGGGCGGTGAAGCCGGTGCGGCCGGAGACGTCGTTGAAGGCCTGCACCGCGGCGTTCAGCTGGTCGGCGTTGAGCACGTCCTGGTCGTTGCCGCCCGCATCCTTGCCGCCGCCAACGGTGAAGCTCACCGTGGTGTAGGACGCGGGCTTGGTGGCGCCGGTCGGATCGGTCGTGTCGGCCGACAGGTAGAACGTATAGGTCTTGCCCTGGGTGAAGCGTCCGGCGGTTGCCGTGCCGGCTTCGGGGGCCGCCTGGTCAGAGGCGCCGCCCAGGACGAAGCTGGTCACTGCGCTGGCGCGCACGCCGGAGTCCGAGGCGTTGATCGCCGAAGCCAGCTCGGCTGCGCTCGCCCCCACGTTGTAGCGGATGGTGGTGGTGCCGCTCGCCGTGTTGAGCTTGATCGCGCCCGCCGTGTCGATGATCGAGCCGCCGCCGGCGTTGATGCGGGTCAGCTGCGCGCGGTTGGTGACCGTGCCATCGGCGCTGATCGAGCCCTTCGCCAGGTCACCGATGCCGGTCTCCGTGTTCGAGACCAGGGAGCCGATGCGGAAGTTGCCATAGGCGCTGGTGCGGAAGTTCCCGGAGTTGGCCGTGATGGTCTGGTTGGCGTTCGCGCCGACCTGGAAGATCGCGCTGGTGAACGTGCCGTCCAGCAGCTTCTGGCCGTTGAACTCGGTGGTGGTGGCGATGCGCTGCAGCTCCTGCGTCAGCTGCTGCACTTCCGCGTTCAGCGCGGCGCGGTCGCCAGCCGAGTTGGTGGCGTTGGCGGCCTGCACCGACAGTTCGCGGATCCGCTGCAGGATGTCACCGGCGGACTGGAGCGAGCCTTCGGCGGTCTGGGCGAGCGAGATGCCGTCGTTGGCATTGCGCTGCGCCTGGTTCAGGCCGCGGATCTGGGCGGTGAAGCGCTCCGAGATCGCCAGGCCGGCGGCGTCGTCCTTGGCGCTATTGATGCGCAGGCCGGAGGACAGGCGCTGCAGCGAGGTCTGCAGTGCGCTCTGCGAGGTGTTGAGGTTGCGCTGCGCGTTCAGCGAAGCGATATTGGTGTTGATGATCTGTGCCATTGTCCTGTTCCTTCAATCGTGCTTGGGGTTCGACCGAGTTACCTTCATATGCTGACCGGTTACCCTCGCCACTTAAGGCCTTCAAACCGCAGTCATGGCACTTGATAGCGGCAAAAATTGCCGAAACTTGAGTTGGCCGCTTGCCGCCAGGACGTCGAACACAGAGGGAAAACAGCGGCGGGAGGAGACGCTTCGCGCATTGCGCGCGATGCCGCTTACGACCGGATTTACGGCACCATCAGCGAAAACTTGAGTGCGCGGAGCCGCGCGGAATTTTTTGCGATTGTGCCCGCGCGACTAGTCGTCGGCGGCCGGCTGGCCGGGGAACAGCTCTTCGTGGAAACCGAAGTTGCGCAGGTCGCGGATGCGCATGGGATAGAGGATGCCGTCGAGGTGATCGCACTCGTGCTGCACCACGCGCGCGTGGAATCCCGAGACGGCACGGTCGATGCGCGTGCCGTGCTGGTCGTATCCACAGTAGCGCAGCCGCGCGTACCGTGGCACGAGGCCGCGCAGCCCCGGCACGCTCAGGCAGCCTTCCCACCCCTCCTCCATCTGTTCGTCCAGCGCAGCGAGCTCGGGGTTGACCAGCACCGTGTAGGGGACCGGCTCGGCGTCGGGATAGCGGGGGTTGCGTTCCATGCCGAAGATCACCACGCGCAACGGCACGCCGATCTGCGGCGCCGCCAGGCCTGCGCCGCTGAGCGCCTTCATCGTGTCCTGCATGTCGAGCAGCAGCGCGTCCAGTTCCGCCGTGCCGAAAGCCTCGACCTCGCGCGAACGCTGCAGCAGGCGCGGATCGCCCATGCGCAGCACCGGCCTAACCGCCATGCCGCACCACCAGCTGCTCGATGATCCTGCGCACCTTGCCGTGCGCGAGCTGCAGGGTGGCGTTGATCTCCTCCATGCGTATCCCCGCCTTGCTCGCCGCCCGCCCGGCGGCAAAATTTGCCACCACGTTGATGGCGGCGTACGGGAGCTCGAGCTCGCGGGCCAGCACCGCTTCCGGCATCCCGGTCATTCCGACCATGTCCGCACCGTCGCGCTCGAGCCGGTCGATCTCGGCGGCGGTTTCCAGCCGCGGTCCCTGCGTGCAGGCGTAAACGCCGCCGTCGGCTACTGCCTGGCTGGCGGCACTCGCGGCAGCCAGCAGCTGCTCCCGCACCGCCGGGGTGTAGGGATGGGTGAAGTCCACGTGCACCACCCCGCGCTCGTCGCCGTCGAAGAAGGTGGACTTGCGGCCCCAGGTGTAGTCGATCATCTGGTCGGGGATGGCGATCACCCCGGGACCGAGGTCCGCGCGGATGCCGCCCACCGACGCGACCGATACGATGGCCCGTGCACCCTGCTCCTTCAGCGCCCAGATGTTGGCCCGGTAGTTCACCATGTGCGGCGGCATGGTATGGCCGTAGCCGTGACGCGCCAGGAACACGACCTCGCAGCCGTTGATGCGCCCGAAGGTCACCGCGCCCGACGGTTCGCCCCACGGCGTGCGCACGACCTGGCGCCGGGTGACCTCGAGATTGGCGAGCTCGGTGAGGCCGGTGCCTCCGATGATTGCCAGCATGGGAATCAGGATCCTTTCAGCGCATAGATCGCCGGCAGGTTGCGCCATGCGCCCTCGACGTCCATGCCGAACCCGAAGACGTAGCGGTCCGGCACCGTGAGCCCGACGAAATCCGGCCTGATCGGCTTGGGATGGCCGAGCAGCTTCTCGGCGAAGACGCCGCAACGGACCACCTTCGCGCCATCGGCGAGGAGCCGGTCGCGGATCGCCACCAGGGTGTGCCCCTCGTCGAGGATGTCGTCGAGCACCAGCACGACACGGCCGGACACCGGGGTGCGCGGCAGGACCTTCCAGGCCAGCTCGCCACCCCGCGTGGCGCCATCGTAGCGGGTCACGTGCAGGTAGTCGAAGTCCAGCGGGAAGCGCAGCAGGGGCAGAAGCTGGCCGGTGAAGACCACGCTGCCGCCCATCACGCACAGCACCAGCGGAAACTGGTTCGCGAGGGCGGCGCTGATCTCGGCCGCGAGGCGCTGGAGCGCCGCGCGGACCGCCGCCTCGTCCTGCACCAGGTCCGCCTCTTCGAGCAGGCTGCGGGCCGCCTCCGGCGACTTCACGCGCCTGCTGCCGGGCCGCTCGGCGCGCGCCGGATCACGCTGCCGCCCGCCGGGACAGGTGATCGAGGAAGTGCGCGAATCCGGCGGCGGTCTCGGGGTGCTTCAGGCCGTACATCACGTTGGCCTCGAGATACCCCAGCTTCGACCCGCAATCGTAGCGCGTGCCTTCGAACGAGTAGCCCAGCACGGTCTCGTCCTGCAGCAGGGAGGCGATGGCGTCGGTGAGCTGGATCTCCCCGCCGGCCCCGGAGCGGACCTGCTCCAGGTGCGCCATGATGCGCGGCGCCAGGATGTAGCGACCAACCACGGCGAGCGTCGAGGGCGCGTTCTCCGGCTTCGGCTTCTCGACGATGCCGGTCATGCGCAGCAGGCGCTCGCCATCGGCTTCGCCCTGGATGATGCCGTAGCTGTGGGTATCCTCCCGCGGCACGTTCTGCACCGCGATGACCGAGCGCTGCCGGCGCTCGAAGATGTCCATCATCTGCTTGAGGGCCGGCACCTTCGAGTCGATCAAATCATCGGCCAGGATCACCGCGACCGGCTCGTCGCCTACCACCGACCTGGCGCACAGCACGGCATGCCCGAGGCCGAGCGCTTCCGACTGGCGCACGTACGAGCAGGTCACGTGCTTGGGCACGATGTCCTGCACCTGCGCCAGCAGCTTGCTGCGGCCGCGGCCCTTGAGCTCGGTCTCCAGCTCGTAGGCCTTGTCGAAGTGGTCCTCGATCGAGCGCTTGTTGCGCCCCGTGACGAACACCATGTGGGTGATGCCTGCCGCGACCGCCTCTTCCACCGCGAACTGGATGAGCGGCTTGTCGACGATCGGCAGCATCTCCTTGGGGCTGGCCTTGGTTGCGGGCAGGAACCGGGTTCCGAGTCCGGCCACCGGAAAGATCGCCTTGGTGACTTTCACAGTACCTCCTGATGCTGGGGTTTGAGCAATTCTAGCAACCCGGCCTCGTCGAGCACAGGAATGGAAAGTGCAACAGCTTTGTCATACTTGCTGCCCGGATCGTCGCCGGCGACCACGTAGTCGGTCTTCTTCGAGACACTGCCGGTGACCTTGCCGCCCGCCGCCTCGATCCGCTCCCGTGCCTGGTCTCGGGTCATCGTGGGCAGCGTCCCGGTCAGCACGAAGGTCTTGCCGGCCAGGCCGGGTTTCTCCTTGGCCACTGCCTCGACCGGTTCCGGCTCCACCCCGGCTGCCAGCAGATCGTGCACGACCTTCCGGTTGTGCGGCTCGGCAAAGAAGTCCGCGATGCTCTGCGCCACCACGGGACCCACGTCGGGCACCTGCTGCAGGCGATCCGCGTCGGCACCCATCAGCGCCTCGACATCGCCCAGGGACTGAGCCAGGTCGCGTGCGGTCGCTTCGCCCACGTTGCGGATGCCTAGCGCATACACGAAGCGAGCCAGGGTCGGGTGCCGGCTGCGGTCGATGGCGCCGAGCAGGTTCGCGGCGGACTTCTCGCCCATGCGTTCCAGGGCCGCGAGCTGTTGGAGATCGAGCTGGTAGAGCTCGGCAGGCGTCTTCACGATGTCGGCGTCGACCAGTTGGTCGACCAGTTTCTCGCCGAGGCCGTCGATGTCCATGGCACGGCGCGATGCGAAGTGCAGCAGGGCCTGCTTGCACTGCGCCGGGCAGAACAGTCCCGCCGTGCAGCGTGCGACCGCCTCGTCCGGCAACCGCCGGACCTGCGAGTGGCAGATCGGGCAGCGCGTGGGCATGTGGAACGCGCGCACGTGCGTCGGGCGCAGCTCGCCAACCACCCGCACCACTTCCGGGATGACGTCGCCGGCCCGGCGCACCACGACGATGTCGCCGATGTGGACGTCCTTGCGCCGGACTTCGTCCTCGTTGTGCAAGGTCGCATTGGTGACCGTGACGCCGCCGACGAACACCGGCTTGAGACGCGCCACCGGGGTCAATGCGCCGGTGCGGCCGACCTGCACGGCGATGTCGAGCACCTCGGTCTGGGCCTCCTCCGCGGGAAACTTGTGCGCGACCGCGAAGCGCGGGGCGCGCGAGACAAATCCCAGGCGCTGCTGCAGGGCCAGCTCGTCGACCTTGTACACGACACCGTCGATCTCGAACGGCAGCTGTGAGCGCCGGCGGCCGATCGATTCGTAGAAGTCCAGCGCGCCCTCGATGCCCCGCACCAGCCTGCGCTCCGACGACACGGGGATGTGCAGCGACTGCAGATATTCGAGCTGCCGGCTGTGCCGATCGGCGGGCAGCCCTTCACCCTCGAAGCGGGCGATGCCGTAGGCGAAGAAGAACAGCGGGCGCGTTGCCGTGACGCGTGGATCGAGCTGGCGCAGTGCGCCTGCGGCTGCGTTGCGCGGGTTGACGAACTCCTTCTCCCCCCGTGCGCGCTGGGCGGCATTCAGCGCGAGGAAATCCTTCTTCAGCATGACGACTTCGCCCCGGACCTCCAGCAGCCGGGGCGGGCGGTCCGCCCCCAGGCGCAGCGGTACGCTGCGCACCGTACGCACGTTGCCCGTGACGTCCTCGCCGGTGGTCCCGTCGCCTCGCGTAGCGGCGATGGCGAGCAGGCCGTCGGCATAGGTGAGGCTGATCGCCAGGCCGTCGAACTTGGGTTCGGCCGAATATTCGACCGCATCGACGCCCAGAGCCTCGCGCACGCGCCGGTCGAAGGCGCTCGCTTCCTCGATGGACAGGGCGTTGTTGAGCGAGAGCATGGGCACCGCGTGCCGGACGGACGCAAGCTCGCCCGCCACCGCGGCACCGACCCGCTGGGTCGGCGAATCAGGCGTGCGCAGCGCGGGGTACTGCTGCTCCAGCGATTCCAGCTCCCGGAAGAGCTGGTCGAACGCGGCGTCGGAGATCTCCGGCGCGTCGAGGACGTAGTAGAGGTAGTTGTGGCGTTCGAGCTCGCGCCGGAGGGCGGCGGCGCGCTCGTTGGCCTGCGCCGGAACCTTCACCGGCGGGCGCTCAGCCGAACAGGCGCAGCGCCGCCGGACTGCCGGCAGGGATGCCGTGGGCGTCCATGGTCTTGTAGATCGAGCGCAGCTGGTTGCGGATCTGCTCCAGGCCCGCTTCGCTGACCGGGCTCTGGTTGTCGTCCACCAGGCTTGCCCCGAGCGACTGGGCGAGTTGCCGACCCACTGCCACCATCTGGTCGAAGGCCGCGACCCCGTCAGCCTGGCGGGGCACATCCAGCAGCATCGTGACGGCGAGCGTCTGCAGGGTGCGCAGTACCTCCGGGGTGATCGGTGCGCCGCTTTGCTGCTCCAGGGTGAACCGGGCGCCACCATGACCGTCCGGAAACACGAACGCGCCACGCTCGAGCCGGAATCCGGCCGATTCAGCGAGGCCGCGCAGGCGTGTGCCCACCAGGGGCCGGCCGGGCTGGGCGATGAGGTTGATGCCGACGACGACGTCGACCTCGGCGCAGAGGCTGTCCAGTTCGCGCGTCCGCGCCAGCGCAGGCGCAGCGTCAGGGATGTTCGCACTGGCGCCAGACGAGGCTGCACAGCGCGCCATCGCGGACTGGAAGATCACCAGGTCCTGCTGCGTGATCGCGCCGCGGCGGTCGACCAGTTGCAGGGCACCGCGCAACTCGCGCACCGGGTGCGGCGCACTCACGTCCACGCGCGTCCAAGCTTCCGGATCCTTCTGGCGGCCCAGCAGCTGCACGCGCGCGGCCAGGGGGCCCAGGGCGCGTACGAGCTGGTCGAGGACGCTGGGGAGCAGCGGCTCAGGCGCGCTCACGTCCACGATGTATGCGATCAATGCCAGTGACTCATCGCCCGCCGCAGGTGCCTGGGCCGGCTGGAAGGCTGCCGGCGCCGGCTGTTCCGGCGGTGGTGCCACAGGGGCCGGGTTCGTTGCCGGCGCATCGGCCTCGACCGCTGCGCCCGCGGGCGCCGGGGCCGTCTCGCTGGGGCGTGCGCCGGGGGCTGCCGCTGACTCCGCCAGTGCCGCCTCCTCGTGCGCCTTGAGTGCGGCCTCGGCGACCTTTGCCGCGTGGATCGAGGGCGACTCCGACATGGCGCGGGGCTCGAGCCGGTCTGGCAGGGCCGCCGGCTCGGAGGCGTCCTCGTCCTGGAACTGCGGTTCGATGCGCTCGCGCGCAACCGGTGCGCTTTCCAGCAGCGCGTCGCCGGCAGGCGGCGCGAATGCGCTCTCCGCCCGCTCGCGGAACCGGGCCTCCTGCACCCGGTTGTAGACCACCACCGCGATGATCACCAGCGCCCCGACCAGGAGCAGTCCGATCTGCAGCTCGCTCATCTTGCTCGCCTGCCCGCGCTTTGCGCGCGGGTCCCTTGTTGTGTCGTGCGGCTACGCTGCCGCTTCCTCGGTGATGCGCAACGCCTCCTCGATGTCCACCGCCACCACGCGGGAGACACCCAGTTCCGGCATGGTAACGCCGACCAGCTGCTCGGCGAGCTCCATCGTGATCTTGTTGTGGCTGATGAACAGGAACTGCGTGGCCCGCGCCATCTGCCGCACCAGCCGGCAGAAGCGGTCGGTGTTGGTGTCGTCCAGCGGCGCGTCCACTTCGTCCAGCAGGCAGAACGGCGCAGGGTTGAGCCGGAACAGCGAGAACACCAGCGAGAGCGCGGTCAGCGCCTTCTCCCCGCCGGACAGCAGGTGGATGGAGCTGTTGCGCTTGCCCGGCGGCCGCGCCACGATCGTGATGCCGGCGTCCAGGATCTCCTCGCCGGTCATGACCAGCTGCGCCTCGCCGCCGCCGAACAGGGTCGGGAACAGTTGCTGCAGGCTGACGTTGACCTCGTCGAAAGTGGCCTGCAGTCGCTCTCGGGTCTCGCGGTCGATGCGCCGGATCGCGTTCTCCAGCGTCTCCACCGCCTCGTGCAGGTCGCGCGATTGGGACTCCAGGTAGGTCTTGCGCTCGCTCGCGGCGGCCAGCTCTTCCAGCGCCGCCAGGTTCACCGCACCCAGGCTCGCGATCTCCTCGGTCAGCCGGTTGATCTCGCCCTGCATCGGGCCGGGGCGCATGCCTTTCTCCAGCCGCCCGGCCAGTTCTTCCTCATCGGCCTGGGCCTCGACCAGCTGTGCGGCGAAATTCTCCTCGGCGATGCGCGCCTCCTGCTCCTTCAGCCGCAGCTCGCCGCTGCGCTCGCGCAGCGGTTCGAGCTTCTGCTCGCTCGCCATGCGGTTGCGGTCGGCATCCTTGAGTGTGTGATCGGACTCCTCCAGCCCCTGGCGGGCGAGGTTGAGCGCCTGCTCCCGCTCCAGGCGCCGGGCCAGGGAGTCGTTGAGCTGGGCCTGCAGCGGTGCCTCGTCGAGGCCGGCGAGTTCCTCGCGCTGGGCTTCCAGCGTCCCCTCGAGCCGCGTGGATTTCTCCGCCAGCCCGCGCATCGTGCCCTCGGCATCGCTGATCCGCTGCGCCAGTGCGCGGTGATTGAACACCGCTTCCTGCAGGCGCCGGGCCGCGCCTGCGGCAGCGGCGCGGCGGTCCTCCAGCTCCAGGCCCGCGCGCGCATGGCTATCCCGAGACGACTGCACCTGGGCTTCCAGCTCTTCCAGGCGGCCCGACAGCTCCTCCAGGTGGCGCATGGCGCGCTGCTGCACCTGCTGCTCGCGGGCCTCGTCTGCGGCGATCTCGTCCAGCTCGGCTGTGATCTGTGCCCGCCGGTGCTCGATGCGCTCGGCCTGCTGGGCGAGGCGGACGTGGTCCAGCTGCAGGTCGTGGCGCTGCTGCTGCACGGACTCGGCCTGCTGGCGCAGCCGCTGCAGGTCCATCCGGGCGTGCTCGAACTCGGCCTGGGTCTCCACTACGCCCGAGCGCGCCGCAGCGAGCGCATGCTCGAGTGCCTGCCGCCGCCGGGTGAGCTCCTCGATCTCGCGCTGGCGCGAGAGGATGCCGTGGATCTCGGAGTCGGCAGCGTGGAAGCTCACGCTGTTGCGCGTGAATACGTGTCCTTCCGGACAGACCAGCAACTGACCGGGCTGCAGGCGCGAGCTGGAGGCGAAGCCCTCGGCCGCATCCGCCGCGACGTACACACCGTAGAGCCAGTCTGCCAGCACGGCGGCCACTCCGGCATCAGTGCAGGTGATGTACTGCGCGAGGGGCTTGCCCACCCCGCCGTCCGCTGCCGGCGCGGGTTGCGCCTGCTTCTGGAAGAACGAGACCTTGCCGGGCGGCGGGTGGCCCAGCCAGTCGCGGGCCCGTTGCAGGTCCTCGAGCGCGATGCCGTTGAGGCGCTCGCGCAGGATCGCCTCCAGCGCGTCCTCCCAGCCGGGCTCGATGCGGATACCCTGCCACAGCCGGCCCAGCCCGTCGAGCTGGTGCTCGTCGAGCCACGCGTGCATCTCGCCCGAGCGGCTGACCTGCTTCTGCAGCAGCTCCAGCGCAGTCTTGCGCGCGTCCAGCGCCGCCAGGTCGCGGCCCGCGGCCTCCGCGGCGTCGTTCGCTTCGCGATGTACCCGCTCCAGCCCGGGCAGCGCCGCCTCCGCCTCGGCCAGTGCGTCGCGCTTCTCGCGGTACTGGTATTCCAGCTCGCGCAGCTCGGCGTCGAGCCGGTCGAGCTCGTCGCGGTCGATGTCCTCCTGGTCAGCGTGCTCCTGCTCGAGGCGCTCGCGCCGCTGGCTCAGTTGCGCGAGCACCTTGGCGGCGTGGCCATTGCGGGTGAGCTCGATCTGCTCTTCCTGGCGGTGTCGCGCCAGTTCCTCCGCCAGGCGGTCGACTTCGGCCCGCAACGCCGCGAAGGCCTGCTCGGCGGCGGGCAGGAGCTGGGCCTCCTGGCGCTCCTGCTCGCGGCAGGCGTCGAGCTGTTCGGCCGCGATCTCCAGCGCCGCGCGCTGCTCCCCGAGCGTCTGCTCGAGGCCGCGCAGCTGCTGCGCGGCGTCGTCCTGTTCCCGGGTGAGGGCAGCGATCTGGCTGTCCACCCGGCGCCGGCTCTCGCGCAGATGCTGGAGCGACTGCTCCAGGCGGGCGGTCTCGGCGTTCGCTTCGTACAGTGCGCCCTGCGCGTTGTGGGCGTTGTCGCTGGCCGCATAGTGCGCCTGGCGCAGGGTCTCGACCTGACTCTCCAGCTCGCGCAGGCGTGCGGTCTCGGCTTCCAGGTCCAGCACCACCTGCTCGAGCTCGCGCTGGAGGCGCGCGCGCGCCGCCACGGCCTCCTGCTTGCGCAGGTACCAGAGCATGTGCTGGGTGGCCTTCAGTTGCGCTTCCAGCGCCCGGTAGCGTCCCGCGACCTCGGCCTGCCCCTGCAGGTGATCGAGCTGCTTGGTCAGCTCCTGCAGGATGTCGTCGACCCGGGCCAGGTTCTCGCGGGTGTCCTCGAGGCGTCCTTCCGTTTCCTTGCGCCGCTCGCGGTACTTGGAGATGCCGGCCGCCTCCTCCAGGAAGGTGCGCAGTTCCTCTGGCCGGGCCTCGACGATGCGCGAGATCATGCCCTGCTCGATGATCGCGTACGCGCGTCCGCCCAGCCCGGTGCCGAGGAAGATGTCGGCCACATCGCGGCGGCGCACGTGCTGGTTGTTGACGTAGTACGAGGACTCGCCGTTGCGCTCCAGCACGCGCTTGACCGCGATCTCGCCGTACTTCGACCACGGTCCGCCTGCCTTGCCGAGGCTGTTGTCGAAGACCAGCTCGACGCTGGCACGGTTGGCCGGCTTGCGGTCACCCGAGCCGTTGAAGATGACGTCCTGCATCGTCTCGCCGCGCAGGTGGCGGGCGGAGGACTCCCCCAGCACCCAGCGCACGGCGTCGATCACGTTGGACTTGCCGCAGCCGTTGGGCCCGACGATCCCGACCAGCTGGCCGGGGACGGGGATGTGGGTGGGGTCGACGAAGGACTTGAAGCCGGCGAGCTTGATGTGGGTGAGGCGCAATTGGAGTGCAGTCGATGCGAGAGGAGGAAGCAACGCGGCCCCGTGCGCCGGGGGCGGCACGGAACACACCCCGAAAACAAACGCCTAGTCCGTGTGACGAATCGCCACGTGACCAGGCGCCGGCTGCGAAAGCGGCGTCATTTTAACCGAATCGCAGTGGCCGGCCACACCTTTGGCGTCGCACCGCCTGTCTCCGTACAATGACACCGACGGCGGCGCACTGCTAGTGAGCGAGGCGGCTGGAAAGCAGCGTCGCCGCGACGATCATGGCGCCCCCGGCATACTCGTTCCAGCTCATGGTCTCGCCGGCGAGCAGGAAGGCCGACACGGCGGCCACCACGAGCTCGATGAGCAGGATCACGATGGCCTGGTTGGCCGACAGCGTGTTCAGCCCGTGCTGCACGCCGATGTTGGTCGCCATCAGGACCAGCCCCACGGTGGGCACCAGCCACAGCGGCGGGAAGTCCGCGAGCGGCTGCCAGCCCGCGGGACCCGGTCCCTCGAACGGCAGCATCGCAGCGGTGAGCAGCGTAGCGCCGGCGAATGCCGCCGTCGACTTGAGCGGGATGGAGTGATGAGCGGCCTTCCGGATCAGGACGTTGGAGAGCGCGAACGCGATGCCGGCGGACAGTCCGAACCACTCCGCGGGCGCAGCCGGCACGGGCACGCGCAATCCCGGACGCCACAGCATGGTCACCGCACCGACGAGCGAGAGCAGGACGATGAGCAGCCCGGTCGTGCCCGCACGCTCCCCCAGCAGCAGGCGGGCAAAGCCGAGGGTCCACAGCGGCGCGAGGTAGAACAGCAGCAGCACCTGCATGACCTCGCCATGGAGCATGCCCAGCACATAGGCGAGATTGGTCCAGCCGGCCACCAGTCCGATCAGCACCAGGATGAGGTCCGGCCGCCGCAGCCCTCCAAGTTGGCCGCGGAACAGGACGAGCGCCAGCAGCAAGGCCACCGCATAGGTCGCCAGCGTGGCCTGGATTCCGGACAGCCCGTGCTCCTCCAGGACGCGGTAGGGATACCAGATGAGTCCCCAGACCAGTGCGCCGGTGAGCAGTCCGAGGACTGCCGAGACCTTGTTCTTCGCCAATGGCGCGTGCGTTCCCTATAATTCGACGCTTTCGGCTCCGCCCCGAGCGTCACTGACCCGATGAATCCCGATCTCTCGCGCCTGCAGCCGTACCCGTTCCAGAAGCTCGGCGCGCTGTTCAAGGACGCGCAGCCGGCCCCGTCGCTGGCGTCGATCAACCTGTCGATCGGCGAGCCCAAGCACGAGACCCCGCCGTTCATCAAGCAAGTGCTGGTCGACAACCTCGGCGGACTGTCGGCCTATCCGCCGACGCTCGGAAGCGCAGCGCTCCGCGAGGCCATCGCCCGCTGGCTGGCGTGGCGGCATGCCGTCCCCGCGCTCGACCCGGCCACCCAGGTGCTGCCCGTCAACGGCAGCCGGGAAGCGCTGTTCGCGTTCGCGCAGACCGTGGTGGACCGCACGCGTGCCGGCGCGCGGGTGGTGATGCCCAACCCCTTCTACCAGATCTACGAGGGCGCGGCACTGCTGGCTGGCGCCGCGCCGGAGTTTATCAACATCCTGCCGGAAAACCAGTTCGGTCTGGACCTGGGGCAACTGCCGGATGCGACGTGGGCCGGCGTGCAGCTCATGTACGTTTGCAGCCCCGGCAACCCGACCGGCGCGGTGCTCGACCTGGACGAGTGGAAGGCCTTGTTCGACCTGTCCGATCGCCACGGCTTCGTCATCGCCAGCGACGAGTGCTATTCCGAGATCTATTTCCGCGAGGATGCGGCACCGCTCGGTGCGCTGCAGGCCGCATACCGGCTCGGGCGTGCCGGATATCCGCGCCTGGTGGTGTTCGGCAGCCTGTCCAAGCGCTCCAACGTCCCGGGGATGCGCTCGGGATTCGTCGCGGGCGATGCCGAGATCCTCAAGCGCTTCCTCCTGTACCGCACCTATCACGGCAGCGCGATGAGCCCGCCGGTCCAGGCCGCCAGCCAGGCTGCGTGGGAGGACGAGGTGCACGTGCGCGAGAACCGCCGCCTGTACCGCGAGAAGTTCGAGGCCGTGACCGCCATCCTTGGCGCCGTGACCGAGGCGCGCACGCCCGAGGGCGGCTTCTACCTGTGGCTCCCGACCGGCGGGGACGACACCGCTTTCGCGCGCCGCCTGCTCGAGGCGTGCAATCTCACGGTCCTGCCCGGCAGCTATCTCGCGCGCGACGCGCGCGGGGTGAACCCCGGCCGGGGCTTCATCCGCGTGGCCCTGGTGCCGCCACCGGACCAGTGCATCGAGGCCGCACGCCGCCTCGCCGATTTCTTCCGCCAGCCCGCCTGACCAAAGGGACCATCATGACCGAACTGCAGACCACCATAGACAGCGCCTGGGAAAACCGCGCGCAGATCTCCCCCGCCACCGCCGACGCCAGGCTGCGTGCCGCGGTCAACGAGGTCATCGCGCGGCTCGACGCCGGCACGCTGCGCGTGGCCGAGAAGAGCGGCGGCGACTGGGTGACCCACCAGTGGGTGAAGAAGGCGGTGCTGCTGTCCTTCCGGATCGAGGACAACGCGGTCATCCGCGACGGCTACAGCAACTACTACGACAAGGTGCCGGCCAAGTTCGCCGGCTACGGCAGCGCGGACTTCAAGGCCGGGGGCTTCCGGGTCGTGCCGCCGGCCGCGGTGCGCCGCGGCGCCTTCATCGCGAAGAACGTGGTCCTGATGCCCTCCTACGTCAACATCGGCGCCTACGTCGACGAGGGCACGATGGTGGATACCTGGGCTACCGTCGGCTCCTGTGCACAGATCGGCAAGAACGTGCATCTGTCCGGCGGCGTGGGCATCGGCGGCGTCCTGGAGCCGTTGCAGGCCAACCCCACCATCATCGAGGACAACTGCTTCATCGGCGCCCGCTCCGAGGTGGTCGAGGGCGTGATCGTCGGGGAAGGCTCGGTGATCTCGATGGGCGTGTACATCGGCCAGAGCACCCGCATCTACAACCGCGAGACCGGCGAGGTCCTGTACGGCCGCATTCCTCCGGGATCGGTGGTCGTGTCCGGCAACCTGCCCTCGGCCGACGGCAAGTACAGCCTGTACTGCGCGGTCATCGTGAAGCAGGTGGACGCCAAGACCCGGGCCAAGACCAGCATCAACGAGCTGCTGCGCGGGGACTGATCCCTTCCGGCCTCGGGCCGGCTACCCCTTGAACCGCAGAGGACGCAGAGGGCGCAGAGGGTTTCGACCTCCATTGGCTCGAGGCCGACTACGCCCGGTCCGTTCGCCTGTCTTCCTCTCACTGCCTTCCTCTGCGACCCCCTGCGTCCTCTGCGGGTCAAGCGGGGTTGTACGCGTTCAGCGCGTCGTGCGCCCGGAACTTGCTTTCGGCATCACCTTGTCCACCCGCAACCAGAACGCTTGGGAAACAAGGCGCTGTCATGTACCTGACCCCCGTCTTCAAGCTCATGGCCGAGAAGCAGGCGTCCGACCTGTTCATCTCGGCGGGCATGCCGATCTCGATCAAGATCCTGGGCACGATCATGCCCGTGAACTCCGACATCCTCGATCCGGAGACGGTGAGGAAGATCGCCTACGAGATGATGTCGGAGAAGGACCAGCGCGACTTCGAGCAGAACTGGGAGATGAACTTCTCGTTCCCGGTGCCCGAGGTGGGGCGCTTCCGGGTGAACGTGTTCCGCCAGCGTGGCAACGTCGCCCTGGTGATCCGCTACCTGCGCACCCAGACCCCCGGGCTGGAGGCGCTGCGCCTGCCGCCGATCCTCAAGGACCTCATCATGGAGAAGCGCGGGCTGATCCTGGTGGTCGGGGCCACCGGGTCGGGCAAGTCCACCACGCTCGCCGCCATGCTCGAGCACCGCAACAACACGCGCGGCGGCCACATCCTCACCATCGAGGACCCGATCGAGTTCGTGTTCAAGCACAACCGCAGCGTGATCAACCAGCGCGAGGTGGGCCTGGACACCAAGAGCTACCACAATGCGCTGGTCAATGCGATGCGCGAAGCCCCCGACATCCTGATGATCGGGGAGTCGCGCGACCGCGAGACGCTGCAGCAGGCCATCCTGTACGCGCAGACCGGCCACCTGTGCATGTCCACACTGCATGCGAACAACAGCTACCACGCGCTCAACCGCATCATCAACTTCTTCCCGCACGACGCGCGGGATGCCCTGCTCAACGACCTCGCGGTGTCGCTCAAGGCGATCATCTCGCAGCGCCTGGTGAAGGCGGTGGACGGCAGCCAGGTCGCGGCGGTCGAGGTGCTGCTCAACAGCAAGCACATCCAGGAATTGATCGTCAAGGGCGAGATCGACCAGATCAAGGAAGCGATCGAGAAGAGCCTTTCGCCAGGCTCCACCAGCTTCGAGCAGGCGCTGTTCAAGCTCTATGCCGAAGGCAAGATCACCAAGGAGGAGGCCCTGCGCAACTCCGACTCGGCCACCAACCTCGCGTGGATCATGAACAACGCCGAGCAGGCCGCGGCCCGGGTGGGCGCCAAGGGGCCGATCAACACCGCTGCCGCGCAGGCCTCGTCGTTCGACGACTTCAAGATCGACATCAACGCTGGCAACTAGCCGTCAGCGGAGTGATCCCGCTGCGGCGAGTGCGCCATCCCCGGGTCGAGACAGGACGCGCGGCCATCGGTTAGGATGAGTGGCTGCCGGAGGCGCGCCGCGCACCGGCGACGAATCCACCACCAGGGAGACCCATGCAGACCGATGCCGTGCTCGCGCCGCGCTTCGCCGTGCGTCCCCTGACGCCCAGCCTCGGGGCCGAGATCCAGGGCGTGGACCTCGCCCTCGGGGTCGACGACGAGCTGTTCGGCGCGATCTACGCGGCCTTCCTGCGCTACCAGGTCCTGCTGTTCGGCACGCAGGCGCTGCCGCCCGGGCGGCAGGTGGACTTCGCCCGCCGCTTCGGCGAGGTGCAGATCCACGTGATGAACCAGTACCACGCGAACGAGCATCCCGAGCTCTACCGCCTCTCCAACGTCGACGAGCTGGGCAACCCGACCGGCCAGCACCCGGACAAGGGCACGCTCGAATGGCACACCGACGGCTCGTGGCGCCGGGTGACCGGCCAGGCCACCATCCTGTACGCCGAGGCGGTCCCTGCGCAGGGGGGCGAGACCCACTTCTGCGACATGTATGGCGCCTACGAACGGCTGAGCCCTGCGTGGAAGGCGCGCATCGCCGACCTGCGCGCGGTGCACAACCTGGACTTCTCCCGCACCCGCCGGCACGGCGAGGATCCGATGACCGACGCCCAGCGGCGGGAGGTGCCTCCGGTGGACCATCCGGTGGTGCGCACCCATCCCGAGACGGGGCGCAAGTGCATCTTCCTCGGTGACCACGCCGAGTACATCGTCGGCATGGACTACGGCGCCGGCCGCGCGCTCATCGAGGAGCTGAATGCCCTGGCGGTACATCCGGATCTGACCTACCGGCATCAGTGGTCGCCGGGCCAGCTCATCCTGTGGGACAACCGCTGCCTGCTGCACCGGGCGACCGAGTACGACCTGTCCGGGCAGCGCCGCATCATCCGCCGCTGCACCGTGCTCGGCGAGTCCCCGCAACCCTAGCCTGTCTCCCTGCCCGCTTCTGCCCCGGAGCGGGTGAACTGCACCGATTCATCCCGATGTCCTCGACCGACCCCACGCTCGATCTCACCAAGGCGCTGATCCGCATGCGCTCCGTCACCCCGCAGGACGGGGGCTGCCAGCGCCTCCTGGCGCAGCGGCTGCAGGCGCTCGGCTTCGAGATCGAGCCGATGCGCTTCGGCGATGTCGACAACCTGTGGGCGCGGCGTGGACGCACGGCACCGCTGGTGGTCTTCGCCGGCCATACCGATGTCGTCCCGACCGGGCCGCTCGATCAATGGCACTCCGACCCGTTCGAGCCGACCGAGCGCGACGGCTGGCTGGTGGGACGCGGGGCGGCGGACATGAAGACGTCGATCGCAGCGTTCGTGACGGCCGCCGAGCGGTTCGTGCGCGATCACCCGCAGCACCCGGGCTCGATCACGCTGCTCATCACCTCCGACGAGGAAGGCGTGGCGGTGGACGGCACCACGCGCGTGGTCGAAGCCCTGCGCGCGCGCGGCGAGCAGCTCGACTATTGCATCGTCGGCGAGCCCACCTGCGTCGATCGCCTTGGCGACACCATCAAGAACGGACGCCGCGGCTCGCTGTCGGGCGAGCTGTTCGTGCGCGGCGTCCAGGGCCACGTCGCCTACCCGCACCTGGGGCGCAACCCGGTGCACCTCGCCGCGCCCGCGCTCGCGGAACTGGTCGCCACGACCTGGGACGAAGGCAACGAGTACTTCCCGCCCACCACGTTCCAGGTCTCCAACATCAATGCGGGGACCGGTGCGACCAACGTCATTCCGGGCGAACTGCGGGTCCTGTTCAACTTCCGCTTCTCCACCGCGAGCACGGTCGAGGGTCTGAAGGCGCGGGTGCAGGCGATCCTGGATCGTGCAGGGCTGGACTACCGGATCGATTGGTCGCTCTCGGGCATGCCCTTCCTCACGCCGCGCGGACGCCTCGTGGAGGCGCTCAACCGGGCGATCGAGGCCGAAACCGGCGCCGTCCCGCAGCTGTCGACGACCGGCGGAACGTCGGACGGCCGCTTCATCGCCACGCTGTGCCGCGAAGTGGTCGAGTTCGGGCCGGTGAACGCAACCATCCACAAGCTCAATGAGCGCGTCGCGCTCGCGGACGTGGCGCGGCTCAGCCGGATCTACGAGCACGCGCTGGCCGGGCTGCTTGCGGGGCCGGCAGCGTGAGCGGGAGCGCCGGCGCAGGCAACGGCTTCCCCGGCGCGGCAGCGGTGCTGGGCACGGTGCGCGACCTGCTGCGCTTCGCCGTCAGCCGCTTCAACGAGGCCGGGCTGAACTTCGGGCACGGCACCGACAACGCGTACGACGAGGCCGCCTATCTCGTCCTGCACACGCTGCACCTGCCGCTGGACCGGCTCGAGCCGTTCCTCGATGCGCGCCTGCTCGACAGCGAGGTGCAGGCGGTGCTTGCGGTCCTCTCCCGGCGCGTCCATGACCGGGTGCCGGCGCCCTATCTCACCCACGAGGCCTGGCTGGGCGAGCATCGGTTCCATGTGGACGAGCGCGTCCTCGTGCCCCGCTCCCACATCGCGGAGCTGATCGCCGAGCACTTCGGCGCGTGGCTGCCGGATCCCGATCGGGTGGAGCGGGCGCTGGACCTGTGCACGGGCTCGGGTTGCCTGGCGATCCTGCTGGCCCACGCCTTCCCAGCCGCACAGGTGGATGCCTGCGACCTGTCCGCGGATGCGCTTGCGGTGGCCCGCCGCAACGTGGACGACTACCGCCTGGAGGGCCGGATCGAGCTGGTCCGGTCCGACCTGTTCGACACGCTCGTCGGGCGGCGCTACGACCTGATCGTGAGCAATCCGCCCTACGTCACGGGCGATTCGATGCGCGCACTGCCGGAGGAATACCGGCGCGAGCCCGCGCTGGCGCTGGCCGGGGGCGAAGACGGGTTGAACGTGGTGCGGCGGATCCTCGACCAGGCCGGTGCGCACCTGACCGAGCGCGGCATCCTCGTGGTGGAAGTGGGCGACGCGCGCGAACGCGTCGAGGCTGCGTTCCCCGAGCTGGGCGTTACCTGGCTGGAGACGAGCGCGGGCGACGGTCTGGTTTTCCTGCTCGAGCGCGACCAGCTGCCGGCTTGACCTCGGGCGGTGGCGCGCGCGGCGCTTCAGGTGCAATGCCGATCAGTGTCGCCGACCAGGCCAGGACCGCGGCCGTCTGCTCGGCGTCGAGCTCGCGCCATCCGCCGCGACGCAGGCCGAATGGCACCGAAACCATGCCGAAGCGCACCCGCATGAGCCGGCTGACCTTGTGGCCGACTGCATCGAACATGCGCCGCACGATGCGGTTGCGCCCCTCGCGCAGCACCACCCGGTACCAGTGGTTGAGGCCGCGCCCGCCGCGTTCCTCCAGCTCCTCGAAGCGCGCCATGCCGTCCTCGAGCCGCACGCCCTTGGTCAGCCGCGCCACGCTCTCGTCGTCGAGCTTGCCGATCACCCGCACGGCGTACTCGCGCTCGACCTCGTAGCGCGGGTGCATCAGGCGGTTGGCGAGCTCCCCAGAGGTCGTGAAGATGAGCAGGCCGGAGGTGTTGTAGTCCAGCCGTCCGATCGCCAGCCACTTGCCGCGCCGCATGGGTGGGAGCTTCTCGAACACGGTCGGGCGCCCCTGCGGATCGTCGTGGCTGACGATCTCGCCTTCGGGCTTGTGGTAGACGATGACCCGGACCTTGGAGTCGTCGCGCACGGTGACCTGCCGGCGTCCCACCCGGATGACATCGCCGGCCTGCACCCGCATGCCGACCTGGGCGAGGTCGCCGTTGACCTTCACCTTGCCCGCACGGATCAGCTCTTCCATCTCGCGGCGGGAACCCAGCCCGGCCTGCGCAAGGACCTTGTGGATCTTCTGCGGCCCGCTCGGCGCCTCCAGCGTGTCGAGTGCGGCCTCCGGCGCTTCCTCCTCGCGCACCTTGCCGCGGCGGGCACCGGTGCGCGCCGACTGCGGCGCACGCGGCCGATCGGGTGCGCGCGGGCGGTCGGGCGCGCGACGGCGCTGTGCTGGCTTAGAGGATCGCGACATGCAGGGGGCGGATGGTTCTCAACCTTGTTGTGCCCGCGGGACTTCGGTCATCCGCAACGATAACCGTCCGCGCGGCCGGTGTCAGCATGCTCTTTCGGCATGCGCGCGCCAGTCTTCATACTTCCCTGCGTTCCAGTACCGCCTGGCCGAGGGTGCCGCTGTCGACGTGCTCCAGTTCACCGCCCACCGGAACGCCCCGCGCGATGCGGCTGACCTTCAACCCGCGGGCGCGCAGCATCTCGCTGATGTAGTGCGCGGTGGCCTCGCCTTCCACCGTGAAATTGGTGGCCAGGACGACTTCGCTCACCGAGCCGTCGGTGGCCCGGCGCAGCAGGCGGTCGAGATGGATCTCGCGCGGCCCGACCCCGTCGAGCGGCGAGAGCCGCCCCATCAGCACGAAGTACTGGCCGCGGTAGCACTGCGTCTGTTCCATCATCAGCAGGTCGGCCGGCGTCTCCACCACGCACAGCAGACTGCCGTCGCGGCGGGGCGAGCGGCACAGCTCGCACACCGTCTCCTCGGTGAAGGTGTTGCAGCGCTCGCAGTGGCGGATCAGCGCGAGCGAGCGGTCGATCGCCCTGCCGAGCCGGGCGGCACCGGCCTGGTCGCGCTGCAGGAGGTGGTAGGCCATGCGCTGGGCCGACTTCGGCCCGACGCCGGGCAGGCAGCGCAGTGCCTGGATCAGTTCGTCGAGCGTCGAAGGACCGTTCATCGCGTGAGGGAAGACAGCCCGGCGGGATTCAGAACGGCAGCTTGAACCCCGGCGGCAGACCCATCCCCGCGGTCACGCCGGCCATCTTCTCCTGCGTGGTCGACTCCACCCGCCGCACCGCGTCGTTGACCGCCGCGGCGACCAGGTCCTCGAGCATGTCCTTGTCGTCGGTCAGCAGGCTCGGGTCGATGGTCACTCGCTTCACATCGTGCTTGCAGGTCATCACGACCTTCACCAGCCCTGCGCCCGACTGGCCCTCGACCTCGGTGCTGGCAAGCTGCTCCTGCAGCTTGCGCATGTTCTCCTGCACCTGCTGGGCCTGCTTCATCAGCCCGGCCAACTGGTTCTTCATCATGTCATGCTCCTTGCCGTGAATCTGCTCGTGCGCCCGCACGCTCGGGCGGCGAAAAAGACAGTTTCAGCCCGCTCCCGGCCGGTTGTCGAGCGGTTTGATCGACTCGTCGGCCACGCGGGCATCGAAGTTCTCAACCAGCTCGCGCACGAACGGGTCGCGGTCGATCGCTTCCACCGCCTGCCGCTGCCGGGCCTGGCGGTCCTGGTCTTCCAGGGCGGCCGGACTGGTCCCGGTGGCCTCGCCCAGCGCAATGTCGAGGGCCACCCGGCCGCCCACATGCTCCTCCAGGGCGGCCTGCAGCTTGTCGCGATACGCCTTCTCGAGCAGGTGCCGGTGCGCCTCGGGAAGGCGCAGCTCGAAGCGATCGTGGTTGCGGCGGATCAGCTCGCAGTGCTGCGCGAGCATCCGCGCCATGCCGCCCAGCTTCAACGACGCCACCAGCACGGGCCATTCCTGGGGACTGGCGGGGGCTGCAGCAGCCGTACGCGGTGGCGTCGCAGCCGCCGCCCCGGCGTGCGCCGCCGCGGGGCGACCGGCGGCACCTGGCGACTGGATCGTCTTCGCCCCCGCGTTGCCGGGTTCGGCAGGCGCAAAGGCGTGCATGCGCAGCAGGGCCATGGTGAAGCCGGCGTACTCGTCCGGGGCGAGCCAGAGGTCGGCACGGCCCTGCACCGCGATCTGGTAGTGAAGCTGCAGGTCCTGCGCGGCGAAGCGCTGCGCGAGCCCGAGCAGGCGCTCGCGATCCGGATCGTCCGCGGCGAGCGTCTGGGGGATCTGCTGCACCAGGGCGAGGCGGTGCAGCAGGGTGGCAAGGTCCTGCAAGGCGCTCTCGAAGGAGAGGCTGCGCGCCTGCATCTGATCGGCCAGCGCGATCATCCCGGCGCCGTCGCCGGCGCTGAGGGCCTCGAGCAGCCCGAACAGGTACTCGCGGTCGACCGTGCCGAGCATGGCGCGCACGGAAGCCTCCTCGACCTGCCCTGCTCCGTGCGCGATGGCCTGGTCGAGCAGGCTGAGGCCGTCGCGCATGCTGCCCTGGGCCGCCCTGGCGATGAGCTGCAGGGCGGCGGGCTCGAAGCCGACGGCCTCGCGCTCCAGCACCCGCGCCAGCTGCTCGGCGATCTGCGCGATCGGGATCTGCTTGAGGTTGAACTGCAGGCAGCGCGACAGGACCGTGACCGGCACCTTCTGCGGATCGGTGGTCGCCAGCACGAACTTGACGTGCTGCGGCGGCTCCTCCAGCGTC